>NZ_CANTKB010000007.1 GCF_947654165.1 uncultured Blautia sp.
GGCCTCCCTGACGATTATCTCTGTTCTCGTTGTTGAAGCGGCCTCCCTGACGATTGTCTCTGTTCTCGTTGTTGAAGCGGCCTCCCTGACGGTTTTCTCTGTTTTCGTTGTTGAAACGGCCTCCCTGACGATTATTGGAACGGCCTTCTGTATTTCCGTTGTTTGGACGGCTGTTATTAGAACGGTTATTTCTATTTTCTTGTCTCATAGAATCTTGTGTACCTCTCTGACGTTTTTCTTCGCTTTTCTGTTCGGCACCTGCGTTTGCCTGACGCTGTGGCTTCTGTTTGCGTTCCGGCATGTGACTTGCATTCTGAGGACGGAAAACCTGAATTAATTTTTTCTTAGGCTTCTCTCCTTCCGCCTGATTTCCTGCATCCTGTCCCGCATTTCCTTCTTTTTTAAAGTTCGCCCGAACCATATCTGCATGGGCATTTTCTACATTGCTCATATGGCTCGTCAAATCTATATTTTTAGATTTCAGAAAATCTAAGACTTCTTTGTTGGTTTTGTTTACTTCTTTTGCCAGTTCATAAACTCTGATCGTTGACATATGTTGCCCTCCTTTAATCCTGATGTCTCATATTCTCCAGCTTTTTTACCATCGCCACAGCAAAATTTTCATCTGTCACACCAAGAGATGCCCGATAATCTTTTCCTATGGCTGTTCCTAACTCCTCCTTTGACCCGATTGTATAAAAAGGCACTTCATAGTATGTGCACATATCGTTAAATTTTTTTCTGGTATTATTGGAAGCATCTTCTGCCGTCAAAACCAGAAAGGCTTTGCCTGACTTCACTGCATTTTCTGTAGCAAACTCGCCGCTTACTACTTTTCCGGCTTTTGCCGCCAGCCCTAAAAGGGACAGTTCTTTACGAATGTTCAATATTTTCAAACTCCTTTTCCAGGTTCTCGTAAACAGACTGTGGGATTGCCATTTTCAGAGAACGTTCCAATCCTTTATTCTTCATTGCCTGCATCAGACAGGCTTTACTGAAACAAAGATACGCTCCTCTTCCGTTTTTTCGTCCGGTAGTGTCCAGAATGATTTCATCCTCTGTTGTCTTCAATACCCGCATCATTTCTTTTTTATTTTTCATTTCCCCACAGCCCACACATTTCCTCATGGGGATTTTACGAACTGTACTCATAGGCTCACCTTATTCTTCTGTATCCTGAGGTGCCTCTTCTGTCACTTCTGCACCTTCTTCATACTCTTCGTTTTCATAGAATTCCAGTTCTCCGGATTCTCTGGCCTGTGTCTCACTCTTAATATCAATCTTGTATCCTGTCAGTCTTGCTGCAAGTCTTGCGTTCTGTCCTTCTTTTCCGATGGCCAGAGAAAGCTGGAAATCCGGTACGATCACCATAGCACTCTTTTCATCCGGGTCTGCAAGAACAGAAATTACTTTTGCCGGGCTTAATGCATTTTCAATAAGAAGAGCCGGATTGTCGCTCCAGTTGATAATATCAATTTTTTCTCCTCTTAATTCTTCTACAATAGAATTTACTCTTGCACCGTTCATACCTACGCAGGCACCTACCGGATCAACATCCGGGTCATTGCTCCAAACAGCGATTTTGGTACGGGAACCGGCTTCTCTTGCAATGCTCTTGATTTCTACAGTACCATCTTTTACTTCTGTAACTTCTGCCTCAAACAGACGTTTTACCAATTCCGGATGGGTTCTGGAAACCATGATCTTCGGTCCCTTTGGAGTATCCTTTACTTCCAGAATATATAATTTGATTCTTTCTGTAGGCTGGAACACTTCTGTTTTCACCTGTTCATTTTCTGTCAGGACAGCATCTGCCTTTCCTAAGTTAATGCTGTAATTTCTGCCCATGCTTCGCTGTACGATACCGGTAACAATATCTCTTTCTTTTCCATAATACTGATTAAAAATCACTTTTCTCTCTTCTTCACGGATTTTCTGAAGAATCACGTTCTTTGCATTCTGTGTAGCAATACGGCCAAACTGTTTGGATTTCACTTCCACATTGACCACATCTCCCAGGGTATACTGAGAATTCATCATCTTTGCATCTGCAAGACTGATTTCTGTCACCGGGTCATCGACCTCTTCTACTACATTTTTCTCTGCAAACACACTGAAATCGCAGGTTTCCGGGTTGATATTTACTTTGATGTTATCTGCTTTTCCGAAATGGTTTTTGCATGCCTGGATCAAAGACTGCTCAATAGCCTCCAGCAGGGTGTCTTTGCTGATTGATTTCTCTTTTTCCAGAATATCCAGTGCTTCTAATAATTCTGTATTCATGTTCTACTTTCCTCCTAAATATAAATCGTCTAAAGCTTTAAAAATCAAATGCAAGACGAATCAGTGCAATATCTGATTTCAGGAAGGTCATTTCTTCTCCCTCACAGTCAATGGTCACACTGTTTTCATCATATGCAGTTAAAACACCGTAAAATTCCTTTTCCCGGTTTATGGCACGGTAGGTTCGGATTTCCAGCTCCTTTCCCATGCTCCTTTTATAGTCCTTTTCTTTTTTCAAAGGTCTTCCAAGTCCCGGTGAGCTCACTTCCATAATATATGCTTCCTCAATAAAGTCTTCCTCATCCAGTTTTTCGGAAAATGCCCTGCTGACCACTTCACAGTCATCCACTGTGATTCCCTGTGGTTTATCAATGTAAGCTCTCAGATAATAATTGCTGCCTTCCTTCACATATTCTACATCCACCAGTTCAAATCCATGTACTTCCACAATCGGAGTGATCAATGCCTCTGCTTTCTGCTCGTAGATCTCTTTTTTACTCATGCTCTCACCTTCTTTCAATAAATCTCCCTTTCTCAGAAAGGGTACACAAACGATAAGAGTGGACCTTGCGGCCCACTCTTATGCTATCGTAATTATCAAGTTCTCTTTAAGGATAGCACTAATCAGGGAAACTTGCAAGCCCTTTTTGCCCTTTTGCCCGGAAACCGGCTTAATTCCAGACAATTACGATCAAATTATCCCATCCTCCATAATAAATCTGCCAGGACACCTGCTGTCCCGGCGACAGGTTAGAAGAATTCTGTACTGCCTCCTGCATGATGTTCCCCTGCACCATCTCTTCTGCCGCCTGTTCGTAGGCTTCTCTGGATGCAAACCGCAGTTCTGTTGTATGATGTTCTCCACTGACATTCTGAAGCATAACCTGATATATCTGGTTTCTGTCATACGTTTCATACCAGCAGCCTTTATTCTTATAATAATTATAACGGTCATCCCTGCACGTTGGAAGCTGCAGATCATCATTGGCCCGATGGGTAGGAGCAAGCGTGTCTTCGTTACAGCATAAGTAACTGTAGAAAATATCCACACCTACGTTTTGGGCATCCGAATACCCCGGATTCCCCCAGGTTGTATCTACATAATAAAATTCATCCCCGATTTTCACCAGATTCCATGCATGTCCTGTATCCGCATCTCCCTGCTGTGTCCCGTCGGAGGCCGTTCCTGTCACCAACGTACAAAATATTCCCATCTGATTCAAAAGATACTGGGTTGCCTTGGAATATCCCATACATACCGTTCTGCCCTCCAGAAACACACTCTGTATATTCTGATTATTCGCACTGTTTGCATCATAATCCACATTTCGGATCAACGTTTCATATACATACTTGATTTTTTCATAGGTATCGGTTTCCTGGCTGACTCCCGCCAGCCATTCCTGAGCTTTTGCTTCTATATCAGCCTGTATCTGCTTCGCCTCTTCCTGCTCCATCAGATAATTTGGCATGACCTTCATATCAGCAGCAGAACCATCCGGCCAGGTTTCCATATAATACTGAAAACTGCCTTCTGTCCAGAAGTATTCCGGATGGTCGATCATCACCCTGTTAAAGATCTTCTCTACGCCATCTTCTGATACCGGACTCAAGGAAATTTCTTCTTGAAAATCTTCCAATCCCTTTACCAGTTGTCTGTATATCTTCTGTTCATCTGCTGATAAGGTTTGATACCCATATAAAAATGCAGCCTGCTCCTCTGTAATTTCCTGTTCCCTGGGTTCTTCTGATTTCTGATGGGCCTGAACAGCCTCTTTAATTTTATCTACTCCCAGATTTTCCACACTGCATCCTGTCAAAAACACCAACAAAAACAGAACTATACCATTTTTGCACCATTTTTTACGGATTTTCACCGGCTCACCTCGTTTCTTCTAAACCCGGATTTTTGTTCCTTTTGTGTCCCTCTTCGCCAGCTTCAGTTTATTTAAAATCACCTTTTTATTTTTATACTCAATCTCATATTCCGTACGATTTTCCAGCATATAAGCATGCTCCGCCTGATCTTTGTCACTCATGCGGATTGCCCTGACTCCCAATGCAGTTTTTTTCTTCTCTGGTATCTCTTCTTTCAAAAACTTCAGAAAATACCCTTCTTTTGTCTGAAGTACCAGATGCTCCATCTGGTCTGCATTCTGAACCATGATTACTTTATCTTCCTGTGCCAGCTTTGTAGCTGCTATGGTTCTCTTAGAAACTTCGAATTCACTGCCGTCCACCAGTTTTACAATGCCGCTTGCTGTGACAAAACATATCTTTGATTGCCGGATTCCCGCCAGACATCCCACATACACAATCTGCTCTGCTGCACTGTCATAATTGCTGACATTATCAACCGGTGTCCCTTTATCTCTCAATTTTCCATATGGCAGATCCAGTACTTTAACAGAATGCATCCTTCCGGAATCTGTAAAAATACATATCTTGTCTGTATTCATACAGGAAAATACATATTTATTTTCGCTGTCCGCTGCTTCTCTGTTTCTCTCATAAGTACTCTTATCTATAGTTCTTGCATAACCAAAACGATCCATCAGGAATACCACTTCCATCTCTTCTATTTTTTTCTCTTCATATACAGCTTCTGCTGCATTTTCAATAGAAGTGCGGCGTTTTTGGCCGTATTCCTTTTGAATTTCCCGCAATTCACCAATGATCACTGATGCCATAGAATCATAATTAGCAAGAATATCCTCGTATCTTGCGATTTTCTTCATTGTTTCTTCGTGTTCTTTAAGCAGTGTTTCTATCTCCAGCCCAATCAGCTTATACAGACGCATTTCTAAAATAGCTGTCGCCTGACGTTCCGTAAAATGCAGCTTTCCTGCCTGACGCTGGCTGGTTTTTGTCTTAAATTTGATTCCTTCTGTTTCGCCATGGATCAGACAATTCTTCACCTGTTCTCTGCTCTTACTTCCTCTCAGGATTTCAATGATCAGATCGATCACATCGCATGCCTTAATAAGACCTTCCTGGACTTCTCTGTTTTCCTGCTCTTTTTTCAGAAGACTATTATATTTTCTGGTAGTAACGTCAAACTGAAAATCCACATGATGCTCAATAATCTGTTTCAGCCCCAGGGTTTCCGGTCTTCCTTCCGCAACTGCCAGCATATTCACTCCAAAAGTATCTTCCAGACGTGTTTTCTTGTAAAGCATATTTTTAAGATTTTCTACATCTGCCCCTTTTTTCAGTTCCAGCACAATACGGATGCCTTCTTTGGAAGACTGATTGGAAATATCCACAATATCTGTGGTCTTTTTCGTCTCTACCAGAGATGCCACATCATTTAAAAATTTGCCGATATTGGCCCCTATCATCGTGTAAGGGATTTCTGTGATCACCAGAAGGTTTTTCCCGTTTTTTCCCTTTTCCACCTCTACTTTTCCACGAAGTTTGATTTTTCCGGTTCCGGATTCATAAATAGAAAGCAGGTCATCTTTATTGACTACCAGTCCTCCCGTAGGAAAATCAGGTCCCTTCATATACTGCATCAATTCTTTTACTGTGATATCATTATTCTTCATGTAAGCGATTACGCTGTCAATTACCTCTGTCAGATTATGCGGCGGAATACTGGTAGCCATACCTACTGCGATGCCGTCCGCTCCGTTTACCAGAAGATTTGGAATTCTTACAGGAAGAACCTCGGGTTCTTTCTCCGTTTCGTCGAAGTTTGGCACAAAATCCACCACATTTTTATCCATATCACTCAGATATACTTCCTGAGTGATTTTCTGCAGCCTGGCCTCTGTATACCTCATTGCCGCAGCCCCGTCTCCTTCAATAGAGCCGAAATTTCCGTGTCCGTCTACCAGAGGAAGACCTTTCTTAAAATCCTGAGCCATAACAACCAGTGCATCGTATATGGAACTGTCTCCATGAGGATGATATTTACCCATAGTATCTCCCACAATACGTGCACATTTACGATAGGGTCTGTCGTAACGGATTCCAAGTTCATGCATATCATACAGAGTTCTTCTCTGAACGGGCTTCAGTCCGTCCCTTACATCGGGAAGAGCTCTGGCAATAATAACACTCATCGCATAGTCAATATAAGACTTCTGCATAATTTCCGAATACTCGGTTCTGATAATATTTTCCTGTATCTCAGCCATACATACTAAACCTCTTATATATCTAATTCTGCATCTTGTGCATGTTCATAAATAAATGCTTTTCTCGGCGGAACTTCTGTCCCCATAAGAACTTCTGTCACCTCTGATGCCATCCTGGCATCTTCAATCTCTACCAGCCGCAGCATTCTTGTTTCCGGATTCAGGGTAGTCTCCCACAATTGTTCTGCATCCATTTCTCCAAGACCTTTGTATCTCTGAAGTGTAAACGGCCCTTTATGAGTCTTTCTGTAGCGTTCCAGTGCCTTGTCATCATAAAGATATTCTTCTTTTCCCTTCGAAGGCATAGCCTTGTATAACGGAGGCATGGCAATATACACATGTCCTTCGTAGATCAGCTCCGGCATGAACCGGTAAAACAATGTAAGAAGCAAGGTAGAGATATGGGCTCCATCCACATCCGCATCTGCCATGATAATAATCTTATGATATCGAAGCTTCGCTATATCAAAGTCATTCCCATATCCTTCTGAAAACCCACATCCAAACGCATTGATCATGGTTTTGATCTCCGCATTTGCCAAAACCTTGTCAATAGTGGCTTTTTCTACATTTAAAATCTTGCCCCGGATTGGCAGGATTGCCTGAAAACTCCTGTCTCTTGCTGTCTTGGCACTGCCTCCCGCAGAATCTCCCTCCACAATAAAAATTTCACACAAAGAAGGATCTTTCTTTTCGCAGTTTGCCAATTTCCCATTGGAATCAAAGGAATACTTCTGTTTAGTCAGAAGGTTTGTCTTGGCTCTCTCCTCTGTCTTTCGAATCTTAGCAGACTTTTCTGCACAGGAAAGGATTCCCTTCAGTGTCTCCAGATTTCTGTCAAAATACAGAACGATCTCTTCTCCCGTCACTTTTCCTACAGCTTTTGCCGCATCCTGGTTATCCAGTTTTGTCTTGGTCTGCCCCTCAAAACGAGGTGCAGGATGCTTGATCGATACCACAGCAGTCATTCCATTTCTCACATCTGCTCCGGTAAAATTGCTGTCTTTTTCCTTCAGGATTCCCAACTCTCTTGCATAGGTGTTCATCACCGAAGTAAAGGTAGTCTTAAACCCTGTAAGATGAGTTCCTCCCTCTGAATTATAAATATTATTGCAAAATCCCAGTACATTTTCCCGGAATTCATTCACATATTGAAAGGCAGCCTCTACAGTAATGCCATCACATTCCCCCTTAAAATATACCGGATCATGGATCACTTCACTTTTTTTATTCAAATCTTTGATAAATCCCACAATTCCTTCCGGCTCATGAAACACAACCCGTTCTTCTTCTGCCTGTCTTTTATCCTCAAAAACAATGGTAAGTGCAGGATTCAAATAGGATGTCTCATGAAGCCTGCTTTTCACCTCTGCGGATGAAAACCAGGTCTTCTCAAAAATCTCAGAGTCCGGAAGAAAGTTCACCAAAGTTCCTGTCGCTTTTGTTCTGCCAAGCTTTGGCAAAAGCCCTTCCTCCAACTCAATGGTAGGGTTTCCTCTCTCATAATGGTCATGGTGTACATAGCCGCCGGTGCTTATCTTAATATCAAGATAAGCGGAAAGTGCATTGACTACAGAAGAACCTACTCCATGGAGACCACCACTCGTCTTATATACAGAATCATCAAACTTTCCACCTGCATGAAGTGTAGTAAATACAAGACGTTCTGCGGAAACGCCTTTTTCATGCATTCCTACCGGAATTCCCCTTCCGTCATCTTCAATGGTGGCAGATCCATCTTTCTCCAGAGTCACTCGGATATTTTTGCAAAATCCTGCCAGATGTTCATCCACTGCATTATCCACGATTTCATAGATCAAATGGTTCAGTCCTTTTCTGGACACACTTCCAATATACATGCCCGGACGCTTCCGCACTGCTTCCAATCCTTCCAGTACTGTAATACTGCTGGCATCATAGACATTTTTCTTTGCCATTTTTAAAACCTTCCTTATATATCATATATCGTTCCAAATTTTGTCCTGTTTGCCCTTTTTACAAACAAGGCACCAAGATATCCGCACAATAGTCCAAGTACCAGCCCTGCCAGCACATCGGTCGGAAAATGCACATAAAAATACAGGCGGGAGATTCCCATAAGAAAAGCCAGTCCAAGAGCCCAAAGCCCCCACTTCTTTCTGGTAAACAGCAATGCTCCTGCTGCTGCAAAAGAGGCCATGGTATGTCCAGAAGGAAAAGAATAATCCTTTGGCACACGAACCAGAAGTTCCACGGTATCAAGAACCCAACACGGTCTTGGCCTTGCCACCAGGGGTTTCAGGATTATATTGGCCAGAACCAAGTCTAAGAGAAGTGCCGCAAGCACAGCAATTCCGCAATGTCTTGTTTTTCTGGAAATCAAAAGAATCACCCCAAGAAGAATCCAGAACCATCCAGCTTCCCCAAGCATGGTTATAAATCCAAGAAGCTTTGTTAAAAAAGGATGCTGGATACTCTGAAACCAGTCTAAAACTGCGAATTCCCACTCCATATTTATCTTCCTTTCTAAAATTCATTCATGAAACCTCAGGGTTTACTTCCCCACAATAAGGTCTTCTGTATCATATCTCATTTCCCATATATTTTCAAACCTTTTCTTTTTCCCTTTTATTATATCGAACATTTGTTCTTTTCGTCAATTACTATTTTTTTAATTTTTTTTACAAAATAGTGTTGACATTCATTTGAGTTTGTTGTATTATAATCAGGCACGGTTCGTTGGTCAAGCGGTTAAGACGCCGCCCTCTCACGGCGGAAACACGGGTTCGATTCCCGTACGAACTGCTCAGGAAATATCTGGAAAGATATTTCCTTTTTTTGTATCTTAAAACAGCTTTTACACCGGAAAGGATGGTTTGATATGGAAGAATACATTGATTTACACACCCATTCTACTGCATCCGACGGAACATTGACTCCTACGGAACTGGTTGCTCTTGCCAGAAAACAACATCTGAAAGCCCTTGCACTTACAGACCACGATACGACAAACGGCCTGGAAGAAGCCACAGAAGCAGCCCGGGGAACGGATTTAGAGCTTATTCCCGGGATTGAATTTTCTTCCACCTGGCAAAACACCAGTGTTCACATCGTCGGATTAGATCTTGACTGGAAAAATACAGCTTTTCAGGAAGCACTGATTGGATTTCAACGCTCCCGGGAAGAACGGAACGACAAAATAATCGCCCTTCTTCAAAAGGAAGGGTTTTCAATTACAAAAGAGGCACTCCAGGAAGCTTTCCCAAACAGCACTTGCACGCGAGCCAATCTGGCCAGATTTCTGGTGGATCATCATGAGCTCAATTCCATAAAGGAGGCTTTTGACCGCTATCTTGGAGACCGTGCCAAATGTTATGTCCCAAGAAAGGACATTTCTCCTTTCCAATCTATTCGTTTGATTCATGAATGCGGAGGAATTGCTGTTTTTGCTCACCCTGTTTTATGCAAATTCTCTCGCCAGCGGTTAGATTCTCTTGTAAACGAATTAAAAAAAGCCGGGTTGGATGCCCTGGAGGTCTACTATTCCTCTTACCACGCCTCTGAAGAAACAGCCATGGCCATGCTTGCCAAACAACATGGGTTAAAGTTTTCCGGCGGCAGCGATTTCCATGGCGACAATAAGCCGCAGATACAGTTAGGAACCGGAAAAGGAAATTTAAAAATCCCTTACTCTGTTCTCAAACGACTGCGTGAAGCATAGAAAAATAACGAGCCAAATGCATCTTTTTGGCTCGTTACTAAATTCCAGCTTAAAAAATACGTTTTCCGTGCAGCTCTGTCTGTACATCTACCAGGCCAATAGATTCCATACGGCTGTCTGCAGAATCGTTTCGGTTATCTCCCATCACAAACAATTTTCCCTCTGGAATGACCATATCGATATCTCCTGTTTTCATTTCTTCTCTCAGATATCCTTCTTCCAGTTGTTCTCCATTGATATATACCCGATTCTCCAAAATTTCCAGATGGTCTCCGGGAAGTCCGATTACCCGCTTGACAATTTCCAGTTTCTTTGGGGTTTCTTTTGAAGCGACAATAATATCACCACGTTTGATGGTATCTTCCTTTAAAAATCCTGTCTGCAAAAGCAAAAATTGTCCGTTATGAAGAGTCGGTTCCATGCTTTCTCCCTTTACAACCGCAACCTGAAAGAAACAGGAAAAAATAAATGCCAAAAGTAAGCCGCACAGGACCGGCATCAACCATGACTTGAGGCAGCCCCATAATTTTTTCAAAAATTCCATGCTCATCCTCACGCTTCCTCATCCGGTGCTTCTGCCGGAATAAAGATTCGGTCATGAACCGGATTGTTGGGAGATGCACCTCGTTTTGTAGCCTCCATACAAAAATATTCCTGAGAATTTATCAGTTGTTTTCCTCTCTTGTCAATTTTCTCATACGTTCCATCCTGATTCAGAATATGAGCCTTTACATTATCTGCAAGCTGAATATCTAAAATATGTTTTACCTCTTCTTTAATTCCTTCATCTTCTACAGGGAACACAATTTCTACCCGCTTATCCAGATTTCTCGGCATCCAGTCTGCACTTCCCATAAAGATCTGCTCTCTTCCGTCACTGTAAAAATAGAAGATACGGCTGTGTTCCAGGAAATTGCCTACAATCGAGCGAACCGTGATATTTTCGCTGATACCGGGAATTCCTACCTTCAGACAGCAAATGCCACGGATGATCAAATCAATCTGAACCCCTGCTGCACTGGCCGCATACAAAGCTGCAATCACATCCCTGTCACAAAGAGAGTTCATCTTTGCGACAATTCTGGCTTTCTTTCCCTCCAGTGCTCTCTCCCTTTCCATTTCAATCAGATGGAGAAAACGGTTCCGCATCCAGATCGGTGCAACTACCAGTTTGTTCCAGCTTTTGGGCTCAGAATAACCGGAGAGCATATTAAAGACTGCTGTAGCATCTTCCCCGATTTTTGCAGAACAGGTGAGAATTCCACAGTCTGTATATAATTTTGCCGTAGAATCATTATAATTTCCGGTTCCAAGATGTACATATCTGCGGATGCCTTCTTCTTCCTTGCGGACAACCAGCGTAATCTTACTATGCGTTTTTAATCCTAAAAGTCCATAAATAACATGACATCCGGCTTTTTCCAGCTTTTTCGCCCATACAATATTATTCTCTTCATCGAATCTGGCTTTCAGCTCTACCAGTACCGTCACCTGCTTACCATTTTCTGCTGCCTGAGCAAGAGCCGCAACAATGGGAGAATGTCCACTGACACGATACAGTGTCTGCTTAATCGCAAGCACCTGTGGATCCCTGGATGCCTGGCGGACAAAATCTACTACCGGATTAAAAGTCATATACGGATGGTGCAGAAGAATATCCTGTCTGCGAATCTGCGTAAAAATATCTTCCTCGGTCATCATCTGAGGCACCGGAGACGGTGTGTAAGAAGGTGTTTTTAACTCCTCAAAGCCTTCCAGTCCATACATTTTCATCAAGAAAGTCAAGTCCAGCGGACCGTTCACTGCATAGATATCTTCTTCCCTCATATGAAATTCTGTTTTCAGGATTTTCAGAAGGCGTACATCCATTTTTTCATCCACGTCCAGGCGAATCACTTCCCCCCACTGCCTCTTCTTGATCTGTTTCTGAATCTCACTGAGCAGATCTGCCGCTTCGTCTTCATCAATGGTCAAATCCGCATTTCGAATAATCCTATACGGACAGGCACAGACTACCTGGTTGCTTAAAAATAATTTTCCGATATTTCTCTCGATAATTTCTTCCAGAAGAATGACTGCTTTCTTGCCCTCTTTCTGACATGGGATTTCTATGATTCTCGGAAGCACAGACGGAACCTGTACGGTAGCAAACTCCAATTCCTCTTTCTCTTTTTTTCCTTTTTTTGCGATCAGTGCACCAATATTCAGAGTTTTGTTCCGCACCAGGGGAAACGGTCTTGCACTGTCCATTGCCATAGGTGTGAGCACCGGATAAATGGTTTCTTCGAAATACTGGTCTGTAAAGGCTTTCTGCTCCTTATTCATATCCTCATGGCTTTCCACCACGATCAGCCCTTCCTTTTTCAGTGCAGGAAGCAGAGAACGATTGTAGGTACTGTACTGGGTCTGAATCAGATTTCTGGTGGCAGGTGCCAATTGGGCAAGCTGTTCTTTTGGTGATAACCCTGCAATATCCGGCTTCGTATATTTGGCATGAACCATATCCTTTAGAGAAGCCACACGTATCATAAAAAACTCGTCCAGATTGGAAGCTGTGATACTGAGAAACTTCAGCCTTTCAAATAAAGGTATGGATTTATCTCTTGCTTCTGACAGGACACGCTCATTAAATCCCATCCAGCTCAATTCTCTATTTCTGTAATATTCTGGTTTCAAATATTCTTTCAAATCCATATGCAGCCTCCTTCTATTTCTGTTTCCTGCATTTTAATACAGGCCGTATACTAAAAATTTCTTCAAAGAAATCACTTTGCTCTTCTAAAAGCCCTCTCTCCAGGGTCATATCTTCTTTTGCAGTTACTGTCATAACCAATTCCTGCTCCCTTGCCGTTACCTTGATTTCCTCTATTTTTTGCTTATGACTCCTGTCTAACACATTCGCCACCCGGATAATAGCTGTCAGTTTTGCTGCTGTCATATAATAGCTTCTGCTGATAACATTGCGAAAATCCTCTCCACAGTGATAATCAAAGGGGAGTTTGATAAAACGCACAATATTTGCGATCAATTCTCTCTCCTGGTGAGAAAGCCCGATAATTTCCGTGGACATGATAATCTCATAAGCACATTCTGAAGCATTGCTGAAACTGATATAATTTCCACAGTCATGAAGCAGAATCGCTATCTGCAGCAGAAGTCTTTCCCGGTTTCCCATGCCATGAATCTTTTTCATTCCGTCAAAAATTGCCAGAGCATTTTTCACCACCGCACCAGTATGGTTCTTGCTGCTCATATATCGTTTTGCAATATTCTTTGCTGAAACCAGAATATCATTTTCGAAATTATGTTTACTCTTTATGATTTTATGCTTTTCTGCATAATCATATGAGATACCGTCATTGAGATGTGTTCCGGGGAACCACAATGTCTGTGCACCAAATTCTTCCATAAACACCCGGTAAATAATCAGTGCAGGAACCATGCTTTCTGCATAATCCAGAGAAATTCCCAGTTCAACGGATATTTCCTCAGGAGAACGAGACAGCACCCACTGATAAGCTTCCATAAATTCCTGAAAACTGACCGTTCTGCTCTCTTTCATGCTGTCATTTTTTTCCAGCATACGCTCAATAAATGTATTCCCAAGAAGTATCATGTGTTCTGCTTTTCTGTCTTTTAAATGGAGCTTCTTAAATCCGAGAACCTGATTATGTACCAGTTCCTCCACCACCTGCTCATAATGCAGCGTCTGACTTTCCAACGGATGGAGCAGTTCCCGGATGCGGAGACTTCCCATCCTGAAATCCTGAGTTGTTACCAGAGTATCCTTATCAAACAAAGATACCTGTGCGTTTCCTCCTCCGATTTCTATGATTGCAGTCCCCTTCTGAATAATTTTTGCAAAAGAATTTTCTTTTGCCGCAATAGACTTATAACCATAAAATCTCTGTTCTGAATTGCTTAAAATATCCACCTCAAGCCCGGTCTTCGGATACACCTGTCCCAGCACCATCCAGACATTTTCAGCCTCCCTAAGTGTACTGGTAGCACAGGCACGATAATCATCCACCTGATACTCTTTCATGATTTCTGTAAAGCTCTTCAGAATTCTGCACAATTCCTTAGCAGTATCTACGGTAATCGACCGGTCACTATAAGTTTCTTTTCCCATTTCCAGTCTGCTCTGGACAGTATCAATATGCTTGATTCCTGTCCGCTGAGACATCTCATAGATATCCATCCGCACACTATAAGAACCGATATCTATTGCCGCAAATGTTTTAATTCCCATATGCTCCTCCTTCCCCTCAGATGCCAAGAAATCCCTTCAGCTCTTCATATCGTTTCCCGGCAGTATCGTATCCTTGCTGATATAATTCTTTCAGTTTTTCTTTATCTTTTTCAATTCTTCCGATCTCTACAGGTTCCTCCGGACAGATGATAAATACTTTTCCTTTTTTCTCTTGCTGATAGAGATATTCCAAAGTCTCATTATAACGAATGTGCCTGTTTTTCATCTGTTCTACCAGCTTTGGAAATTCCTTTCCATACCTGATATGTGCCATAGGCATTAATTTATTCGGTTCCTTCTGATACCCCCGGTCTCTGGTGAGCACTACCACATTTTTTTCATTTCCCAATTCTTCTGATTTTTTGATTGGAATAGAATCTGCGATTCCTCCATCCAGATAAGGCTGCTTCTGAATCCATACTGTTCTGGATACTAATGGAAGAGAGCCTGATGCACGAACAAAATAAATGCCTTTATGCATATCGGTGATTCGCTTGTATTCAGCCTCACCGGTCCTGCAGTTTGTCACTACCGCATAAAACTCCGTCGGATTCTCTCCAAATGCTTTATAATCGTATGGATTTAACTCCTCCGGAATCGTTTTATAACAAAACTCTGCATCAAACAAATCACCTGTTTTTATTAAGTTCTTGAAACTGCCATACTGTTCTTCTTCTAAATAATCAACGTTTGTCTCAAAGCCCCTGCCCTTTTGTTTTGATAAAAAGCTGCAGGCATGAATGGCACCTGCTGAAACACCGATGCAGGAATGAAATGAAAATTTCCTGTCCAGAGAATCCAGAAAAAAATCCAGCACTCCTGTGGTGAACGCACCACGCATACCTCCGCCTTCTAATACTAATCCTGTTTTATTTCCATGTATCATCATTCTAATACCTTCTTTCTATCTTTTTATTTTAGCACGAAATATACGGCTGCAAAAGTTAAATAACCGTAAAATTATAAAATAAAAAAATTTAAAAAGGCGTTTTATAATTTTTTACAATTTTCAAAAAAACACTTGCAATTCGTCCATTCCTATGATAAGATAAGTGACGTTGAAGAAACACATGCCGGCGTGTCGGAATGGCAGACGAGGCAGACTCAAAATCTGTTGTGGGCAACCACGTGCGGGTTCAAGTCCCGCTGCCGGCAGTATAAAATTTACGCTGAAACCTTTGTAAAATCAAGGGCTTCAGTGTTTTTTGCATTTCACGGATCTGATTACTTTTGATTACTTTCAAAGTTTTCCAGATGCTTCTCTTAAAATTTTTTCTTTCATTTCCATACTACTGATATCGTAGGTGTAATTTTCGTCATTTAGTTTCTCCGTATGTCCAAAAAGAGATGCTGCAATTGATGCAGGCACTCCTGAACACCTCATACTAGTGTATTGACACATTCATTATTGAACTAATATTTCTTGTTTGATATATTTGTCATAGATGATAAAATATACATATGAAATGGAGATTATCACTATGGCAAGACCAAAGAAAAATAAAATCAAATTGACAGATGACGATATCAAACGTTTAAAGAGCATCCTTAAAAAGAAAGATACAAATCAGATACTTTCTGTGCGCTGCCGAATTCTCATAAATCTTGATGAAGATCATCTGCCCGCTATGACATATGATCAATGTATGTCTGCATGCAATGTCAGCCGGGCAACTATTGCAAAAACCGTAAAACTCTTTGCTTCTGGCGGGATTGATGAAGTATTAAAAATCAACAGAAACATTAATTCCGATAATGCTCGCCGCAAAATAGATGGCAGAACAGAAGCAAAAATCATTGAAGTTGCCTGTGGCCCGGTTCCAGAAGGCCACGCTCGTTGGACGATCCGCCTTCTTGAAGACCATTTAAAAATTGAATTGGATGAACCCATCAGCAGAGAAGCTATCCGACGTTCCTTAAAAAAAACCAACTTCGGCCTCACCGCAACGACTACTGGTGTCTCCCAAACAAAGCAGACGCAGAATTTGTAGCCTGTATGGAAGATGTGCTTGACATATATGAACTTCCATATAATAAGGATATCCCTGTCGTCTGCATGGATGAGAAACCTTATCAGCTGTTAGGTGAAGCCAGAGAATCCTGGGCAATGCGTCCTGGTGACAATAAAAAGATTGATTCTGAGTACACTCGGAATGGAACCTGCAGTATCTTTGCTTTTGTGGAAGCTCTGGCAGGCAGACATCATGTCAGTGTTCGTGAACACCGAACCGCAATCGACTGGGCAGAAGAAATCAGGTATCTGGTCGATGAAATGTATCCTGCTGCCCAAAAGATTATTCTTGTAATGGATAATCTTAATACCCATAAACCAGCTTCCTTGTATAAAGCGTTTCCGCCAGAGGAAGCTAGACGTATCATAAAAAAACTTGAGATACATTACACCCCGAAGCATGGAAGCTGGCTCTATATTGCCGAGATAGAACTCAATGTTATGATGCGTCAATGTTTATCTCGAAGGATTGCGTCTATTGATGCCTTACGTTCAGAGCTTTCAGCGTGGGAAGACGAACGTAACAACGGAAAATCCAAAGTAAACTGGCAGTTTACAACAAAAGATGCCCGTATAAAATTGGTTTCTCTCTATCCTGAGTTTTAATCATGATATAGTTAGTTTGATTATCATTGTGCCAATACACTAGGTACTGTTAAATCTGCCGTTTTTGTCAGATAATCCTATTAAAAAAATATGGTGCATACCCTGTGTCATATACACAGTGGTATGCACCTCTTCTTATTTCTTCCAGCTTAAAAATTAAACAGTTCATCAAATTCTATTTTGATATGTGGGAAATGCACGATTCCCAACTCTTCTTTATTCTCTTCGGTAATGTTCTTGAAAAGATAATACTGCGGCTCTCCCTCTTCGTCATAATCTAAAGTATATATCTCAATCCGTTTTCTCTGCCAATCTACAATCCAGTATTCATCAATTTCCTGTTTTCTGTATAATTCTTTTTTCCCTTCCCTGTCATATTTTTCAGTAGAGGGGGATAAGACTTCTAATACGAGGCGTGGGATATCAAAAAAAGAATTCCCCTTTTTTGCAGTTATCCGGCAGTTAATTGATGCATCTGGAATCACCTTTTTTTCTTCCCCGTCAACAACCCACTTATATTGTACATTGTCTGGATAAACCCTACAAAGGTTATTCTTTAACTGGCTATATACAATCGCCACGAAATTTGTAATAACCGTAGAATGCTCAATCATAGCTCCTGACATATCTGTAATTACTGTATTCATAAACCTACTCCTTTCTACTACAATATAAACATGGGTGCTATTTATAGCACCTAAACAATTTTCTCAAGTTCTTCTTAACTTTCATTATAAAGCATCCTCTAACTTTTGTCAGCTTTTTCTTTAGCAATTCTTCCCTATGGCTTGGATTTTCGTTGTATCCATATATCAGGCTTTCCAGTTGCTCTGCCGTCTTAATCATTACCGGCAAATCATAAACACATTTTTTCCCGTTTAATAATGTCCCTATAATCATTTCGTTTCCTCCCTATATGTCTGTTTTTCTTTATAACTATAAATGAGCAAATTTGAAAAATTGCACAAAACTACACTGCGAATTTCATAAATGAATCAAAATCATTACTTTCCTTTGCGCATTGAAAAAGATAACGATACTTTTCCAGCTGAATGGCCTGTGACGAAGGCTTTGTCTTTGAAGCGATCGTATCGTCCACAATACAGAAAACAGGCTTTCCGGTGCGTGCTGCTTCTGAATAAATAATCTCAATGACAGAGCATTTTAACGTATCTGAAAGTAAGGAATCATCCCATTTTCCGGAATTGAGGAAATGGGCAATCGTAGTTCTGTGACAGGAACTGTTTTTAGCAAAGTCCGTGGTTTTTCCATGATATCCTGAAATGAAAATACTGATTAGGATACTCATAAGATGGTTTATTATTCGGTTCGAATAAAATTTGCATAAGTTTAATTTTTTAAACTGGTTGTATATGAATGAGGAATGATGTATAATATTTGCGAGAGACACCTTCTTTCGTAAATGTTGCAAATGTTTGTTTAGGCACTTTCATTATACAACACACGGAATCGAGGTGTCTTTCTTTTATGCAAAATCACGAACTTGCTCATTTATAGTATATTAAAACAAAATATCAATTATCTTTTTGTATTGCCTGTGACCATTATGGAGGAATAAGCAATATGGATATACATAATATTTGTTATTCTTTTTGCAAAAACACTTTCCATAAATCACTCACATTTTCCCATCTCCCTGTTTTAGCCTGCTTTTTCAAGGCACGAACAGGCTAAAAATTTCATTGTATGAATTCCCACCTACCTTTTTTCTTCCCTGATAGGCTGGATTTTTTATCTTCTGCATTCTGGCCTACTTTTCCTCAGGCAAGGATAGGCTAGAATGCTGCTTTTCTATTTCCCAACCTATCTAGACCTTTTTTTAGTAGGCCACCAGAAAGTTTTCTTCATTTCCCACTTATCTGCCCTGTTTTTTGTAGGCTATATTACTTGTTGGGGGAGATTTAGCATATCTTGACATCCTGTGGAAGCCTTTATAACAAAAAAAGGAGTGCCCCTAAAACATGGTGCGCTCCTTTTTTTGTATCACAGATTCAGTTTTTCATAAAAGTCCAGTCCATCGAAGGTAGCAAAATAGTCTTTCGGAGTCTCCGCTCTTCGGATCAACTGAACACTTCCGTCTTCTTTCAAAAGAAGTTCTGCTGATTTCAGCTTTCCATTGTAGTTATATCCCATGGAATAACCATGTGCACCTGTATCATGGATCACCAGTAAATCTCCCTTTTCAATCTCCGGAAGCATGCGGTCCACTGCGAATTTATCGTTATTTTCACATAATGAGCCAACCACATCATATTTATGATCACATGGCTGATCTTCTTTGCCCATTACCGTAATATGATGATAAGCTCCGTACATTGCCGGACGCATTAAGTTTACTGCACAGGCATCTACACCAATGTACTCCTTGTGTGTATGTTTCTCGTGAATAGCCTTTGTCACCAGACATCCATACGGACCCATCATAAATCTTCCAAGTTCTGTATAGATTGCAATCTCTCCCATTCCGGCAGGTATCAAAATTTCCTCATAAGCCTCTCTGACCCCTTCTCCAATGGCTTTGATATCATTCGGCTCCTGATCCGGTGTATATGGAATTCCAACACCGCCGGATAAATTGATAAAGCTCACATGGGCTCCTGTCTCTTTCTCCAGTCTCACTGCCAGTTCAAACAGACGTTTCGCCAGCATTGGATAGTATTGATTGGTAACCGTATTGCTTGCTAAAAATGCATGAATACCAAACTCTTCTGCTCCTTTATCCTTTAAGATACGAAAAGCCTCAAAAATCTGCTCCTCTGTCATTCCATATTTCGCATCGCCCGGATTATCCATAATACCATTGCACACTTCAAAAACTCCACCGGGATTATAGCGACAACTGATTCTTTTTGGAATAGTTCCGATGGCATCTTCCAGGAATGCAATGTGTGTAAAATCATCCAGGTTTATGGTCGCTCCCAGCTTGTATGCATACTGAAATTCTTCTTTTGGCGTATCATTGGAAGAAAACATGATTTCTTCCCCGGTACATCCTATGGCCTCTGAAAGCATCAGCTCTGTGTAAGAAGAGCAGTCACATCCACAGCCATACTCTCTTAAAATATTGATCAAATATGGATTTGGTGTTGCCTTCACTGCAAAATATTCCTTAAATCCCTTATTCCAGGAAAACGCCTCTTTCATTGCCTTTGCATTTTCACGGATTCCTTTTTCGTCATATAAATGAAAAGGAGTGGGGTATTTTTTTACGATTTTTTCCAGTTGCTCTTTGGTAACAAATGTCTTTTTTTCCATAATCTTCTCCTTTGCCAAATCCCTTTGTTTGCGATTTTTGTCCCTATTATACGGAAATCTCTTTTGATTTTCAAGTAAATCCGAAATAATTTTGTCTCTTTTTCTGTACAAAGAAAAAGAAACCGCACATTTTGGCACGGTCTCTTTCTATCTTTCTTACCGATCAATATACTTCCATTACCTGCAACATATTGGTTACTACGCCTTCTGCCTTTGTCATATTGGTAGCCGGGTCGCCTGCTGTCACAACAATGGTCTGTCCCTTCTCCACAAGCTGTTCTCTCTTCACCGTTTCTACCGCATTGATGATAATGTTCTCTGTGGTATCCTTCTGATAACCCTTTAGAGGAGTAACGCCCCAGTAAAGCTGCATTTTATGTCTTACGGATTCATTTGGAGAAACCGCATAAATTGGCATTACAGGACGGAAACTGGAAATCAGGCGAGCTGTTTTTCCACCAACCGTAGGAGTAAGGATGCAGGATGCTCCCAGGTTTCTTGCAGTACGTACGGATGCGATTCCGATCGCACAGGATACTTTTTTCTCTTTGGACATCTGTCTGTGCTGGATATATTTATCATAGTCCATATACTGCTCTGTGTTTTCTGCAATCTCTCCCATCATTTTCAATGCTTCTACCGGATATTTTCCTGCTGCTGTTTCACCGGAAAGCATAATGGCATCTGTACCGTCATAGATCGCATTGGCAACGTCTGTAACCTCTGCTCTGGTAGGACGAGGATTTCTCATCATGGAATCCAGCATCTGTGTCGCAGTGATAACCGGTGTATAGTTTTCATTACATTTGTTAATGATCATCTTCTGGATATGAGGAACCTCCTGTGCAGGAATTTCTACTCCGAGATCTCCTCTGGCAACCATGATTCCGTCTGCTTCTGCGATGATCTCATCCAGATTCTCCATACCCTCCGCATTTTCAATTTTTGCAATGATCTCAATGGATTCTGCATGATACTCTGCGAGAATCTGGCGAATTTCTCTTATTGCCTCTGCGCTGCGGACAAAAGAAGCTGCGATAAAATCAATGTTCCGCTGAATACCGAAAACAATGTCTTCTTTATCTTTCTCGGTGATAGCCGGAAGTTTTACTTTTACATTCGGAACATTGACGCCCTTTTTCTCTCCCAGTTCTCCTCCGTTTACAATCTGGCAGATAATATCTCCATTGTTTACCGCTTTGACCTGAAGTGCAATCAATCCGTCATCAATCAGGATATAATTACCTTCCTGTACATCCTTTGCCAGTCCTTCGTAAGTAATGGAACATCCTTTTTCATTTCCTACGATTTCTTCTGTATGAAGAATAAATTCTTCACCCTCTTTCAGAGTCACTTTTTTATGGTCTTCTAACAGACCAGTACGGATTTCCGGTCCTTTTGTATCTAATAAAATAGCTACCGGTTTATCCAGCTCTTTTCTTACACTTTTCAGAATCTCCATACGATTCTTCTGTTCTTCATGATCCCCGTGAGAAAAGTTAAAACGGGCTACATTCATTCCATTTTCCACCAGCGCCTTCATTGTCTCTCTGTTATCTGTGTTTGGTCCCATAGTGCATACAATTTTAGTTCTGCGCATTCATTTTTTCCTCCATCTATCTTCTACTTATAGATACCCCGGCAGAAACCGGGGCATTTACTTCTATATCCAATTATTTAATATGTTGATGGGTAAACAGGTGATCCTGACAATACTCATAATTTCCGTTACATTTGGAACAAAAACGGAATTCCAGATTATCCCCATCTTTTTCTGTTCTTCCACACACGGCACACTTATGTTTTGTAACACCATTTGCCATCTTAGGATGAACCGCTTTTTTAAACTGCTGCTTTCGGTGAATCTCCTGCGGAGATATACTTCTGTAATTTCTGGTAGCCAGAAAATAAATAATAAAATTTAAAAGGGATGCAATAATCACGGTACGAATACCCCAATCCCCTTTTACCATATCATAGAGCAAATATGCCACATCCAAATATGCAAGATATTTCATCTTGATCGGTATGATCATCATAAACAATACCTGCATGTCCGGATAATTCATGGCAAATGCCAGAAAAATCGACAGGTTGATATAGTATGTTGAAAATGCAGGCATATAATATATCGATGTGCTGCCCATAAAAAAATATAACAAAAATGCTCCTACAATGGTGAAGATAATTCCACCGAGCACATAAACATTATAACGGAAAGCTCCCCAGGTTCTCTCAAGGGTCGTTCCCAGCGAATAATAAAACATCAGCATGATCAGCACAAAAAGAATATTATCGCTTCCGGGCGGAATCAAAAGCCATGATACCAGTCTCCAAACCTGTCCGGCCTGCAGAATATGTGCAGGACTAAGATACAGATAGGAAATCAGGTGAATATCAAAAAGTGCCTGCAGATATTCCAGACCAAACCCGATGATATAACATATAATCATATACTTTGTAAGGTTATGAATGGCATACCGCCCGAACTTTCGCTCCATTTTGTTCAAAAAATTCATATAGTCTCCTCGATTCTATTTTAAAATAAATTCTTTTTGGAGAAGATAAACGCTACTACCAAGCTTAAAAGAAGTGACAATACAATCACTATGGCAAACCCCTCCGGATGTCCTGCAAAAGGCATTCCCTTGGCATTCAGATTCATTCCGTAAGCACTGAAAATCATGGTCGGTATGGACATGACAATCGTCACAGTTGCCAAAAATTTCATCACGATATTCAGATTATTGGAAACAATAGAAGCAAATGCCTCTGTCATACCACTTAAAATACCGCTGTAAATATTCGCCATCTCGATCGCCTGTTTATTCTCTATGATGACATCTTCCAGCAGATCTGTATCGTCCGGATATTGTTTGATTCGCTCTACCTTCAATAGTTTCTCCAGTACCATTTCATTAGACCGTAAGGACGTTGTAAAATAGACCAGCGATTTCTCCAGTTCCAAAAGCTCAATCAGCTCCTGATTTTTGGTAGATTCCTGAAGCTTTTCTTCTACTTCCTCACTCTTCTTATCAATGATACGCAGATAATGCAAAAACATACTTGCATTTTTATACAGAATCTGCAAAATAAATCTTGTCTTCATGTAAGTATAAAAATTCCGCACTCTTCCGTCCATAAATCGGCTCAGCACGGATGTGTCTTCCAGGCAGACCGTAATAATGATCTCTTCTGTGACAATAATAGACAGAGGAATGGTTCCATACCAGTCTTTTTCTCCACGTTCCTCCAGAATCGGTGTGTCCACAATAATCAGGGTATACTCATCTTCTACCTCAATACGGGAACGTTCTTCCTCATCCAAAGGTGCCCTCAAGTCATCCACTTCAATGTGGTAACGCCTGGCGATCTCGAAAATTTCTGTAGCCGTAGGATCTGTCAGTGCCAGCCAACAGCCTTCGCTCGCTTCGTCCACCTGATGAATCTTTCCATCCACTGTCTTGAATATTCTAATCATGGTTTCTCCCTTCATTTCCTGCTGTTCACAGAAAACCGGGAAAACCGGGTCTGTCAGCAGGAATTCTATTCTATTTTATTTTTTTTCTTATACTGTTTCCTCTTCCCAGGACAAGGCCCGCTTTCCATAATTTGCACTTCCTTTTATTCAAAAAATTTTCCGGTTATACTTCGCATTTTGAAAAAATGATACTGTTTGGAGTCTCTACCTTCATTGGTTTCCCCTTCATGACCAGTAATTTTTTCTCATAGTCAATGGTAAACGTGGTAATGGAATTGGACTCATGATTTACCACTGCCAGATGTTTTCCATCCGGGAATACATCCAGGTCTTTTGGATAGCTGCCGCTGATCGGCAGAATAAACTGTTTCTCAAGAAGCCCTGTCTCTTCATCACGCTTATACATAGCAACCGTATCTTCTCCTGCTGTGGAGCAGAAGACGTATTTTCCATCCGGAGACAGACACATACCGGAAGTCGCATCGTGTTCCCGGTCATGCTGAGATGCCAGAGTAGTCTCTGTCTGCAGCAGTTCAAAAACAGGATTCTTACCGCTTCCGTCATAACGGAATACCTGGATGGTATTGTTTAATTCAAAATTCAGATAGGCAAACTTGCCATCCGGGCTGAATTTGATCAGTCTTGGTCCTGATTCTCTCTGACACCTTAAGATATCTACCAGTTCCAGACGATTGGTTCTGGCATTTACCCGATAAATCTTCATCTGGTCAATCCCGTTATCCACTGCACACAGGTATTTATTATCCGGTGTAGGTCTTACACAGCTTACATGGGGACGGAAATTTCGCTCTGCTACACTCCCAAGACCTCTGTGGAAAACACCATCTACAACACTTCCGAGACGTCCGTCACGATGGGTATGCACCACAGTGACCTTACCGTCATGATAGCCTGCCACATACAGATATTTTCCTTCTTCATCTGTGGATAAATGGCATCCTCTCATACCATCGATGTCAACTTTATTGATAAAAGTCAAATCGCCGTCCGGAGCAATGGCAAATACAGCAACGCCTTCATCTGCAATGGAATACAGGTATTTTCCGTTTACAGAACGGGCAAGATGAGAAGAATTGTTTACAGGAACTACTTTTCGCTCTGTCAAAGTTCCCTCTTCCACATTGACATCATACAAGTGGATTCCAATACTGCTTCCATGGGTATATGTTCCGACATATGCAACATACTTTTCTTTCATTTATGCAATATCCTCCTGTTTTATTTTTTCCAATACCTAGGGACATTCTACCACAAACTTTTTTTTAATACAATGTACTTTCTGCTGTTTTCCTGTAATATCATAAATTAAATACTAATTTAAACAGGATTTAAAGTGTTGGATATTGACAT
This sequence comes from uncultured Blautia sp., assembly GCF_947654165.1. Taxonomy (GTDB): domain Bacteria; phylum Bacillota; class Clostridia; order Lachnospirales; family Lachnospiraceae; genus Blautia. The sequence goes on from NZ_CANTKB010000007.1 coordinate 25,123, forward strand.
GGGTTTCTCCTTTAGTATAATGGATTTATTATGGAAAGGAGAAGCAAATGGAAGAGAAAAAAATTATAGAGTTTCGCAATATCGTGAAAAGTTTTGACGGCCAGGTCATCCTAAAAGGCATCAACCTGGACATTTATGAAAATGAATTTGTTACCCTTCTGGGACCCAGTGGATGTGGTAAGACAACCTTGCTTCGTATTCTGGGAGGATTTCTCCAGGCAGACGAGGGAAAAGTCATCTTTGACGGAGAAGAAATCAACCAGAAACCGCCTTATGAAAGGGAATTAAACACTGTATTCCAAAAGTATGCCCTGTTTCCTCATTTAAATGTGTATGAAAATATTGCTTTCGGGCTTAAAATCAAAAAAGTGAGTAAGGACATCATTGACCAGAAAGTTATGATGATGCTGAAACTGATCGGTCTCGAGGGCTATGAAAATAAAAATACCACCCTTCTGTCCGGCGGGCAGCAGCAGCGTGTTGCCATTGCCAGAGCTCTGGTCAATGAACCAAAAGTTCTGCTCCTGGACGAGCCTCTGGCTGCTCTTGACTTAAAACTGCGAAAAGAGATGCAGTATGAGCTGAAACGGATTCAGCAGGAGGTAGGAATCACCTTTATTTTTGTTACCCATGACCAAGAAGAAGCCCTTACCATGTCTGACAAGATCGTTGTTATGAAAAACGGCGAGATCCAGCAGGTGGGAACACCACAGGAAATCTACAATGAGCCTTCCAACCGTTTTGTCGCAAATTTCATCGGAGAAAGCAATATCCTGCCCGGTGTGATGCTGGAGGATTACAAAGTCCGTTTTGATGATATCACCTTTGACTGTGTGGATTATGGTTTCAAAGAAAACGAGCCTGTTGACGTGGTGATCCGCCCGGAAGATATTGATATCGTAGATGTCAAGGACGGCAAGATGACTGGTGAAGTGTTAAGCGTACTGTTTAAAGGCGTTCACTATGAGATTATGGTGGAAACCGTTCCCGGAACCAGTGTTACTGTGGATATGCGTGTTATCCGAAACCATGACGTAGCCAGTGAGGACGGTTCCGAAAAGATCAGTGCCAATAATTTCTATGTGGATATTGATGATGTGGAAAATCTGGATGAAAAAGAAATCATTGCCCTCTCCAATGCCCAGGCATGGGATGTCGCCAGTGATGAATTTATCTCTGTTGCAAAAGTAGAGTACGAGCTTGCCAGGGAAGAAGGAGAATATCCGGTTACCTTCAGCACTGCCAAGGGAACCAGCATCCAGCGTACGATCTTTGTGGTGGATCAGCCTTTCGTAAAAAATGAAAAAGCAAACGAAGCGGTCATGGCCTTTAACTTCTTTAAGACCGTAGATGAAATCCAGGAATCTCAGGCACTGGATACGGAACTGAAAACCTGGGCCAACGCACAGGGCTGGAAGCTCAGTGATGAAAACCAGAGTGTTGATCTGAGTGTTGACTATGATTTCGATGCTGAGACCGTAAAGGAAGGAGTTTATAAAATCACCTTCTGGACCACAGGACGGGAATTTAAGATCCACACCACCGATTATTCCCAGGAAGGACAGGAAGTCGGCCTGACCTTTTTCCCGGAAGATATCCATGTCATGTCAAAGGTAGGTTATTAAAATGAAGAAATTTTCGCAGCTTGCACTGCCTTACATTGTATGGGCTGTACTGATGCTGGTACTTCCTATGGGACTGATCGCAGTCTACTCTGTCATGGAGCAGGGAAACAGCATTGTGACATTTGCCTTTACACTGGAGCATTACAAAAAGTTTTTTACCGACCCTGACTTTTTGCTGATTCTCTGGCGTTCTCTTCTGATTGCAGTAAAAACAACGGTGATCTGTCTGTTTCTGGGCTATCCCATTGCCTACTTTATTGCAAGAAGCAAGGAAAAAACACAAAACCTTTTAATTTTATGCATCACGATTCCTATGTGGATCAACATGCTGGTAAGAACCTATGCGTGGATCGGTCTGTTAAGCGAAGGCGGATTTATCCAACAGTTACTCAGCCTCATAGGACTTGGAAATATCGAACTTTTGTATACCGAAGGAGCTGTTCTCCTGGGCATGGTATATAACTTCCTGCCCTTTATGATCCTGCAGATTCAGACTTCTTTAAGTAAAATGGATCAATCCCTTCTGGAAGCAAGTGCGGACCTGGGAGCAAATCCTGCCATAGCATTTCTTCGGGTTACGCTTCCGCTGTCCCTGCCCGGTGTGATCAATGGCATCACTCTGGTCTTTCTGCCTGCGGTAAGCTCCTTCTTTATTCCGAAGCTTTTAGGAGGCGGACAGTATTTCTTAATCGGAAATATGATTGAAAACCAGTTTATCACCGTAGGGGAATGGAACTTCGGAAGTGCCATCTCCATGGTCATGGCTGTGATCATGATGCTCCTGATGATGGCTGTTCGTAAGACGGAAACCAGAAACCAGGGCGGAAAGGAGGACTAAAACCATGAATAAGAAAAAAAGACCTTTTGGGAAGGTACTGATCATTCTTACTCTGGCTTTTTTCTACCTTCCTATTTTATATATGATTATTTTTTCATTTAATGACGGAAAATCACTGACCACTTTCACCGGATTTTCCCTTCGCTGGTACCGCCATATGCTGGAATCCAAGGACATGATGTCCGCTCTTTACACCACTTTCAGCGTTGCAATCCTGGCAACCTTTATTTCCACTGTAGTCGGTACGATTGCTGCCATTGGACTCAGCAAATCCAAGAAAATCGTCCGCCAGCTTATGGAACAGGTGAATAATCTGCCTATGATGAATCCGGAGATCGTAACTGCTATTGGTTTTATGCTGCTTTTCATTACGTTCAAGATTGACAAAGGCTACGTTACCATGCTGCTGGCACATATTGCTTTCTGTATTCCTTATGTCATGCTGTCCGTGATGCCGAAGATCCGTTCTCTGGATCCAAACCTGGCAGACGCTGCCATGGATTTAGGCTGTACTCCATGGAAAGCATTGATAAAAGTAATCGTACCGCAGATCACTCCCGGTATTGTTTCCGGATCTCTGATCGCCTTTACCATGTCGGTGGATGATTTTATCATCTCCTACTTTGTAACCGGCGGCGGTGTTAAAAACCTGAGCATCATGGTCTACACCATGAGCAAACGAGTCAACCCGAGTATTAACGCCATTTCTACTCTGGTGGTTGTCATTATCACGATTGCACTGATTCTGATCAATGTGGCTCCCGTTCTGGCTGCCAAACGCCGCCAGAAAGATGTGATTCAGAAGCACAGCCGTATCTTCTCTGTTGCCGCTGCTGCCTGTGTGCTGGTTGTTCTGGTCTGTGTAGTCCGCTTCGGCACCAAAAGCGGTGACCGTCCTTTTGAAGGACAAACGCTCCACATTTATAACTGGGGAGAATACACCGGAGAGAATATCATCTCTGCCTTTGAGGAAGAAACAGGAGCCAAAGTGGTCATGGACAACTTTGATTCCAATGAGCAGATGTACATCAAAGTGGCAAACCAGGAATCCTATGACCTGTTGGTGCCCAGTGACTACATGATTCAGCGTCTGATCCAGGAGAATCTGCTGCAAAAGCTGGATCCTTCCAAACTAAACTGTCTGGACCAGCTTTCTGAAAACGTAAAGGGACTTCCTTATGACCCGAAAAACGAATACTCCATCCCCTATTTCTGGGGAACTGTTGGAATTGTCTATGACAAAACAAAAGTAGACAAAAAAGATTTGGAAGAACAGGGATTTGGAATCTTCTTAAACGAGAAATACAAAGGTGACATTTATCTCTATGATTCCGAGCGAGATTCCTTTATGATGGCCTTAAAAGAACTTGGATATTCTATGAATACAGAGAACGAGAAAGAGATCCGGGAAGCCTATGACTGGCTGGTACAGTGTGTGCAGACCATGGAACCTGAAATTGTTACCGACGAAATCATCGATAATATGGCACAGGGCAGAAAAGCACTTGGTCTGATCTACTCCGGGGATGCTACATATGTGATCAGTGAAAACGAAAACATGGACTATTATCTGCCGAAGACAGGAACAAATCTCTGGTCTGATGCCATGGTCATTCCGAAAAATGCAAAAAATTCTGAGCTTGCTCATGCATACATTAATTTTGCTACGAACTATGAAGGCGCTTACGACAATTCCAGCTATGTAGGTTATACCTCAGCAAACCAGGAAGTTCTGGAAGATTTGTATGGAGAAGGGGGCGATTACGAAGGAATCGACTCCTATATTCCACGAACCGGAAATGAATTTGACGAAGTCTTTGAATATAACGAAGAGACAAAAAAACTCATGGGTGATTTGTGGAGCCGTGTAAAAATCGCAGCCAGCAATGCCAACTAGAAGGAATATTTATGAACCGAATTTTTGAATATAAAATCACTCCCTCAGACGTGCCCTGCACGGTGGGGGAGTATTTAAAAAAGAAAGGGTATTCCCGTCAGATCATCATTCATCTGAAAAAGACAGAACATGGAATTTTCCAAAACGGAGAATGGGCTTATGTCCGCACGCCTCTCATACCTGGCGATGTTTTAAAAATCACCTTATTGGAAGAATCCGCTTCTGAACACATCATCCCGGTTCCCATGGAACTGGACATTATCTATGAAGACGAAGATTTACTGGTGGTAAACAAATCCTTTGATATGCCTGTCCACCCGTCCATTCATAATTATGATAATACCCTGGCAAACGGAATGGCCTATTATTTCCAACAAAAAGGAGAAACCTTTATTTTCCGGTGCATCAACCGTCTGGACCGTGATACCACAGGGCTATTAATCCTTGCAAAAAACGCCCTCAGTGCCTCCATCCTCTCTAATGACATGAAGGCAAGAAAGATTCACCGCACCTACCGGGCTGTGGTCTCCGGGATTCCCGTTCCGGCATCCGGCACTATGGACGCTCCCATTGCCAGAAAACAAGATTCTGCCATTGAACGTTGTGTGGATTTTGAAAAAGGAGAACCGGCAGTGACCCATTATCATGTATTAGAAACAAAGGAGAATCTGGCTCTGGTAGAATTATCCTTAGAAACAGGACGCACCCATCAAATCCGGGTACACATGCAGCACATGGGCTGCCCTCTTCTGGGTGATTATCTCTACAATCCTGACTTTTCTCTTATAAACAGGGTGTCACTCCACTCCTATTCCCTTTCTTTCATCCACCCTATCACAGGCAAATCCATGTATTTCTGTGCACCGCTTCCAAAAGATATGGCAGGACTGCTCTCTTAACAGAGAACATCCTGCCATTTTTTAATTCATGGTATCTGATTCTATTTTTCCATCCATAATCCGCACCACACGTTTTGCCTGTTGGGCAATTCCATTGTCATGGGTGATAAGGATAACGGTTCTTCCCCCTTCATGAAGATCCTTCAAAATATCCAGAATTTCCTTGCTGGATGCTGTATCCAGATTTCCTGTTGGCTCATCAGCCAGAATCACCGGTGGTTTCGCTGCAATAGCCCTTGCAATGGCCACTCTCTGCTGCTGTCCGCCGGACATCTCTGCCGGTTTATGATCCATACGTTTTCCAAGTCCTACCATTTCCAACGCTTCTTTTGCCAGATCACGCCGTGTCTTCTTATCGATTCCCCTGTAAATCAACGGAAGTTCCACGTTTTCTATGGCTGTCAGATTGGCAATCAAGTTAAATCCCTGAAAGATAAACCCGATTTCTTTGTTCCGGATCGTGGATAACTGGTTATCTGTCATGGTAGATACATCCGTACCATTGAGGTAATACTTTCCGGAAGTCGGAATATCCAGACAGCCCAGCATATTCATAAATGTGGACTTTCCGGAACCGGACTGACCGATAATCGCCACAAATTCACCTTGTCCGATTTCCAGATTCACATGATCCAGCGCCCGTACCTCATTCTCCCCCGGGTTATAAATCTTACACAAATCCTCTACCTTAATAAGCTGTTCCATTATACATCCCCTTTCTTTTATCCTGTGTTACTTATTGCTCCCCTTATAATGCTCTGATTCTCGGCACTTCGTCTACATGCAGGTATCTGCTCAGTGCCTTGATGATGATATCGTGGTTCACAAAGTGGCTCTGGTTGGATACCAGAATTGCTCCCACAACCCCCACTTCTTCCACACGTATCGGGAATCCACCGCCAAGACAAGAATAATGCTCCTTGTCAAGACCGATTTCTTCCATAGTCTCGCCGCTTCTTTTTAATTCGCTGTACAGCAGCATGGTACTCTTCTCCATACGGCGTACTGCTGCAAACATCTTGTCCATCCAGACTGCATTGTTTAATGTGGTGCCGTTTCCTGCATATTTAAATACCGTATAACCGTTGTTCAAGCGGATTTCCACTGCAGTATCTACCCCTAAACGCTTAGACTCTGCTACCAGCAGATTTCCAAGTGCCCAGGCATCCTCATTGGTAAAATGATTGAACTGAAGAATCTCCTCCTGCATTGCTAAAACAGAAATAATTTCTTCTACTGTCATACCAAACACCTCCTAATTACTTACCGGATCCGATCCGGGAAACCAACCTTTCGCTGTACTTTTCTCAAGGTTTTATTTGCAAAATACTGAGCCTTCTCAGCATTTTCTTTAATGATTGAATCCAGATATGCCTTATCCTTCTCTAATCTTGCCACTTCATCCTGAAGCGGTTTCAGTACACTGACAACAGCCTCTCCTACACCAAGTTTCAATTCTCCATAGCCTTTGCCTTCGAACTCTCTCACTGCTTCTTCCGGTGTCTTGCCAAGGCATGCACAGTAAATATCCAAAAGATTCTTGATACCCGGCTGTTCTTCCCTGTATGCAATACAAGCCTCTGAATCTGTTACGGCACGTTTGCATTTTCTCATAATGGTATCCGGATCATCCATGAGATAGATGCTTCCATTTGGATTTTCATCTGATTTGGACATCTTCTTTGCCGGATCCTGAAGACTCATGATCTTAGCTCCTACTTTGCCGATATAGGCTTCCGGAACTGTAAACACATCCCCGTAAATGTTATTAAAACGGATCGCAATATCACGGGTCAGCTCCAGATGCTGCATCTGGTCAATACCAACGGGCACTACATCGGCCTGGTACAGCAGGATATCTGCTGCCATAAGCACCGGATATGTGAATAATCCCGCATTGATGTTATCTGCGTGTTTCGCTGATTTATCTTTGAACTGTGTCATACGGCTTAACTCGCCCATATAAGTAAAACAATTCAAAATCCATGCCAGTTCTGCATGTCCTGACACATGAGACTGATAATAAATGCAATTTTTCTTAGGATCCAGTCCTGCTGCAAGATAAAGAGTCAAAAGGGCTTTTGCTCTCTTTCTAAGAGTTGCAGGATCCTGACGGACCGTAATGGAATGCATATCCACTACGCTATAGAAACATTCATATTCATCACTTAACGTTACCCAGTTCTTCAAAGCTCCCAGATAGTTTCCCAATGTCAGGTTTCCGGTTGCCTGCATACCACTGAATAACACTTTTTTGTCATTAATCATTCTTCTGTCCTCCAACTACAATTTCGCTTGTTCTTTATTTTAACACTTTTTTCTCTGAGGTTCAACCTTCATCATGAGCATCCGGGGATTTTGCTTTTCCTACAGAAAAATAGCTTTTAATTTTATCATTCACTTTACAAACTGCAATTAGTTTGCTTGTCCCATAATCTCAATTATTTGCTCAATAAACTGTTCTGCATTTTTCATCCGATAACTTTTTTCATTGACTGCAATTTTTCCCGATGATGACATAAATATACTGCCAACCAATGAAACATCCGCATACACATAAATGGAAAGCGTCTTATCTCCTAATCCAGATATAGAACCATCTGAAAATAGCGTGCCAAATGTTCTTCTATAAGTGTATTTCTCTAATAAGGCTAAAATGGCACTTTTTTGTTCTGTGGTAATAGCTTGGTAATCAGTGGAATCAATGTATGCTTCTCCGTTTCTAACTCCAAACTCATTCAATACCATTTTTATCTGATTATTCTCTCTTGCAATATTTGAAAGTGATAGAGGCTTGAAAAATGCGATAATACAAATTAACAATATCATGACAATTACTACAAGATATATTGTTTTTTTTTTCATATTGTAATAATCCCCCCTTTGGCAACCTCCAAGTTCTCTTTTTTCAAATTATACCATACAAAAAACTATTCTCTATAACTACACATAATAAAGAATTGGAACATCCTATTTATTTAGGTCTTTATCCAGCCATAAGCCTTCTTTTTTTACTTCTCTCCCACCACCAAAAACATAGGAGTAGAATAATAATTTGCCCGTTCTTCCTGGCTCCAGACTTCCTTCCACACCTCTTTTTCTACCAGTGGAGCTTTATATCCCAATGCTTTTATGGTCTCGATATCCCATTGTGGTCTTGCGATCCGGCTAAGCGGTACTTCTCTTGCAATCTCCTCCATGGAGTCAATATCTGTACAGGTATAATGGTCTTCCATCTGAAGGCTTTCTACCCGTTTTCTGTCCTCTTCGTACGCTCTTCTCTTTTCCTGGTCAAACAAATGATGATACCAGTTGGCATCATAGTTGAGCATTTTGCCCTCTGGTTTCAGCACACGCATCCATTCTTCATAGGCTTTCTCCGGTTTCTCCAGATTCCAGGTTAAATTTCTGGATACTACAGCATCAAAGGTTTTATCCGGAAACTCCAGTTTCTGAGCATCCATCTGTTTCCAGGTAATCTGCTCTGCCAAAACTCCTGCATTTTTTCTGGCTTCCTTGAGCATTTCCTCTGTATAATCCACTGCTGTTACCTGATACCCTTCTTCTGCCAGAAGGATTGCGAAAAATCCTGGTCCGGTTCCTACATCCAGAATTTTGATATTTTGGGGTTCTCCCTTGGGAAGATGCTTTTTCAAATTTTCTGTCCATTTCTGTTTCTGGTCAGTAGCCAGTTCCCCCTGGTTGACTTCCGAATATCCCTCTGCTCTTCCAGTCCAATATGCTTCGATTTTATCTATTAATTCCATATTTATTCCTCTTCCTTTTTTGGTAATCATACCAGTAATCTTCTGGAAGTATAACACGTTTTTTCCTTTTTTTATACCCTTTCGGGCAAGGAATCTCATTTTATAATAATTTCTATCGGATATAGGATTCCCCTGTCTATATATTGATTGAATCTTGCCTGAATTAGTGCAACGAATAATAAGATACTCTTGTTTCAAAAGTTTTTATAGACCCCAATGCCATATGTGGCATTGGGCAGATATGCTTCGATTGTATAGAATCTCTATTGACTTTATTCTTGATTTTCTCTTTCTTGCAGATACTTCTCCATATTCTCTTCAAATGCTCTTAAAGAATCTGCTCTGGCAGCTATTTTATGCAGAGCCTTCAAGTCTTCCAAGTTCTCAAGTCCTGCAATCCTGTCTCGAATTCCATTGGGAAGTTCACCCAAATCTTCCAGAAGTTCCAAAACAGCTTCTTGCGTTGCTTCTATTCTGCCCTCTATTCTTCCTTCCTGCTTTTCCTCCTGTAGCATTTCTTCAAATATCATATATTGCTCTCCCATCTTACGGTCTGTCTTGATAGTACGGATGGTTTCCTGGAACTGTTTCACCAGTTCATCCTGGAAATCTTCTTCGCTTTCTTCTAGATCAGCCGTCACAAACTTCAGGAATCTGACAAGTTCCGGTGGTACCTCTTCCTCGTTTTCTCCTTTGGTGCTGAGAAAAATGGTACAGCTTCCGTCATCCAGTTTCACCTTTGTATTTTCCCTGCATTCATTCCCAAAAGTATAGCAGTACAGATGCTCTTCAAAGGGATCAAAATCGCAGACAAAAATCACAAACGTCTCCGGTAAAGTTTCATAATCTTCTCCGTTTGCCAGTAACTCCATCACCATCTGGCTGTGGTAGTACCGACTCCGCTTCCCAAGGGCTTTCTTCTTCCTTACCTGCATTTCCACATTATAATGGGTATGGTTCTCATCTTCTGCATAAATATCCAGGCGTACACCTTTGTATTCCGGATGGTAGACAAGGCTCTTCTCCCTGCTTACCACCACATGTGCAATAGGAAATCCAAGAACCATTTCAAGAAATCCCTTGCAATTTCTCTCTACGCTCATGACTGCACCAAAAAGAAAGTTGTCCTTAATTGTCAAATCCTGTAATGTTTTTCGTTTCTTCATATTTCCTCCAGTTCTACAGAGGAATCCTATGAAAAAATTATAGCATATGGTTATGGAAAAGACTACATCTTTGACCGAAACATTTTTCAAAAAATATGATTTGAGTATTTTATATTTCAATCCCTTCATCTGTGGTTTTATATGAATATAGGATTCCCCTGTCCATTGATTGATTGAATCTCTCCTGAATTGGCAAGATACTCTCATTAAAAGAATTTTTATAGACCCCAATGCCACAAATGGCATTGGGCAGATATGCTTCGATTGTATAGAATCTCTATTGACTTTATTCTTGATTTTCTCTTTCTTGCAGATACTTCTCCATATTCTCTTCAAATGCTCGCAAAGAATCTGCTCTGGCAGCTATTTTATGCAGAGCCTTCAAATCTTCCAGTTTCTCAAGTCTTGCAATCCTGTCTCGAATTCCATTGGGAAGTTCGCCCAAATCTTCCAGGAGGTCCAAAACAGCTTCTTGCGTGGCTTCTATTCTTCCTTCCTGCTTTTCCTCCCGCAGCATTTCTTCAAATATCATATAACGCTCTCCCATCTTGCGGTCTGTCTTGATATTACGGATGGTTTCCTGGAACTGTTTCACCAGTTCATCCTGGAAATCTTCTTCGCTTTCTTCTAGATCAGCCGTCACAAACTTCAGGAATCTGACAAGTTCCGGTGGTACCTCTTCCTCGTTTTCTCCTTTGGTGCTGAGAAAAATGGTACAGCTTCCGTCATCCAGTTTCACCTTTGTATTTTCCCTGCATTCATTCCCAAAAGTATAGCAGTACAGATGCTCTTCAAAGGGATCAAAATCGCAGACAAAAATCACAAACGTCTCCGGTAAAGTTTCATAATCTTCTCCGTTTGCCAGTAACTCCATCACCATCTGGCTGTGGTAGTACCGACTCCGCTTCCCAAGGGCTTTCTTCTTCCTTACCTGCATTTCCACATTATAATGGGTATGGTTCTCATCTTCTGCATAAATATCCAGGCGTACACCTTTGTATTCCGGATGGTAGACAAGGCTCTTCTCCCTGCTTACCACCACATGTGCAATAGGAAATCCAAGAACCATTTCAAGAAATCCCTTGCAATTTCTCTCTACGCTCATGACTGCACCAAAAAGAAAGTTGTCCTTAATTGTCAAATCCTGTAATGTTTTTCGTTTCCTCATATTTCCTCCAGTTCTACAGAGGAATCCTATGGAAAAATTATAGCATATGGTTGTGGAAAAGACTATATCTTTGACCGAAACATTTTTCATCTTATTTAGGAATCTAAAATATCTCGCAGGCAATCAAGAAATGCCGATTCTCCGAAAGTATTTATCTTAAACAGCATCGCCTGACTTCCTCCTGATGTGATCGCAGATATCTTTACAGGACTGTTTCCACTTTGAAATAAGGTAACATTTAAACTGACTCGGTTTCCTCCCATGGCACTATACCGCTCAAACACACGTACACTGCATCTTGCATTGCCATCTGCAAAATCACTGATATCTTCCAATGAAGCCGTTGAACTGCCATTCATAATCCCATTTTCTATGCGATGGAGCAATTCATCAAAATCATAATTTAATTCACGTTCCAATTTTGCCATATCATACTTCCTCCCTTTTTTTGTAACATCTTATGGTTAAATTATAATCTATTTTTTTGCAGAAAAAAACTATGATTTCTTGCTTCTCTTTGCAGAAATGCTTATAATGAAGAAAAACATACGAAAAAGGAGACGCTCAAAATGGAAAAAATCGCAAGCTTTACTATTGACCATATAAAATTAAAACCAGGTGTTTATGTATCCAGAAAGGATGTCGTAGGTGACCAGGTGATCACTACGTTTGACCTGCGGATGACTTCCCCAAACGATGAACCAGTTATGAACACTGCGGAAGTTCATACCATAGAGCACCTGGGTGCTACCTTCCTTCGCAATCATAAGGAATTCGGCACAAAAACCATTTATTTCGGCCCTATGGGATGCAGAACAGGATTTTATCTTCTCCTGGCTGGTGATTATGAATCCAGAGATATTGTACCGTTGATGAGGGAAATGTACACCTTTATCCGTGATTTTCATGAGGAAGTACCTGGGGCTTCTGCCAAAGACTGCGGAAATTATCTGGACATGAACCTTGGCATGGCAAACTGGCTGGCAAAGAAATATCTGGATGAAGTTCTTACTAATATTTCAGAAGACAGGCTGGTGTATCCTGAGTAAAATTCGCTTAGCATGACATAGAAAAGAGGCTATGTATTATGGGATGATAACATTCCCATTGGGCTGCTCCGTTACAATCTTTTCTGGGACAACACACCTTTTTGCACTATGCTGTATATTGATGGAAAACATCAAGGAAAGGGATATGGAAAAATCCTTATGGAATATTGGGAAAAGGATATGAAATCACAAGGCTATGGGATGCTTTTAACATCCACTCAGGCAGATGAACAGGCACAGCATTTCTACAGAAAACTTGGGTATAAAGATTGTGGCGGCTTTGTCATAGACATCCCCAAATATGCACAGCCTATGGAACTGTTTTTCATAAAAAACATCTAAAAATTTTTATATAACATGAGGTAACAGACAATGATAACATACCGCACTCTATGTGAATCTGAAATAGACCGCACACTTTTTCATGACTTTATCCGCAGGCAGGTAGTAACCAAATGCTGGCGTAAGGAAGACGGGCAATGGCTCATAAAAGATGCACCATTTATTGATGACTGGACCGAAGATGATTATCTGTTTCTCATAGATTGTCTGAAAGAAACGATTTCTACAGGCGGTCTTGTCCACGGTGCATTTGCAGATCAAAAATTAAAAGGCTTTGTCGCTGTTTTGCCTGAACTCTTTGGCGGAGAAAACCAATACCTGGATCTTGCAGCCATTCACGTTTCTCAGGATATGCGAAACAGCGGTATCGGAAAAGCTCTTTTTCTCACAGCCAAACAATGGGCAAAAGAGCAGGGGGCAAAAAAGCTCTACATCTCCGCTCATTCTGCGGTGGAGAGCCAGGCATTTTATAAAAAAATGGGATGCGTGGAAGCGAAAGTTTATCATCAAAAGCATGTGGAAGCAGAGCCTTTTGACTGTCAGTTAGAGGTTCTATTGTAAGCTATGAGAAGAAAAAAACGTAAAAATATCTTTGCAGAATAAAGACCATCTTTTTCCAGCAATTTCACACAAACTATTTCACAAAGATGTTTAAAAAATATGTAGGAAAAACGCCAAAAGACTACCGGAAAGAGATTCTTTCCTGAGCAGCCTTTTTATGATTTCCTGTCAATATCTTTTAATTCCATCGCATCTGGAATCTCAAAGAGAAAAACATCCTCCAAATGCTGGTTTACAACACTTTTTCCGCCTTTATCTCCTTCGATTCTAAGAAGCTCCGGAACATAGCGTTCATGAAAGATAACCGGATTTCCTGCTTTTCCATCATGGGATATGCAGCCGATACCCTTTCCGGTTTTTAGAAAGACGGACAAAAACTCTTCTACGGTATGTTTCTTTAAAAAAGGCTGATCTGCCACACAAAACAGATAATACTGCTCTGTTTCCTGGTTTTTCTGTATCATGGCAGTCTGCAGTCCCAATTTCAGAGAAGAAGAAATCCCAAGAGCACTGTTGTTATTTTTAACTGCTGCGATCCTTTGTCTGTGAAGATAGTTCAGGATTTCTTCGTATTGCGTGACCACGGTAAGAGATTGGAGCTTATGATTCTCTTTGATTTCATTCAGCCCCTCCAGAAGATGGAGATACATCGGTTTCCCATCCAGCTTTTCCAACAGTTTATTTCCTCCGAATCTTCTGGAAAAACCGGCTGCCAGATAAATTCCGTGAATCGCTTTTTTCCATCCATGAAGAAAAACAGGTGCCAAAATCTGTTTCTGCAAAGCCGCTGCACGCTCCTCCGGTGCAGACAGTATGTCTGCCTGATTCATGACTACCGCTATTTTGGCCGCTGGATACCGGGACTTCAGTGGCATCACATATCCCTGTTCTATCAGAATCCCCATGGTTTCTTCTGTAATCTCCGTTCTGTCAACATCAACCCCTTGCTTTTCCGCATCTGCCAAAATACGTTCTGCTTCCTGCAAACGGAAACAGCTTTCTTTCAAGGTCCTTCCCAGGGCACCTGCCCCTGCAAAGATCAGAATATGGGTACACTCCTTGGGAATCACAGGTTCCTGTTTTCCCGGAACTTTCAGCGGAAATCGTTTTGCCCCATCTGCCTCCACAAGAATCACATCTGCTTTTTTCTTTACCTGCTCCCATACAGGAACAGAAAGTCCCTTGATTTTTCCCGGCTGTTCAGCACGACTTCCTGCGATTAAAAATCCATTTTTCTCCAGTTGTTCCGCAATTTCCTCTGCTGATGCATCCACGCATCCCGGTTGATTCAGGTTCAAAGGATGCTCCATATGAGTTGTTGTTGTTACCAATACCTTTTTTCCCTGTGCTGCCAGGTCTCTGGCCAGTTCCAACATACCGGAGGTCTTACCTCCAGCTCCCACAAAAGAGAGAACCGGAGAATCCGCTTCCCCCATCTTTTCCACAATCTGCTTAATTCTCATGGTTTTTCTTTAACATTCCTTTTTCATAGGCAGAGACTAATTCTAATACACTTCCGGCAATGCATCTTGCCTTATCAGAGATCAGGGCACAATATGCCGCAGACTCTTTTCTCGGATCTACATCAGCCGTTTTAAAGTGCTCTGTCACCAGAAATCCATCCTGAATGATTCCACGCAGCACTCCTGGAATCTCTGTACATACTTCTACCGTCCCCTGTTCTGTTTCAATCCACCCAATACTTTCCCCGACTTCCACCCAGTCTCCGATCTCATGTCTCTGGTGAAACACACCGCTGCAAGGTGCATGGATTACCCGTTCTTTTCCATATCCTCCTATGACACCCGGAATCCCGGTATTGGCAATGGCAAAACCACTTTCTATGATTCTGCCTAAATAGTGGCCTCGTTTTGTCTCTATCACATAGTCCACATCGTTCCCCGCCTCAAAACCAGGTCCCAGAGCAATGGTCAGTTCTGCCATATCACGTCTGGTTCCCAGATTCTTCTTTGCCAGGATCCCGTCAATGAGAATCTCCGGATGATATGTTTTCAGGCTGGATCCCTCCTTGTCTGCCAGAAGAACCGGATTGCCCGGTGCTGATTTTTCCAGGGCTTCTTCAAAAGAATTTACCCGGGTACAGACCATTCCTTCTACTTCCATAGTTCCTACATAAACTGCCTGGCAAAAAGAGGCCAGTCGGCGGATGGCAGAGGGCCTCTCGCTTTCCAGAATAATCACCGGATATCCACTTTTGCTCAACTTATAAATCGTTCCGGTTGCCAGGTCTCCTCCGCCTCTTACAATAATCGGCTTCATAACATGTTCTCCTCATTCTGTCTCAAGGCTTTATGATCAAGTCTGCCTTTGCCTGGGTTTCTACGATCACATACATATTTGCCACAGATCCTACCTGTAACTTTTCTTCCAGCCCATAATAATTTAAACAGGTTCCGCAGGTAAGAATCTCCACACCGGCTTCTGCAAGGGTCTGCAGATCCACAAGTACCGGAGAACCCTCACAAGATAAAAAGGCACCTTTATTATATAAAAGAACAGTAGAGGGCAGGGAATCTAACTGGGTAAGGGCATAGACAAACCCTTTCATCAGAATATCTCCTAGTTTTTCTTCTCCATCTCCCATTTTGTCCGAAGAAATCACCACCACGGTTTTCTTCGCACCGGCAATACTGCAGTTTTGAAGATCCTGAGGAAGGTCTGCCTCCTGATTTCCTTCTTTTGTAACAGTGATCCGCACCTGGTAATGCTTGTCTCCTAATTTTACAGATGCGTATTCTGCCTCCTGAGAATTGGCCAGTTTTCTCAGATTCGCAACAGCCATCTCATTGTCTACATCCACCAGGATCACAGTTCCCGGCTGACTCTGGTCCATTTCCTTTTTTGTCAAAATAACTGGTTTGGGACAGGTTAATCCTCTTGCATCGATTATTTTTTCCATCATATATTCCCTCTTTCTTTTCTCTCGAATAACTGGATCTCATAAATCCCCTGAACTTTTATCTTCTGTTCCTGTATCAGATTTTCCAGAATTGGACGCTGTTCTAAGGAAGCGGACCACGCCAGCCCACATCCTGCAGAAATGGATCCCGGAAGGGGAATCATCCTTCCCTCTATCCCATGCTCCTGAAAATACGCTTCTGCTTCGATTGCATCCGTTGTCTCTGAAAACGCTGCTACTAATTTCAAAACTCTGGTTCTCATGATTTCTTCTGCTCCTCAATCTTCTCGGCCAGATCATTGAGATATACCCAGCGGTCCATTTTTTCTTCCAGCCTTGTCTCTGCTTCTTCTTTCTCTTTGGTAAGCTCATTCAGCTTTCCTGAGTTTGTTGCATTGGCCATAATATCCTGTTCCAGTTTCTCGATTCTCTCTTCCAATGCAGCGATTTCATCATCAATAGTCTCAAATTCTCTCTGCTCTTTAAAGGAGAATTTCAGCTTGACCGGACGGTTCTGTTTCCAGGAAGTTCCGTTGTCCTTATTGTCCTTTTTTATCTTTTCCGGAACCTCTGTCAGAATCTCTCCTCTTCTTTCTCTGGCTTCCAGATAATCCGTATATCCGCCCTCATACTGACTAAGATGTCCGTTTCCGTCAAAAGCGAAAATCCGATCCACCACATTGTCCAGAAAATATCTGTCATGAGATACCGTTACCACAATACCGGAAAATGAATTGAGATAATCTTCCAGAATTGTCAGTGTAGGAATATCCAGGTTGTTTCCCGGCTCATCCAAAAGCAGCAGGTTTATTTCACTGGACAGGACACCCAGAAGATATAATCTTCGTTTTTCGCCACCTGACAGTTTCCCGATAGGGGCATACTGCATATCCGGAGTAAAAAGGAAACGTTCCAGCATCTGAGAGGCACTGATCTTGCCGTCTCTGGTGGTGATATACTCTGCAATGTCCTTCACATAGTCAATCACCCTCTGGTTATCATCCATTTCCTGCTCCTCCTGAGCAAAATAACCGATTTTAATGGTCTCTCCCACTTCGATCGACCCCTCATCCGGCTGTATCAAACCTGCCATCAGCTTCATCAACGTGGATTTTCCACAGCCGTTTGGTCCGATGATTCCCAATTTCTGGTTCTTTAGTAAAATATAACTGAAATCCTCCAGGATTTTCTTATCCCCGTAGTGTTTGCTCACATGGTGCAGTTCGACAGTCTTTTTCCCCATTCTTGTTTCTACAGAATCCAGTTCTACATTCTGATCCTGTACCGGAGCTTTTCCGTTTTTTAATGCCTCCAGACGCTCTAAGCGTGCCCTCTGCTTTGTACTTCTCGCACGGCATCCTCGCTTCGCCCACTCTAACTCCATGCGGAGAATACTCTGACGTTTCCGCTCAGAAGCCAGTTCCATCTCCTCTCTCTCTGCCTTCCGCTCCAGAAATCCTGAATAGTTGGATTCGTAGCTGTAAATCTTTCCGTGGCTGATCTCCAGAATCTTATTGGTCACTTTATCCATAAAATAACGGTCATGCGTCACCATCAGAACGGTTCCCCGAAATCCTTTCAGATATTCTTCCAGCCATGCGATCATCTGCTCGTCCAAGTGATTGGTAGGCTCGTCAAGAAGCAGTACATCAAACTCTGATGCCAGGATCTTTGCCATTGCCACCTTTCGTCTCTGTCCTCCGGAAAGGTGTTCCAGCAAAGTGTCCTCCTCTGTAATTCCAAGCTGGTTTAGATTGCTCTGTACCAGCCAGTCTGTATCCGGATTCCCATCCATAGCATAGGAATGTACTGTAGCATTCTTTGGAAACTCCGGATTTTGAGGAAGATATGCGATCTTCAGACTGTTCTGACGGATGATCTGTCCTGCGTCCGGCTCCTCTGCCTGTGCAACCATCTTCAGCAAAGTACTCTTTCCTGTACCGTTGATACCAATGATCCCGACTTTATCTCCCTGATGCACCCCAAAAGAGGCATCCTCAAAAATCACTTTATCTCCGTATAGTTTACTGATATGCTCTATATTTATAATGTTCATTTCTAACTCCTTTACCGCTTTCCCTTCTCTACAATCTTATCGGATTTGTCCATTATCGTCAATGCCTCTGTCCATTTCCCCTGAAAAACCTCGAATTTGGAATTGCCAAGCCTTTCCAAACATGCTATTTTATTATATGTTATTACAATTTTATCTTGGAGGATTTACTTATGATAGCGTCTGTACTTTTTCTCATCATTGGGTTCCTGCTGCTTGTAAAGGGTGCCGATCTGTTTGTAGACGGTGCTTCTTCTATTGCCAAGCGTCTCAGGATTCCATCTCTTATTATCGGACTTACCATTGTTGCCTTTGGTACCAGTGCTCCGGAACTGGCTGTCAGCATAACCGCCGCTTTAAAAGGCAGCAATGACATTGCTCTTGGAAATGTAGTTGGCTCTAATATGTTCAACCTTCTGGTGGTAATCGGTGTCAGTGCCATGATCTGCCCACTTCATGTGGAAAAGAGCATGATCAAAAAAGATTATCCCCTGTCTGTTCTTGCAGCAGCCCTTCTGGCTCTTCTGGTGATGGATCAGTTCATCCGTAAAAGTGCTGTCATGAGCCTGGACAGACTGGATGGAATCGTACTTTTAGCAGGCTTTGCACTGTTTATGTATCTTACCATCCGGGAAGGTCTGGCAAAACGAAAAGAAAGCCTGGAGGCACAGGAAGAAGAACCTCAGGCAAAGTATGGTTTTCTGGTAAGTATCTTGCTTTCTATTGTGGGACTGGCCGGCATTATTTTCGGCGGTGACATGACCGTAAACAGTGCCAAAGAAATCGCCCGGTATCTGGGACTGAGTGAAGCCCTGATCGGTCTTACCATTGTGGCCATCGGAACTTCCCTGCCGGAGCTGGTGACTTCTATTATGGCATCCAGAAAAGGGGAAAGCGACATTGCTCTTGGAAATGCGGTAGGCTCCAATTTATTCAACATTCTCTTTATCCTGGGAACCTCCTGCACGATTCTTCCTATGAAAGTCAGCCCTACTTATCTGTATGATATCGGATTATTGCTGCTGGTCTCTGTCCTGGCATTTATCCCGATTGCAAAGAAACAAAAGGTCAGCAGAGGACTTGGTACTTCCATGACAGGTGTTTATATTCTTTATACCGCATATCTGATCCTGCGATAAGCACTCCTCAAAAACAAAAAACCGGAAAACATCGGATGCTCCTTTGGGGAGCCGGATGTTTTCCGGTTTTTTAACAATTCCAGTTAATTTTCACAGGGTTTTCTTCTTCCGGCACTGCTGCCTGCTGAAGAGACTCTAAAATCTGTTGAAATACTTCCGATGCAAAAGTATCGTACACTTCCGGCTTTTCTTCTGTTCCAAGTTCACTGTATGCCATGGCCGCTGCCCCGTAAAACACAAATCCAAGTGCATTGGAAGGTGTCTGAATCGTACCGCAGGCTGTTGCCACGGCTCTGGCTGCAGCCTGTGCCACAGGCTGCCCTTCTGCATCTTTTGCAATCTGAGACGCTTCTCTTAACAGCGGTTTTACTTCTTTTAATTTTAAGGTTCCTTTTAAATATTCCTGTACCTTCTCGGTGATTTCTCTCAGTCTCTGCTCTCCCGGGCACACTGTCTCATAAATCGGCAGAAATTTTTCTTCCGCACAGGAAACAGCCCAGTTTCCCAAGGTTGCCTTACTCTGTGTTTCAATAACTCTCATCAGGGAAATGATATACAGATTGTCCACACTTCCCAGCATTTTTCTTATTTTTGCCATAAACAGCTCTCTTTTCTTATTTTTCCACTACAAAACTTTCATACGGACGGAGCATCATTGTGTTTTCTACCGGTCTTGTCTCATAATTACTGATGAGATAGGTACCTTTTTGGAATTCTGCAGGGATTTCCATCTCTACCTCATTTTCTGAGAAGTTACATACTACCAGTAATTTTTCCTCTCCCAATGTTCTGGTATATGCATAGAGTTCTTTTGATTCCGGAAGAAGCAAATCGTAGGTTCCATACACAATAATCTCTTTTTCTTTCCGAAGCTGAATCAATTTCTGGTAATAATAGAAAACAGAATTTTGGTCTGCTAGTTCCGCTTTTGCATTGATCTCTTTGTAATTTGGATTTACCATGATCCATGGTGTGCCGGTTGTAAATCCCGCATTTTCACTGTCATCCCACTGGAATGGTGTTCTGGCATTGTCCCGGCTCTTATATCTGAGATAACGCATCATCTCTTCTTTTGAAAATACTTTCTGATCTTCTACCAACTCATGGTATGCATTGATGCTGTCAAGGTCACGGAAATCTTCTACTCCTTCAAAAGGTACATTGGTCATACCTAATTCCTGTCCCTGATAAACATAAGGAGTTCCCTGCATCATGTGAAGGCAGGTTGCAAGCATCTTAGCAGACAGTTCACGATACTGGCTGCTGTCATTTCCAAATCTTGATACAGAACGGGGCTGGTCATGATTTTCCCAGAATAAACTATTCCACGCAATATTTTCCAGACCTTTCTGCCATTTTGTCAGGACTGCTTTCAAATCTCTCAGATCCATTTTTTTATCTGTCCACTTATTGCTGCCGTCTGCATCCACATCCATATGTTCAAACTGGAACACCATGTTCAGCTCTTTTTCATCACTTCTGGCGTATTTCTTGGCCTCTTCCAAAGTTACACCGGAGCACTCTCCAACCGTGATGGTATCTGCATTGTTCAAAACCTTCTCTCTCATTTCCTGAAGATATTCATGAACATGAGGACCGTTTGCCGGCTCATTAAAGCTGGCATATCCGTTGATTCCTACCGGTCCGTCCGGCAAATCCGGTTTTTTGGAGATCAGACTGATCACATCCATACGGAATCCGTCTACCCCTTTATCCAGCCACCAGTTCATCATATCAAATACTTCCTGACGAACCTTCGGATTATCCCAGTTTAAATCCGGCTGTTTTTTAGAAAACAGATGCAGATAATACATATCTGTCTTTTCATCATATTTCCATGCAGGACCTGAGAAGCAGGAGCCCCAGTTATTTGGTTCTTTTCCATCTTTTGCAGGTCTCCAGATATAATAATCCCTGTATGGATTATCTACAGATTTCTGACTTTCAATAAACCATGGATGTTCGTCTGAAGTATGGTTTACAACCAGATCCATCACCAATTTGATTCCATGCTCATGAGCAGCTTCCAGCATACGGTCAAAATCTTCCATGGTTCCAAACTCATCCATGATTGCCTGATAATCACTGATATCATACCCATTATCATCATTTGGTGACTGATAAACAGGGGACAGCCACAAAACATTGATTCCTAATTTCTGAAGATAATCCATCTTTTCCGTGATACCATTTAAGTCACCGATTCCGTCACCGTTACTGTCTTTAAAGCTTCTCGGATAAATCTGATATACAATACTTTCTTTCCACCATCTTTTTTCCATTACCGTATCTCCTTTTCTGTATTTTCCTGATACTGATTCACTGCTTTTATCATAGCTCATACAGAAAGAAATGTCTTACGTTTTTTGCTCTAAAAAATACACTTTTCTGACTTCTAAATTTCGTCTTTTCTCACTCTGTCCTCTAGGATCTTTACGATTTTCTGTGCACTGTTTTCCGGTATTGTTTCTTTTTGTGCACGTTTCATAAGTTCTCGTTTTTCCGGATTGCAAAGCAGCTCCCTTCCCCGTTCAATCTGAGTCTCTACGCTTCTTGGTGCAATAGACATACCGTGCCGGACAAAGAACCTTCTGTTAGCAGATTCACATCCTGGTATGGGTGCTGTATGCACAATGGGAATTCCCGATACCGCAGCCTCTGTGGAAGTCAATCCGCCCGGTTTCGTATATACGATATCACAGGCTTTCATATAGAGATCCATCTGTCTGGTCTGTCCTACCAGAAGAATGCTTTTCTGATCCTTATATTTTTTCTTCATTTTCTGAAACATTTTTTTGTTATTACCGCAGATGATGATGAAAAATTCTCCAACCTTCCTTGTCTTTAGAAACTGGCTGGTAAGTTTTTCCAGATCACCTGCTCCCATGCTACCTCCTATAACCAGAAAAATCTGATCCTGAAAAGGAAGACGGAGATATTCTCTTGCTTTTTTCTTATCTGCTTTTCTGGTGAATCTTCCGCTCACCGGTATCCCGGCCGGAATCAGTTTTTCTTCCGGAATCCCTCTTTTCACACATTTCTTTACCATCTCTTCATGAGCCACAATATAAGCATCACATCTTGTTTCTTCCCAAAAAGGAATACAGGTATAATCTGTCATGACTGCAATCATAGGAGGCAGAGAGATTCCCTGACGTTTCATATAGGTCAAGGTTTCAGAAGGGTACAGATGCGGCATTAGGATAGCATCAAACTGTTCCTCTTCCAGATAAGGTGCAAGAAATTTTCCCATTTTTGCATTTACATAATAGACCGGAGACTTCCTCATGATCCTGCTTGCAGCCATTCCAATCTGATACACTGCACCAAACACATGCGGCATTTTTTTTACTGTATTCACATATACTCCGCCTACGGTATCGGATACCTTCTGGCCCGCCAGAGTAAGATAATCAAACATCACAGCTTCATGTCCATGGGATTCCAATGCTTCCTTCATGGCAAATCCCGCAGCATCATGCCCTCCTCCTGTCTTACAGGATAATATTAAAACCTTCATTCTTTAATTTCTCCTAAATCCGAAACGTATCTGTCTCTCTTTTTTCTTTTTCAAATCTGCCATGTGTTTGTTCAGTACAATACAGGAAATCAGCAGATTTCCCACGCTGACTGCAAGAGAAAGATGCATACAGATTCCACTTACAAACCAGCAAATATAGGTAACTGCTGTCCTGAGACAATGTGGTTCTATAATAATAACTACAGTAAATAATACATACCAGAACACCAGCAGCCACAAGTTTGTGTACATGGGATACAGCCCTAACATCACTCCAAAAGAGACTGCGATTCCCTTTCCGCCGTTCTTTCTTCCTCCCTTTAAAGGGAAGGCATGTCCCAGCACCGGTGCTGCCATAACCAGAGAAAATCCTATACTCTCTGTCCCCAGAGCCCGTGATGCAAGATAGACAGGAAGCATTCCTTTCAGAAGGTCACCCAGCAAAACCAGGATACCGCAGAATGCACCTCCGTAAAAAAATGCATTGGCAGTTCCCGGGTTTCCATCACTGCTCAGGCTTCTTACATCAATTCCACGAACCACCTTGGGAATAATATATCCAAACATCATACTGCCAAATAGATATCCAAAAACAATATATCCCATCCACTGTATCAGCATGTTTTCATCCTCCAAAATTCAGGAATGTATAAAATTAAGGTAATTGCCATAATAACCATTTCTGAATAAATGAGAATATCTGCTGTTTTTCCTGAAATGCCAGGAAACAATACCAGAACACATAACAAAATAAATAAAGTTGCCGTACATACTTTTCCGAACCATTTGGCTCCATCCAGTTTTTTTCCTCTTTGAAGATTTTTTAATCCCATGATTGCCATAAAACCTTCTTTAATCACCATAAGAATCAAAAGATATTTCATAGCAGAATACCGGAACGCAAGACAAACTGCGATTGCTGCGTGAGTCAGCTTATCCGCAAAGGGATCTAAAAATTTTCCAAATTCTGTAATCATGTGAAATCTTCTGGCTACCTGCCCATCCAGCAAATCTGTAATGGTAGAAATGATAACAATAGCAGCTGCCACATAATAATCTCTCATACTGTCAGCCCGGAGATAAATGACACAAAAAACCGGTATCAATAAGATTCTAAAATACCCCATACAGTTTGGAATCGAAAGCAATTCTTCTTTTTTTATTTTATTCACGTTATTCCTTCTTTCTCTTTTGTTTATGCATCTTTACGTGTTCTTCTCTACTCTTCCAGCAGTTGGATCAGTCTGCTGGTTCCCAGGCGGTCAGCACCAAGTGCCAGGAAGGTTTCAGCATCTTCCACAGTCTGTATGCCGCCTGCTGCCTTTACTTTCACATGGCTTCCTACCAGTTCTTTCATTAATTTTACATCTTCAAAAGTTGCACCTCCTGTAGAAAATCCTGTAGAAGTTTTGATATAATCCGCACCTGATTCTGTGACAATCCCGCACATGGTTTTCTTTTCTTCCTCTGTCAGAAGACAGGTCTCAATAATGACTTTTAAAATCCTGCCCTGGCAAGCCTTTTTCACTGCTTTGATTTCTTCCAGGACAGCCTGTTTTTCTCCATCCTTTAAGGCACCGATATTGATTACCATGTCGATTTCATCCGCACCATTTTTGACCGCATCCTCTGTCTCAAATACTTTTGCCGCAGTGGTCATATTCCCATTTGGAAATCCAATGACTGTGCAAACCGCCAGTTTATCTTCTACATATTCCTTGGCTTTTTTTACGTAACAGGGCGGAATACACACGGAAGCTGTGTGATATTTCATTCCCTCGTCACAAAGCCTGCATACCTGTTCCCATGTGGCAGTTTGTTTCAATAGGGTGTGGTCTAACCGTTTTAATAGTTCCTCTTTTTCCATAACGCACTGTCCTTTCTTTATTTTTTCTGTCCTGACAAAATTCCCATTGCCGCTTCTTCCTCAAACTGTTTGGAATATAATTCGTAGTAATAACCCTTTTTAGTCAGCAGTTCCCGGTGACTTCCTTGCTCAATGATTTTTCCATCCTTTACCACCAGAATCACATCTGCTTTTCGTATGGTAGACAGGCGGTGTGCAATGACAAAGGAAGTGTGGCCTTTTAATAAATGGTCTGTAGCCTTTTGGATCAACTGTTCCGTCTGCGTATCAATGGAAGAAGTGGCTTCATCTAATACAAAAATCCTGGGATTTGCCAAAATAGCCCTGGCAAATGAGATTAACTGTTTCTCACCTGTGGAAAGCCGCCCGCCGCTTTCACCTACATCACTGTCATAGCCTTTTTCCAGCTTCTCTGCCACGGTATCTGCGGAAACCTGTCTGGCAGCTTCTCTGATTTCCTCATCTGTAGCATCCAGATTTCCATAACGGATATTATCGTATAAAGTTCCGGAAAACAAATGTGGGTTTTGAAGCACATAGCCAATCTGGCTGTGAAGCCAGAGCTGGGAACGCAGACGGTAATCTTTGCCGTCAATCAGAATCCTGCCCTTTGTGGGCTCAAAAAACCTGCCCAGAAGATTTACCAGCGTCGATTTTCCTGCTCCCGTTTCTCCTACGATTGCAACATTGGTTCCTGCCGGTACGTGGAGATTAAAGTGCTCCAAAACATATTCTTTTCCATCCGGGTAACGGAAAGAAACATCTTCAAAAACAATATCACCCTTGATTTCTTCCCAGTTTTCTTTCTTAGGATGGAACATGTCCCCATACTTTGCTTCCACCTCCGGGCTGTCGCAGACATTTGGCTCCTGCTCCAGCAAATCTGTCACACGTTCAATGTTTGCCTGGCAGGAAATCAGGTCTGCCAAAAGTCTTGCAAGCTGCTGAATCGGTTCAAAAATCACAACTGCATAAGAGATAAAGACAGACAGGGTTCCAAGCTGTATCAGCTCTTCCTGTACCATATAGCCGCCTCTTGCAAGAACAATCGCCGAAGCCACAGAACTGAACAGCAAAATGGTTGGAATATAAACCGCATTCAGTTTTGCAGAATGAAGTGCTGCCCGGTGCATCTGCTTCGTAATTTCACAGAAGCTTTCTTGATTATCCTCTTCTATCACCATGCTTTTTGATGTACGGACTCCCGTGATTCCCTCGTTATACGCATTGGTGATCTGCGAATTAATTTTACGCACTTTTCTGTTCCAATGAAGGATTTTATTCTGGAAATATACAGTCAAAAGAGCAATGCACGGAACAATCAGCATAATGATCAAAGCCAGCTTCCAGTTCAGCAAAAACATGATTCCAAAAACACTGACCACATAAACAAAGGCCCAGAACATATCCACCAGTCCCCAGGCTGTCATTCCTGCTATACGGAGCGTATCGCTCATCACTCTGGCATGAATATAGCCTACCGGTGTAGTGTTGTAATAAGAAAAAGACAAGGTCTGCAAATGCTCAAATTGTGCCCACTTTAAATCTTTTCCCACATTCATCTCAATAATCGTTGCTGCACGCACAGACACATAAACAAATATCGTCTGCAATACGATCACAGCAACATAAGTACCTGCAAATTTCCCAATTCCCTCTAAGGTATCCGGTGCAATAAAATGATCAATGGCATAACTCTGAAACAGCGGCACCAGCACATCTATACCCGCCAGAAGCAGATTCAGTCCAATGGTAATTGCAAAATATTTCTTATACGGTTTAAAAAAGGGCAACATTTTCGCCCATACCTGAAAACGAAAAGGTTTGTTGTATTCCTGTTCTTCATATGCCGCCATCTCTTATCCCTCCACCTGTATTCTGTCATCCTGGCTCATCTGTATCTCATATACCTGACGGTAAATTCCATCTCCGGAAATCAATTCTTCGTGGGTACCCTGCTCCTGAATATTCCCCTGGTTCAGCACCAAAATCTGATCTGCCCCCATCAATGTGGTGATCCTATGGGAAATCAGAATCACAGTAGCATGTTTGCAGGATTCGGACAATGCCTTACGGATCCTGGCATCCGTCTGAGAGTCTACTGCTGATAAAGAATCGTCAAAAATCATTATCGGGGTTTTCTGCAAAAGCATTCTTGCAATTGCCACACGCTGTCTTTGTCCACCTGAAAGGGTAACCCCTCTTTCCCCAACCAGAGTGTCATAGCCGTCCGGAAAACTCATGATCGTATCATCCACACAGGCAATTTTAGCTGCCTGTCTGATCTCTTCCATGGTGGCATCCGGTACAGAAGCTGCAATATTTTCCTTGATCGTTCTGGAATATAAAAACGGCTCCTGCAGCACGATCCCGATGTTATTCCGCAGCCACTCCAGAGGGATTTCCCGGATATTCTTCCCACCAAGGGTAATCTCTCCCTGTCCTTCCTGAAGCTCATACAAACGGTTTAAAAGCTGCACCAGCGTTGATTTTCCGCTTCCTGTACCTCCCAAAATCCCCAGGGTACTTCCCTGTGGAATAGAAAAATCAAGGTCCGAAAGCACAGGATGACCTTCCTCATACGCAAAATTCACATGGGAAAAACAGATATCAAAAGTTCCTTTTTCTTCCCTGCATTCTTCCTGATAGGCTTCTTCTGAGGCACGGATAATGTAATCCACACGTTCAAAAGAAACTCCTGCCTTGCTCATATCCGAAAGAATTCTTCCAAGACCTCTGATCGGCCATACCAGAGTTGTATTGTACGACGCAAATGCAATAAACTCTCCCACGGTAATATTTCCATGTACAGCCTCCACTGCACCAAGCACAATAATAGTCACCACCTGAAGCCCTGTGATCAAATCTCCAACACCCCAATACAAACCGGACAGGGTTCCAAGACGTATCCAGAGATTTGCAAAAATATCATTCTTCTCCCTGAACCGCTCCATTTCAAACTTTTCTCTTCCAAAGGCACGTACTACCCGTACCCCTGTGGCATTCTCCTGAACAACTGTGGAAAGTGCCCCTTCTGCTTCGTCTGCATCTGTGAATCTTCTGGCGATCAGACGGTAAAAAATACCGGAATATGCCACAACCAGAGGGACAAACAGCAATACGATCAGAGACAGTTTCACATTCATGGACACCATGACAGAAAAGGAAACTGCCACCAAAAATACAGTCCTGAACACTTCCAGAAGCTGTGTCACCACAAAGTTCCGGATTACTTCCACATCAGAAGTACATCTCTGGATAATATCTCCTGTCTGGTGCTTATCATGCCATTTCATAGGCAGTTTTTGCACATGAGCAAACAAAGCATCCCTCATATTCTTCGCAAAATTTTCTCCCGCCTTGGCCGTATGATATCTGCTGACATACATGGCTGCACCTGAAAAAAGTGCAACACCTATCAGAATCAATGCCATGATCCACAAATGTTCTGCCAGATATGGATAGTCATTCCCTTCCAGCACAGAATCTATGGTAAAGCGGAAAATCTGTGGGGTCAGTGCATTGAAGATCGTTGTGATCAGAGAAGCCGCCACTGCGGCCATAAAATATTTCTTTGCTCCTTTAAAATAGTGTGAAATTAATTGGATCTTTCGTTTCATAGATTAAGTCTTTTCATCCCCTCTTTTATTTTCATGTAATCCATTATACAATACAATTTCCCATATGAAAACATCTTTGGACATGGAGCAGGATGAAATTCAGGAAATCACAGCTGCCCAATAATGCACCATACAAAAACAGGGATGAAATCTGCTTTACAGTTTCATCCCTGCGTGTTTCCTGATCACGCCAGTGTTCCTATGGCTTTTTCTACAATCTCCAGCATGTTTCCTTCATGAATCCACTTTTTTAACCATTCAATATGAGGATACAGATAGAAATCTTTTTCCATCACCGGAATTGTTTTCTTCAATTCCTCATATACTGCTTTACTTCCCTTTCCCCGCTCCAGTTCAGCCGGAATAAACTGCTGTGCCTGGTATGCGGAAAACACTTCCACTGCCAGAATATACTCCAGTTTTTCTGAAATCTCTACTGCTTTTTTGCAGGCATTGTATCCCATTGAAACATAATCTTCCTGCCCTGCACTGGTGGAAACACTGTCTGCTGTGGCAGGATGTGCCAGAATTTTCATATCATTTAATATTCCGGCCTGAGCATACTGCGGAATCATAAGCCCTGAATTTAATCCTGATTCTTTTGCTAAAAACCACGGAAAACCTGACAGATTTTCATCCAGAAAACGTGCATTTCTCCGCTCTGACATTTTGCCGAGATTCACTGCGGCGATGCAGGCGGCATCCATCTCCATCCCTACATAAGATGCATCCGGATTCCCGTTGGAGTAGATATCCGGTTCTTCTTCTGTTCCATAAACCACAGGATTATCCCCACAGGAATTAATCTCACAGCTTACCACTTCCCAGGCATCTTTTAAGATTCTCTTTGCAGCCCCGTGAAGCTGCGGCACACACCGAAGGGAAAGTGCATCTTGTATATGACTGTTTTCTGCTTCTTTCAGAATCTGAGAGCCTTCCAGAATCCGCATCTGATTTTCTGCTGTTTCGATCAACTCTTTCTGGGGCCTGCATCTGGTCACATGGCTGTCATAAGCCCGAAGAAGTCCTCGAAGCCCCTCCAGAGATAATGCTGCTGCAATATCTGCTGCACGTGCTGCCCTTGAAAGATTATAGACCGCCAGTGCAGCCAGAGCCGTGGCTGACGTTGTACCATTGATCAAGGCTAATCCTTCCTTATAACTCAAGGTAAATGGCTCCATTCCAATTTTTTTGAGAGCCTCTTTTGCATCCAGAAGTTCTCCCTCACACCACGCTTTTCCTTCTCCCAGAAGAACTGCCGCAATATGTCCTTCTGCACACAGATACCCCACAGAACCTTCTCTCGGAACATAAGGAATCAGGTTCTGGTTCAAAAACTGCCGATAACACTCCAATAGTTCCAGCCTTACTCCGCTGACTCCTTTCCCAAGACTCTGAAGAACCATAAGCATCACTGCTCTGACTTCTTCCTCCTTCATAGGCTCGCCTACGGAAACTGCATGGGTAAGGATAATATTCTTCTGAAGAAGTTCTGCCTGCTTGCGGCTGATAAATTTTGTTACTAAGGCACCAAATCCTGTAGTTGTACCATAGACTGGTTTTTCCTTTTCTACACACACTTCGATAATCTTCCTTGATTGGCGAACCCGCTCTTTGTATTCCTCAGAGAATTCCACCCTGGCTCCAAAACGTGCCACAGCAATAAACTCCTCGATAGAAATATCTTTCCCCAGCACCACTTGGTTCATAAGACTACCCTCTTTCCTTGATCAGTTCAGTTTTCCCATTACATTCTCAGCTATTTCCACTAACATCCCGGAATGTATCATCTCTTTCAGATATTCAATATGAGGATGCAAAAGCATATCACTTTCCATAACCGGAATCTTCTCTCCCAGTACCTCATATACTGCCCTTGATACAGAGCTGGTTTTTGCATCTTTATCTTGAAACTGCTGTGCCTGATAATCTGACAACAATTCCATAGCCAGGATATATTCCAGCTTCTCTGCGATCATTCCGGCCTTTTTGCAGGCAAAATATCCCATAGCAACATAATCTTCCTGGTTTCCGCAGGTTGGTGTATTGTCAATACTTGCCGGTGAGGCAAGGACACGCATTTCATTTAACAGCCCGGCCTGAGTGTATTGCGGAATCATCAGACCAGAATTCAGCCCCGGTTTACTAATACAGAACCAGGGATATCCGGAAAGACTTTCATCAATGATCCTGTTATTCCTCCGCTCTGACATTTTCGCCAGAGTACAGGCTGCAATACCGGCACTGTCCATGGCAATCCCCACATAGGAAGAATCTGCATTGCAGGCAGAGATCACATCCTCTTCTCCTTCTTCCGGCCAGATAATAGGATTATCACAACAAGAATTCATTTCGATTTCCATCGTTCTTCTGGCATCCTCCAATGTCTTTCTGGATGCACCATGAAGCTGCGGCATACATCTAAGAGACAACGCATCCTGAACTCTGTGTCCCTTATATTTCTTGATCACTCCGGAATCTTTCAGTATCTTCCGTATATTTTCTGCTACTTTCCCCTGGTCACTGTGGGGTCTTACTTTCATAACCCGGGCATCAAAAGCATTCATCACACCCTTTAAGGTTTCCAGAGTCAATGCACCGATGATATCTGCTGATTTCGCTGCCTGAAGCAAATCATAAAGTGCCAGTGCACCAAGAGCAGTGGGGGATGTAGTGCCGGAAACCAATGCCAGCCCTTCCTTGGAGCTCAATTTCATTGGTTCCAGTCCAGCTCTTGTAAGTGCTTCTTTCCCCGGAAGTAATTCTCCCTGATACCAGGCTTCTCCCATACCTATGAGAACCAGAGCACAGTGTGCTTCCAGAGCCAGATATCCTACACTGCCGTCTGCCGGAACTTTTGGTGTGATTCCACGGTTCAAAAATTCCTTATACATCTCCAGAACCTCCAGACGCACACCGGAATATCCCTGTCCCAGATTCTGGAGAACCATGAGGAGAATCCCTCTTACTCCTTCCTCATGAAGTGGCTGTCCCACAGAAACCGCATGAGTGAGAATAATATTTTCCTGGAGCTGTTCGGTATCTTCCTTTCCGATTGCTTCGGTACATAAGGCCCCGAATCCGGTCGTAACACCATACATGACCCTTTCTTCTTCCACCCATTTTTCTACCAGTTTTCTGCTGTTTTCCACTCGTGAACAATAGTTCTCGGAAAAATCCACTTCCGCTTTATTCCTTGCGATTGCCACAAACTCTTCCAGTGAAAGAAAATTTCCCAATCTGACTTTATGTATCTTTCTGATATTTTCCACCTGGCTCCTCCTATCTCTCTGATTCAATATCTTTTTTGGTTTCCTTGTCAAAGAAGAACAATTTGATTGCAGATGCTACCTGCAAAATGAAAATAATCAATACCACAAAACCGCCGCAGGCTGCCAGATATTTCACCCCGTCTACACCCTGGGCACCGCCACCGAAAGCTACCATAACGCAGGCAATCAGTCCGATGGAAACACCCCATACAATTTTCTGCCAGATTGCAGGTTCTTCGTCATGTCTTGCACCCTTAGTACAAAGAGCTGCTATTGTGGTAGACATCGTATCTGCTGTAGTAGAAAAGGCAGCCACAAGTGCCACAATGATAACCGGAATGATAATATTTCCCAAAGGTATATTTTTCAGGAATTCCCATATACCTGCCACAGCACCTTCCTGCTGAATCGTTGCAATAATATCTGCTTTCCCACTGATCTGCCATTTTAATGCTGTTCCGCCCCATACAGAAAACCATACAAATCCAAAAGAAGCCGGAAGAATCCAGTTGATAACCAAGAACTGGCGGATGGTTCTTCCATAGGCGATGATGGCAAAGAAAATTCCCATCAGTGGTGCATAGGCAATCCAGATTGCCCAGTCATACATTGTCCACCATGTTACTAATTGTTCCCCGCCTACAGTCGATGGATCGAATCCCCATGTCCAGAAACGGTCCAGCCAGTAGCCAAGCCCTACATTTGCCATATTCAAAATATAAATCGTAGGCCCTAAAATGAATAACACGATCAGCAATACATAGAAAATCTTGGAAGTCAGACCTGCCAGCCATTTGATTCCTTTGTCAATACCGGTAACGGAGGCAACGGTGAACGTAATGGTAATAATAGCCGTCAGAATAAACCATACAACCGGTCCCTGGGCAATTCCATAAGCAGAAGAAAGCCCGGTTCCGATCAATGCCAGACCTGCACCCAGTGAAGAAGCCAGACCAAGTGCAATGGCAAGTACAGAAAGTGTATCTATAATAGACTTCCAAAATCCGTTCATTACTTTTTCCCCGAATAAAGGTGTCAGGGAAGCTGCCACAGACAGCTCTGTTTTTCTGTTAAAATACATATAGGCAATAACAACACCGGACAATGCGTACATAGCATAAGGAATAAAGGTCCAATTGTAGAAACTGCGGCCCATGGCAAAATATGCCGCCTCATCCGACAGGGCTTTGATTCCATAGCCATCCAGTTCTCCATAAATATTTCCAAAATAAATCAGGACTTCGTTCACACCATACGTAATCAGGCCTGTGGCAATACCGCCTGTTAAAGTCATGGCAAACCATGCCCCAAAAGAATATTTTGCTTTTGCTTCCGATCCTCCAAACCGGATATTTCCGATTTTAGAAAATGCCAGCAAGGCTACCAAGACCAGAGTTACCATGGCAACCATCTGATAAAGCCAGCCAAAAGAACTTAAAGACCAGGAAAAAATCTTGTTGGTCACTGCAGTGAGCCATTCATTGTTTACAATTCCAAGAATCGCTGCTCCTCCGATGACCAGGAAACATGGAATAAACACGCTCCATCTTATGGGTTTGTTGTTCGTTTTTTGTTGTTCCATTCTTTCTTTGGAAGCTGTCACATAGGAAACGCCACGTTTTTCCCGTTTTTATGACAACTTCTCTCTCCTTTCTTTTTTGTTTGATACCCTATATAGTTGCAATTTCCGTGCCAACCATTCTCTTTTTAAATAAAATATTTTTATTCCTCCCAAGGCTTGATTTCTGCCTTTTTTCTTTCTTTTGGAAACATGTTTTTTTCTGCACTTGTTTCTCTTTCTCTTTTTGTGCAAAATCATTATGCAGTATGCAAAATTATTTTGCATATTACATTGTATTTTTCCTGTTTTCCATGTTACAATTCACATAATACAAAAAAGGCGGTGATACCTTGAAACTCTTTTATGACATCTTATTTACAGTAGACAAAAATTTCCGGCTCCTGGAAGTGGATTTCGGAGATTCTCATGTTTCTGACACTTATACCTTACTTTTCAAAAACTGGATTAGCGAAAAAAGATCTATTACCTCTGTATTCCCTTTAACCCCAGAACAGATTCAGGGAGATTTTTCCTGGGATGGTGATACCTTTTTCTTCAAACGTCTGGCTGCAGACCATGAAGGCTTTTATTATCTGATTCTCCGTCAGGATTATCTCGAAGAACTACTGATCAATGCACTCAATCTGGTCACTGATGGCATCCAGATCTATGACCGCAGCGGCTGTGCTGTTTTTTTTAATTCCGCAAGCCGCAGGCTCTCCCACATTCCGGCTTCCCTGGATATCCAGGGACAGCATCTTCTGGATTTATTTGCTATTGATGAAAATATCAGTACCACATTAACTGCTTTGCGTAATAAAACTCCTGTTGTCAACCGGGTAGATCATTTCCGCACCACAGCCGGGGCATCCATTGCCTCTGCCAATACTGCTCATCCCATCAGCAGCGGTGACCAGGTGATTGGTGCCATAACCTTCGAACAGACCCAGCAGGTGATTGACTCTTACAAAGAAAAAATGAGCAAGATTGAAAAAGCTTTACATAGTTTTCAGGCCAATACCCCTGCTACCCGCTTCTCAGGATATCATTTTCAACATGTTATCGGAAAAGGAGAAGCCTTGCAGAAAGCAGTAACCATTGCCAAAAAGGTGGCACCTCAAAACAGTTCTGTACTGTTGGTAGGGGAAACAGGAACAGGAAAAGAAGTCTTTGCACAGAGTATCCACAGGAGCAGTAACCGGAAAAACAAAAAATTTGTAGCTTTAAACTGTGCGGCTATTCCGGAATCCCTGATTGAAAGTCTGCTCTTTGGTACACAAAAGGGAAGTTTTACGGGAAGTGAAAATAAGCAAGGATACTTTGAAGAAGCAGAAGGCGGAACCCTGTTTCTTGATGAAATGAATTCTATGAGTCTTGCCATGCAGTCTAAGATTCTAAGAGCACTCCAGGAAAATTCTTTCCGGCGGGTAGGAGGGCAAAAAGACATTTCCATGAATGTCCGTATCATCTCCTCCTGCAACAAAGACCCGTTTCTGTGCATCCAGGAAAATGAACTGCGGAAAGATTTATTCTACCGTCTGTCCACAGTTATGATTGAACTGCCCCCTCTGAGGAAGCATAAAGAAGATTTGGAAGAACTCATTGAATTTCATCTTTCTTCCACTGCCCTCCAGTATGTACATGGAAAAAGCCAGGTAAGCCCGGAGGTTATGGATATCCTCTATGCTTATGACTGGCCGGGGAATGTAAGAGAACTGTTCCATGTACTGGATTATGCTCAAAATGTGGTTGATGGTCCCACGATCATGAAGGAGCATCTGCCTTCTTATCTTTTAAAACAACAAAAAGAAGCATCTTTGCCTGTACCTTCAGACAACTATGCTTCCCTTGATTTCCAAAATACTTCCCTTCAGAATCTCATGGATGACTATGAGCATCAGATTCTTTTAAATGCATTGGAGCATTTTGGATATAATATTACAAAAACTGCGGATGCTCTGGGTCTTCGCCGGCAAAGCCTGCAGTACCGCATCCATAAATATGGCATTCATATTTAAAATTCTTTTCTTCCTAAAGCATCCGGAATCTCCATATGATCCCGGTATTTTGCCACCGTTCTCCGGGAAATCGGAATTCCCATTTCCTGGAGTTTTTCTGTCAGAAGACGGTCACTGAGGGGTTTCTTCTTATCTTCTTCCTGAATCAATCCCCGAATATAATACTGGATTCTATCTTTTGACAGATTTTCTTCTACACCCACAGAAAAGAAATACGACAACGGATAGGTTCCCCAAGTGCACTGTAAATATTTTCCTTTTATGGCTCTGCTTATTGCGGAGGGACTGATGCCAAGTTCGACAGCCAGTTCTTTTTGAGTCATTGGTCTCATATGACCTTTTCCCATTTGAAAAAAATGGATTTGCTTCTGCAGAATCTTCTCTCCTAATGCCAGCAGCATGCTGTTTCTCTGTTCCACACACCGCTGTACCCATTCTGCCTGATGAATTTTCTGCTGTATATAATCACTTGTTTCTCTGCTGTTATCTTTCTGAAGCATCTCCCTGTAATAACTGCTCACCAGGATTTTAGGGGTTTCAGAATCATTCACCAGAATTTCAAAATGTTCTTTTAGCTTTACAATAACTAAATCCGGAATCAAATAGTTTTTGAACGGTCTGGAAGAAAAACAGTTCGATGGTCTGGGATTCAGACTTTTGATCATCTGACAAGCTTCCGTCACCTTAGAAAGGGATTGTCCTGTACACCGGGCAATTTTTCCAAGCTGATTCTTGCCGAATTCCTCCAAAAACTCCTGTACAATTCTTCTGGAAAGTTCGGATGCCTCCTTCTTTTCCAGTTGTATCATGAGACATTCCCTGAGATTCCCTGCACCCACTCCGGAAGGCTCCATACTGCATAAAAGTTTTTTGCATTCTTTCAACTCTTCTGCCGTGATTCCCAATGCATCTGCGATTTCCTCCCAGTCTTCTTTAAAATATCCATTTTCATCCAGACATTGGATCATATAAGCCAAAATATCTGCCTGTTTCTTTTCTAAATCCATATAGAGAAGCTGTTCCAGAAGATAATCTGTCAGGTTTTGCTCAGTTTCTGTTGTCAGCTCTTCTCCCTGTTCCCGTTCCTGCCTGTAATACACCTGATTCTGGTAATCTCCGGCTTCCAGCCACTGAAGTTTCCGCTCTGTTTCTTCCCTTCTGTTTTCCCTATGTATTTCTTCCATTTCTATTACCGGATTTTCCAGCATGACTTCCTGAAGATATGCTTTTAATTCCTGGGTACCCATCTGCAAAATTCCCATGTACTGTATTGTTTCCTGGGATATTTTCTGTTTCATTCCCAGTTCTTGTATCAGCTCCATACCCTTCTCCTATGCCCCTCCTCTGCTATTTGGAGAGTTCCTGTAAAAAACCTCTCAATTTCTCTTCTGTTCCCACAAGAGAGCCTTGTATCATGGGCGGTTTCCCGCCTCCTTTTCCCTGGAACTTCTGGTTCAGTTCCTTTCCGATTGCCCGGATATCCTGTCCCAGACTTCCCAGCACATAACGCCATCCATCCATGTCATTTCCAACAAAAACACCGCAGCACCCCTCTGTCAGCTTCATGGCATCATTGACAAAATTCCGCATGGCAATGGCATCCAGCTCTTCCACAAACAGCAGGATATTCCCCCCTGGCTGTCTTCTGCATTGTTCCTTTGTATCTTCCAGACATCCTGCCACATATCTTTCCTGCAGTTTCTTGACTTTTTCTTTCTGAAATGCAATTTCTTCTTCCAGACGTTTTACCGCCTGCACCACCTGTTCCTGTTTTGCGGAAAGGCGGTTAGAAATGGTCACAATACTTTCTTCTTTCTGATTATAATCTGCCAGTGCCCGAAATCCACAGAGCATAGACAGCCGCATTCCGCCTTTGTAATGAATAGCACCAACCAGTTTAATGATTCCCACACTTCCTGTTGTCTTGACATGAGGTGCACAGCAGGCACAACTGTCATATCCAGGTATCTGTACGATCCGCACCTGCCCCTGGATCTCAATCTTGCTTCTGTAAAAAATGTGCTCCAGTTCTTCTTTTGAAGGATACAGCACCTGAATCGGAATATTTTCTGCAACAGCCTGGTTTGCCTCATATTCAATCTTACGCAGTTCTTCCTGGGTAAGGGGTCCGTCATAGTCCATGGTTACCTCATCTTTACCCAGATGAAATCCTACATTTTTATATCCAAAATGCTTGTGTACGATTCCAGACACAATATGTTCTCCCGTGTGCTGCTGCATTTTGGAAAAACGTTCCTGAAAATCCAGCTTGCCCTGAACAATGGTGCCCGGTTCCACAAATGCACTGATATCATGCAGCACTATACCGTCTTTTTCCTGCACGTCAAGAACCTGCACCCTCTGTTCTCCTATACACAATACACCTGTATCACTGCTCTGTCCTCCCCCCTCTGGAAAAAAGGCAGTTCTGTCAAGAACCGCCTCGTATTTCGCCTCTGATTTTTCATCAGAAAAAAGAGGATTACAAGATAACACTTTTGCTTCAAATTCAGAAACATAGCTGTCCTGATAAAATAATTTTTCTGTCATGCTTCCTCTCCATAAACCCTGATAACAGAAGAAATTTTATGTACTACATTCATGTTTTCCAGAATGAGCATAGCATCATTGAAATTTCCTTCTTTTACTTTTGATGTCACCACTACAATCTCTGCCAGATTCTCATATTTGTGTTTCTGGATCATCTGTGCAATACTTACTTTGTTATTGCCCAGTACGCTGGCAATGCTTGCAAGCACTCCAGGATTGTCATCCACATGGATACGCAGGAAAAATCTGCTTTCTGTCTCTTCCTGGCTCTTAATCGGAATCTGTTTATAACAGGTACAGTGAATACGTCCGGTACACTGGAAGAGAATATTTCTTACGATGTCAAAGACATCCCCCACAATGGCACTGGCTGTAGGCAGTTCTCCTGCTCCACGTCCATAGAACATGGTATCGTCCACTGCATCTCCATGAACAAATACTGCATTAAAAGAGTCGTTTACCGTTGCCAGCGGATGGTTTTCCGGAACCAGCATAGGCTGTACTGTCACTTCAATTCCTGTCTCTGTATTTCTTGCCACGCCAAGGAGCTTAATGACACAGTTTAACTCTTTTGCATAGCGGATATCTTTAGAAGAAATATGAGTAATTCCCTCTGTGGTCACATCATCAAAGGTCACTCTGGAATTAAATGCAATAGACGCCATAATCGCCATTTTCCGCCCTGCATCATATCCCTGAATATCCGCAGTCGGGTCTGCCTCCGCATAACCAAGTTTGGTAGCCAGAGCCAGGGCTTCCGCAAACTCCATCCCCTCCTGGGTCATCTTCGTGAGAATAAAGTTGGTAGTTCCATTTACAATTCCCACAACCTCTGAAATGTGATTTCCGGCCAGACACTGCTTCAGCGGACGGATAATGGGAATCCCTCCTGCAACAGATGCTTCAAACAAAAAGTCGCAATGATTCTCTGTGGCACAGTCCAACAGCTCCCCTCCATGAGATGCCACCAGATCTTTATTCGCTGTTACCACATGCTTCCCTGCTTTTAACGCTTCTGTAATATAAGTGCGGGCAGGCTCTATTCCGCCCATTACCTCAATGACAATATCAATCTCTTCGTCCTGAAGGATTTCCTGCCAGTTATTGGTCAAAAGTTCCGGCTCCTGAATTTTTGCCGCTGCTTTTTTCAGATTTCTCACCAGAATTTTTTTAATTTCCACCACAGCACCGATTTTCTGCTCCATTTCCGGCAACTGGCTCTTTAATACCTTGTACACCCCGGTTCCCACAGTTCCAAGTCCCAGAAGTGCTGCATGCAATACTTTTTTACTCATCCTTTTTTTCCTTTACTTTTTCCACGTCTACACGTTCCACATAGCCTTTTTTCATTTTATTATTTCGTTTAATCGCTTTGCACCATCCCCCAACTTTGTTATAAACCCAGAAAGAATGGGACAGAACGCTCTTGGCTTTTCCGATTTTTTCTTTGGCTGTACCGTTATAAATGGTGCCTCCACATTCAAACTTCGTGCCTTTCATAATATGCATGATCAGATCCGACTCACAGGTAACATCATCCGGTATCTCCGTATAAGCCATTCCGATACAATCAGAACGGTGAGCATCGCTTCCGCCTGTTCCTGGCAGATTGTATTTTTCAGCAATGGCTTTTGCCTTATCATTCACAGACTGTGGTTCACAGGCATTAAATGTCTCCATAAAGTCAAATTCCTTGATAATATCCGGATTTCTCTGATATGCCTTGGCATTCATAAAGCTCATGAATTTTTCACCACAGGGATGTGCCGGTCCAAGGATTCCACCGTAATTATGAACAATTGGAATCAGCATCTGTACGGGCATGCCCCTCAGCTCCAGAAGTCTCAGCTTAATATTCTCCGGCATAATGACAATAATATGACCAGCATCCAGAGTATCATATTCAATTCCCTTTAACACCAGGAAATCGGTATATTTATCTCCTTTGATATTCTTTTTCCATTGGCGGTATCCCCCGTAAGAATCATGATCTGTAACTAGCATTCCGCCAAATCCCTGATTCCTGAGCATACGGATATATTCCTCGATTGGAACCTTTCCGTCAATAGAACCTTCTTTTGTATGGCAGTGCATGTCAATTTTCATGACACCATCTCCTTTCACCAACGTTTCATCAAAGCCCGAATCTTTGTCTCATGGCTCCGATTTTTTCCTTTGGAAGTACCAGATTAAAACCTTGAGGGTTAATCGCTACCCCCTTGGCCACAGGAATCACTACTTTTTCAAGCTTTTCGAAAGTTACCAGCATTCCGGTAAATTTATTCTCTTTGTTGAATTTTCTAAATTCTTCTGCATCGGAAAAGAC
Organism: uncultured Blautia sp.; assembly: GCF_947654165.1. Classification (GTDB taxonomy): domain Bacteria; phylum Bacillota; class Clostridia; order Lachnospirales; family Lachnospiraceae; genus Blautia. Next base: position 65,281 of record NZ_CANTKB010000007.1, read on the forward strand.
AGGCTGATAAATATCTCCGTTTTGTGTCTTAATATATGGAACCTGCACATTTTCAGGACTCTGTCCTTCTTCTGGTTTATTGACAGCCACCAGATATTTACTCTTGACCAGATTCGCTGCTGTCTCTTCTTCCAGTTCTTTCAGATTCTCTTTTTCCTCCATTTCCACACCACGTCGCAGTTCCTGCATGAAATATATACCGGAAAGCTGAAGCTGTGGATTCAGCAGTGGTCTTTTCTCTTCCGGAAGTTTGGAAAAATCAGGCTTTTTCACAATTTCTTCTAAATCCAGTTCTGTTTTCTCATCCTTCCCAAAATATACCACACTGTTGACACCCAGCGTATATAACACTGTATAGAAGCTCAGGAAGCTCTGATTTTCTACCCGGATAGATGCCAGAGGATTTTTCTTTTCTATCAGTGGTTTTACGACTTCTTCTAAAGTTTCCTTTTCCTCGAAAATCCAAATCTGGTCATTAAAGCTCTCCGGATCACAAATAACAAAGGGTAATCTTGTTGCTCTGGAAAGTATGGTAAATACCTCTTTTTGTGTTTGAATTTTCCGAATCAGTTCAAGTCTTGCTTTTTCCATTTCTTTTTCTCCTGTTGTAATCTATTGTATATATAGTATACACCATTTTCTGATTTTTGTCCCCTGTTATTTCTTTCCGTCGAAAAATAAAAGACTAAAAAAAGCGACCTCTCCTTCACAATAATATTCCATCTCACAGACTTTTGCCATGGCATCTACCTGAATACAGTAAGCTGACAGACAGGAGGCTTTCTTCTCAGGAAATCTGCAGGGCTTTCCTTCTTTTTTGGCACAGGGACTGCAAAGTCCGCATGGACCTGCCATAGCAGGGAGAAAATCCCCCAGATCCCCTTCTGCCTGGTGGATCAAGTTCCAGGTCATTTCATTATGGCGATGCTTGATCACTCTTGTCTCCTCATCATCCATGATATTTTTCACCGGAGTAATGGTCTGAAGAACCAGAGCACGAGAAAATTTCAATGCCTTCTCTTTTAATTCCTCCGGAGTCCCACAGGCAGGAGGACAAGAATAATTATGGTCATAATTTCCACAGTAATTTGTCTCGCAGAATTGCCGGAATCTGCTGTCAAAAACCAATTGATCGGTTTCTATGATACGAAACTCATCAAATCCACATTCCCGGGCTGTTTTTAATAATTTATCTTCTGTCATATCCATCTTCCTTTCATTTTATGTATAAAAAAATTATAACACAAATACAGACAGCATATGATTCTTTTTTACTCTTTTGTGTATATCCATTTGGGTATAGCGGCTCAGGAAATAGGTGCATCTCTCAATTCTGTAGTTTTTGGCCGATTTTTTCACAGGTCGAATAGGCTAAAATAAAAGCTTTGAATCTCACAACCTACTAAACTCTGAATAGAATAGGTTGCAGTGACAGCTTTTCCTTTTTTAGCCTATCAATGTCAGGTGAAATGTAGGTGGAAATCCTGATAGTAAGAAAATCAGCCTATATGCTCTGGAAAAAGGTAGGCTAAACACAACAAGAATGTTTATATGGCCTATTTTGCCAAAAAAAGTAGGCTTTCATCTGCCAATTGACAAATAAAGCCTACTTGATAAATCTTATCTTCTATTTACAAACTTCATCGTACAGGTTTCTTCCTTCGGAATCAATCACCACGATAACCGGAAGATTTTCTACCTCCAGTTTGCGGATCGCTTCTGTACCTAAATCTTCGTATGCAATAACTTCTGCTTTTTTGATACATTTAGAAAGAAGTGCTCCGGCACCGCCTACGGCTGCGAAGAATACAGAACCGTTTCTTACAATTGCATCTGTAACTTCCTGTTTTCTTCTTCCTTTTCCGATCATTCCGGTAAGTCCCAGGTCAAGCAGTCTCGGTGCGTATTTATCCATACGGCTGGCTGTTGTAGGGCCTGCGGAACCGATAGGGCGTCCTTCTCTTGCCGGGGTCGGTCCCATATAGTAGATTACATTACCGTCTAATTCAATGGGAAGTTTTTCTCCTCTGTCCAATGCCTGGGACATTCTCAAATGTGCCGCATCTCTTGCTGTATAAATTGTTCCTGTAATATAAACATAATCCCCTGCTTTCAGGGTTTTTACCTCTTCTTTATCCAGAGGTGCCTTCATATATCTGTCCATTCTTTTTCCTCCATGTTTTTAACTGTACAAATCCAGTGTGTCCGACTGATACACTAAATGGTTCTGGCAATGTGACGGTTTACATGGCAGCAAATATTGATTGCTACCGGAAGTCCTGCGATATGTGTTGCGTAGGTATTGATATTTACAGCAAGAGCTGTAGTATCGCCGCCTAAACCTGCAGGTCCTAAACCGATTTCATTGATTTTCGCCAGTAACTCTTCTTCCAGCTCTTTCACATGAGGTAACTCAGAATGTACACCGATTTCTCTGGTAAGGGCTTTCTTAGCCAGAATTGCTGCTTTTTCAAAAGTACCGCCGATGCCGACACCTACCACTACTGGCGGACAGGCATTTGGTCCGGCTTCTTTTACTGCATTTACAATAGCTTCTTTTACACCTTCTACACCATCAGCAGGTTTCAGCATGCAGATTTTACTCATATTTTCACTGCCGAAGCCCTTTGGTGCAACGGTGATCTCCACCTGATCTCCCGGAACGATTTCATAATGGATGATAGCCGGAGTATTGTCTTTTGTATTTACACGAAGAATGGGATCACCCACTACGGATTTTCTCAGATATCCTTCCTGATATCCCTGACGTACGCCTTCGTTGACTGCGTCTTCCACGCTGCCGCCTTCAAAATGTACATCCTGTCCTACTTTCAGGAACACAACTGCCATACCGGTATCCTGGCAAATAGGAATCATATCTTCCCCTGCAATATCCAGGTTTTCCAAAAGCTGTCTCAGAATCTGTTTTGCAAGAGGTTTTGTCTCTCTTTCATGAGCAGCTCTCATAGCCTTGTCCATATCCGGTGCCAGGAAATGATTTGCCTGAATACACATTTCTTTAATATTTTCTGTCAAAAGTTCTACATTTACGCTGCGAACCATGTCTTCTTCCTCCAATTTTCCTGTTCTTATTTTGGGTGACCGCTTAAATGCCTGCTGATGTCAATGCGGTTAAAGTCTTTGATATCGTCTGACTGATGTTTGCCAAGCATTCCAATTAACATATAATAACCATTTCTGGGATCCTGCGGGTAATCTTTCACCAAAGTAAATTCTTTAATCTTTCCTGTGCTGGAAATGTGCATTCTCGGTCCCAGACATTCCAGTACATACTCCCCGATCTGAACATGATTTTCATCATAATAGGAAACCGGCAAATCCTTTTCTACGGCTTCTCGAACCTTTTTTTCCAGTTCATACAGATCCACATCCGGTTTTTGTTCAAATTCCAACACAAATCCATGACGCACATCGGAGCGGGGGCCATCCTGTGCATAGCCTTCTCCCATAAAATGTACACATAAATCTTCCAACGTATGTGCTGCTTTTCGGTAAATAACGGACTTATGAACAATCTTGGCAATGTTCTCAGGAAGAGGGCCAAACATGTTCGGTCTGGTAATAATGATCTCTTCTCCGATTCCCACCAGCAAATCTGCATTTCGGTTTAAAAATGGAAAAATCAGTTCAAAATGTTCTACGATAATCACTTTTCCATGCTTTGCTGCATCCAAAATAGCTTCCGCCAACACATGCATCTGGGTAAATGCTGATTCAAAGCGGATGTCCAGATGATACGTGTGGGGAGAGAAAGGGTCTTCCATGTTTTCATGAAGAAGAGGGAGCGGCCGGATATTGACTCCTTCATCGTCATTGGTCAAATCCACACCAGGAAACATTCCTTTGATCAAAAGACTTTTTCCTGCCCCGGCATCCCCGATAATCCCCACAATATGATCAAAGGGACTTAAATACATCTGGCTTAACTGCATCCCAAGGTCTGCCATACGGCGGTTTCCTCTGGGAGCAAAATAATAACTGTACAGGTTTCCTTCCTGCATTTGTCTTGAATATGCCATATTTTTTCCTTTTTATGTGCCAGAATAGCCAGAACCGTTTTCTGCCTTGAAAACAGGTCTGGCATATTCTGCTCATCCTTCTTTAATTAGTTCTTTCTCGCTTTTCTAAGAGCAAGGATTCTTTCCATTTCGTTATAAACGATCATATAACCTTCGTCAACACCCATACCTGGTTTTGCAAGAATCTGGTCTGGTTTTGTAGCCATTGCACAGTTTACACAAACCTGTGCGGAACGGTCTGTTTCGTTGCAGGTTCCACCCTGGTAAGCACCGAAACCTTTTTCTTTACAATACAGAACAGCTTCTACGATATTGTTGATTCCACCAAGGTCAGGAGTTTTAATCTGAGCCATGTGGCCTGCTTTGTTATCTGCGAAGTATTTCACGTCTTCCAGAGTATTACACCATTCGTCAGCAACCAGTTCTACATTGATGCCTCTTCTGTCAACTTCTTCTCTAAGACCTTTCAGGCAAAGCATCTGTTTTTCTCTTTCTTCTGCATCCATAGGTCCTTCAATTCTCAGTTTGAAAGGTTTAGCAGCTTCTTCCAGCTCTGCAAGGTAATCAGCCATTGCTTTGAAGTTATCTACTCCGAAGATTGCTCCGATGGTACCATATACGTCGATATGGAAGATTGGCATATAGCTTTCGTCATTGCGAAGCTTCTGAACACGTTCACTTAACCATTTCACATAGTCTTTTAACAGTTCACCGTGTTCACCTAATTTTAATTTCACGTTATTAATCAGTGCGTGAGGCATAACTGCTGCACCTTTTAAGATCATCTTGTCTGCATTGTCATATCTGTTATCACCGGACTGTGTAAATACTGGAATTGGTTCTTCAGATACTGTTGTACCATATTCATCAGCAACAACCTCACACATCAGTCTCTTGCTGGATTTTGCAACAGCGTCCAGGATTGCCTGGCTTACACCGTAGCGGATTGCTGTGTGCAGTCTCTTTCCATCAACCTGGATAGATTCTAACATTTCACATAATCCTTTAAAGCTGTCAGCTTCTTTTCCAACCAGTTCTGGTTTGATATATTTCTCGATGATCGGAATAAAATCTTCTGCCAGGAATAATGGGTCACGTCCGCCTGCTCCTGAATACTGAACGGCTGCACAATCGCCCCATGCAATCTGTCCGTCTTCCAGAACTAACATAACAGAAATCGCTTCACCAGCCTGTCTTACAGATTTGAATCCTGGTGTTACTGTTTCTCCGAAATAAGCTGCACCGTCAGAAACAGCACCCTGTTTAATTGCTCTCTGGTCATCAAAGAAAAATCCGGTTCTTGCTTTAGAACATACAACATCTACTATTTTCATGGTTATCAATCTCCTTTTTACTATGCTCAGTCCATTTAAAACTCCTTGTCCCCGGGTATGGCGGGTTCATGCTTTTCTTGCTCAAAACCGTTTTTAATTCGCCGAAAAGCACAAACCCGTCATCCCCGGGAGATAACAGACTCCTAATGGACTGGGATATCGTACTATGTTTCTCACTTGCATACGCAAGAAAGCCTCTTGCCTTCTGCCTATATGTATGTTTTTCTTTTACCACAACTGTTATCCCATCCCCCACTGGCGGTTGGTATGGTCTTTTCAGGCGAATCCCAAAACGGTTTTGAGCCGGAAAAGACCATGCCTGCCACAAGCGGGGGATGAACATAACATAACTCTACACTATCATTTTGGTTTACCAACCAGACGACCTTTGCTGATTGCGTAAACATCATCGATTACCATCTGGAAGGAAGCTTTTCTCTTCTCCAGTTTTGCACGATGCTCAATCTTACCTTTGTTGAAATCAATCAATTCCTGTGGAAGAGGAACTCTTGCAGGATTCAGATAACGAACAGCACCTTCATGGTCACGAGCCGGAAGCATCTTACCGAAGTTATAACGGCTTGGTGCAAATGGAATATCAATTACACCGGCTTTTACAGCACGGATAACACCGAGTGCCAGGTCGCCCATACCAAGTTCGAAAGTCTTGTCCACGATTGCACAAGTTTCACCTTTGATAATGGCTTTTTCCAGTTCCAGAGCAGAACTCTTTAATTCCTGATCTGCTAACAGAGAAATTGCCTGTTTTGTACAACGAAGTCCCTGTGCATTAGCTTCCATGGTAGGAACACCAACTGCCTCATGAGGAGTCTTAACAATAACTTTTGTAGCTTTTGCAAGAGCAGCTACAGAACTTCCCCAAGAAATAACTGCGAATGCTTTTGCTTCATCCTGTGGAAATCCACCCATCCACTGATGGAGAACAGTTGTTACTGTTACATCTTCATATCCATATTTTTCCAGATATTCTTCTGTTAATTCTTCCAGAACACGAAGTGCTGCAACGTCCTGTACCAGGTTACCGCACTGTCCGTAACCAACTGTTACATTCTTAACGCCCTGTTCTGCTGCCAGCAATGCTTCGATAATTGCAACTGCATTAGACATAGATGGCGGAACCAGAGTACCTGTCAGAGGTCCGTATGGCTCACGGTTAATAGAAACGCCTGCTTCTTCATAGATACCTGTCAGACGGTCTACATACTGCCAGTCGTAAATGGTTCTTTCCAGCGGAACGTCCTTTGCATATGGAATGTTGTAGGAAATACCGCCGCCTTCGTAGCTGGTAAATCCACCTGCGTAACAGATTTCTGTCAGCAGTCTTGCATCAGGAGTACCGTGACGTACCTGAACCGGAATATCAAGGTTTTCAATGATCTGACGGCATCCATATACACCATGGTTTACAGCCGGGAATCCGTTCAGCATGGATTTCTGAGTACGGATAGATTCTTTGATTCCGTTTTCCGCTTCTTCGTAACGATTCTGACGTGTATAGGAGTCAATGGTTGTAGGAAGCAAATCTGCCTCACCATTATTCTGTAAATACTGCAGAAGTTTAATATGGTCTTCAATCAATGCTACACCGGCTCTTGGCTGAATCAAAGTTTTTCTTTCTTTTTTTGCTTCAGAAAGTTTTTTGGAAAAACTCTTTGATTCCGGCATACTTTTGTGATATTCAATAGCTTCATCAAAGTTTACATCTTTACCGGTTGCCCACTGTCCCATAATCTCTTTTCGAATGCCGTAAAATTCGTCATCCGATAATTTTTTATTCCTTATGTCCATAATAAGCAATCTCCTTCTTCATTATTTCTAACGCAGCCTCCGGGTAATGCTGGGAAAGCAGTCCCATTGCTGCCAAGATATACTTTCTATCCACCAGGATTTCTGCATTTTCAGGTCTTAATGATCCCGGTGTGCTCTCACTAAAAAGTGCATATTTCGCAATTTCTTCTGTACGTTTTGCGTGAATTAAGGCACCGCCCGTCACAACGACATATTTTACCCGGCGTAAATCTTTTCCGCTCTGAAGGTAGGTCAGTCCGCAAGGTGTGTATACCTGTTCCAGCGAACCTGCGTGGCGTGCCACTGCAGTTTCCACTGCTCCGCATGCCAGTGCAAAATCCATCTTTTCCATCTCTTCATTATCGGGTATATAGTCTGTGTGGCTTCCTAAATAATCCACAAGTTCGGCTACTTTCTGCCTGTTTAAACCGGCAATTTTCGACAGTCTCCGATCACCCACAGCTTCCAGGATTCCGTGAACACTGTAACGCATTCCAATGTCACCTTCTACGCTTCGTTTTGCATAAGGCTCCTGAATCCCTTTCATTACTGTTGCCATATTTGCAGGACTTCCCTCTGCAATAGAGTACACATCTGTGGTGGCACCGCCTAAATCTACGCCTACCAACTCACCGATTCCCTGATGCTCATCCCAACCATCAGAAAGAAGTTCCATGGCTGTCAGCATGGCAGAAGGTGTCGGCATGATAATGCCCGATACCAGATCAGACGCCTCTGAAAGACCTTTTCCCTGAACAATCCTTTTTAAGAAAACTTCTCGAATCTGTTTCTGGGTTGGTTCAATATTCAGCTCACCCAATTTCGGCATTACATTTTCACAAATATAAGTAGTTCTGCCTTCCAAAATCTCCTGGCACTCATCTACTGCACATCTGTTTCCGGCAAGAACAATGGGGCAGTCATAGCTAAGCTCTGAAAGCATTTTTGCATTATATAAAATACACTCTGTATTTCCCCCGTCTGTGCCTCCTGTCAGCAGAATGATATCAGGATGATATGTCTCGATTTCTTTCATATCCCCTTTTGTGAGATTGAAAGAATAGGTCTTCCATACTTTTGCACCGGCTCCCAGAGAAGCTTCCTTGGCTGCCTGAGCCGTCAGCTCCGGTACCAGTCCAATGGAAATCATTTTTAATCCTCCGGCAGCACTGGAGCAGGCATAACGCTCCTCATATTCCAGATGACCTGTCGTCTGCTCTAAAATTTCTATGGCATCATGAAGCCCATTATTAATATCAGTTTCCACGGTAGTATAAGCTGCTGCAGTTCCCAGTATCTCACAACTGTCTACATCTACGGCTGTTACCTTGGTATTGGTGCTTCCAAAATCCACCAACAAAACTGGTTTCATAATTTACCGCCTCACTTTATCAGTCTTCTGTTGCTGGTTCTTCTATGCCAAAGTCTTCGTACAAAGCTGCAATGGTAGTCTCCGGAGCAGTACCTGGTCCGAATACTCTGTCAAATCCCATTGCTTTAAAACGTTTTTCTACTTCGTCGAATGGCTGTTTTCCAACTACAATATTTCCGCCTACATACAAAAGAATATCTTTTAAACCTGCTTCATTGCACTTATCTCTCAAGCCTCTGCAGTCAAGCTCTCCATGTCCATAAAGAGAAGATACCATAATTCCGTCTGCATTTGTTTCAATTGCTGCTGCAATATATTCCTCCTGAGAAACCATAACACCTAAGTTTGTCACTTCGAAACCGGCATCTTCGAATGCATGCTGCAAAATAGTATTTCCTACAGCATGAACGTCAGCGCCGATTACGCCAATAACTAATTTTTTCTTGTCCATTTCTGACCCGCTCCCTTCATTTAGATTAAATGGCATTTTATTTTCTATTTTCTTTTTCCCTTAATATTTTCTGATCACAGAACATTTTTAATAGTATCTAATACTGTACCATCTCTGTAGAGTACTTTAGCTACTACCTTATCGCCCATTTCTACTTTCTTCGGCACTCCTGCAATCTCTTCTGCAATCTGTTTCAATTCTTCGATATCTTTTACAGGAAGCCCTGCTCTGATCAATTTTTCCTTTAATTCCTGCTGTTTTGGATTTACTGCGATTCCTCTCTGAGTGACTACTACATCCACAGTCTCGCCTGGTGTGGATTTGCAAAGCACTTCATCTACAATCAGCGGGAGTCTTGCACGAATCAGCGGTGCTACAATAATCGCCAGCTTTGAGCCTGCTGCAGTGTCACTGTGTCCGCCGGAACCGCCCATGATATATCCGTTCGAATCTGTATGTACGTTGACATTAAAGTTTACATCCACCTGAGTCGCTCCAAGAATCACTACATCCAGGCTGTCCACTGCTGCACTCTTTGCTGCAGGTGATGCATAACGCATAGCAGAAATCTCCTGATGTTTCGGATTCTCACGAATGGATTCAATTGCTTTTAAGTCAAAACACTGCACATCGAGGATCGTATCAAAATATCCTTTGTTGGCCATATCTACCATATAGCCGGTAATGCCTCCCATACAGAAGCTTCCCTTAATATGGTCTTTTTCCATCATTTCTTCCACATATTTTGCAACAGCAAGAGAAGCACCTCCTGCACCTGTCTGGAAGGAAAATCCATCTTTCAAATAGCCGGAATGTTTTACCACCTGTGAAGCCAGTCCTGCAATACGAAGCCCTACCGGGTCACGGGTGATTTTTGTTGTTCCGGAAACAATCTTCGCCGGATCACCAATCTGCGGGACTTCTACCACATAATCCACATATCCTTCGTTGATGGAAGTATCTTTCAATGGATAACTTACCAGGTTATCTGTGATCACAACTACTTTCTTTGCGTGAACAGCATCTGAAAAAGCATATCCAAGAGAACCACATGCAGATGAACCGTATTTTCCACTGCAATTTCCCATGTTGTCCGCTGTAGGTGCTGCTAAGAACGCAATATCAATCTTGGAAGAACCATTTTCCATATCACCTGCTCTTCCGCCGTGAGTTCTGAAAATCACCGGTTTTTCCATGATTCCCTGAGAAATCGCTTTTCCGACTTTTCCCCCCATGTAGTTACATTCGATTCCTGTAACTACACCATTTTTTATATGCTCAATAATTGGTTCATGAACATCGAAGACAGAGCTGGCATTTACTGTTAAATCTTTGATTCCCATAGCTGCTGCTTCTTCCAGAACCATATTCAATACATAATCTCCATTACGCATATGATGATGAAAAGATATGGTCATACCATCTTTCAATCCAGTTTTTTCAATTGCCTCTCTTACAGAGCCGATTAATTTACTCATCTGCATGCACCTCCATAAATGGCTTTTTCCATTTCCAGCACCTGCTGGGCACGTTTTACAATCGGTGCATCAATCATTTTACCTCTCAGGGAAATAACACCTTTACCCTGGCGTTTTCCTTCCTCAATAGCATCCATAACATCATGGGCATATTCAATTTCACTCTCTGTCGGTGAAAATACTGCATTCACAATATCTACATGCCTTGGTGAGATAACTGCCTTTCCTGCAAAGCCCAGACTCTTGGCAAATTCTGTATCTTTTTCCAGACCTTCCATATCCTCCACATCTGTAAACGGTGTGTCGTAAGCTTCGATTCCACACGCTCTTGCAGCACATACCAGACGGGTTCTTGCATAGAAGATCTCTTTTCCTTCTTTGGTACGTTTACAGTGCATGTCCGCAGTAAAATCCTCTCCTCCTAAGAAAAGACCAATCACACGTTTATCAGAAGAAGCGATTTCAAATGCTTTCTCCACACCCATAGCTGTCTCGATCAGCGGAAGGATCTTTACTGTTCCCTCTTCCAGACCGCTTTCTTTCTCTACTTCTGCAATGTATGCGGAAACCTCCTGAATCATTGCACCGCCATTTACCTTAGTAGGCATGATCACATCCGGTTTGAGAGGAATAATGGCTTTTAAATCTGCTTTCCAAAATTCTGTATCGGTAGGATTGATTCTTACCACCACTTCACAAGATGGAAAAGACTGATATTTTAATGCATTACGCACCAAAATTCTGGCTGCATCCTTTTCATCTGGTGACACAGCGTCTTCCAGGTCAAAAATAATGGTATCTGCTCCCAGAGTATCACCGTTAATCAGCATATTTGGAGTATTTCCCGGTAAAAATAACATGGTTCGTCTCATTTTTATTCAACTCCCCCTCTTTTCAGTGCTGTTTCCATTCTGGCCCGAATCACACAGTCCAGAGCACCTTTGTCTTTGATAAAGATTTTTCCTGTTGTCACATCAAATTCCTGTAATGTGTCCAGCACGGCAGCCCGGATGGAATCCATATACTGATTAGCAACAACTGAGTCAATCTCAAGGGTCAGTTCTTTTTCGTCCGGCTCTATCTGAATAAACAAATCACTGGATTCCAGGGTTCCTGCTACTGCATTTTTTAAAATCTTCACAGGTATTCTCCTTTCATCATTTCCATTTATGAAAACGTATTTTCTAAAACTTATTCTACCACGCTTTTGGAAACACCTGCCTGAGCAAGAATTTTCTGTTCAAAAGCGATTGCTTTCTTTTCCAATACTGCCACTTCCTCGGAAGTAGCTTTTACAAATTCTTCATCCTTAATGGATTCCAGATTAATTTTTACATTAAATAATGCACCTAACACTGCGGTTCTTGCCATCATAGTAGCAACCAGTGCATCTGTAACGGCTGTTTTATTTCCTTTTACAACCATGGTTTCTGCATAGGGAAGCACTTCATAGGCTGCCTTTGCAACAGACAGTGGAACTGCCACTGCTGCTTTTAATCCATTCTGCATCGCTTCTGTACGTGCTGCTTTTTCTTCTTCTGTTTCTTTTGGAAGAGTAAGTGCCTGCATGTACAAGTCAAAAGATTCGCTGTCTCGTTTAATGTCTACCAGAAGCTGTTCGCAGATTTTATGCATAGGCTCTACAGCCGCTTTCATCTCTTCTTCCACTTCTGCATATTTTTTCTTTCCGATTGTCAGTCCTGCCACCATCTCTGTAAGAGCCGCTGCCAAAGCACCAGCAAGGGCGGAAATACTTCCGCCCCCCGGTACTGGTTCATTAGAGGCTGTCTGCATGGCGAATTGTTCAATTGTCATATTTTTCATGGCATATACCTCTTATATTTTTTAATTACAGTCTTGTTTCAAGTACCTGTTTTGGATCAAATCCTTCAAATCCCAGGTAATATTCTGCACAGTCAACGATTGCCTGGAGAGGAATCAGACCAACAACTTCACTTCCTAATACATTGACGCCGTAACGTCTTGCTTCCATACGAACTGTTTCGAATACAGTATATACAGATGTCTTTGTATAGTCAGTCAGGTTCATGGATACCTGTGCGATATTTCTGTCTTCCAGCATAACGCCCATAGCTTTGCAATAACGGAAACCGCCTTTGATGTGACGGATTTTATCTGCGATTTTCTGAGCAATTTCCAGGCTGGATGTATCCAGGTTAATGTTGTAAGCGATCAGAGGCATTCTTGCACCGATAGCTGTTACACCGCCTGTAGGATGAATGGTGTTTGGACCAAAGTCCGGTTTCCATTTTTCCTGATCTTTCATTTTTTCTGCCATACCTTCGAACTGTCCCTGACGAACTTTTGCAAGGTTTTCTCTGTGAGGAGCTGTAGCAGATTTTTCATATAAGAAGAATGGCTGACCGAATTTTTCGGAAGCTTCTTTTGCAACTTCTTTTGCAAGAGCGTCTGCTTCTTCTACGGTTGTATTTCTGATTGGAATGAAAGGAACAACGTCAACACATCCCATACGCGGATGCTGTCCCTGATGTTTTGTCATATCGATCAACTCTACTGCTTTTCCGATAGCTGCAACCATAGCATCTTTTAATGGAGCCGGTTCACCGATAACAGTAACAACACTTCTGTTATGGTCTTCGTCAGAACTGTAGTCTAACAGTTTTACACCTTCCACATTGCGGAAGCAGTCAACGATTTTTTCGATTTTTTCTTTATCTCTACCTTCACTGAAGTTAGGTACGCATTCAATAATCTTGTTCATGATGTTATTCTCCTTATTTCCATTCTTTGTGATATACAGTTTCACCTTTTTTAATAACCGTTTCTACCAGGTTGATTCCGGTATGATATGGCATGAAGTGAATAGACGGGTATTTCAGGAATACAATATCTGCCTGTTTTCCCGGTTCCAGACTTCCCACAACATCTGCCCTGTCCACAGCGGCAGCACCGTTAATGGTCAATGCTGTAATCACTTCTTCAATGGACATGTTCATGTAAATACATCCAAGTGCAACTAATAATGGAATCGAATTTGTGAAGCAGCTTCCAGGATTCAAATCTGAAGCAATGGCTACTGCACACCCTTCGTCGATCATTTTTCTTCCAGGTGCATATTCCTCTTTCAGAGAAAATGCTGTTGCAGGAAGAAGGGTACTGATGACTCCGGCATCACGCATTTGACGGATTCCTTCGTCAGATGCTTTCAAAAGATGGTCTGCTGATACAGCTCCGACTCTGGCTGCCAGTTCAGAACCTCCCAACTGGTAAATTTCATCCGCATGAATTTTCAGTTTGAATCCCATCTTTTTGGCTTCTGTAAGATAATACTCAGAATCTTCTATATTAAATACATTCTTTTCTGTAAAGATGTCAGCGAATTCTGCCAGATTTTCTTCTTTTACCTTAGGCATTACCACACGAAGCTGTTCCTCAATGAACTCTCTTTCTTTTCCTTTCCATTCGGGAAGAACACTGTGAGGTCCTAAGAACGTTCTGACGATATCCACCGGATGCTTCTCATCCAGTTTCTTCATCACACGGAGCTGTTTCAGCTCTGTATCGCAGTCCATACCATAACCGCTCTTTCCTTCTACGGTTGTAACACCGAATTCCAGCATACGGTTCAGTCTTTCCTCTCCAGCTTCCATCAGTTCTTCTTCTGTGGCTTCTCTGGTAGGAACGACGGTGGCATTAATGCCGCCGCCACGTTCCATAATGGACATATAACTGTCGCCTTTTAATCTCCAGGAAAATTCATCTGCACGGTATCCGCCGAAAATAAAGTGTGTATGAGAATCCACGAACCCAGGCATCACCGTTTTTCCTGTGGCATCTATAACTTCGTATTCCTTTACGTCCACCTGTTTATCCAATTCCTCTGTCGTACCTACTGCAACGATCTTATCATCATGAATGATTACTGCACCGTCCTTGATCAGTCCGATGTCAGCCATCTCTTTTCCGTGCTTTGGTGCACTTCCCTTGCAGGTTACCAGCTCAGAGGCATGGCGTATATATCTTTTTTTCATGTTCTGTCTCCTCATAACTCTTTGCAGAAATTCTTAGTGATGTGTGTGATGAGGTTCTACAACCACATCTTTGCATACTCTTTCGATCAATTCATCATTTGCCAGGTATGGCATTGTGATGTAATCTTCGCCGTTTCTGATCTTATTGTATTCTGCAACTGTTTCGATGGAGTGTTCACATCTGCCCCAGCTTCTTCTTGAAACACCGATCATGGTATCCCATGGAATAGCTGCCATAAGGATTTCGTCTACTCTTTCGCTTCCGTCAAGAACCATACCGAAACCACCGTTGATGGATTTGCTGATACCAACACCACCACCATTATGAAGAGCAACAAGGCTCATACCTCTTGCAGCATTACCTGCATAGCAGTGAACAGCCATATCTGCTGTAATATTAGAACCATCATAAATGTTAGATGTTTCTCTGTATGGAGAATCTGTTCCGCCTGTATCATGGTGGTCACGACCAAGCATAACAGGTCCGATTTCTCCGTTACGAACCATTTCATTGAATTTCAGAGCGATATCTCTTCTTCCAAGAGCATCCTGATACAGGATACGGCACTGTGTACCAACAACCAGTTTATTTTTCTCTGCATCACGAATCCAGATGTAGTTATCTCTATCCTGGCTTCTTCTGTTTGGATCAATGATTTCCATAGCAGCATGGTCTGTTTTTCTTAAATCTTCCGGTTTTCCGGACAGACAGCACCATCTGAATGGTCCATATCCATAGTCGAATAATTCTGGTCCTAAAATATCTTCTACATAAGATGGGAAGATAAATCCTTCGCTGGTATCTACACCATTTTTAGCGATATCTTTTGCACCTGCATCAAATACAGCTTTCATGAATGCGTTACCGTAATCGAAGAAGTAAGCTCCTCTTTCTACCAATGTTTTGATTAAATGATAATGTTTGATCAGGGACTGATCTACCAGTTCACAGAATTTGTCTTTGTCATTTGCAAGCATTTCTGTTCTTTCTTCAAATGTAAGACCCTGTGGGCAATATCCACCATCGTATGGTACGTGGCAGGATGTCTGGTCAGATAACAGTTCAATCTTAATGTTGTTATCTACAGCGTACTGAAGAAGGTCAACAATATTTCCATGGAATGCAATAGAGATTGTTTCTTTCTTATCCATATATTCCTGAGCAACTCTGAATGCTTCTGCAGCATCATCAATTACCAGGCTTACCCATCCCTGGCTGTGTCTTGTTTCGATTCTGGAATAATCAACTTCTGCAACGATACCAACACCACCTGCAATTTCAATTGCTTTTGGCTGAGCACCGCTCATTCCGCCAAGACCACTTGTTACGAATAAATGTCCGGCTAAATCTCCGTCCTGAGGAACGCCTAAGAATTTACGTCCTGCATTTAAGATTGTATTGAAAGTACCATGAACGATACCCTGTGGTCCGATGTACATCCATCCGCCGGCTGTCATCTGTCCGTAAGAAGAGCATCCCATAGCAGTTGCTTTTGCCCAATCTTCCGGATTGTCAAACATACCGATCATAAGTCCGTTAGTAACAATTACTCTTGGGCTTGATTCATGAGATTTGAACAGACCCATTGGATGTCCGCTCATCATAACTAATGTATGATGATGTGTCAGTTTTTCAAGATATTTTTTGATTAACTGATACTGCATCCAGTTCTGGCAAACCTGTCCTGTTTCTCCGTATGTAACTAATTCATATGGGTACAGAGCAACATCGTGGTCTAAGTTGTTATCGATCATAACCTGGAAAGCTTTACCTTCCACGCATTCTCCCTTATACTCATCAATTGGTTTTCCGTAGATTCTTTCCTTTGGCATAAAACGGTAGCCATAGATACGTCCATGTGTTAATAATTCGTCCAGGAATTCCGGTGCCAACTGTTCATGCAGTTCTTCCGGCACATATCTTAAAGCATTTGCTACTGCCAGTTTGATTTCTCTCTTGTTCAGTGTCAGCTCTCTCATTGGTGCTCTTCTGACACCTTCCTTAAAGGTTGGGTATTCTGGTAAAACTGGATCCAGTTTAATCACCATTGCATTTCCGATCTCCGCATTGTTCATATCACATCGTCTCCTTTTCTCTTTTTTCATGATTTTATCACCTAGGGGGTCTAAAAAACGTCTATTGATTATAAAAAAGTGCTAAAATTCATGTTAACTTTCTTTCTTTTTAATGAATTTTGACGTTTTTGTTTCCTGTGGTAAAGTGAAAGTGCATGAAAATCTGTTATTTTCTTTGTAATTTTAAGCCAAAAATAGGGTAAAATCACAAAAAGGATAAAAGAAACGACAAAAGTTATTCTGTCTGATAATTTTTATTGTATGTTTTCTTTTTTCATGTAAAATAGAATTATAAAACAGAAGAGGAGGAAAATATTATGCTGACACAAGCATTGCTCCACGATTCCTTAAAGTACGGAAAATGCTTCACTTCCCTTGGTAAATCTGCAGACTACATTCCTGAACTGGCCAGAATAAACAAACACCGACTTGGTGTATGTGCGGTTTCCTGCCAGGGAGAAATCCTGGAAGAAGGAGATTCCCGTATTCCTTTTACAATACAAAGTATCTCAAAGCTGGCTTCTCTTATTCTTGCCATCCGGGATCTTGGTGCAGAGTCACTTTTTCAAGACAAAGTAGGCGTAGAACCCACCGGCGATCCATTTAATTCTATTATTAAATTGGAAACAAAAACCAGACCTTTTAATCCCTTTATCAATGCCGGTGCCATCACCGTGGCAAGCTGCATCCAGGGAGCGAACTCTAACGAGAAATTCCAGCGTTTTCTTGAGTTCATACGGAAACTCTGCCACAATTGCGATATTACCTTAAATGAATCTGTTTACCAGTCAGAAAAGGCAACCGGAGACCGCAACCGTGCCCTGGCATACTATTTAAAAGCCTCAGGAATTTTAGAGGGAGATGTAGAGGAATGTCTGGATTTTTATTTCAAGATGTGTTCCGTGAATGTAACAGCCGTTGATATTGCCTGTCTTGGTGCTGTTCTTGCAAATGAAGGGACTTGTCCTTTTACCAAAGAAAAACTGATTGAGCCTGCCAATGCAAAAGCCATCCGTGCTCTCATGCTTACCTGTGGTATGTATGACGGTTCCGGTACTTTTGCAATGACAGTAGGATTCCCGGCCAAAAGTGGTGTAGGAGGCGGTATCACGGTTTCTATTGCAAAACAGATGGGAATCGGCGTGTATGGTCCTGCACTGGACGAAAGAGGAAACAGTCTGGGCGGAATCAAGATTTTGGAATATTTAAGCGAAAAAATGGAGTGCACCCTGTTTTAGGGGCACTCCGCTGTTATCTTATCCACATTCTACTTCACAGAAACTCTGCAAATTCCCAGTCCTGCCACAGACTCTCCTGTATTTTCAATTCTCAGTTCTTTACTCCAATTCTTACAGATAAACAACTCTCCTGTTTCTATCTGCATATCCTCAATTTTTACCTTTCCTACCGGCACATATACAACCAGCAGGTTCTGCCCTTTCTCCGGCTCCAGTATAAAACTTTCACCTGCACTTATCTGTGCTGTTTCCATCTTTCCGTCTGCACCATTCTTCAGCATCAGATTGAAATCTACTACCTGTCCGAAACTAACGGTAGGAACTCCTCCGTCAAAGCAGTCTACCTGAAACGGTTCCAGAGAAACCTTCTCTCCTTCTCCATGAATCATATCCAAATGTCCGTGAAAAATGGAAAGATATCTTTTTACACCTGGAAGGCTTGTAAAATCAGAACGCTCCACCTCCACTGTTGCACTGCTGACCCTGCACTGAAAATTTCCTTCTTTGTATATTGCATCCTCCGGATAGATATATAATTCTGTGGTGCTTCCTCCTGACCACAGAGACGTTTTAAATTCCTCCTGTTTTTTTACCGCATAGATTTCACTCATTTCTTCTTACCTCCCGTTTTACTTTTTTTCTCTTCTGTGTTTCCATTTTTTGAAAATTCTCTTTTTCGGAACATACTGCGAAGAAGTACCATCCATCCCCAGGAAATTGATAATGCCGGAAGTGCTGAAATCAGTGCTCCTTTTATGGGAGAGATATCTGTAAATACCACCGGTCCAAAAAACATCACAAACACCACTACCATCATCACAATTAACGTAATCTTCTCTTTCATGGTATTCGGCGGAGTCAGGAAAATTTTCACCAAATCCATTTCCAATCTTTCCGATTCTTTTTTCATTTGATCGCCCCTTAACAAACATTTTCTTTATAGTAGCAAAAATCCGTCACCTCGTCCAGTATATCTTGTTTTCTTTCCCTTTCTTTCTATGAAAATTTGCATTATAAGTTTATTATATGGTAAGATACTTATACAAAATAGCCAAGAAAGGAGATTCTTATGAATTCACAATCCTATTATCTTGAAGAAGGATTTCCATTCCGTAACCGGAAACTGGAAAAATTGAAAGCATTCCTGTCAGAGAATGCACTGGCTTATGATCAGCAGATTCAATATACGGTACTTTTATGCAATGATGAAGGAAAAATCATGGGATGTGGTTCCCGTCATGAAAACACTTTAAAGTGTATTGCCATAGATAAAAGCCTTCAGGGGGAAGGTCAGCTTCAGCGTATTATGACTCAGCTTATCACCAATGCGGTCGAGCACGAAATCACACATTTATTCCTGTTTACAAAACCAGAATACAAAACCGTTTTTTCCGATATGGGCTTTTATCCGATCTCCAAAACAGAAGATATGCTTCTCATGGAAAATCGTCGAAACGGAATCAAACAGTATTTGAAAAAAGAAGCAGAGCCCTATGAACATCTTCCGGCTTCTTCTGTTGGTGCCATTGTCATGAATGCCAACCCTTTTACCAACGGTCATCGGTATCTGGTAGAAACAGCTTCCAAGATCTGTGATCAGCTTCATGTATTTGTGCTTTCTGCGGATGCATCTGAATTCCCTGCGGATGTCCGGCTGGAGCTTGTAAAAAAAGGGTGTGAAGACTTATATAACGTGTATGTACACGGAAGTTCAGACTACCTGATCTCTCACGCAACTTTCCCGGATTATTTTCTGAAAGACAAAGCTTCCAGTTCTGAGAAAGCAGTAGAACTGGATCTGAAGATTTTTGGCAAATACTACCAGAAAGCTTTTGGAATCACAGAACGCTTTGTGGGCGATGAACCATTCTCTAAGATTACGGCTCTCTACAATCAACAGATGAAGAAACTACTTCCCGAATACGGTATCCAGGTCACAGAACTTCCGCGATATCGCTGTGGAAGCACGATCATCAGTGCAACAACCGTGCGGCAGAAATTTCTGGAAGGCAGTATGGAGGAACTTCAGGACTTTGTTCCATACAGCACCTACGAATATCTGATTTCTCCGAAGGGTCAGGCACTTCGTCAAAAACTTTTAGAAAAACAGGAGGATTTCTGATGCATACCTGTTGGACTCTGGGGCCTGTCATTACACTTCCTGAAATCCTGGATGCCCGGGAACATCGGGCAGGGATTCAACAAGAGCTCCTGCTGAAACAACCGGCCAGTCTTTTAAGTTTCACTTTAAATATTGCCGGACCGGTGAAAGTAACCCCCTATACGAAATGGCTCTATGAACTGGGATACCGCCTGATTCAAAGAGGCATTACGGAGCTTGACGGCACCATACTGGAACTGCGGGAAGAAAAACACGATACTGGCTGGGAAGGGTTCTTTTCCCTCTCTCTCCAGCCGGAAATCATAAAATCCTATCTGGTGGAGCAGGAACTTCAGCATCCACTTGGACGATTATTTGACTTTGACGTACTCCGACCTGACGGCTCAAAAGTAGAAAGACAAGAACTGGGATTTTCTCAGCGTACCTGCCTCATTTGCGGAAATCCTGCATTTCAGTGTGGGCGTTCCAGAACCCACAGTGCACAGGAACTCCAGGCAAAAACCACGGAGATGATTCAGTATTTTTATATCGAAAGAATGTCTGCTCATATTGGTACACTCATGCAAAAAGCACTGCTTTATGAAGTGAACACCAGCCTGAAACCGGGACTTGTAGACCGTCTGCACAATGGCTCACATAAGGATATGTGTATTGATACTTTTGTCCAAAGTGCCTATGCCCTAACCCCTTATTTCATAGAGTGTTCAAAAACAGGACTTACCTTTGAAGGCTCTGACACAGAACTTCCGGACTTATTTCTGAAACTTCGTACTCTGGGCATACAGGCAGAGTCTACGATGCTTCGGGCTACTAAAGGAATCAACACCCACAAAGGTATGATTTTTTCCGGGGGGATTCTCTGTGCTGCTGCAGGATATGCGATTTCCGCCTATATGAGTGATATAAAATCCGAAAGATTTTGGGCACAATTAGCTTCTGTCTGTCGCAGAATGCTTGCAGGATTACTGAAAGATTATGAGGATATCCGTTTATCCAATGCCAAAACACATGGCGAAACGTTATATGCACAATATGGCATCACCGGTATCCGCGGGGAAGCTTCTCATGGTTTCCCTCATGTACTGAAGCATGGCCTTCCCAGGTTCCACACTGCTCTAAAAGAAACAAAATCCCTTACTAAGGCAGGATTAGTGACGCTTCTTTATTATATTGCCGCTACAGAAGATACCAACCTCATCATACGATCGGATTACGAAACAGCTTGCCGAATCCGACAAACCCTCTCAGCATTCTTGACCACTGCAGATTTTGAGGAACAGCTAACCATTCTGCCTGTTCTGGATGATTTTTTTGTAACTCACAACATCAGCCCCGGCGGCAGTGCAGATATGCTGGCACTTACCTATTTTCTTTATTTTTTATGGGAAAAAGATTGCTGGTTTGAAAGCTGATGCAATGCCCCCCAGACGGAGCGTCCGGATACGGTCTTTTATTTATGAAAGCGAGGAATTCCATGAATATTACATTTCTCCAGATTAAAAATTTTAAATATATAGAAAACCTTATGCTTACGGATATGGAAAGTGCTTTGATCCTCGTAGGGCAAAACAGTGTAGGGAAAAGTTCCATTCTCACTGCCATTGCTGCAGCAGCAGGCCAGTATAAGATTCAGCCTTCTGACTTTAATGAAAAAAAACAGAACATAGAAATCTCCATCGCCCTTTCCATCTCCAGGCAGGATCTGACTGCTCTGTATAAAAACAGGCGTGTCAGCTCCTATAAACGCCGGGATACCTGGTATCGTGATTTTTGTCAGAAACTGCCCTCCTATCAAAACAATACGCTTTCTTTTACTTTTGTGGCAAATTATAACGGCACGATTCGTTATCAGGACGGTGTACATAAAAACAACCGCTATCTCCCGGACGTCCTTCCATCCGTATACTATCTGGATAGTCAGCGAGACTTAACAGCCATCCAGAATCACCTGTTGTCATTTCTGGAAAATGACCTGCTCAATCAGATGCGGACTGACTGCTGTCTTTTTGACCGTACCAAAACCTGCACACACTGTTTTTCCTGTATGGGTCTGATCAACAAAAAAACTCCGGAAGCCTTGAATGCTTTTGAGACTGAAAAACTTCTGGAATACAAGCTTTACCATATGAACCTGAAAGATTTTTCTGCCAGAGTCAATGAACACTTTGGAGAAAACAGCCGTTATCACGGGAAGGTCACTTATGATCTGACGTGTCATACCGGAGATATCTTTAAGGTGCAAGGCTACATTCAACAGAAACATCATGATCACCCTGCACCTCTTTCCCATCTTGGCAAGGGAATGCGCAGCATCTATCTTCTCTCTCTTCTGGAAGCCTATATGGAGGAAGAAGAACGGCTTCCTTCTTTGATCTTGATGGAAGATCCTGAAATCTATCTCCATCCCGAGCTGCAAAAGATCTCCAGTCAGATTCTATACCGCCTCTCCAGAAGGTGTCAGGTCATCTTTTCCACCCACTCTCCGAATCTTCTGTTTCAATTCCACAGCAGACAGATTCGTCAGGTGGTCCTGGATAAAAACGGATATTCTGTTATTCGGAAACATACCAGCCTGTCTGTGATCCTGGACGATCTGGGTTATTCTGCTTCTGATCTGATGAATGTAGACTTTGTCTTTATTGTGGAAGGAAAACAGGACAAAAGCCGGCTCCCTCTTCTTCTGGAAAAATACTATGGAGAAATCTATCAGAAAGACGGCAGTCTGTCCAGAGTATCCATCATCACTACAAATAGCTGCACAAACATCAAAACTTACGCAAATTTAAAATACATGAATCAACTCTACCTGAAAGACCAGTTCCTGATGATCCGAGACGGAGATGGGAAAGACCGGGAACAGTTGATCCATTCCCTGTGCACCTATTATGACCAGAGAAGCCTGGAAGATATGGATACACTTCCAAGAGTCACCAAAAAAAATGTTCTTGTCTTAAAGTATTATTCTTTTGAAAATTACTTTTTAAATCCGACCATTATGGTACAGGCAGGGGTAATTCCAGATGAAGATTTCTTTTATGATACACTGCTGGCCAAATGGAACGAGTACCTGCACCGCATTCGCAGCGGTCAGCAGCTTGTTAAAATACTCGGGCATGACCTGAAAACCACAGAAGAGATTCGTCAACACCTGGAAGAGATTAAGATCTATATCCGCGGACATAATTTATTTGATATTTTTTATGGTCCATTCAAAAAGCAGGAACAGCAAATTTTGAAAACTTATATTGACTTGGCACCCAAAGAAGAATTCCAGGACATTCTGGAAGCAATTGAGAAGATTCCCTATTTTGAAAACAGGAGACGCAAACTTCAGAATTAGTATTTGACAAGTTCTCTTTCCAGTGATATAATCCCCCATTACTACACCAAAATGGAAAGGACGATTCTATGACATTTTATCAGGAACTTCAGTTAAATCAGGCAGGCTCCAAAGCACTGATCCGGAACTCAGCAACAACCCGGGAAAAATTCCGGCATACCTGGATTTATCTTGTAAAGATTGCGATTACTATGGCATTTTGCATGGCTTTTGTAATGGGGTTCAGTACAATATTCGGAAATGACAACAGCATTGCCGGAGTGGTACTCTTATTATTCTTAATGGTCTTCAAAAATGCGGATTTTGGTATTTGTACAAGGCAGTCTCTTGCTGTCATGGGTATTATTTTTGCAGTACTGATGACCGGTCCAAGATTGGCAAATTCTTTCCATCCGATCATTGGAATGTTCATTAATATAGGATGTATCTTTCTTCTGACATTTTTAAGCTGTCACAATATGCTCATGTCCAACCAGTCTACCGTAGTTTTGGGATATCTGCTTTTATACGGATACGATGCAGTCGGAAAAACCTTTGCTATGCGAAGCATCGGGCTTCTTCTCGGTGCTGCTGCCACCATGATCGTATTCTACCGTGGCCACAAAAATCGCAGATACAAACGAACCATCAAAGATTTTTTCAAAGAATTCCGCCTCCATTCTTCCCGGACCAAATGGCAGCTGGCACTTGCACTGGGTGTTTCTTCTATTATGTGTGCTGTAGAACTGCTCAAGCTTCCACGTGCTATGTGGGCAGGTATTGCCGCAATGTCTGTAATACTTCCCTTCGAAAAAGATTCCAAAGGAAGAACCAGAGGAAGAATTCCCGGAAACTTTTTAGGGGGCATCGTGTTTTTGGTTCTTTATATCCTGCTTCCGCCTTCTTTTCTCTCGTATGCCGGAATCATCGGTGGTATTGGGGTTGGATTGTCTGCCACCTACGGATGGCAGTCTCTCTTTAACTCTTTTGGAGCTATGGCAGTAGCTACAGGACTCATAGGTCTGGAAGGTGCGATTTTCTTCCGTATCATGCACAACATCTGTGGAAGCCTGTACGGACAGTTTTTTTACAGATTCTTCGATCGATGTGTAAGTCGTACTATGAAAAACACGTCCCCTGAGACCGCATAAAAAGAGGAGGGTCGGCTGGTATCCATCAGTCGCTCCCTCCTCTTTTTCAATCTGTTTTTACTACAGCCTCCAACTGTGCTGTTAAAAATTTCATTTTTTCTTTCAGTTCTTCTACTTCCATTTTTAACTCTTCATTTTCCTGTGTCTTCTGTTCGATTTCTTTTTTCTTCTGTTCGATTTCTTTTTTCTTCTGCTCTACTTCTTCCTTTTTTGCTTCTACTTCTTTTTTCTTCCTCTCCAACTCCTTTTCCTGCTCTTCTATCATATACTGTACTGTATTTCGATCTAACTCTCTTAATTCTTTGGAAAACATCTCCATCACTCCCTCCACATTCAGGCACATATCATAAAGATTTTGATACATGGCTTTAAACTGGGGATATTTCTCCATAAGCTCGATCATCCTTTCCGGTTCATCACAACTAATAAAAGTAAGCCATGCATCTAACTCATTTTCTATACCTTTATTGTGTACAACCTCTTGGAAAATGTCAAGGGCAATTAAAACATATTCCTGCAGTGTCTCTAAGTTTAATCCACTGTCAAATACATGTTCTGAATGGTGTACATAACAGTCTTTACATTTATGAAATTCTTCTGTACTTTTTTCAAACAGAACTATTGTATATACCTTTTTCATATTCCTGTAAGTGAATTTCTTTTTTCTGGCTTTCACCCTCTTATATTGCCGCAAAAGCAAGTCTGCGGAATAGCAGGCAATCCTTTGTCCTGGAAAGCTATAACCTATTTTCTGTACCTCTATATTCGCCAGAATGCCATCTTCAAATTCAACTACAATATCTGTAATCAATAATGTACTTTCATCTGCAAGGCGTACAGAATCATTGGGAAGAACCTGTTTGATCTTTACTTCTTTCCCAAGAAGCAGGCTCAGCAGGGATTCCAGCCGCTCCGGATATAATTCCGGATTAAAAATCTCCTTAAAAAAGCTGTCATATAATATTTTTATCCCTCTGGCCCCGCAACAAAAATCCAAAAACTCTTCTTGCCGTTCTTCCCTCCAGGATTCAAAAACCTCCTGTAGTTCTGGTCTTACTTCAATGTACTCTAAAATTTCCTTCCTGGTTCGAATCATAGGAAAATATTCTTTTAATTTGTTTGTCATAGGCAGACTCCTCCTGTTTTTTATATAAAAAATGGGTATGTGCTTCAGAAATGGAAGCATAGAAATAAAATAAGAATGAGAACTGTTGCTCTAAACAGACTCAAAATAGATTTTTGATATACATCAAATATAACAGACTTTCTCCTCAATTGCAAGAAAAAATGAGGCACAGCCTACCACTTTCATGATAGACTTATGCCTCATCTTCTTGCAGGTATGAAACCACCTTCAAATTTTATCGTTTATTTAAAATATTCTACACCAGATTCGAAAATCTTGATATCCTGCTCTCCGTAGATATTCATGGCAACGCCATCTCCACGTCTCTCGGAATGAGCCATCTTTCCAAGTACACGACCATCCGGACTTGTGATACCTTCGATTGCACAGTAGGAACCGTTGACATTCCATTCTTCATCCATGGTAATGTTTCCGTTTAAGTCGCAGTACTGTGTCGCAACCTGTCCGTTTTCAAACAGTTTCTTCAGCCACTCCTCATTAGCAACAAATCTGCCTTCACCATGGGAAGCCGGGTTTGTATAAACTTTTCCAAGCTCTGCTTTCTGCAGCCATGGAGATTTATTTGTTACCACTTTTGTATAAACCATCTTGGAAATATGACGTCCAATGGTGTTAAAGGTCAAGGTTGGAGACTGCTCTGTCTGTCCTACGATCTCACCGTAAGGAACCAGTCCTAACTTGATCAGTGCCTGGAAACCATTACAGATACCAAGTACCAGACCATCTCTCTCATTCAGAAGACGCATAACCGCATCTTTGATCTTTGCATTCTGGAATGCAGTTGCAAAGAATTTCGCAGAACCATCCGGTTCGTCACCTGCAGAGAATCCGCCTGGGAACATGATCATCTGTGCCTGGTCAATGGAACGCTCAAAGGTTTCCACAGAATCACGAATGTCTGCTGCATCCAGGTTCTTAAATACTTTTGTGATAACTTTTGCACCGGCACGTTCAAATGCTTTTGTGCTGTCATATTCACAGTTTGTTCCCGGGAATACCGGAATAAATACAGTAGGCTGTGCAATCTTATGAGAACAGATATGGATATCTTTTGTATCATAGACACCCTTGTCCATATTCTTCGTTGCATCATCTGTATCAGAACCGGAACGTGTCTTGAATACTTTCTCAAGAGGTGCTTTCCATGTTTCCAGAGCCTCTGCCATAGAAATAGACATATCCTTATAAGTCAGAACAGGCTCTTCTAAGACTTCACCGATCACCGTATATGTCATTGCCAGTTCTCCGACTTTATCGTGTCTTACTTCACAGATAATATCACCGAATCCTGCTGTAAACAGGTCTCTTTCATCTACGTTGTGCTCAATCTTCACACCACGCTGGTTACCAAATGCCATCTTGGAAACTGCTGCTGCAATACCCTGACGGTCTAATGCATAAGCAGAAATCACTCTTCCTGCCTGAATATCTTCATGCAGTTTTGCATACTGGTCTTTTAAGGCTTCGAAATCCGGCAAGTCGTACTCTGCTTTTGGTAAACGCAGCCATACCAGTTTGCTTCCTGCTTTTTTCAGTTCCGGTGTGATCACATCTTTCTGTTTTGCCACATCTACTGCGAAAGATACCAATGTAGGAGGTACGTCAATGTCATTAAAGGTTCCTGACATAGAGTCCTTTCCGCCGATAGATGGAAGACCAAATCCAAGCTGTGCTGCATATGCACCAAGGAGTGCTGCAAACGGCTGGCTCCAGCGGCTTGGGTCTTCTGTCATTCTTCTGAAATATTCCTGGAAGGTGAAGCGGATCTTGCTGTAATCACCGCCTGCTGCTACGATCCTTGCCACAGATTCTGTTACCGCATAGACAGCTCCGTGATATGGACTCCAGCTTGACAGGTATGGATCAAAACCATAGCTCATCATGGTAACAGTTTCTGTTTTTCCGTTTAATACAGGTACTTTTGCTACCATAGCCTGTGTTTCTGTCATCTGATATTTACCGCCGTATGGCATAAATACACTTCCCGCTCCGATAGAACCGTCAAACATTTCTACGAGACCTTTCTGGGAACAGGTATTTAAGTCAGCCAGTGTTTTTAACCAGCGTTCTTTTACATTACAAACTTTTGCACGATCCAGAACATTTCCTTCTTTGTTCGGAATGTCCACGAATACGTCGGTTTCCTGATGAGCACCGTTGGTATCCAGGAATGCTCTTGATAAATCTACGATGGTTTTTCCTCTCCAGTTCATCACCAGTCTTGGAGATTCTGTAACAACAGCAACCGGAATTGCTTCCAGGTTTTCTTCTTTTGCATATCCTAAGAAAGTATCTACATCTTTCGGGTCGATCACAACAGCCATACGCTCCTGAGATTCAGAAA
Organism: uncultured Blautia sp.; assembly: GCF_947654165.1. Classification (GTDB taxonomy): domain Bacteria; phylum Bacillota; class Clostridia; order Lachnospirales; family Lachnospiraceae; genus Blautia. The sequence continues at coordinate 93,175 of NZ_CANTKB010000007.1, forward strand.
TAGCGATTTCTGTTCCATCAAGACCTGCGTATTTCTTCGGAACCTTGTCCAGATCAATTTTCAGACCTGCTGCCAGTTCACCGATAGCAACAGAAACACCGCCTGCACCGAAGTCATTACATTTTTTAATAATATGGCTGACTTCTTCTCTTCTGAACAGTCTCTGAATCTTTCTCTCCGTAGGTGCGTTACCTTTCTGCACTTCTGCACCGCAGGTTTCAATAGATTCTTCTGTATGAACCTTGGAAGAACCGGTAGCACCGCCGCAGCCGTCACGTCCGGTACGTCCGCCTAATAAAATAATGATATCGCCCGGATCAGAGTTTTCTCTGATAACGGCTCTTCTCGGAGCCGCACCTAATACTGCACCGATCTCCATACGTTTTGCCACATAGTTTGGATGATAAATTTCTTTTACATATCCGGTTGCCAGACCAATCTGGTTACCATAGGAAGAATAACCATGAGCAGCACCACGAACCAGTTTCTTCTGAGGTAATTTACCTTTCATGGTTTCTTTTACAGAAACAGTTGGGTCAGCAGCACCAGTCACACGCATAGCCTGATAAACATAGGTACGTCCGGAAAGCGGGTCACGGATAGCTCCGCCAAGACATGTTGCAGCTCCACCAAACGGTTCAATCTCTGTTGGATGGTTATGAGTCTCGTTTTTAAAGTTAATGAGCCACTCTTCTTCTTTTCCGTCTACGTCAACAGGAACAACGATAGAGCATGCATTGATTTCATCAGATTCTTCCTGATCCTGAAGTTTGCCCTCTGCTTTTAATTTCTTCATAGCCATAAGAGCCAGATCCATCAGGCAGACGAACTTGTCATCTCTGTCTTTATAAATCACCTGACGATCAGCCAGATATTTTTCGTATGTTTTTACGATTGGTTCTTTGTAATCACCCTCTCCAAAAGTAACATTCTTTAACTCTGTGGAGAACGTTGTATGACGGCAATGATCAGACCAGTAAGTATCCAGCACGCGGATTTCTGTCATGGAAGGATCACGTTTTTCTTCGTTTTTATAATAATTCTGAATGTGAAGGAAGTCTTTAAAGGTCATAGCCAGGTTCAGGGAAGCATACAGCTCTTTGAGCTCCTCTTCTGCCATATCAGCAAAGCCTTCAAAAATCTTTACATCCTCTGGTTCTTCAAAATTTGTCACCAGTGTTCCCGGTTTTTCTGCTTCTGCTTCTCTGGAATCTACCGGGTTGATGCAATGTGCCTTAATCGCTTCCAGCTCTTCCTCAGAAACATTTCCTTCAATCACGTATGTAGTTGCAGAGCGGATAATCGGATTCTCATCCTCTTTTAAAAACTGTACACACTGTACGGCTGAATCTGCTCTCTGGTCAAACTGTCCAGGAAGATATTCTACAGAAAATACTTTGGAACCTTCCTTCTTTTCAAATGTTTCTTTAAACAATACATCTACAGGAGGTTCAGAGAACACGCAGTTACATGCTTTCTCAAAAATCTCATCAGAAATATTCTCTACATCATAACGGATCAGTACACGCACTGCTTCTACGTCCTGAATCCCTAAATAACCTTCAATTTCATGTTTTAATTCTTTCGCCTGTACTGCGAAATCTGGTTTTTTTTCAACATAGACACGTCTTACACTGCTCATGCCGACATTCTCCTTTCTGCCCTTTTAGGCATTGGCTTTTTCTTTTTACCAGTTATAAGAATAGTTTAGCATATGTCTCCTTATAAGTAAAATTAATATGACTAATATCTTATATAATTTTTTCTAATATTTTTATTTAGAATTATCATTAAAATTATATTTTTCAAAGTTTTATAAAAAGACTGCTGTTTCTTTGCAAATTTCATAAACAGCAGTCTTCTTTCTCTTATTTTCTATTTTTTGATTCTTCTATTTTCTCATAAACAGCCATGTTGTAAGCATTAAAATGCGCTTATGCTTCTTTTTCCAGGTTCTTTTATCTGTTTATTCTTAAGCATCAAGGCCAAAGGTACGTAAGTGTTCCATTGAGCCATATAATTTATGTAGATGAGCATATTCTTGTTCATCATAGAAGGAACATTCGCCTCTTGTATAAGCTTTTGCTACTTCTAAAATAAATCTTGCTGCTTCATCTATAGACATCATATTGGTAGCTCCTGTTGCACATCCTGGAACTGCTGTTTCTGTTGTAATTGCTACACCTACAACTGGTGACGCTGTTGCTGTTGCCGGCTGCAAAATACTATTTAAATGGTACAAATTATTTCCATATGGTGTAATATCCTGCATACTTAAGGCAAAAACCTTTGGAAGCTGTCCAGTGGTAATTTCCATAATGTTTAAAAGATCTTCGCTAACCTTTAGAATATATCCATCTTTCACTGTTGGAGAAATAGAAAATCCTTTGTGATTCATAATTTTATTTCCTTTTGTAGTATCAACAGAAAGGAAAGCATCTACTGACGCATCTACTTCACTTTGATTCATCTGCTCCATGCTCACAGGAGAGCCCATAAATGCAACTGGCTTATGAGGCTGTGTCGGCGCATCTGGACATACGTGTGTAGATACCAGAACATCCCCTTCTAAAAAGTCTCCTTCCTTTTGCATTTTTAATAATTTTGCTGCTGTAGCTAATACTGTCAATGCTCCATCGCCATCAGAAACAAACCCTGTTCTTTCCGGTCTTGCTCCTAATCCCCCAAGTCTTCCAAGAAGTCCAATGGTAGGTGCAGTTCCTCCTTTTGATTTTCCATTTTTGCCGGGAATCAACACTTTAATCACATCTGTGCTCATTCCTTCTTCTCCTGTTAAAGTTTCCACTTTTACAGTACAATCTGATTTAATTCCTTTTAAAAATTCTGCTACTTTTTCTCCACTTGCATATGCAGAATCTAAAATTTCAAACATATCAATGATTTCTTTTACTAACATAGCCTCTCCTTACTGAATCCCCATTAAATCACACAACGAAAGTATATAAATTTGTCCCGCATTTTTTACATCCTCAATATCTACCGTCTCATTATATGAATGAATGCCAACCGTGTTCGATGGTCCATATTGAATTGTAGGAATACCCTTTTCTCTGTATTCTCTTGCATCGCTAGATGCCCATTGATATGCAGGTAAAACTTCAATATTCCATAATTCTTCTGCATGTTTTTTGATTGCTTCCACAATAGCCGCATCGATTTCTGTATAGTTGCCAAAACTTTGAAAATCTAGCGTATACTCAATTCCTTCCACCTGGCTCTTCTTAACAATATTATCCACGCAATCACGAATTTCCTGTTCATCAACTCCAATCGGCAGGCGCACATCCAAAACAGCTTCGCAGTAATCAGGAACCATATTGGGTCTTACTCCACCATGAATCATTCCAACATTTACAGCTACATGATCAATCACCTCTCCAGTACCTGCTCCATTTTTCTGTCCAGCGATTAGTTTTGAATTAATCAATGCCTGTTTTTGATTTTCTCCATAATGTCCTTCAATTTTTCTGAGATCTTCCAGATGGTCTAACACACGAAAGAGCTTCAGAATTGCATTTTCACCCTTATATCCAGCCAAACTTCCATGAGCAGACACTCCATGTGATTTAAAAATCAACTCAGCTTTTCCTTTTTGTCCAATTTCAATATTGTCATGAGAAGTTGGTTCTCCTACTAAACAAGCATCTGCATTTTCTGCATAGCCATTATCGCATAACCATTTTGTACCAAATTCACCGCCACTCTCTTCATCTGAAACGATATGAAGACGAATATTTCCATTCAATTGTGCACCTGATTCCTTTAGAACCTTCATTGCAAAAAGAAATCCAGCAACACCGGCTTTCATATCAGAAGTTCCTCTTCCTAAGATTTCTTTTTCTGTGATTGCTCCGGAAAACGGATCAAAATCCCACTGCTCTCTATCCCCTGCTGGTACTACATCTACATGTCCATTCAAAATTACGCTAAATCCATCTTCTTTTCCCATATGAGCCACAATACATGGAAAATCTTCGTTACATCCAACTTCTTCCCAGTCAATCCCCGCATCTTCAAGATACTTCTCCACAAAATCTATGACTGGGTGCTGACTTCCAATGGGATTTTCACTTGGTATCTTAATTAATTGTGAAACCAATTCAACAAGATCATCCAACTGCCCCTTTGCCCTTTCTAAAATCTCTGCTTTTGTCACTTTGCTCATGTTCCTCTTCCTTTCTTTTCTGTATCAATTTTTGTAAAGAAAACAAGCTACTTTATGTCTATCCCCTATCTCTTTTAATTCCGGTTTTTCTTGTTTACATCTCTCTTGACAAAATTCACATCTACCTGCCAATGGACATCCCTTTTGTTCACCGATTGGACTTGGTATTTCTCCCTTCAACACAATACGCTCTCTTTTTTCCAATGGAGATTCAGGTGGAATAGAAGACAATAGTGCCTTTGTATAGGGATGAAGCGGATTTTTATATAATTCTTCGGCTTCACTAATTTCTACAATGCTGCCTAAATACATAATGGCAATTCGATCACTGATATGTTTAATAACACTCAAGTCATGAGAAATAAACACATAGGTTAGTCCGTATTCTTTCTGAAGCTTGTTAAAAAGATTCAACACCTGTGCTTGTATGGAAACATCCAATGCCGAAACAGGTTCATCACACACAATCAATTTTGGATTCAAAGACAGGGCTCTAGCAATATTGATTCTCTGTCTTTGTCCACCAGAAAATTCATGAGGATAACGATGCATATGCTGAATATCCAAACCAACTGTCTTTAATAATTCCAAGGCTCTTTCTGACCGTTCTTTTTTGGTATCTAGTACTTTGTGGGCAATCATAGGTTCTTCCACCAATTTACCGGCTGTCATTCTAGGGTCTAAAGATGAAAATGGATCCTGAAAGACCATTTGTATGTCTTTTTTCATTTTCTTTAATTCTTTTCCCTTTAAACCAAGGATGTTTTCACCCTTATACTCCAAAGTTCCACTTGTTGGTTTGTGAAGCTGTACCAGGCACTTACCAAAAGTAGATTTACCACATCCCGATTCACCAATAATCCCTAGTGTTTCACCTTCATATACATCTAAAGAAACGTTAGATAATGCATGGAGAATTTGTGGTTTTTCACTTAATTTTCGACTCTTGATTTTAAAATCTTTGCTCAGATTTCGAATTTTTAGAATCACCTTTTTCTCATCCATTTTCATTCACCTCGCCTCTTCTTAGTTGTTCCTTTTTATTCTGTCTGTGACAGGCCACAAAATGCCCCTCTTCTAATTCCATAAGCGGCGGTACCTCTTTGCTACATATTTCAGTGGCATACTGACAACGATTACAAAAATTACAACAATTCCCTGTCAGACGCAAATCAGGTGGCGTACCAGGTATGGTATTTAACTCCCCTTTTACCTCATCACTTAGTTTTGGCATAGAATCCAAAAGTCCCCATGTATATGGATGCATGGGATTTAAATACAGGTTCTTGGCAGTGGCATATTCTACTGTTTTTCCTGCATACATAACCATAACCGTATCACACATTTTCCATACAACGCCTAAATTGTGGGTAATTAATAAAATGGATGTATCCATTTCTTCCTGCAATTCTTCCAACAACTCTAGAACCTGTGCCTGTACTGTTACATCCAATGCTGTAGTTGGTTCATCTGCAATGATCATTTTAGGTTTACAGCACACAGCCATTGCAATAATAACTCTCTGACACATACCTCCAGAAAGCTCATATGGATAGGACTCCATTCTTTTTTCTGGCTGTGGAATCCCTACCTTTTTCAGTGCATCAATTGCCTTTTGTTTTGCCTCTTCCTTGGTTACATCTTGATGAGCACAGATCATTTCCACCATCTGATTCCCAATTTTAAATACGGGATCTAAAGATGTCATAGGATCCTGAAAAATAACTGCAATGTCTTTTCCTCTATAGTTCAGCAATTCATTTTTGCTTAATTTCAAAATATCTTTTCCATCAAAATGGATCTCACCTTCAACGATTTTTCCTATTTTAGGAAGAAGACGAATAATAGAGGAGGAAGTCACACTCTTTCCAGAACCAGACTCTCCCACGATTCCCATGGTCTCTCCTTTATTTAAAGTAAAACTAACACCGTCAACTGCTTTTGAAACACCGCTGGCGGTAAAGAAATATGTTTTTAAATCCTTCACAGTAAGCAATTCTTTACTACTCATATGTTTCCCTCATTCTTCCTTCATCATCTTTTCATCTTCGGATCAAGCACATCTCTAACACCATCTCCTAAAAGGTTAAACCCAAGAACCGTAACCAAAATAAATACGCCCGATATGGTAGCAATATGAGGTGCTGTGTTTAAGCAGTCTCTACCTGCACGTAAAATATTTCCCCAGGAAGCAGTTGGCTGCGCAATTCCCAATCCCAAAAAACTTAAGGTTGCTTCTGAAATAATCGCACCTGCAATATTCAGTGTTGCATAAACAATAATCGGAGAAATCGTATTTGGTAAAATATGCCCAAACAACATTCTCATATTTGAAATACCGATTACACGACCTGCATTACAATATTCTTCATTCTTAACAATATGTACCTGACCACGAACCACTCTGGCAAAGGTAGGAACATTTCCAATACCTATAGCTAAAATAACATTTTGCAGTCCTGAACCTAAAATAGTCATTAAAATAATTGCCAAAAGAACAAATGGAAAAGCAAGCATACCGTCCATGATCCTCATAATAACAGCATCTACAATCCCACCTGCATAACCAGAAATAAGCCCAAGAAGAATTCCAATGACACCTCCAACAATCGTTCCACCAATGGCAGCAATCAAAGAAATTCTAGCGCCATACACCACACGAGAAAACAAATCTCTTCCAAATTCATCTGTGCCAAACAGATGCCCATTTTCCCCCAATCCTAAATAAGTCTCAGATGGTTTAATTGCATTTGGATCATGAGTAGCAATCAAAGGTGCAAAAACAGCTAAAATAATCATAAATACCACTATCACCAGACCAATCATAGCTGTTTTGTTTCTCCGCAATTTATTCCAGACATTATTTGATTTTCGTTCTTTTTTTACAAGTTGGGAATGGGCTTCAATTCCCATTTTTTCTGTCGTATAAGTCTTTTCCGTCATTTACTTTCCTCCATTCCCATTCTCGTAATTTACTTTAGGATTAATTATGGTATAAACAATATCTACTATCAGGTTGATTACAACAAATACGATTGCCGTAAACAAAACAACACCTTGAATCAATGCATAATCTCTGTTATCAATAGCACTTACGATCATGGTTCCCATACCAGGCCACGCAAAGATACTTTCTGTTAAAATTGCTCCTGTAAATGCCGTGGCAAGCTGAAGACCTAAAACAGTGACAATGGGAGGTAATGCATTTTTTAATGCATGTTTCCATATAACAACACTTTCTCGAAGTCCTCTTGCCCTCAAAGCTCTAATGGAATCATTATTTACCACTTCCAACATACTTGATCTAGTAATTCTGGCAAAGGTAGCCATTGGAATTGTAGATAGACAAAAACAAGGCAGAATCATATGGCTGATTACATCCCACAGACCATTCCCCATATCTCCCATTCCCATAGCCGGAAGCCATCCAAGATTAACACTAAACACCAGAACCAGCATTAACCCCATCCAGAAAATAGGCATAGAAACACCAATCAATGCAATTACCATAAAAATATAATCCCACATGGAATATTGTTTTATTGCAGAGATAATTCCTGCCATCACACCTAAAACAAGAGCAATCAAAAGACTTGTCAATGTAATCAAAAGTGTATTTGGTACTCTTTCCATAATCAACTCTACCACTGGTTGGTTATAGGAATAAGATTTTCCAAAATCTCCTGAAAGAATCTGTTTCAAGTACATGATGTACTGTTCACCTTTACTTTTGTTGAGTCCAAGTTCTTCTTCCAGTTGTTCTACAGCTTCCTTTGGTGCTTGCGGACCCAACATTGTAAGTGCAGGATTCCCTGGTATCATACGAGTAAGAATAAATGTAATCGTAATTACAATAAAGAGTGTCGGAATACTCTGCAAAACTCTTTTCAGTATTGTTTTTAGCATACTCTGCCTCCTTAATTAAACGTCATCTATCAAAATCTGTCTCACTCATTGCCCCTGAAACAAGCATTGAGTGAGACAGATAAAATTATTTATTGAATAACCCAAACATTTTCTTCTTCTGTAACTAATTTTATAGTACCGTCAGACCTCTGATTAAAATCCTGAACTCTTGGATGAACTCCCATACATTCGTATGGATTTCCATAAAAGATTCCTGTGTCGTCATTTGTAATAATCTTTAATACTTTTCTATATATTTCCGCACGCTTTTCTTGATCCGTTTCAATCAAAGCATCTGCTAATAACTGATCCACTTCCGGATTACTATATCCCTGTCCATTTCCAAGTGTACCAATTGCATCTGATTTGAACATCTTGTCAAAGAAGAAATATGGATCTGGATACCATAACCATCCCATCGCAAAGATATCTGCCTGTCCAGATGCACCAACCTCGCTGAAAGCACCCCATTCTACGGTATTAATATTTAAATCAACGCCTACCATCTTCCAATATGACTGAAGAATTGTTGCCGCTTTCTGACGGAATGTTTCATTTGTCACATAAATATCCAATTCCATTCCATCTGCATACCCTGCTTCTGCAAGTAACTCTTTTGCTCCTTCCGGATCGTAGGATGGAACATCTGCTTCTACTGCTTCATCATATCCCCATGATGCTTTTGGTAGTGGAAGACATGCTTCTTCCCCTTCTCCATACTGGAATACACCTGCTGCTAACTCTTTGTAATCAACTGCTTTTATCAATGCTTCTCGAACCTTCGGATCTGCAGTTGGTCCATTTACCATATTGAAATATGCATAAGTAATCTGAATACTAGGCTTCTTTAATAAATTGATTTTTTCATCCTCAGCAACAAGTTTTACAGATTCACCAGAGATCTGCATAGCGATATCAATCTCACCAGTTCTTAAAGCATTTACTTCCTGGTTCTGATCTGTGATTACTTTAAAAACAACACGATCTAAGTTTGGTTCACCAAGAAAATACTTATCATTTTTCACTAATTCTGCCTGTTGATCCAAACTGAATTTTTCCATCATGAAAGGACCCGTACCTACTAAATGATTACCAAATTCGTTGCCCCAACCTTCTACTTCTTCTTTTGGAACAATTCCGTTTCCAATATTTGTTAATGCAGTCATAAATACGGCACTTGGTGCTTTTAAAACAGCTTTCACATGAGTCTCATCCACTGCCTCTGCATAATCTAACATATCAAGACGCTGTAAAGCCGATTCTTTTGCAGAACGATTTAAACTGTAAGCAACATCTTCTGCTGTCATTTTTCTACCATCTTGGAATTTTCCAGGATGAAAATACACATCATCACGAATGGTAAACAGATATTCCATTCCATCTTCACTAATGGTCCATTCCGTTGCGAGAGATGGTTCAATGTTTGCAATTTCTTTGTCATACGTCACTACAGTATCACATACCTGATACATAATCTGTGCCTCGTAAGTTCCTGTATATTTTACAGGGTCAAGATTCTTAGGAGAAGAAGTCAATGCAATATTTAATTCTCCGCCTTTTGTCACTTCATCAGGAACATCAATAGCGGCTTCTTTGTTTACAATCTCTTCTTTTTTCTCTGTTGTCTGACCTTCTTGCTTTTCTGTTTTTTCTTTACTTCCACAGCCTACTGCTGACATAGCCATAACCACTGCAAGAACTAAAGCAATCACTTTCTTCTTCATTTCGTTTCCTCCTTTAGCAATAATAATAATTCATTATTTCCTTAATCTTTCCTAAAAAGATATCATATTCTTTCTTCCTTTTACAAGATTCGTGGTGCACAAATTTAAATCGTTAAATTGTGCACCACGAACAAATAAACTTCTATTTTTTTAATTATACTTCCATATACGCTAATATTTTCATTGCTAAATTCACCTGAAACAGCACATCCGGATCATTTAAATCAAATCCCGTTAATTGTTCAATTCGCCTAATGCGATATGCCAATGTATTTCTGTGAAGGAATAACGTCTCCGCTGTTTCTTTTCTTGCTCCATGATGCTCTGCCAGTGTTCGAAGAGTCCCTAAAAAAGGGGTTCCATATTTTTCATCATGCTTCTTCAATTCCAGAAGTGTCTCATCTACAAATTCACGAAAAATATCCATTTTGGCCATTTCAAAAAATGCCTCTTCTAATCGAAGATCTTCAATAAAACAAATCTCTCTTTTCCCTCTTTTCTTACCAATTATAATAGCAGTCCTTGCTTTCTTATATGCCATAATAAAATCATGATAAGAAAAAATCTCTGTAGAAACTCCGATTGTAATCCACGCATCAAAACTTTTATAAATCTGTTTCTGTATCTCTTTCATACACATCAGGATTTCGTTTTTTTCAATGTCCTTTGTAAACAGACAATGAAAACTATCACTCTTATTTCCCACAAAAAAACATTGCCGTTGCCGTCTCAAGACCTCCCTATGAATCTGCATAATCTCATCTTTAAAAATATGCACTTCTTCTTCTGTTTTATTTCGAATCACTTTTTCAAATTCATCAATATCTCCAACCACCAATATGTAAGAAAAAGAAGGCCACTTCAGCCCTCTAGCACGTTTTACAGCATCTTCTTCTGTCTGAATATTTCCACTGATTAAATCCAAGAAAAAGTTATTATCCTGGTAATATTCCGTCTGTTCTACCAAACCTTTTTTAGAAAACTCCAAAGCCAGATAAACGCCTGCTTGCCTTAATGCAATTTCACTCATTTCATCAAATTGCCCTTTTAAACCTACTGCATAAAGAAATCCGTTGCATTTATTTTTTACATAAATTCCCATTGCCCGTATTTCCCATTTTCCTTCTGATGCAGCTACAATTTCATCTCTGCTTTTCTCCACATATTCTTTTAACTGTTTCTGTATGGTGGTATCTTCGTAATCATTTTTTGCCAGCCATGGCTCTGCACCTTCTCCTTCCGGATAGCATCCTAATAACATTTGTCTATGGTCAGCAACCAAAATTACACACCCTAGCATTTCTCCTAAAACCACACAAATTTCCTGAAATCCACCACCTTCAATCTGTATTTCAAGAAATTTTTCATTCATAGCTTTGTTAAATTCCAACTTTTGATTTTGTGCATTCACCACTTTTTTCATTAAGGGATTTGCAAGATCAATAAAAGCCATATCCCGCGGTACTTCAATTACCGGAACCTGCAATTCATTTGCCAAGTCTTTTATATTTTGAGTGATTTCTCCAAAAAATTTTGTTTTTAACGCAATACCAGAGGATCCTACCTTTGCCATAGTTTTAATAATATCCAATAATACCCCTTCATCCCTATTCATGGCATATCCAGTAGTAATCATTAGCTCATTTTTTTTAATCCATGGAATAATATCCGGAACCTCCATGGAATCAATATAAAGCACTTCCCGGTCTACCCCTTTATCTCCTGCAACTAATCTACATTCTTTCCATTCTTCCATCTTTAAAACATCATTTATATTTATAGACATCTTACGTTCCTACTCTTTATTGACTTTTTTTCCTTTAACTTTTATATTATAACATGAATACATACAAAATTGGAGATTTAATCTATGGATATCAGTTTTGAACTTTATAAAGTATTTTATTACGTAGCCACCACTCTAAGTTTCTCCGAAGCCTCCCGGCAGCTCTATATTTCCCAGTCTGCAGTAAGCCAATCTGTGAAATCTCTAGAGCAGAAGCTTGGACACCCTCTGTTCCATCGAAGTACAAAAAAAGTCACCTTGACACCAGAAGGCGAATCTCTTCTGCGCCATGTGGAGCCGGCAGTGAACCTTTTATACGAAGGAGAAAATCAGATTTTAAATTCTCCTTCTCTGGAAGCACCTTTACGTATTGGCGCCAGCGACACTATTTGCCGTTATTTTCTAGTTCCATATTTTCAGCGTTTCCACCAGGAGTTTCCAAACATCCACATAAAAGTCACGAACGCAACCTCAAAAGACTGTGTTTCCCTTCTTCACAACAACAAGGTAGACTTTATTGTGGCAAATGCTCCAAATCCCTATTTAACAGAAAAAGATACCTCCTACGTTATTCGAGAATTTCAGGACATTTTTGTGGCAGGTAAGAAATTTTTCAACCTTGAAAATCAGATATTGTCCTTACGAGAACTCACCCGCTATCCTATTCTTATGTTGGACAAAACCAGCACTACCAGTGAATTTCTCCACCAACTTTTTGTAAAGCATGGTCTCTCCCTGACACCGGAAGCTGAACTTTCCAGCAATGATCTTCTCCTAGATTTCGCCCACATTGGTCTTGGTATCACTGTTGTTCCTGATTATGTCTTAAAGCACCGCCAAAAAGAATTTTACCCTTTAAACATCCAGGAACCCATTCCCACCAGAAAGCTGATTCTAGCATACCAGTCCCAGCTTTTATCTTCCCCTGCCTGCGAAAAATTCCTTCGCTACCTGTTACCGAATATACAACTCTAAATGCATAAAAACACCCCGAAAACCAGTGTCTATCCGATTTTCGGGGTTCTATCTCTTATTCTGCTTCTGCAATCACTTCTACTTCGCAAAGTACGTTTTTCGGCAGTGTTTTTACAGCCACACAAGAACGTGATGGTTTTCCTGTAAAATATTTACCATATACTTCATTAAATGCTGCGAAATCTCCCATATCTGCCAAAAAGCAAGTGGTTTTTATGGTTTTCTCATAGCTGCTTCCTGCTGCTTCTAAAACAGCGCCCAAGTTTTTCATAACCTGTTCTGCCTGCTCCTCAATGGTAGTTCCCTGGATTTCTCCTGTTTCTGGATTTAACGGAATCTGTCCAGATGTAAATACCACTCCTTTTATTATCATTGCCTGAGAATATGGTCCGATTGCTGCCGGCGCTTTTTCTGTACTAATAACTTTCATAATGCCATCCTCCTGAAGTTCTTTTCTATCCATTATAGTACACCCAAGAGCCTACGGCAAGCCCTTTCCATCATGAATCCCAGAACCTCTTTATCTTCTCTCCCACCTGAGAAACTGTACACACCTGGTATCCCTGCCACTCTGCAGGAAATAATTCTTGATAAGAACGTTGTAAAAACCGTTCATCCAAAAGCAGCACCACACCCCTGTCTGTTTTTGTACGTATGACTCTGCCTGCTGCCTGAAGCACCTTATTCATCCCTGGATAACGATAAGCATAAGCAAACCCCATATTGCCTTTTTTGTCATAATATTCTTTCAAAATTTCCCTTTCACTTCCCACCTGAGGCAAACCAGTTCCAACAATGGCTGCACCAATGAGTTTTTTCCCCGCCAGGTCAATTCCTTCTGAAAAAATACCTCCCATCACACAAAAACCTGCTAAAGTCTCCTCTCCTTCTTCCTGGAACTGCTCTAAAAAGTCTTCCCTTTCCTGTTCCGACATGGAAGGAGTCTGATACAAACATTGAACCTTACTATGGGTTTTCTCCAATTTTTCTTCCAGTACCTGGCAAATATCTTCCATCATACGATACGATGGAAAAAATACCAGGTAATTTCCCTTCTTTCCCAAAAGCATCTGCAAAATATATTCTGCCATTTTATCATATTCTGATGCATCTCTTCTGGTGTATTTACTACTCACATCTCTTGCCACCAAAAGTTTTAAATTCTCTCTCGGAAATGGGGAATTGGCATAAATAGCATAATCATCCTCCCGCATACTAAACAAAGAGCGATAATAGGGAAGAGGCAAAAAAGTCCCCGAAAAAAACACGGTACTCTTTCCTTTATTTAAACAATCCTGCAAATTTCTTTTTGGATTCACACAAAACAGTGTAATAAGAAAATCTCCCTGTTCCCCATAATGCGTATATATGACATAGTTCTCATCAGTAAGCTCATACATATTTAAAAAATGGCGCACCTCAAAAGAGAATTCTAAAACTGCCTTCTGCACTTTTTCCTCATGTTCCTGTTCCAAAAAATGCTCCATTTCTCCTAATAAATTCATAAGCTGCAGAGAAAATCCTGCAACATTTTCTAAAACCTCATAATTGTCACATTCTCGTTTATATTCTAACAAATGCTGATTGCATTTCTTCAAAAGCCGGTGCAGTTTCTTACTTACTTCTTTCACCTCTCTTGCCAGTTCTAGAAAATCCTCTTTGCACAAGGTTGCACTGTACATCTTCCTTCCTCGCTCCACCAGATTATGAGCTTCGTCAATGAGAAAAAGATAATCTCCTTTCACACCATCACCGAAAAACCGTTTTAAATGTACCTTTGGGTCAAAGACATAATTATAATCGCAGATAATAGCATCCACCCAGTTAGACACATCCAAACACATTTCATAAGGACACACCTGATAGTATTGTGCCTGGGTCAAAAGTTCTTCTCTCAAAAACGTATTTTTACTGTTTAAAAGATCAAACACAGCATCATTGACACGGTCAAAATGTCCCTTAGCATAAGGACATTTCTCTGGGTTGCACTCTGTTTCCTCGCACAGACATAGTTTTTCTTTTGCTGTAATGCTAAGCGTCTTATACGAAAGTCCTTTACTCTTTAAAATAGCAAAAGCTTCTTCTGCTACAGTTCTGGTAATGGTCTTCGCTGTAAGGTAAAAAATTTTATCCCCATATCCTTCCCCTACAGCTCGCACAGCTGGGAAAATAGCTGCCATGGTCTTACCAATACCTGTGGGGGCCTGAATAAAAAGCTGCCTGCCCTTATGGATAGTATGATAAACGCCAGTTACCAGTTCTCTTTGTCCCTCTCGGTAAGGGTAAGGAAACTCTAACCCCTCCATGGAAATTTGTCTTTCCATTCTCCTTCGATACTGAAATTCTGCCCATTTATAATACTCTGCCATTAAATCCTCAAACCATTTTTTTAAATAAGAAATGCTAAACGTCTCCCTAAATCGTTTGATTTCTTCTGTTTCAATCTGGCAATAGGTCATCTGTACCTCAATATTCTCCTTTTTCAAAGGTTTTCCATACATATAAGCATAGCACATAGCCTGGGCCTTATGAACACTTATGGGTTCCTCCAGATAAACAAGTTCCATATATACGCCTTTGATTTCATCAATAACTGTGTGCCCCTCTTCCTCTATGATTCCATCCGCCCTTCCTTCCACACGAATGATAAATTCATCATATTCCTGATCCCATTGTAACGGCACTTCAGCTCGGTAAGAGGCTTTCATCTGTTTTTGTATTTTTCTATGTATTTTACTGCCCTTTAACATAGCTTCTTTATCTGCTGCAAAGGTTCTCCGGTTATCCAGATTCCCACTTCTCAAAATAAACTCTACCAGATTTCGAACAGAAATTTGAATAATTTCTTTTTTTTCCATGTCTCTATTTTAGCACAGTTTTTCTCTTGAAAAAACAAAAAACGGTTTCTTTTGGAAATTCTTCTTTTCCTAAAGAAACCGTTTTCTTATTTTTCTATTTTTTATACCTGTGGAAGATATTCTCCTGCTCCAGACAGATAAGTATTCAGAACACCTGCAAACTGACCTGCATCCACAGCCGCTGCAATATCAGAATCCAGAGGCATCTTGCCAATCACCGGAACCTGTACTTCTGCTGCTGCCGCATCAATTTTACTCTCTCCAAACACATAAATCTTCTTGCCACAATCCGGACATTTTACATAACTGTAGTTCTCTACCAGACCAAATACTGGTACATGCATCATTTCTGCCATGTTGTAAGCTTTTTTTACAATCATCTGTACCAACTCCTGAGGAGAAGACACAATAACGATTCCATCAATTGGAAGAGACTGGAATACCGTAAGAGGCACATCTCCTGTTCCTGGCGGCATATCCACAAAAAGATAATCTAGTTCGCCCCAGATTACATCTGTCCAGAACTGTTTTACCATATTTGCCAGAATCGGACCTCTCCAAATAACTGGAGCATCTTCCTGAGGCAGCAACAGATTAATAGACATAACCTTAATGTCATTTCCTGTCACCATAGGATAAATTCCCTTATCATCTGCCACAGCAGAACCTTTCAGTCCATACATTCTTGGAATAGAAGGTCCTGTAATATCTGCGTCCATGATTCCCACACGGAAGCCCTGGTATGCCATTTCATTGGCCAAAGAAGCGGTTACCATGGATTTACCAACTCCGCCTTTTCCACTTACTACCCCGATTACTTTTGTAATTTTTGAATGCGCATTTAACTGTTCTTTTGGAACGCCGTTACCTTTTGCATGACTGCATCCAGCACAACTTTCCTTATCACAGGATTTGTTGTCACATTGTTTCTTTTCTTCGCTCATGTTTCCCTATCCTTTCTTTTGCCATTTATCATTTAATAAAACGGTCAATCGCTTTATTCAATTCTTCTAACGCTTCATGGTCACCGCTTTCAATGGCATCTACAATACAGTGTTCAATATGATCCTGTAAAATCACTTTTCCTGTATTATTAATGGCAGCCTTCACTGCAGACAGCTGAATCAGCACTTCACTGCAGTCTCTACCTTCTTCTACCATTCTGCGGATGGATTCCATATGGCCAATTGCACGGGAAAGCCGGTTCAGCACAGCTTTGGTATGCGTATGGCTATGAGTATGTCCATGGTGATGCACTACAACCGTTCCATCTTCCAGGACATGGGTATGCTCCTGCCCTTTTTGATCCATTTCTGTGTCCTCCTCTCTCGCACTTCTTCCATTATATCAAACCTATCTAAAAAAGCAACGGAAAAAAACTGTTAAAACTGGGAAAATGTATATTTCTGGTGAATCGACGCTGTCATAATGTCGAAAACCACACTGCCATCAGCCCGGTCTGTACGTTCAATCTTCAGCTCCCCTTCATTTTTAAATTTTTCCCTTACATATTCCTCCAAATCTGCATCTTTAGGCAGCTGGATTTCTTCTATAAAAACGTCCCTCATCTGATTTCCCGGACATAAATTCAAAATCTCATGGATTACTTCATAATCTACCATAATAAATTTCTCCTTCCTTGTACTACATATAGTGCAATCATTATACCACGAAACTCCCCTTTGGAAAGATTTTTCATAAAAAAAGAAAAAAAGAAGTTGCCAAGTGTCGCATTATGTCATATGATGTTTAGTATCAAAATTTTATCTATTTTTATTGTATAAGAACCGGGAGGATACCAGATATGCAGCTTTTAAAAGAACGTATTTTAAAAGACGGAATTGTAAAACCAGGAAATATTTTAAAGGTGGACAGCTTTTTAAATCATCAGATGGATATTCCTTTCATTAATGAAATTGGAAAAGAATTTAAACGTATTTACGCAGATGCACCTATTACCAAAATTCTCACCATCGAGGCATCTGGTATAGGAATTGCTTGTATTGTAGCACAGTATTTCAACGTACCTGTTGTATTCGCAAAAAAAGCCCAGAGCTTAAATCTGGATGGCGAAATGTACAGCACAAAAATTGAATCCTTTACTCATAAGAAGGTTTACGATGTAATTCTGTCTAAAAAATTCCTTGGACCAGAAGACCATGTGTTGATTATTGACGATTTCCTGGCAAATGGCTGTGCCTTGAAAGGACTGATTGAAATTGTAAAAACCTCTGGTGCCTTTTTAGAAGGTACCGGTATTGTCATTGAAAAAGGATTCCAGCATGGAGGAGATATGCTTCGCGAAGAAGGCATTCGAGTAGAATCTCTGGCTATTATTGACTCTATGACTGACGACTCTCTTACTTTCCGTGAATAATACTCTCCTCAACTGGCTTGGTCAATTTTACTTAAACTGGCTCTTTATTAAAGTCCACTTGCAGTTTATAGTAAGAAAAACCACCAAAAAGGAGGAATCTTATTTATGAAAGGAAATACCAAAAAACTGATTCTGGCAGCATTATTTGCAGCCTTGTCTTGTGTAGCTACTATGTCCATCCGCATCCCCACCCCAGGTACTGGCGGTTATATCCATCCAGGCGATGCTATTGTCATTCTGAGCGGTGTAATTCTTGGACCTGTGTGGGGGAGCCTGGCAGCAGGTATTGGTTCCTGTATGTCAGACCTTTTAGGAGGATACCTGATGTATGTCCCTATTACGTTTGTCATAAAAGGGCTCGTTGCTTTTTGTTCTGCCTTAGCTTACGAAAAACTGGGAAAAACACAAAAATCCCGCTATATCGGTGTAGCAGCAGGCGGTTTGATTGATATGATTTTAGTTGCAGGGGGCTATTTCATCTGTGAATACTTTATGTATGGTGTAGGCGCCTTTTCCAGCATCCCAGCCAATCTCATCCAGGGCGCAAGTGGTCTGATACTCTCTCTGGTACTTTATCCAATCCTTATGACTGTCCCAGAAGTAAAACACATGACCACGCTTCACCACTCCTAATCAATTTATGAACAACAAAACCATTCTGCTATTTATGCTCAACAACAACACAAATTGTGCATAAACGGTAGGATGGTTTTTAATATGCTTTCTTTATACTACGATAACCTCTTTTTATTTTCTCTCTTTTTGGTTCTTACTTTCTTGTTCCATATAAGCAAAAACCTGTTTCATCATCTGGCAACTTTCTCCATAAATACAAGTACCATAATCACAATCAATCTGGTCCAGCTTAAGTCCATCTGTTTCATAATGAAACTCTCCTACTGCTGTCCGCGCCATATCATATGCCCTGCAATAGCCTTGGAAAAATTCTTCCATTATTTCACTCATGTTTTTTCTCCCTCAGTGTCTTTAAATTCACCTGTCTTCCATCTGGATGACCGCCTGTCATATTCTCCACTCTTTTATTGTCTAAAAAAGACGCCCGCATAATGGCATTGTTTCCAAACTTCTTTCTGATCTGATCCACTGCCTGATCCATTTTTTCCATTTTCTCGTAATCTGTGGTATCGAACAGGTTCATCTGCCTCCCCCGTTCTTCCCGGGATACCTTACTGGTGTGCACCCCAAGATGCCGGATCGGACTTCCGTCCCACAATTCTTCAAAAAGCATACACACGGTATGATAAATCTCATCTGTAATATTGGTAGGTGCCGCCATGACCTTTTGATGAGAGACTGTCTTTAATTCAAAATTTCGAATGGATACAGAAACAACCTCGGCCCTGACATCTGCCTTTCGCAGTCTGGATGCCACAGTCTCACACAGAGAAAGCAGTACCATCTTAGCCGTAACCTCATCGGTCACATCAAAGGCAATGGTGGTACTGTTGCCATACCCTTTATTTTCCTGTGCTGTCCCCTCCACCAGAGATGCATCCATTCCATTGGCAAACCTCCAGATACTTTCTCCCTGCTTTTTCAGATGATGTTTCAACACTTCCACATCTGTACCGGCCAGTTCCCCGATGGTATAAATCCCAAGTTTTTTCAGAACTCCCGCTGTCGCCTTCCCCACAAACAAAAGATCCGACACCGGAAGGGGCCACATTTTCTGAGCAATCTCTTCCGGAAACAGCGTGTGAACCCGATCTGGTTTTTCAAAATCCGAAGCCATTTTCGCCAGATATTTATTGCTTGAAATCCCCACATTCACCGTAAATCCCAGTTCCCTGCTGATGCGGTTCTTAAGCTTATGTGCAAAAGCCACCGGCTCCCCGATAAGATGCTCCATCCCTGTCATATCCATAAATGCTTCATCAATACTGTACTGCTCCACATCCGGACTGTATTCTCTCAGGATGTTCATAAACTGTCCGGAATATTCCTTATACATACCATGATGAGCCGGAACAATGGTAAGACCGGGACATTTTTTCAATGCATCGGTAATCGGCTCCCCTGTTTTTACTCCGCAGGCTTTGGCTGACATAGATTTCGCCAGGATGATTCCTCTTCGTTTTGTCCTGTCTCCGCCTACCGCACATGGAATTTCTCTCAGATCCACCGTGCCTTTTTGTTCTCTCAGCCGATACACAGCCTCCCAGGATAAAAACGCACTGTTCACATCAATATGAAAAATCACTTGTTTCACAACTGACCGCCTCTTATCTGTTTCCAATCACCTGAATATACGTTTCCTGTTTTTCCTTTACACATCCTATGACAGCCGCCGCAGTGGCAATCCCGCTGTGCTCCAGTGCTGCCAGGATCTCTTCTGCATACACGGCTTCCACACACGCCAGAAGCCCTCCTGAAGTCTGCGGATCAAAAATCAGGTCTTCCACTTCCTCCGAGATTCCCCGCCCCAGGCTTACCTCCTGCTTCTGGTAATTTTTATTCCTGTAAGTGCCTTCCGGAACCAGCCCCATAGAAGCATACCAGAGTGCTTCGGGCAAAACCTGCAGTTTTTCCGCATGGATCTCCAAGGTCACCTCACTGGCTCTTGCGATTTCCAGACTATGCCCTGCCAAGGAGAACCCTGTCACATCCGTACAGCAATGAATGGGAAATTCTGCAAACACTTCCTTTGCAATTTTGTTCAGGCTGGTCATACTCTTTCTGGCTGCCTCCATAGCTTCCCGGGAAGCCATGTCTGCCTTCACCGCTGTATTGATGATGCCTGTTCCCAAAGGCTTTGTAAGGATCATCACATCTCCCGGTCCTGCTCCATAATTTTTCCAGACTTTATCCGGGTGTACAAAACCGGTGACCGACATGCCGTACTTCGGCTCCTCATCATTTATGGAATGTCCGCCTGCCAGAACGGCTCCGGCTTCCTGTACCTTGGATGCTCCCCCTGCCAGAATCGCCTCCAGCCCTTCCGGGCCAAGACAATTGGGATAAGCCACGATATTCAGAGCCACTTTCGGTTCCCCTCCCATGGCATAAATATCACTCATGGCATTGGCAGCCGCAATCTGCCCAAAAGTATAGGGATCATCCACCATAGGCGGAAAAAAATCAAGGGTCTGGATCAGTGCCAGATCCTCTGAGATGCGGTACACCGCAGCATCATCCGAGGTTTCCACCCCTACCAGCAGGTTTTCATCCTGAAATCCGGGTAATTTGCCCACCACTTCCGCAAGGATCTGAGGACTTAACTTTGCTGCACAGCCTGCACTTTTAGAAAGCTGTGTCAGACGGATCTCTTCACTTTTCACAGAGTAACCTCCACTTCCACAGGACAGTGGTCAGAGCCAAATACCTCTGTGTGAATCTTCGCTGAAACCAACTTCTGCTCCAGTGCTTTTGAGACACAGAAATAATCAATCCGCCACCCTGCATTTTTTTCTCTTGCCTTAAACCGGTAGGACCACCAGGAATAAATCCCTGTCTCCTCCGGATAAAAATAACGGAATGTATCAATAAAACCAGCTTCCAGAAGTTCCGTGAATTTGCCTCTCTCTTCGTCCGTAAATCCCGCATTATGACGATTTGTCTTTGGATTTTTCAGGTCAATCTCCCTGTGTGCCACGTTCAGATCCCCGCAGAAAATCACCGGCTTCTTTTCATCCAGTTTCTTTAAATATGCCCGGAAATCATCTTCCCACTTCATGCGGTAATCTAACCTTGCCAGTTCATTCTGAGAATTGGGGGTATAAACCGTGACCATATAAAAATCTTCATACTCCAGCGTGATCACACGCCCTTCCTGATCATGTTCTTCTATACCGATCCCATATGCCACGGACATAGGCTCCTTCTTGGCAAAAACAGCGGTACCGGAATACCCTTTTTTCACTGCATAATTCCAGTAGCAATGATATCCTTCCGGTGCAAAATCAATCTGACCTTCCTGCAGCTTTGTCTCCTGAAGACAGAAAAAATCAGCGTCTTCTTTTTCAAAATATTCTGTAAAACCCTTTTGTACACAGGCCCGGAGTCCATTTACATTCCACGAAATAAATTTCATCTTTTTTCCCTTTCTTGTCTATTTGCACATCTTTCCATTCATTATACACTATTTTTTCTCCCTTGCGAAGAAAAAAAGTTGCCTGAAATGTCTTTACGAATCCTTTTCCATGAGTATATAATGAATACGTATGACGAAATCCAACGAAATACAAGAAAAGGAGAATAAAAATGGGCGGAATATTTGGAGTAACCTCTAAGTCCAGTTGTACCTTGGACTTATTTTTCGGAACAGATTACCATTCTCATTTAGGTACCAGACGAGGGGGGATGGCCGTATACGGCTCTCAGGGCTTTCATCGTTCAATTCACAACATTGAAAACACACCTTTCCGTACAAAATTTGACGGAGACTTAGACGAACTGGAAGGCACTTCCGGCATTGGCTGTATCTCAGACAACGAGCCACAGCCTCTTATGGTTCAATCACATTTGGGAATCTTTGCCATTACCACTGTAGGAAAGATCAACAACATGGATGAGCTGGTAGACATCTCGTACAAAAACGGCTGCACACATTTTCTGGAAATGAGCGGCGGCGGCATCAATCCTACGGAAATGGTGGCATCTCTTATCAATCAGCAGGCAACCATCGTAGACGGTATCCGTTACGCACAGGAACTGATCCAGGGTTCTATGACTCTCATGCTTCTCACACCGGACGGCATTTACGCAGCCAGAGACCGTATGGGACGTACCCCTCTGGTCATCGGTCACAAAGAGGGATCCTACTGTGCTTCTTTTGAAAGTTTTGCTTACCTGAATCTTGGGTATGAAACTCTGCGGGAATTAGGACCGGGAGAAATCGTATTTATCACTCCGGAAAGCGTACAGACACTCTCAGAACCATTAAACGAGATGAAGATCTGCTCTTTCCTCTGGGTCTATTACGGATATCCTACTTCTACCTACGAAGGAATCAATGTAGAAACCATGCGTTATGACTGCGGAAAGCAGCTTGCAAAACGTGATGCCATAAGAGACGATGTAAATCCCGATCTGGTAGCAGGAATTCCGGACTCCGGAATTGCCCATGCCATTGGGTATGCAAATGCCTCAGGTATCCCATTTGCACGTCCTTTTATTAAATATACACCAACCTGGCCTCGTTCCTTCATGCCATCCAGGCAGGAACAGAGAAACTTGATTGCCAAAATGAAGCTGATTCCAGTGGAAGCACTCATCAAAAACCGCAGTCTTCTGCTGATCGATGATTCTATTGTCCGCGGAACACAGCTTCGGGAAACCACAGAATTCTTATACAACAGCGGAGCAAAAGAAGTACACATCCGTCCGGCATGCCCGCCTCTGATGTTTGGCTGTCCATACTTGAACTTCTCACGTTCCAAATCTGAGATGGATCTGATCACCAGACGGATCATCGCAGAAAGAGAAGGTGAGAACGTCAGCCGTGAGATTCTGGATACTTATGCAGATCCGAATTCTCAGAATTACAAGGAAATGCTGGAGGAAATCGCCAAAAAGCTGAATTTCACTACCCTGCATTACCACCGGCTGGATGACCTTCTGGCTTCCATTCCACTGGAGCCATGCAAGGTATGTACTTATTGCTTTAACGGAAAGAAATAAAACACAAAAAACTTCTGAAAACAGAGGAATGGTTTCCTTCTGTTTCAGAAGTTTTTTATCTTCTTTTTTATAAAAAATATCCCCCCGGCTGTCACTCCTATCCCCAAAAACAGTACCAGATCCATTGCTGCAGCAGGCGAATCCCTGTTCCAATATATTTTCAGTTGAAAATTCTATTTTGTAATTTTTAGCCTACCTTTTTCGGGCACGAATAGGTGGGTTTTCATTAATCCTGAAATTACACCTACTTATTTTGAAGACAAATAGGCTGCTGAGCAAAACTTTCTAAATTTGGCCTATGTTTTCCTCTAGAAAAATAAGTGGAAAAATGTAAATCTTGGGATTTAGCCTATTGAGCCCACAAAAAAGTAGGTTAGAACGAAGAAATTGCGAAATTTAGCCTACTATTTATTGTCTGGCTGATAAAATCCAGAACCCTGTAAGTACTTTCTACTGATGCCGGCATAGCTTTTTTTATATTTTCCGAACACCAACATCACCTATGCCGTTCCTGCTGCCTTCTCCGCTGTAATAGTGCCAATACCGGTAAATATAACCAATCCAGTACATCACTTCTTTAGAAAGAATCTCACTGGTTCTAAGTTTCTCTTCCCCTACCCATTTTGTAGTTGTAAGCGTATTTCCTTTATCATTTTCTCCATTTCTATTCCCTTCAAAAAAAATATAACATCGGCTATATAAAAAGTATAGCCAATGTTATATCTCTTTGTTAATAATTCGATTTCTGATAAAACCTTCCTATCAGGGTATCTGTTTTCACCACATTCACAAACGCCTTGGGATCCGCCTCCATGACCCTCTGGATCAGCATCTTGGCCTCCATAGTGGAAACCACTGAATAGATCATCTTGCGTTTTTCATTGGAATACATTCCTGTGGCTGAAAACTCCGTGGCACTGTGATTGGTCACCTCTGCAATCGCCTGGTATACAGCATCTGCCTCTTCTGTCACCACAAACAGCGTCACTTTCTTCTGAACCTGGTACAGCAGATGAATCACCTGTGTGGAGGTATACTGGAAGATAATGGAATACAGTGCTTTATCCCATCCGAAAAGATATCCGGCCAGCAGCAGGATCGCCACATTTCCAATAAGAATATAGTTCCACACATCTTTCTTTTTCTTCTCAGCAAAATAAATGGCAATAAAATCCGTTCCGCCTGTGGAAGCCCCGCCGAGAAGGGCAATACTTATGGCAACTCCGTTGATCAGTCCGCCGAAAATACAGATAAGCAGTATATCTTCTGTGATCGGAATCGCCTGAACCATATCTGTGATAAAACTGGTTGCCACAACCAAGATACCGGTGATCACGGTAAAACGCTTTCCAATGGCTTTAAAACTAATGATTGCAGGAATTGCATTTAATGCCAGACTGATGGGGGAAAATGGAACTGTAATATCAAAAAATCTGTCACAGATGGTCTGTATCAGCAAGGTCACTCCATTGAAGCCACCCGGATACAGTCCGCCTGCCCGCACAAAGGTTTTAATATTGACTGCCATGATCACCGCACCGATCAGACCAAAGATCAATCGCTTGCTTTCCTTTTTCCAATCAATTTTCTGACTCAATATTCTGACCTCACTTTTAAAGAAAATTACAGCATATGTGCACGCAGTTCTTCCGGAGTCTGAGCACTTAAATAAACAGGAGCCACATCAAATACTGTCTTGCATCCTGTCTGTCCCTCTTTGCTCAGACGGTAGGCAGCTCTTGCATAAGCAGCAATGACAGAAGAAGTAAATTCCGGATTTGAATCTAATTTCAAGCTGTATTCAATCACATGGTCATGCTCATCTTCCCATCCGGTTTTTCCGGTACGAATGACAAATCCTCCATGTGGAAGCCCTGTATGGTTCTTTTTCATTTCTTCTTCTGAGATAAAATGTACCGTTGTATCATATTCATCAAAGTAGTTTGGCATTGTCTTAATCTCTGTCTCAATTTTTGCCTTGTCAGCACCTTCTTCTGCTACTACAAACACCTCTCTTGTGTGTTTTTCTCTGGTAGTCAGTTCCGGATTTTCTCCACTTCTTACTGCATCTAACGCAGCTTCTACCGGAATGGTGTACTGTCTTGCATCTATAACCCCTTCGATTCTGCGAACTGCATCAGAATGTCCCTGGCTCACACCTTTTCCCCAGAATGTATAGTCTTTACCGTCCGGAAGAATTGCATTTGCATACAAACGGTTCAGAGAGAACATACCCGGATCCCATCCGACAGAAATCATGGCCACATGATTTCCCTTCTTTGCCGCTTCATCCACAGCCGCAAAGTGTTCCGGTATTCTGGCATGGGTATCGAAACTGTCTACCACATTAAAATACTCTGCGTACTTCGGTGTCTGTACCGGCAGGTCTGTAGCACTTCCTCCGCAGATGATCAGGACATCCAGTTCATCCTTCATCTTCACTGCTTCATCCACATGATAGACCTTTGCTGTGTCTGTCAATATTTTTACATCTTCGGGATTACGTCGTGTAAACACGGCTTTTAATTCCATGTCCGGATTATGCTTTACTGCACATTCCACACCACGCCCAAGGTTACCGTAGCCTAAAATTCCAATTCTAATACTCATGTCAAACACTCCTCGCTATCTTTTTGCGTTCATTACTTTTACTTAGTAAAGTATATCAAAAAATCCGTTCTTGTCAATCCACGAATTCACCGAATCAGCCGATTCCTCCATAAAAAATTCCTAAAATATATACAAGAACCGTCAGTCCCACAAAAAAGTATTTCGTAGCAGGTTCAAACCATGCTCCCAGCTTCTTTTCTCTTCCAAGCTGCACCTGTTCCCTGGCAAATCCTTTCGGGCAGACCCAGAAAAACATCACTGCTGCCAAAAGTGCTCCCAGAGGAATGATATAGATAGAAACCACATCCATCCACATGCTGACCATATCTCCGTTTTCGATAAAAATACCGATGATGCAAGCTGCTGCCGCTACAATCCCCACGGCTGCCGCTCTGGACAACTGAAACTGATTCTGCAGTGCTTCAATGGGTGTTTCAAATAAATTCATAAGAGAGGTTATGGCTGCAAACAGTACTGCAATAAAAAATACAATGGCGAACAACTGTCCAAAAGTCATCTGCCGGAACACACTTGGCAGAGTAATAAACATCAGCGGAGGCCCTGCAGATACATCCATGCCAAAAGCAAATACCGCCGGAATCACCACCAGACCGGCCAGAAGGGCTGCACAGGTATCAAAAAACGCTACATTTCTGGCACTGTAGACAACATCCGTATCTTTTGTCAGATAACTTCCATAAACAATGGTACCGGAACCGGCCAGAGACAGGGAAAAGAATGCCTGCCCCAGAGCAAACACCCAGGTCTTTGGATTTGCCAGATACTCCCATTTGGGAACAAACAAATATCGATAGCCCTCTGCAACGTTTCCAAGAGTAAATACCCGCACCATTAAGATCACAAAAAACACAAAAAATACAGGCATCATAATCTTGTTCATTTTCTCAATGCCTTTGGAAATCCCGAAAATCATAATCAGAAACGTGATTCCTAGCCCCAGAAAATGCCACCCCACACTGCCGAAATTGCCGGCGATCTCCCCGAAATAAGCGGCTGTATCCGTAGTTTTCATTAATTCTCCGGTAACTGCTCCCCACAGGAAACGTAAGAACCATCCGACCACCACGGAATATCCCACTGCAATGGCAAAAGAGCCCAAAACAGGAATCATACCAAGAAGTTTTCCCCCTTTTTTCCCTCTTAATTCCATTGCTTTTCCAAAAGCTCCAAGAGGTCCTGTCTTCATGGCACGTCCAAAGGCCATCTCTCCGACAACTCCCGAAAAACCAAGGATTGCCACAAAAATAAAATAAGGAATCAAAAAAGCAGCTCCCCCGTACTGCCCCGTCCGATAGGGAAACATCCAGATATTCCCCATCCCTACTGCAGAGCCGATGCATGCCACAATAAATCCAAATCTGGATCCAAAGACTTCTCTCTTCTGCCCTGCCTGTCTCTTCTTCATATGCTGTCTCCTCCTTCTGTTTCTTTCACACTTCACATCAGTATAACACAGGAGGCACCTCCCATGGAAGTGCCTCCTGTTATTTTTCTCAAGTAAATTTTCAGTATCTTTTAGTGATGGAACAGACGGATACCAGTAAACGCCATAACCATATGATATTTATTGCAGGTATCAATCACAGCATCATCACGCACAGAACCGCCCGGCTGTGCAATATAAGTTACACCGCTCTTGTGAGCACGCTCAATGTTATCTGAGAATGGGAAGAATGCATCAGAACCTAAGGTTACATCTGTCATTTTATCCAGCCATGCACGTTTCTCTTCTCTTGTGAACACAGATGGTTTTTCTGTGAATATGTTTTCCCATGCTCCGTCAGCAAGAACATCCATATATTCCTCACCGATGTAAACATCAATGGCATTGTCACGTTCTGCTCTTGTGATGGTATCTTTAAATGGCAGATTAAGCACTTTTTCACTCTGTCTTAACCACCAGTTATCTGCTTTCTGACCTGCCAGACGTGTACAGTGTACACGGGACTGCTGACCGGCACCCACACCGATTGCCTGTCCGTCTTTTACGAAGCATACGGAATTAGACTGTGTATATTTCAAAATAATGAGAGAAACTTTTAAATCTCTCTTTGCTTCTTCTGTAAGTGCTTTGTTTTCAGTCACAATATTTGAGATCAGTTCATCATCAATTGCCAGTTCCTGACGCCCCTGCTCAAATGTGATTCCGAATACTTCCTTGTGCTCTAATGGAGCAGGCACATAATCCGGATCAATCTCAATCACATTATAATTTCCTTTTTTCTTCTGTCCCAGGATTTCCAGAGCTTCCTCTGTATATCCCGGTGCGATCACACCGTCAGATACCTCTCTTTTAATGAGAAGAGCCGTATCCTTGTCACACACATCAGAGAGAGAAATAAAATCACCAAAAGAAGACATACGGTCAGCACCTCTTGCTCTTGCATATGCACAGGCGATTGGTGAGAAGTTCTTCCAGTCCATATCGTCTACCCAGTAAATCTTTGCCAGGGTTTCTGTCAGAGGAAGTCCCACTGCTGCACCTGCCGGAGATACATGTTTGAAAGAAGTTGCAGCCGGAAGACCTGTTGCTTGCTTTAAATCTCTTACAAGCTGCCAGCCATTAAAAGCGTCTAAAAAGTTAATATACCCCGGTTTTCCTGACAAAACCTTGATCGGCAGTTCTTCCTTGTTTGCCATGTAGATTTTAGATGGTTTCTGATTTGGGTTACATCCATATTTTAAAGCTAACTCTTTCATAATTCGTTCCCTTCCCTGTTTTATTTATTCTTATTTACGATTCTTGTTTCATAAGTACCTGCAGCAATATCAATAAAACGTACAAATAAAGAAACTTTGTTGTCTTCATTCAGACCTTCCCATACTTCTTTGGTAAAGGCATCAATGTCATTTGGGATTCCTACTAACTTCGGTTCTCCCTCAAAGCTTGGAAGAGGATTTCCGTCATGCATATAAGTGTGAATGAAATGTCCTTCTCCGGCAACAGGATTTTCGTATGCAAAAGTGTAACGATTACATGCATCCGGATTTCCATTGTTGCTCTTTAAGATAGACATTGCATAATTATATTTTCCGTTTTCCACATGCATAATACCGGAAATACGAGGTGTATAGTTTGGTGCATCCGGCTCAAACTCACGGCATCTTAAGGACTGCTCAAAAGTCATCTGTTTATCCATTCCTTCATAAATGGTATCGGTCTGGTCTCCGTTTGTCACAATCGTCTTATTTCCTAATACACGTACCGGTGCATAAATAATCAGACTTGGATCTACCAGTTTAGAAGGATCAAATGCCTGTGTACGGATTCCCTGTCCTTCTTCTACAAAGACACGGTTTCTGCTGTTTTCACTTCTTCCCATAATAAAATAAGCAGCTACTGCCTTTTTCCCATCTTCTGATTTTCCAAGGACAATACCGCGTCCCGGATAGGCATTTTCCTTTAATTCGTTTACCAGTGATAACATTTCCATAGAATCATTCTCCTTTATATTTGGAATATTGCACTTTACAGTGCAGTGAATAGATACCCGGAACAGAAGAAAAAGAATGAACACATACAAAAAAGCCCACTGCCCGAGCATATATGCCCAGACGGTCGGCTTCCCTGGCTTATACTCCCTGTGGTCATTTCCACTTCCGTCAGTCATATAAGCACTTAAAACATACCATGTTCAATTTACCTTGTCAATCCTTTTTTCTTGATATCTTCCAAAAACCAGTGCTTCGGTCTGTTCTCCAGCACAATGGTTTTTCCTGTATAGGGCTGCCGGAAAGACACTCGCTCTGCATGAAGACCAAGTCCTGTAAAAAAGGGATTTTGCTGCACAGCCCCTTCCTTTTCATCCACACACATCTTGAGCTTCTCTTCCGGCATTTTTCCGATTGGCTTCTTGATCTGCCTGTTTTGGTATGGAAATATCCCTCCACGAAAGCCAGATACTCTTTCTGAAAGCTGCCATCCTGTTTCTGTAAACTCAATCTTGCGGCCGCAATCTGATTTTTGGCATACACCATAATCCCCGAAGTATCCCGATCCAGCCTTCCTTTGGGACGTACCAGTGTCTGTTCTCCCTTTTCCGTGAAATAAGCCGCAAGCCTGCTTCCCAGAGAATCCTCATAGAGAATATCCAGCACTCCCGCTCCCGGCATTACTCTCCCCGTATCTTCCCTGTCTTCCTCCACACAGACTCTCAATTCCTGTCCGGTCCGGCAGACATAGGTGGTTCTGACCTGAGCACCGTCCATGATAATGCCCCCGCTTCGGAATTTTGCCTGGCTGATCTGTTTCCTGGTCAGCCCCAGACCAGCCTTCAGCACCTGATCCAGTGTCTGTCCTTCCATGCTTTCGTCTACTGTAAGCGTCAGTTGTTTCATATTCTTTTCCTACACAACCCTAATAGCAAATGACTTCACAGCCGGTCTCTGTCACCAGCACCGTAATTTCCCACTGCGCAGAAGGAAGACCATCCTCCGTATAGACAGTCCATCCGTCACTGTCATCCACATAGATCTCATGCCCTCCCATATTGATCATGGGTTCAATGGTAAACATCATTCCCGGCACCAGGAGCATTCCTGTTCCTGCTTTCTGGATGTATCCCACCCAGGGATCTTCATGAAATTCCAGACCGATTCCGTGGCCGCCGATTTCCCGCACCACCGAGAATCCGTTTGCATGAGCATGCTCATACACAGCCTGACTCATATCTCCCAGATATCCCCATGGTTTTACCTGTGCCAGCCCCTTTTCCACACACTCTTTCGTCACATCCACCAGCTTCTGTTTCTCAGGACTTACCTGCCCAATACAGAACATTCTGGAAGAATCGGAATAATATCCATCCAGGATCGTAGAGACATCTACATTCACAATATCCCCCTTCTTCAGCACCACATCATCCGAAGGGATTCCATGGCAAACCTGTTCATTTACAGAAGTACACACGCTCTTTGGAAACCCTTCATAGTTCAGAGGTGCTGCCACTGCTCCTGACTCTGCTGTAATCCTGGCAACCCAATTATCAATCTCCTGGGTTGTAATCCCTTCCTGAATATGCTCTGCCACATAATCCAAAATAGCAATATTAATCTTTGCACTTTCTTTTAGCTTTACAATCTGTTCCGGTGTCCTGATAATATCATGAGAAGGCACAATCACCCCCTTGTTTTCATACATCTTCAGCTTTTCATCAAAATTCCAATGACATTTTTTATATTTTTTTCCGCTGCCGCACCAGCAGGGCTGATTTCTCTCTGGCAATTCCATGCTCTCTTTCTCCTTTACTTCATTCTCTGATATGCAATCCTCGGGGTTCCGTCTTCCACATAAATGATACCGCATTTCTGGAATCCATTCTTCTCAAACACATGCTGCATCACATAGTTATCCCCATGCGTATCTCCCCGCACATTTCCACACTGCTCAAAACACCAGTCCAGACAGCAGGCGGAAACGCCTTTTACTTTCCCTGAAGATGCCATTCTGTGCATGGTACCGTACGCTGCATCATTGAGCCACTGTCCCTCATAGATCCTGGCATATGTGGGATCCGGATCCATAGCAAACATAAACACACCTGCAAGAGTTCCACCCTCTTCACATACATAGAGATACCCCTCTCTGCAGTCTTCTTCTACCAGTTTTCTGGACGGATACCCGGAATTCCACTGTGTAGGATTTCCATGTTCCCGCATAAATCCTCTGGCTGTATCATAAATCTCCATAATCTCTGAAAGTTCTTCCGGCTTTGCCTGTCTGATCTTCATGTTCTTTTTCCTCACACCGCTTTTCTCTGTGTTTTCACACTATCATTTATTATAACACTGTTTTCTTTGTTTTTCTATGTTTTCACTGTTTTGAATTTTCAGATATTTTATGTGTTTTCGTACAATTAAACTGTATAAAAATACTTATTTTTATTTTTTTCTAATTATGTATTGACAAACAGATTATATACTGTTATAATTCAATCATAAAATAAATTACGGAACAGATAAAACAACAGAAAGGATTGATTCCCCCAAAAACATAATGATTTACTTCATAATATAAAAGAAAGGACGGTACGGACCACCAGAAACAGTAACCACTTTCCAATAGAAATCTTATAAAACAAACTTCATTTCTATTGTACAAGAAAACAAATTTTTTCAAACGAGGTAAAGTCCAATGGATAACGAAATAAAATAAAATCCATCATTCTCAAAGAAATAAGAATGATGGATTTTATTTTGTCCTTTATTTGGTTTGCAATCAAAAGATCGCTCCCAATGCTCCAAACGCCCCTGCACTCACTGCAGCCATAATGACACCGGCCAACACTACGCCTAACATAACGGCTGTTACACTGGATTTAAAATCCATATCCAGAATGCTGGCAGCCAGGGTTCCTGTCCATGCACCGGTTCCCGGCAATGGAATTCCTACAAACAACAGAAGGGCAACAAACAACCCTCTTCCTGCCTTTGCTTTTAACTTCTGTCCGCCTTTTTCTCCTTTTTCCAGACACCAGGAAAAGAACTTACCGATCACCGGTTTATCTGCTCCCCAGATCAAGACTTTACGGGCAAAGAAATAAATAAACGGAACCGGAAGCATATTACCGATAATCGCCACAATATAATACTGCGTAAAAGGAAGCCCAAATCCTTCTGCAAAAGGAATCGCACCTCTTAACTCAATCAACGGCACCATAGAAACAAAAAAAACAAACAGGTACTTCTCTAACATATAACTCTCCTTTGTTCTCTCATTTTAAAGTTCTCTCTCATCTCCCCAGAAAAACAATGCTACGGTACCAGGGCCTGTATGGGCACCGATCACAGTACCAATGCTGTTGATTCTTACTTTTCCGTTCAGGTTCGGAAACTTTTCCTCCACCATATCCGCTACTTTCCGGGCATCTTCTTCACATGCCGAACAGGACATAAAGCATTTTCCGCTGTATTCCAGACCGCCCTGTGCATGCTGTTCCATCCGTTTCACCATCTCACGGATCACTTGTTTTTTCCCTCTGTATTTACTTCTCGGAATTAATTTTCCCTCAGAGTTTACATTCATCAAAGGGCAGATATTCAATGCCTGTCCCACAAATCCGGATACCTTGGAAATTCTTCCGCCACGAATAAAGCTGGTCAAATCTGTGGAAAAAAACCAATGATGCAGTTTATTCTTATTCTCCTCAGCCCATGCAGCATTCTCCTCCAGGCTCATACCCTGTTCCTGGTTATCTACCACCGCATCTACCAACATACCAAAACCAGATGAAGCAGCCAGAGAATCAATGACGATCACTTTTCTGTCCGGATATTTTTCTTCCATCTGTTCTTTTGCAATATTTGCTGAATTCACACTTCCGGAAATTCCTCCTGACAAGGTAAAATGCAGGATATCTTTTCCCTCTTTCAAAAAAGGTTCAAAGAAATCCATATACTGCTGGGCATTGACCTGTGCGGTCGTTGGCTCTGCACCATCGGAAATTCTCTGATAGAACTGTGAAAACGGCATGGTTTTTCCCAGGTCATCCGGGTACTCCACCCCATCCATCATATAATGAAAACATACATATGGAATCTTTCTCTCTTCAAAATAAGATGCCGGCATATCTGCGGTAGAACAGCAGGTGATTTTATATTCGCTCATTAAGGTCTTCCTCCTTACCTCTTGTTTTACACTTCTTTAACATGGCTTTTATTAACGTTCTTATTCTAACACTGATTTTTCTCTTTGAAAAGCAGAAAAAAACATTTCCTCCTATTTCATAAAAATGCTGCGTGCAAACAAGAACAAAGAGTTCCTCTTCCGGTTGTTTTACAACCTTTCAAAGAACTCTTCTGTACCCTTATTTCATTGTTGTTTTATTTGCGTAATTCAGAGCGATATAACTCTTTCCACGGTTAATCTTGATTTCATTTCCGTTTAAGTCATAAAATCTCAGATAAGATTCTTCATTATTCTCATCTTTTGACCAGTGGATTTCCTGAACACCGCCGTTAGAAATATAATAACCCTTTGCGTTTGCTCCGCCATCCCAGTCGATTTTCTTATGACCCACTTCATCACGTACCGATATCTCT
Source organism: uncultured Blautia sp. (assembly GCF_947654165.1). Lineage (GTDB taxonomy): Bacteria > Bacillota > Clostridia > Lachnospirales > Lachnospiraceae > Blautia. The sequence continues at coordinate 127,298 of NZ_CANTKB010000007.1, forward strand.
GTTTCCAGAACCAGGACATTGGTAAATGCAAGCTGCTCCCCTGTCTTTCCGTCTGTCTGCGGTGTTCCGTTGATCTGCTTCAGATACACTTTCTTCTCTGCATCATAGGTAAATGCAGAAGACTGTGCCCCGAACTGAACCTCCACCTGTGTACAGTCGCTGCCCTCTGGTTTTAACTGCTCATCCATTCCATTAAACAGAAAAGCAGCTCCCTTTTTCTCTTCCTTCAAATCTGTACGGAGACCTTTTGACTCGATATAAGAAACCAGCTTTGTTCCATCAAAAAATCCGGTGTGCTCTACTGCATAACCCTGACTCAATTTTTCCTGATCTCTTCCAAACAAACCGCCTGTATTGGTGATTCCTTCAATCTGATCCAGATCCAGTGCTTCCAGATAATCAGCTATGGTATCATCAATGCCCCAATTTACATAAAAGGCATCAAATCCCTGAGAAAGTGCCGGGAAATAATAGCGGCAGCTCCGAATGGGACAAACCTGTGGAACCTTGGTGTAATCCCCGTACAGTGCCATAAATCTGGTAGCATCTCCTTCTACCGGAATTTCAAAAATCAAATCTGCCTGGCTCACTCCGTACTGAGGCATGGCCTTCTGCACATTGTTCACCATGACTGCCACCGGACGTTTTCCAATGGCACCTTCAGAAAGATCCCCGATTCCTGTGAGCAGGTTCTGATTCGCAGGTACTTCTTCCTGTGCCACCTCAGCCCCTTCCACTGTCTGTGACTCTTCCTTTTCAGGTTCTGTCTGCTGTTCTACAGTTTCTTTTGCCGTATCCTCTTTCTTTGGTTCCTCTTCCTTTTTACATCCGGTCATACTGAACAACATAGCCACGACACTGGCTGCCAGAAGAATCTTCCTATATTTCATACTTTTACCCTCCCATTCGTATGATTCGTATCTTCTTATAAGATACCACACAACTATGGGAGTTGCAAGCTTACTCTGGCTTCTTGATCTGATTTAACTGTGCATTGATTCCTAACAACTGCTCTTTTGTAATCTTTGCACCTGCAGTTCCCATCAGACCTACCAGACGAAGAACTGTAAATCCACCCATCATCTGCATCATACCAGGATTTTCGTCTACGGCTACATTTCCGCCTGCCATCTGCCGGAACACCTGCATGAAGAACTGATTTCCTTCTTCAGAAGCCATGATATCTTCCAGTTTGTCATTCAGAGAAAAATAACCTTCCGGTGCGTCAATATCATTCCAGCAATGAGGTAAGTTTACCCAGTACCATCTCTCCGGCATACTTCCAGGAACAGAAGACGCTTCTTTAGAAAATGCTCATTTTGTGTTAAACTTCATGATCTGTCTCATCGTTTTATCTCCTTTTTGTGTTTTCTTACTTTTATATAGAAAATCCGGCAAAAATACAGGAGTTCCCATATAAATTCACCGGATTTTCTGTCTGTCACAAGGGACAGTTACTATTTAGTTTTCGCCGCGGCGACGTGCCAGTTCAGCTACGTTTGCTTCTACTCGTTTCTTGTTCAGAGGGTAGATGAAGATTAATGCAAGTGCAACTGCGACCAGACCAATGATCGGCACGATACAGGAAATCTTGAAGATTCCTTCTGTTACAACAGGATCGAATGCAGTTGCCTGTGTATATCCAATCAATGACAGCAATCCACCAACCATACCGGAAGAAAATGCCTGTCCTAATTTTCTGGCAAAGGAATATACCGCATAAATTGTACCGTCTTCACGGATACCGTTTTTCACTTCTGCATCATCGATAACGTCTGTGATCATTGCCCAGATAACGGTATTGAAGAATCCAAGTCCGATATATGCCACAACATAAAATGCAACATAAACCCATACGTTTTCGGGATGTACGAGCAGGCAAGCCAGGAAGCTGGCCGCACCAAATAAGCAAGATACAATAGAAAGCTCTTTCTTACCGAATTTTGCTGCTAATTTACTTGCAAGAGGTGCACAAACTGCCAGAACAGCTAAGCTGGCTAACAGAGAAACTGCTGACTGAGCACCTGTGTTTTTATAGAAGTTCGGGAATACGAATCCTGTCATTCCCTGCATACCAAGCATTGCAAGAAGCAGAAGAATTGCTGCTGCAATGATACCAAGAAGTGCACGGTTTGTGATCAGGCTCTTTCCAAGAGCTACCAGGTCAAGCTTCTGATTATTTGCAGGAACCGGAACTCGCTCACGAACCAGATTAAAGCAAAGCAGGTAGCAGATGATTGCACATACTGAGAATACACCTGCAATGATGGTCATACGGCTTCCGGAAAGTACCGGATTTCCGTCAACAGTCACATAAGCAACCAGTGGTGTACCTGCTCCGATTACCAGGCCGGCCAGTGTCGCACCGATGGTTCTCCATGTTGACAGAGATGCTCTGTCGGTAGGGTCTGAAGAAATTGCAGACGCCATAGAACCGTAAGGAATATTAATAGAGGTATAGAAGATTGAGCCCCATAATAAATATGTCACAATAAGCCATACCAGTTTAAATGCATAAGGCATATTTGCAAATCCTGACTGATAGATCAGGAAACTGGCGATTGCCACAGGACCGCACATACGTTTGATCCATGGACGGAATTTTCCGTCTTTTGTAGGTTTGGAACGGTCTACGATCTGTCCCATAGTTACATCTGTAAAGGCATCTACGAAACGTGCGATCATCATTACCATACCTACTACAGCTGCAGACATTCCCATAACGTCTGTGTAGAATTTCAACATGAATGTTGATGATAAAATAAATGTGAAGTCATTACCGAAATCACCAAACATATAACCGATTCTGTCCTTCATTCCAAATGCAGGTACAGAAGAATTGTTTGTCTTTGCCATTTAATTTTCTCCCTTTCCTCTGTTTCTAATTAAAATCAAACTTTTTTAATTTTAATCAGTTTACCATTAATACTTTCTATAAATCCTTCCGGTGCAAGACTTCCAGCCATATCTCCGATTCTTTCCAGAGTCATGCTTTTCATCATATCCCACATTCCTTCACCAGGGCTAACAATCATGTTCATAGTAAGCTTCACTGCTTTTGCAGCGATTTCAATTGCTTCCGGGCATTTTGCCAGTTCTTCCATGGTATCTTTGATGCTGTACATGCCTTCCGGGAATTCCATTGGAGCTTTTAAGTCCATATCGCCAACTGTGCTGAACCAGTTTGCAACACCTTCTGCACGTTCATTTACTTCTGGAAGTACATAGATAGCAGGTTCTTTTTCTACTTTTTCCAGAGTCATGGTATCTTTCAGATCTCCGGCTTGTGCTGTGATGATGTTGAATCCGTCTTTTAATGCTACAGTAAATACGAATACTTTTTCTGCTGTCTGCTCTTCTGCTTTTTCACCATTTAAGAATAGTGTTACAGAAGGCTGGTTGGAATATACACGGATTTCTGTGGTTTCTCCGGCACGCTGTGCATAACGTTTTCCGCAGAGATGAACCATTGGTTCTTTATTCCAGTATGCTTTGTAGATATAGTAGCTGTCTTTCTTAATCTTTCTGTCCATGGTCACAAGACCTTTGTTGTTTCTTCCGGCTACACCGCCTTCATCACGTGCTGCACAGCCAAAATCAAACATATTCCATACATGGCTGGACCAGATCCAAGGACGCTCATCTAATACTTTTGCCATATGTTCATGATACAGTGCCTGATATTCTTCACTGTAGTCCTTACATGCAGGGTTTGGTCCGTGATAAGTAATAATACCTTCGCATCCGTACTCAGAAACACCAAGACAGATGTTTGGATGAATCTTGTGGAAGTTGTCAAGCCATGGGCCATTGTCTTCCATCTTTCCGCCATACCATCCGAAATAATGGTTGTAGCTTTCTGTATCTGTAATATAGTGCATTGGTCCTTCGATTGGTGTCATAGATACATGAGCAATGGTTGTCAGACGGCTTGGATCAAGTTCTTTTGCCAGTGCATTTAATTCTTTGTGATTTTCCACTAACTGTTCGGAAATACCACCGATGAGGATTTCGTTTGAAATTCCCCAGAAGCAGATAGAAGGATGATTGTAATTCTGAATGATCAGCTCTTTTAACTGGCTGATGCAGTTCTGATGTGCTTCCGGATCCTTGTTCATCACACTGATAAACGGAATCTCAGCCCATACAACAAATCCTAACTCATCACATGCATCGTAGAAATCCTGTGAATGCTGATAATGAGCCAGACGGATGGTATTTGCACCCAGTTCTTTGATGATTCTTGCATCTTCAAAGTGATCTTCTCTTGTCAGAGCATTTCCTTTGTATAACTGATCCTGATGACGGCTCACACCACGAAGAGGTGTCTCTACGCCATTGATGATAAATCCTTTGTTTGGATCACAGGAGAAACTTCTTACACCTACACGTGCGGAAATTTCATCATATGTTTCATTTCTTCTTTCCAGTCTTGCTGTTACAGTGTAGAGATATGGTGCATCAATTTCCCATTTTGTCACTTCCGGAACATACACGGTCACTGCTGTGCTGTCTGCCGGACGGCATGCACTTGCAACTTCTTTTCCTTCTGCATCACAGATGGAATATAATACTGTAAAGTTTTCGTCAGCTTCTTTTACATAAGAAACAACGTCAAAAGTTGCTCCACCACATTCGCATGGCTTTGGTGTAACCTGGATACCAGGTCCTCCGTAATATTCCAGATCAAAATGTGCATCCGGTACGCTGATGAGATTTACTCCTCTGTACAGACCGCCGTAGAACGTAAAGTCTGCTGACTGAGGATATACACTTTCTTTTCTCTCATTGCTGCATGCAACAACCAGAAGATTTTCTCCTTCTTCCTTGCAAACTTCTGTAATGTCTGCACGGAAAGCGGAATATCCGCCTTCATGATATGCAACTTCTTTTCCGTTTACATATACGGTTGCCTGCTGTCCTGCTGCCAGAAACTCTACAAATACTTTACCGCCGCCTAAAGGCTGTTTCGGTGTTTCAAAAGTTTTTGCATACCAGTATCTGCCTTTGTCATAGCTTCCATTTCCGTCGTGTCCGTCAATGGCATTCCATGTATGAGGAAGGTCTACGCTTGTCCAGTCAGAAGGCATCACTTCCGGAAGTCCTGCATCCTGCTGCATAAAAGCCCAGTTTTTGTTCAAATTAATCACTTTTCTCATACTGCATTCTCCTTTTCTTCGTGTTTTTTAATGTTTTCATGGATTTTTTTGTGAACCTTTTGTATAATATTATATGTAGTTTTTTTGTAAAATAACAGTGAGGATTTTTATTCTTTTTTGTATTATTTTCAGATTGTATGAGGAAACCTTATGAAAAATGACCAATGTATTGATTTAATCGAAAACATATTACGGGCAAATTACATACCAGTGTACCGTTTTACCCTTCCCTGTACCCATCCTGAACAACTGGACCTGGGACTTCGCAGTTATATTTTGGGCATTCGCAACACTGTGGAATTTTTCAATGATGCCTTTGAAAAATTAAAACCCAAAAAAATCTATATTACCGCAGACCAATTTCTCTGTACCTTTGTTTTCCTGCTTCTGCCTGATGAAAAAACAGTTCTACACTGTGGCCCTGTGTTGTTTGAAAAAATTCAGGATGAACGCTTTGAAGAAGTCTTTCACAGCCTGAATCTTCCAGATACTTATCATGATGCATTAGAAACCTATTATCAGCAGCTTTGCTATCAGGCTTCTTATCCTATGTTTGAAAGTCTGTTTTTGGAACTGGGAAAAACCCTCTATGGTTCTTCCTGTGAAATCATTCACTCCAATGCTGACTTCTTCGATCATTGGAATACTGCCTATGAAAATTGTTTACGTGACACAGAGCATCCCTTTTCCAATATTGATATGATTGAAAAGCGTTATGAATCTGAGAACGCCTTAATTCGTGCCGTCACCTCAGGTCAGGAAAGCAAGGCTATGGAAATGGCCAGCCAGTTTGGTACTCGTTTTCTTCCTAAGCGTACTGTTAATAACCTGCGAGATGTAAAGGACTACACCATTACCTTAAATACCCTTTTGCGAAAGGCAGCAGAAAAAGCCGGAGTACACCCCATACATATTGATTCTTATTCCAACTGCAATATTTCCATGCTGGAAAAGCTCACTTCTGTGGAGCAGTGTATGTCTGCACAGCGAAAAATCGTCCTGGGCTACTGCCAGATTGTAAAAGACCACCAGCAGAAATCCCACTCTCCTCTCATCAGGAGAGTTCTTGCCTACGCAGAGACAGATCTGAGTGCTGACTTAACCCTAAAATCCCTTTCTGCACATTTAGGAGTCAATGCCAGCTATCTGTCCACACTTTTTTCCAAAGAAATGGGAATGTCCCTGACAGAATATGTGAATACACTACGTATCTCCCATGCAAAAATATTGCTGGAAAATACAGATATCCCTATCAAATCCATTGCCTCCAGGTGTGGAATCGAAGATATTCATTACTTCACACGGGTGTTTAAAAAGACCTGCGGAGTAACACCAAAAGGTTACCGGGAATCTGCACTGAAGCCGAGACAGGAAAATATGGGACAAAAATAGAGGGAGTGCAGGGGTGCACTTCCTCTATTTTTGAAATTCTTCTATGATACAATCATGTTCTTTGCTTTTTTTATCATATGCAATGGCTACAAGTAAAATCTTGCCTGTATAATCAGACACTGCCTGAACATATTTTTTATCTTTTATCTGCTGCAATGCTGTTTCTGCTTTTTTATTCCACTTTAATTCTACAAGCAGTGCCGGCATATCTCCCCGATATTCTGGTTTTGGCAAAAATACATAATCTGCAAACCCTCTTCCTGTTGGCATTTCCCGTATGGGCATGAAATAATATTGCATAGCCGATAGATATGCGATAGTCAAAACACTACTCAAAGAATTTTCATCATTATATTGAATGGAAGAAGCAAACTGTGTATGAATCTTTTCAATTTCTGAAGCAACCGTTTTACTATCCATATCAAGGGTTGCCTCTAATAAAGTTTTCGAATCCTGCTGGAAACGAATAAATTCATTCCATTTTTGCTCTTGGGTGGCTGCTAAAAATTCCTGCCTGATTTCTTCATTGGGTATATAAGCTGCTTTCTTCTTCCAATCATAAGCAAGATATCCCAGATGAATCAACAGAGTAATCACATCATCTTTATTTTTAAATGAAACCATATCATTTTGAAATGTATTTACGTTGACTTCTACTGATGTTCCAGAGAGCATCTGGATGATTGCCGTTCTAAGCCCGTCAAAATCCATGCTAATAAGTGGAAGAATGGACTCATATGTTCCTGTTTGTGACCAATAACTCCTAAACACACCTCTTGTCATAATACTGACTACTGCTTTCGGATTATATACATGGCAATCTCCTAACAGATATCCATCATACCATCGTTTTACTTCATTGAAATCCTTCTGATACTCTTTACAAAGATCCTGCACTTCTTCTTCCGTAAATCCAATGTACGCAGATAACATATCAGGCTCCAGCATGGTAAATTCTTCAAAATTATTTAATGCTGACTGTGTTCTGACTTTTTTTATAGGAAGAATTCCTGTTAGAAATGCCAGATGCAGAAATTTTGTAGGCTCTGTCCCCTTGAACAGCCCTCTTAGAAAATCAATGTATTCCTCCTGCACCCGTATATTGGAAGCCTCATCACGAATCAATGCATCCCATTCATCTATAATAATAACAAACTTATGCCCTGTTTCCTGTGTAATCTGGGCCAAAGCACCGCTCAAAGTCACTTGCTCTAAAAGCTGAACTTGAGAAAACTCTATTCTTAGTTCTTCTAATACTTTCTCTATGATATATGAAACAGTGTCTTCAGCACTTCCCGCATCCATGCTGCACCATTGCACATCCAAATGTATTACATCATAACGGTTCAGATGCTCCAGAAACTGCTCTGATTTGCTGATTTTTGTGCTTTCAAAAAGCTTTATGGAATCACAGCCGCAGCTATAATAAGCAGTCAGCATATTTGCCGTGATTGATTTTCCAAACCGACGTGGGCGGCTATTGCAAATACAACACTGTTCGGTATCAATTACACTGTTCATTTCTTCAATCAATCCTGTTTTATCCACATAGATTCTGGAATTTAAAGCTCTTTGAAAAGCACTGTTATCAGGATTAACAAATATTCCCATTGTGGTGCACCTCCTTCTGCTATGCTTTGTACCATGCTAATACTATTAGCATTTACTTAAGCCTTTATTCTTAACTTCCTGTAAAATTAACTCTCGTCATGTCCAAACAACGTATTATTCATC
>NZ_CANTKB010000008.1 GCF_947654165.1 uncultured Blautia sp.
TATGCCATTTATGCAGAATTTTCATTCTGTTATGCAATAGTTTCCGAGACTACTCGTTTATTCCGTCACCATAAAGGCTTCGGTCTGTAAGGTTCGGGAGGCTACCACCCCGTCATGGGTAACTCTTCCATGGCATTTCTGCCACGGAATTATCATACCATCAATATCCAATGTTTTCAATTATAATCTGCCATATTTCCCCATGAACAGACAGCCATCTCTCCTGTCTGTCATACGAGAAAATATTTAGTGGCAGAGTGGCAGGCATTAAGGTATCTATAAAATCCTGCCCTTAAACCAAAAATCCTGCCACCTAATCTGCTTTGAGCCGGACAGTATTTTCCCGCCCTGTCCCTTTTCCGTACACAAGCCGTTCCCCCATCCGGTTACGGACATCACGCATGGTTCTGGATGAAATGTTCATCGCAGCCGCTTTTTCCTGAATGTCTTTCAGCGGGATTTTTTTCCGTCTTTCAGCAGTTCCTCCATCAGCCTTGTTCCCCGTTCCAGTTTTGTCTCTGTCGGTTTTCCTTCTTTTCCATTCAGGAGATCATCCGCATTGATGTCATAGGCACCGATCCAGCGGAAGCCTTCTTCATCCCCCAGCTTAAACGCAAGGGTCTCCCCCGGAGGGGCAAGAGAGCTTTTCTCATGGATCAGCACTCTCGTTGTCGGGTCTTTCTTCACCTTCCCGATAAATAAAAGGCTTCTGACAGCTGCCATAATGTCAATGGAACCCAGCCCCCGGTAGGTACTTGACAGATACAAAAAGCCGGTATGAAATCTGTCCCTTAACTCACACCGGCTTCCTGTCCAGACTTTTTCCCAAAAATGGGTAAAAGTAATGGGCAAAACAAAAGGCACCAACTTTTTTACGGTTGATGCCCTTTGGCTTACACATTATTCATAATTTTACTATATTGTCCATCATCGTGACAGATAACACCCTTATGGTTTACCACCTTGACAATTTGGACATTTTCTAATCTTTATATCACTTCCGTTCGCAAAGTACTTATGACCGCATTTTAGACACTCCATACTATAAAACCATTGATTATTGTCTGTTCCTTTTTGTTCGGTTTTTCCATTATTTCTTTGGCTATTCTTATTTACATAGCCAACATCCGTTGTTTTTTTATCTTTCATTTCCTTATCAGGATTTTGGACTCGTGATACTTTGAGTTTATACTTTGAATTCCCCATATTTTTTTCAATATCACTGATAACTGCATCCGCATTTTCGGCTGGTACAGAAAAACTGACTTTTCCTTTTTCATGATCTATCACGATATCTGTACCTCCAACTTCTTCTGCAATCTTTTTCATCTCAGCAGCTTTCTGTTGTATCTTAATATATTTACGGATTAACATCGCTAACAGATAAATACACCCGACCGCAATAATTACCACAAAACCAATAGAAAGCTCTTTCCAATATTTCAATACAAATAATGCAATCACACCTATCATGAGAACATATACAACACACTCATGCTTATATCGGATTTTGTTTATTTGCCATTGTTTATAATGCTCATACGAACGTTCTCTTTCTTCTGGCGACATATCCTACCTCCACAGTTTTGGAATTCAGCTTTTCATTTTTTCAATTATATTTGAAGCCACATAATTTCCTGAAAAATGAACATCTATATCACATGAAATATTAACATCTGATCTAATGTAGCATCATCTATTGAACAAGGAATCCCGCCACGCACAGTTATCTCAAGATGATAAAAATACAGGCAACGATTAATATGTTGAATCAATAATTGCGATCTTCTTTTATAACCATAATGTTTAAGCAGCGTTCTAAGTTTCACTCTCACATAGTCGTTTCCTTTTCCATACAAAATCTGAATACGAATTTTTTTTAAAAACAAATCTAAATTGCTAAAGTCGCTCATATACTGTTCGAACTCAATAGTATTATCGGATGTCATCATATCCTGACATACAGCAGGGAATTCCTGATCCAGTATTGGCTTCTCGTAAAAATACTGCAACCAGTAATAAACGTCTAAAATGAATTTACGTTTATTATTTCTATATTCTGAAACAAGGAATGCTTTTTCACCATTCCAGATAGAATCAATCATCTCGTTTTCATCTCTGCATCCAAGTTCCATACTGCTGATAATTGCTGCAACATCCAATGCAGAATAAAGAAACTCCCTCATGACTTATCCCCTTTTTGCCCATTACATTGACGGCATAAGATTTGAAGGTTATCCAAAGTACTTTTCCCGCCAGCATTCATAGGGATAATATGGTCAACCTGAAAGAAAATCCTTGATTTATCCGAAATTCCGCATTTTGCACAATGGTAATTTCCATCCTTGTCCATTGCCTTTTTAAACGTATCATTTCTAAGTTGCTGCTCTAATAACGGATTTATTTTCCCAATCTCATGTAATGGAAGATCTTCCAATGCCCTGCTTCCATACTGAATGTTGTTTTCATCGTCATATATATCAGGATGTGACAACTTCATCAACTCAATATTAATCTGATTCAGGAAATACAATTTTCTGCCAAAGAACAGACGAAGCATATTATCATCCCCTGACTCCCAAAGAGAATCAATATATTCTGTTCTTTTTCGTTCTCCCATATCTTCATCCCAGATATGCTGTGCAATCCTTCCTACATCTAACTTGCTTCTATCAATTTCATCAAAAGTATAAAACTGTGGAATTGATTCATACTGGGCATAATATTTCAAAATATTAAGAACATCTCTTTTCTCATATGGCGGTACCATTTCACCACAGAAGAAAGAATCTCTGCACTGACTTTCCATTTCATTAAGCTGCGTATCCGATAAATATTCTTCGGTAACCCCAAAACTCTTAAACAGAGTTGGAAGAGCATCCATCAGATTCTCATAAGGGATCTTTGTGCTATTATATACCATTACCTGATAAGAATGATCCATTCCATTCTCTTCCAAATAAGTGAAAGCATACATTCCAACCGGAATACGCTGTTCAAATGGAACCTTTTCCAAAAATGATGTATCAACAGAATCATCCAAAACCGAAGCAAACTCCTCAATTTTTGATATTGCAATCAAACGGATATCATGTTTTTCCCGTTCATAATCACTATCCTGAAACTCGTTATTTCCATCAAACAGAGTCTCCGGATTCACCCAGGCAATATGCTCATTCCAATGATCAATAAATGAAACAATATATGCACTGGATGTACCGCCAGCTGCTGTTCCTCGCAAGGCACGTCCAACCATCTGTGTCATCAGAATGGATGAAACTGTAGGTCTTGCAAGAAATACTGTCTTCGTTTTTGGTAAATCCACACCTTCCGTTAGTATATTCACATTGATTAAAACCTGTAAATATCCTTCACGATATTCTTCCAGCTTTCTTTCATTATCCTCCCGACTTATCGTTACGTCAGTGACTGCATCTTTGATTGAAGATACGATATAATCTGCCTTTATTCCTTCCTTTTTAAACAGTGCTGTCAACTGAATGGCATGCACTACGTTGACTGCAAATAAAATAGTTTGCCCGTACTGCTTCTGGTTATTTTTGTAAATTTCTACAATCAGCTTATTACGAGCTGCACTGTCTGCCATTTGCTGTGCAACTTCTTCTGGCAAAATATCCAGATGTTGAATGCTTTCCCAGGCATCCACCCCAAGTGAATCACCATAGTGTGTTGACATACTGATATATAATCAAATTAAGCTGGTAAATACAGCCGTTTTGATATATACTAAAAAAAACGGCGGTGATCCCTATGGCAAGACCTAGAAAATATGTGATTAAGCTTACAGAAGATGAATACAAGGAACTCAAATCCATAATCCGTAAGAAGGCAACATCAAAAACAATACGTTGCAGATGCCAGATACTCCTTGACATGGATGAGGCACATGGAAAAATCCTAACCCATGAGCAGAGCGCCAGGTCAAACGGCGTCTGTCTGGCAACAGTCACAAATACCGTTGCAAAATACATAAACGGCGGTGTTGATGCTGTCACTGAATTTAAAAGAAGCATAAATTCAGATAATGCAAGGCGCAAGGTTGACGGGTGCGTAGAAGCCCGGCTTATTGAGCTTGCCTGTGGGCCGGTTCCGGAAGGACACTCCCGATGGACGATCCGCCTGCTGGAGAAAGAATCCAAAGTCATCCTGGAAACACCTGTAAGCAGAGAGGCGATCAGGAATGCATTAAAAAAAACAAACTTCGACCTCACAAAAACGACTACTGGTGTATCCCGGCAAAAGAAGACCCGGAATTCATAGCCTGCATGGAGGATGTCCTTGATGTATATGAGCTTCCTTATGACCAAAAGCACCCGGTTGTCTGCATGGATGAAAAGCCTTACCAGCTTCTGGGCGAAGCCAGGGAGCCCCTGCCAATGATTCCCGGGAATGACCGTAAAACGGATGCCGAATATACCCGAAATGGAACGGTCAGCATATTTGCTTTTGTAGAACCACTTGGCGGGACACATCATGTAAGTGTACGGGAACATCGTACAGCCGTTGACTGGGCGGAGGAAATTAAGTACCTTGTGGATGTCATGTACCCGGATGCCGAAAAGATCATTCTTGTAATGGACAACCTCAATACCCATAAGCCGGCTTCTCTGTATAAGAGATATTCTCCGGATGAGGCAAGACGCATCATCAAAAAACTGGAAATACATTATACGCCAAAGCACGGCAGTTGGCTGGACATTGCGGAAATAGAGTTGAATGTAATGACCAGGCAGTGCCTGTCCCGGCGTATAGCTAACATTGAACTGCTACGCAAGGAGTTGTCTGTATGGGAAGCAGAGCGTAATACAATAGCAGCAAAGGTTGACTGGCATTTTAGGACAAGTGATGCCAGAATAAAGCTTAAGTCTTTATATCCCAGCTTTACTTCCGTCTCTTAAAAGGCGGTGGTAAAGCTAAATATCAACATGTCAATACACTAGAGGGCATAGAGGGAAACTAATTACCTTTTTTTAGCTTATCAATGAGTTTTTGAGCGTCTTTGGATAATGCACCATTTTCATAAGTCTTAATTAGTTGGTTTGGAAAATAGTTCTCATATATATCCATTTTTTTAGACCATGAAATATCGTAGTCCTCTGTGCCAAGCATACCAACATGTTCCCAGAACATTTTCTTGCCACTCTGCAGGTAGATAGTAAAATCAGGATTTATAGTTTTTCCATCTCCATATTCCAATAATTCCTCGTATTTATATTTAATACCAGATGCATGGAGTAAATCACAAATGATAACCTCGGATTTGCTTCGTACGTTATTGCCATCTACGGTTGTATAGATACGATTCAGTTGATATTTATCCATTCCTAAATAACGTGCAATTTCCTGATGTAAATACTGGGAGTTAGGGTTATCTTCAAGTAATTTTACGAAGTAGTTTAATAATTCATGCTTATATTCTTTCTTTTCGGCAATATCATCAAGCATTATTTTCATCTGCTCGTCTGATATGTCAGTTGATGTGACCTCTATTACTAACCATCTTTCTAAGGGTTTTCTGAGTTTTGCTTTTCCTTTAATAATAGAATCGTACACTATATCAGACAATTCTTCCGCAGTTATGTTATTTGCTTTCATTATGCGAACAAAGCCTTTGGAGCGTGTGCTATCATAGAGTTTTTGTAATTTAGTATCTTGAATATCATATAATTCTGTAAGACCGGAAAAACCTTTACAGATTATTTTAATTAGACCAGCTTTCATATAGTATGGCAAACATTCTTGAATGTCTTCATTGTCAAAATAAGCAATCACTCTGTATCCATCACGTTTTCCTATATTCGTGTAGACTTCCTGTAGCTTTGCCCCTGTTGGAAATGACCTGTCTATAAAATGTGTTCTCTTTACATCTATATTTTTATTGGAATATAGTAAATAGGCATTAGCACCATATCCATCACGAGCGGCTCGACCAACCTCTTGATAATATTGCTCTGCTGATTCTGGTATCATAAAATGAATCACATTTCTTATATCTTTTATATCAATTCCCATACCAAATGCGTTGGTTGCAAACACAAGGTTGATATTCCCATTACGGTATTGCTCTATAATATCCATTCGTTCATTTGAGGACATTTCTCCATGAAACCATGCTGCCTTATAACCTTTAGAAATTGCCTCCTCACATAAGCCCTCTACAGCACGTTCCCCTTTTTTTCGATATACATATACCAATGTTTTTTCGTGACGATGGTTTTTAATTATTTCCCAAAATTTATCTTCTTTTTCATCTTCTTTGTTGAATTTAAGAGTATGGAGTTGAATTTCGTTTCGCATTAAAACAGTCTGTTTGAGGATATTGTACTTTGAAATATGAAATTCTTCGCAAATATCTTTCAATTCTTTTGGATTAAGAGTAGCAGTTAGGGCTAAAATTCTGCACCACTTGTCGGCACCGAAAATTCTATCCAGAAAATTTGGTATGCGTTTGTAAAATGGTCTAAAGCTCATGCCCCACTGACTGACACAATGAACCTCGTCAATTACTAAGAGTTTTATATCCTCTTTTCTTTGTTTTAGACAGTATTCAAAAAAGCCATCTGTAGCAAATTTTTCGGGACTGGCAAAGATAAATTTGGACGTACTTTTCTTATTGGCAAAATCGGATAATACAGTCATTTGTTTCTTGGCATTTATACCACCATGAATAACCAGTGTTTCATACCCCTGATCATTTAGCTTTTCAGCCTGTTCAGCAATCAATGCAGTCAATGGGGAAACAACCAGTGTTATTCCTCCAACCTCCATAGCAGACATCCAGTAAATTATGGATTTACCACCGCCTGTAGGCATAATACATAAAGTATTCTCTTTTTCTACAAGGTTGTTTATAACATCCTTTTGAAATTCTTTCAGTTGAAAATCAAAAGAGGGAAAGTATTTTTCAAAATCTTTATCCAAATTAAGCAAATCCCATACCTCCATCTCTTATCTGCGATTTCATAACAGAAATATCCGCATCATGTTCAAGGGCAACATATTCAAGGAAAGCATCTACTATGATATAGCGATAATCCGGATCTATGTAAGCATTGAGTTCGGTAGCCTTATCACGAAGAAGTTTGTAGATTTCAAAAGCATAATATACAAATAATGTGTACGGATAAAAGTAATTCTGTTGGACTACTCCTTTATCTACATCTATCATTAAAAACTCGGAGTCCATAGTACAGTTATATTTCGATTTGCCTGACAAATACCACAATGCCCATAATGCACTTCTGCTACGATTTGGGAAAAGTCCTGGGTATACTTTATACAACATATGCGTTTTTATACCACCGCCGATTACTCCATAGGCTGTGTAATCATCTGTATCCATTAGATTCATATCTAAATCTTCATAGGTTTCGTAGTTCTCATATTCTTCTTCATCATAACTTTCGGCATATTCATCAGCAAACTCACATAGATTTGTGACCACCTCCAAGAGCCAATCAGCATCGGCATGGCTGAAATTTCCTCTGTATTTATCAAGTTCTTTTGCTTTTCTATTTGCAAGAGTTTTTCGGATAATGGGGCATTCATTTCTAAGGATTTTAGACTTAAAATGATCGGCATCATCAACTAAATCTTCCAATAGTTCTATATCCATTATCTTTAAATAATCCTCTTGATCCTTTTCATATTTAACTAAGGATTCTTTTATTATCGACTTATAATTAATAGAGAGCTTTTTGCTGGATATAGGTTTGGTACATTTCTCATCTATACCAAATTTCTTTTGAAGTTTTGTAAAATCTTCTTCTGTTAATCCATTTCCGGCATTTGTTTCAAGGAAACGTTGAAAATATCCCTCAAAATTCTTCTTGATTTCTCCTAAAACTTTTTTGATATGTTCATAATCGTAACAAGATTCTTCTACATCAATGCCTGCACCCACATACATGGTTTGTACCTCCAATTCTTTTGTTGCTATATTGTTTTGTCATAGCGTGAATCTACTTCGTAAATCAATATGTAAGTTACAAAAACATACATGTTGTAATTATAAAGTTTCTACGTTGTTAAAGCAATACAAAATACCGTAAATATTATACAGAACAATTCAAGTGTTTCCCTTAAAAATCATCAAATCATAATTGCAACGAGAGATGTTAATTTTCTTTCCTTCATCGTAAATCAGGAACCAATAGCAAAATAGGATAGAATTAGTAAAATAGGGAAATCGGCATTAGCCGATTTCCCCATTTCTTAAACATGATGAACGTATTTACAATGCAATGTCGATTACCTTAATGCTTTTAGTAGTTTTTTACTAATATAGCACATCCATTGTCATACTTCAACAAATTTTTCCCTATTTTTCGCACAAAAAACTATACATTTTTTTGTTTTTCATGCTCTTTTACCTATCCAAACTAAATAACCAACTATTGAATTTGTGCCTTATACTACTGCTTCACTCAGCATTTTACCCTCTGCTGTACTTCTTTCTGCTCCGTTTTTTGACCTTTTAGAAGCTCATCCAGCCTTCTATTGGTTCTGCTGTTGATCTCCAATTCCTCCTCCGAAGGCATCCTGGCCGTATCCTGCGGATTTTCCCCACAGATATCTGCCCCAAGGACGTTTCGTTTCTGAAATACCTGTCTGATCATGGCTTCCAGATCTTCCAGTGACATCTCCCCCTGATCCCAGTTGGCCCTGGCATCGTCCCGGCTGAGCACATCTTTGTCAATGGACAGGTAAACCGGAAGATCTCCCCTGCCTTCCAGAAAAGAAATCCATGGGTCTAAACCTCCTTCTTCCAGTTCTTCCCATGTCAGAAATACCACTTTGGACGCAAGTTCCGGCTCACACTGTGCAGCCGCCTCTCTCGGCGGTCCCACCACGCAGATTTCTCTCACAAATGGATCATTTTCCACTACTTCTCTGATCCAGCTTCCGCAGGAAAGCATACCAAAAAAGGCAGATTCCTGCATATCCGTATGATGGTCAAAGACGACCAGGGAATAAGGTTCCCGAATCTTTTCCAGCCAAAATCTGCTCAGATAGTGGTAATTTCCTGAGTCCAGGAAATGAATCCCTCTATAGTCATAGTCCTGAATCCGTCTTCGGATCTCTTCCCGGGCATCATCGGAACAATATCCGTTAACCCCGGAAATATCTCTGCAGTTAATCCAACAGATCTCTTGATCTTTATAAAAAGTTTCTTCTTCATATATTCCTGAAAAATTCATAATGATTGTGTTTTTCTTCATTTTGCTGCTCCTGTTTCTTTATACTATGGCCATTCTACCATACATATTCCGGAAGGAAAAGGATACACTGTATTTTAAAATAGTTTCAAATATAAGGAGGACGTCACATGAGTGAAAGAAAAGAATCCATATCAGAAAAGGGCGAAAAATGTCCCTGCACCTTTAAGATTGCAGAACTCCCTGAATCCTGTAAGGAAAAGATTCACGGTTTTGAACAGGAGTTAAATAAGCAGGGATACTGGAACATTGCTCTGGTGGCATACCAAAAAATGGAGTAATGTTTGCCAATAGAAAAACCGGCGGCAGAAGGCTCTATGTACCTCCTTTTGCCCACCGGTTCATGGTCTGCTCCAGACACCAGGAATAATCAATCTCTTCCACTGCATCTCCTGCTACCACTTCTTCTTTCTTCCAGGTCTCTCCGTTCACCTGATACTGGATCTCTCCTATTTTTTCTCCTTCTTTTACTGGTGCTGACAGGGATTTCTTTCCCTGGTAAATGGTCTTTACCTGATCTTCTGCTCCAAGAAGGAGTTTCACATCTTCTGAGGGGACACGCACTACAGGAACTTCTGCCTGCTGTCCCAGCGTTTTGCTCTGTCCGTTTTCCACAGGTACGGTCTCCGGAATCCCGGGCAGCCTGGCCTCGGAAAGTGCATGAAGGCTGTAATGCTCCAGTCCGTATTCCATAAGGTTCCTGGTATCCTGCCATTTGTAGTTTTTGTTATTGGGCCAGCCGCAGCCTAACAATGCTACGATCAGTGTTTTCCCATCTTGTTCCAGAGCCCCTGTGTAACAATATCCTGCCTCAGAGGTAAACCCGGTCTTTCCGCTTAGTGCTCCCTCCATCATAGAAAGAAAGGCATTGTGATTATTGCAGGAAAAGGTTTTCTTTCCTTCTGTGTCACTGAAGCTGTAGCTGGGTGTCCTGGTGATTTCCAGAAATGCTTCCTTCTTGGGAGACTGCAAAATACAGTATCGCATGATCTTTCCCAGGTCTTCGGCCGTGGTATGGTGTTTTTTTACTTCTCCCTGTACCTCTTCCTGTGCATCCAGTCCGTTCGGTGTGATAAACCAGGTATCCTTACAGCCGATTTCCCTTGCTTTTTCGTTCATTTTCGCTGCGAATCCGGAGACACTTTCCCCCAGATATTCTGCAAGGATCACAGCCGAGTCGTTGTGGCTCTCCAACATCAGGGAGTACAACAAGTCTTTGACATAAAACGTTTCTCCCTCTGTGGCACCTAAATGGACTTTAGGCATGGAAGCTGCGTAACCGGAGGTAGTGGCAGTGTCCTCCGGATTTCCCTGCTCCAGAATCAGGATACAGGTCATAATCTTGGTGGTGCTGGCCATGGCTCTGGGTTCTGTGGCGTTTTTTCCGTACAAAACCCTTCCCGATGCTCCGTCCATGAGCACGGCAGACAGGGCATAGAGATTCCCCGGGTCTGTGGTTTCAGCATCATTTCCCGCATAAGAAAGAAATGGATTGATTAAAATTCCTGTGACAAGCAGGAAGATTGCCAGGATTATTTTGCATGTCTTCTTCATATTTTTCTTGCACGCTCCTTTTTAAACCTTATGTGGAGGTGAGAGAAAACATGCATGGTTTTTCCTTCAAAAAAAGCCACCACACGAAACCTTCTCGCATGCCAGCTTTCTTCTTATTTTTTAGTAACTCATACTTTCCACACCCTAAATAGGCCAAATTTTGTATTTTCTTCGTTTTAACCTACTTTTTTATGACCCCAATAGGCTAAATTCCAAGATTTCTACTTTTCAACTTACTTTTTCATCATAAGATGTAGGCTAAATTTAGAGAATCTCGCTTAGCCGCCTACTTGTCTTCAAAATAAGTAGGTGCAATTTCAAAATTTATTAATTCCCACCTATTCGTGCCCGAAAAAGGTAGGCTAAAAATCACAAAATAGCATTTTCAACCGACAAATCATTGGAACAAGGGTTTATCTGCCGTTGCAATGCTATTTTACCGCCTATATGGCAAAGCTTTAGGTTATAAATTCAACTGTAACTGAATCTCTTCTTCTGCTTCTGCCTTGAAGTCTTCCATCTGTACCGGATCGATCTCAGGCAGTTCGTCCAGTCCCTGCACACCGAAGTTTCGCAGGAATTCTTCTGTGGTTCCCAGAAGGATTGGTTTTCCCGGGGCATCCAGACGTCCCACTTCCTGCACCAGATTGTATTCCATTAACTTTGATACTGCATGGTCGCATTTTACGCCTCGGATTTTTTCGATTTCCAGCTTTGTGACCGGCTGTTTGTAGGCAATGATGGACAGTGTCTCCAGCATCACATCAGAGAGGACTGCTTTCTTGGGCTGCAGTGCCATATTCACCAGATATTCATAATATTCTTCTTTGGTACACATTTGAAATGCATTTTCCAACTCTATGATCTTGATTCCTCTACCCTCTTCCTGGTAGTTCAGCATCATATTCCGCACGATTTTCCTGGTGGTCTCCTGATCATGGCCAATGGCTTTTGCCAGTGCGGAAAGTTCTACGGAACTGCCCATGGCGAAGAGAAGGGCTTCGATGGCTCCTTCTGTTTTTTTCTGTTCTGTTCCCATATCTTATCCTCTCTCCTGCAGAGATTCTATCTCAATTTCATCAAAAAGCTGTTTCTGGCTGATGCAGATTTTCCCCATTTTCATCAGCTCCAGGATTGCCAGAAAGGTGACAATAACCTGGACTTTACTGGCCTGTCTCTGTAACAGTTGACGAAAACGGAAGGTTTTATGCTCCATAGCATAGGCTTCGATCTCCACCATTTTCTCAGGAAGGCTGACTTCTTCTTTTTCGATTTTTCCAAATTTGCTTCGAATCGGGTCAATTTTATCCTCTTGTCTTCGCATAACACTTTGAAAAATCTGATTCAGTTTTTCCAGGCTGAGACCGTCCAGCAGTTCTCCCGTATCTACCGGCTCCCGGTAGGATAGAACTTCTTTTGGAATGGTTGGCAGCTTATATACATTTTTGGCTGCCTCGGCCATACGGTCACGAAGTTCGTAGGACATGTATTTATACATCTTATATTCCAGAAGCTGGCGTACCAGTTCTTCTCTGGGATCTTCCTCTTCCCCTTCTTCTGTCACTTCTCTCGGCAGAAGCATCCGGCACTTAATCGAAATCAAGGTGGCTGCCATGACCATGAACTCGCTCATGACATTTAAGTCTTCCCGCTCCATTTGATGGATATAATCCATATACTGGTTGGTAATCTCCACAATGGGAATATCATAGATATTTACTTTATTCTTTTCAATCAGGTGCAAAAGCAGATCCAACGGACCCTCAAACACCTGCAGTTTTACTGGAATTCCCATGGTTTCCTCATCCTTTTTCTGGAATTTTGTCGCTGAAAGTCATTCTACACTATTTTATCTGAAAAGTCCAGCCTGTCCGTTTCTTCCGCTCTTACTGCATCTTCCTGACTTATTCTTCTTTCCTCTTCTCTGTCTCAGGCACACAGGTGATTATCACCAGTTCCCTGGGATTGAAAATCCGGATGGGCAGGGTGTGTTCCCCTAGTCCTGCACTGACGATCAGATGCCGCTCCTGCCTGATAAAGTCTCCCCGACAATATTCAGGAAACAGCTTAAAATCCGGGCTGATCACACCTCCAAGAAGGGGCAGACGCATCATACCACCATGATAATGTCCGGAAAGAGTCAGATCACCACCCCATTCCAGATAGGTATCTCCATATCTTGGCGTATGTGCCAACAGGATTTGAAACTGGTCTTTGGATGCTTTTCCTACCAGACGGTTCATTATTTTTAAAGATAGTGCGATTTTTTTCCCTTTTTGGTAGTATTCTTCCGGCAAGGCAAGTCCCGTGATCTGAATGGGCTCCCCTTTGATTTCCAGAGAGCGGCTGCTGTTTTCCAGCATGGTAACGCCCAGCTTCTGAATCTTCTTTTCAAATACCCGGTATTCTTTTCCGTAGACCTCCGGGTATTGCTTCATCCTCTGCTCATGGTTTCCCAATCCGTAATAAACAGGTGCAATCTTTACTGCTTTTTTGATGAACTCATAAGCTGGTTTTACTGATTTCGCTTTTTTACCAAGCACCAGGTCTCCTGCAATACAGATCATATCAGGATGTGCCGCCTCTATGGCTTGAAGGAGATTGGCATTGCCTTCTCCAAGCTCCACGTTATGCAGGTCACTGAGCATAGCGATCACAAAGCCCTGGTTATGCAATTTTTGAGAATGTATCGTATAAGTTACTGTTTTAAATTTTTTCACGGTATCACCTAAACACTTTCTGTATAACACACAAGGAGCTGTCGCACAAATGCAACAGCTTCTTTTCAAAATAGCCTTTATCGTCATACATATACATCGGAGAATTCTTGCCATACTGCTTCGTGATTCTCCGGCAATTTTGAAATTTCCTGAATAAGACCATAGCAGTTCTTGTCATACTCAGGTTTTATGATTATGATATCATCTTCCTCACATTCATAAAATTTTAATGCACTTTTATAATAGTGCACCAACTTTTTAATATCTGAATTTTCTGTCTTATCGGCTGCAAAAAGATACAAATATTTACACCCTATTCGATTTGTGATTTTAAGGATTTCTCGTACAATGACCTCCCAGAAAATCCCAAATCCTACTGGTGTCTTAAATTCAGCAGGACACGAATATGCTTCATTGCGACAAAAATGTCTGAGTTCTATACCTGAAAAACACTCTTCAACTTTCAAAGTATATTGCCCATCATCAAGTTCCTTTGTCTCATTTTTGGAATCAATACGCTTTTCTGCTATTTTAAACAACCGATCAATGTCCGAAAATTCTTCACTTCCATATTCATAGTAACTGTTGATGGTTTCCTGGTCACCCTGTTCTTTTGCTTTGACAACCATATCAACAAACGTGCGTTCATACTCTTCCAATTTGTCATATTGATTTTTTCTAAATAATAATCCACATTTTATAGAAAAAAACAACACAATGCGTCCAACGGAATCTTTTACCAGATATATCCTTGTTTCACCATCCAAATCTTCTTTCCATGCCTGCTTTTTCAAATACTCTTCAAGCGTATTTCTATTCTTTTGAGACCGGAATTCTTCAAGAAGATTTTTATTCTTTTGGTTTGAAGTTAACACTTCACATGTAAAATCACTAAAGTATTGGCGTGTTTCTTCAATTGTAATAACAACCCCTCCAGACTTATCTCACTCCGTGCATTTTACGAACTGCCAGTTCATGTGTTGCATCTACCATCATTGCATTCAAACTCATTTTAACATCTCCGTTTTCAGAAGCTCCTAAGCCTTTACGGGCTTTTTTCCACGAAAACTCGTCATGTGATAAACTGCTGAGCTTCCATGAAGAAACCGTACCATAACGTTCTAAAACTGACTTTAACATTTTCTCTGTAGCAGAAGATACAGAATCCTCAACATTTGAAAACAAAGACCCTGTTACATATTCGTGTCTAACACTTTTTAACACTGGTCCATATTTCCAACCATAAAAATCTTCATTAAATAAAGCGGTTCTATGATACATGAGGGATTCTCTTTGAGCAAAATACATAAGTTTATGCATCTTCATCTCATCCATGTTTTCATGGAATCTCTCTGCATACATACCATATAAAGTTTTGGCAACAGCTAACGAATTCTCCATAATATCCCTCCTCTAAAATTCATATGAATCTGGTTCTTTTTTCTTATTATACACATTCCTCATACAAAAAACCATAAAAAAATTATGACATTTCCTTACTTTTCTCTAAACCTCTTCTCCTGTTCCTTCACCACCTTAAAGTACATGAAGATCAGCAGTCCACCGGCCAGGATCCAGGCAGCAGGGCTTGCAAGGCAGGCACCTACGAAGCTGCGTTTCCATCCGGCGATCAAAGCAACTACACCTCTTCCCAGAAGTTCTGCCACACCTGCCATCATAGGCAGGATGCCGTAACCCATTCCCTGGATTCCATTGCGGTAAATATTGACAATTGCCAGTGGAATCATAAAGAGAAACGTCCATTTCAGATAAACATCTGCCTGTCCCATGATCTGAACCACATTGTCAGACACAAACAGGTTTACCAGATATTTTCCCACGGTCATCATCGGGATGGCCAGAAGCACCCCATAAATACTGCCCATAATGGTCGCACTGCGGAATCCCCGGCGGATTCTCTTGATCTGGCCGGCTCCCATATTCTGAGCACAGTAGGTTGCCATCGTGGTACCAAGTGCTACATAAGCCTGTGTACCGATCTGCTCGATTTTATTCGCTGCCGTATAGGCTGCCACAGACATTGATCCAAGAAGATTCAGGGAAGACTGCACCATCATCGTTCCGATAGCTGTAATGGAATACTGCAAAGCCATAGGAAACCCTACTCCAAGCTGCATCTTAGCCAGATAACCTTCCGGTCTGAAATCTTCTTTTGTAAGCTTTAAGAGAGGCACTTTTTTCCAGATGTAAATCAGGCATCCCACACCGGATACGCCCTGTGCGATCACCGTTGCATAAGCAGCTCCTGCGGCTCCCATATCAAACACAATAATAAGAAGTAAATCGAGACCAATATTCAAAACCGCAGATAGGATTAAAAAGTACAGTGGTGTCTTGCTGTCTCCCAGTGCCCGTAAAATGCTGGACAGCAGGTTATAGAGCACCGTGGCAATGATTCCTGCACAAATGATCATGATATACGTATAGGCATCCTGAAAGATATCCTCCGGTGTATGCATAAAAGTCAGCAGCGGCTTCATGAAGAGCATACTGCCCACTGTCATGACCACCACACTGATTCCGGAAAGCACGGCAGCCGTTCCCACTGTTTTCCGCATGCCTTTCATGTCTCCTGCCCCGAATCTCTGAGCCGTCAGTACCGTAAACCCCGCAGTCAGACCCTGGAGAAACCCAAGAATCAGAAACATAATGGTTCCTACGCTACCAACGGCTGCCAACGCTTTGGTTCCTACAAATTTTCCCACAATGACCGTATCCGCCATGCTGTAAAACTGCTGAAATAAATTTCCTATAAAAATGGGAATCGTAAAGTTTAAAATAATTCCGGCCGGATTCCCTGCGGTCATGTCTGTCTGTACTCGTTTTTTCGCCACGATTTACCCTCTTTCCTTTTCGCACAATAAATTTTTTAACGTGGCTTATTATAATCGAAAGAATAACCGGTTTCAATCCCTTTTTTTTCCTAGTTTTTGATTCTTATGCAGTCTGGTGTCTGCCCAGGAATTTTTTCCAGATTTTCTCTACATAATCACCATATCCGGCTTTCTCAACCCCTTCCGAAAACACAATGTTCACGCTGCCGATCTTCTTCCCTTCCAGATAATATTCTGCGGTTCCTGCCTGTTCCCCTTTTTTTACCGGTGCATGGATTTCTTTTTTCCACTTGATCTTTTTCTCAATGTTTTCCAGATTGGCTCCCTGTGTATCCAGATAATGAAACTCCCCTTCATAACCGCAGGACAATTTTTCCTTTACGCCCTCTTCCACCGGCACTTTTTTCAGAGCTTCTTTATTTTCATCCACATACAGCTTACAGGTTCCGAATCCCAGATTTAACATTGCTGCCGCATCTTTAAACCGTACTTTGTAGTCCGGTGCCGTCATCACCACACTGATGAGCGTGATCCCGTTCCGCACTGCCACGGTGGATACACAGTATTTTGCCACGCTGGTGCTTCCGGTCTTCAATCCCACACAACCATCGTAGCTGCGTATCAGCTTATTGGTATTGGTCAGTCCGAATTCACTGGTTCCTTTTTGGGTG
The DNA here is from genome assembly GCF_947654165.1 of uncultured Blautia sp. Lineage (GTDB taxonomy): Bacteria > Bacillota > Clostridia > Lachnospirales > Lachnospiraceae > Blautia. The sequence goes on from NZ_CANTKB010000008.1 coordinate 17,040, forward strand.
ACATGGGTGATGGTATCCATCCACACAGAGGAATAATCCAGAATCTTTGGATACCGGGTCACCAGTTCTCTGGACATAATGGCCACATCATGGGCACTGGTATAGTGATCGTCAGATTCTGTCAGTCCACAGCAGTCTTCGAAATGGGTATTTTCCATGCCCAGGCTCTTGGCTCTCTCATTCATCCGGGCAACAAATTCTCCTTCACTTCCCGCAATATGCTCTGCCATGGCCACACTGGCATCATTTCCTGATGCAATGACAATGCATTTGATCATGGTCTCTACTGTCTGCTTCTCCCCTTCTTCCAGAAACACTTGAGAACCACCCATGGATTTGGCATAAGCACTGGTAGTGACCTCCTCTTCCATATGTAGATTTCCCTTTTCCAGCTCATCGAAGATCAAAATCAAGGTCATGATTTTTGTGATACTTGCCGGTTTCACTCTGGTATCCATATCTTTTTCATAGATAATCGTTCCCGTGGAAGCTTCCATCAATACACCATGCGGAGCGGTGATCAAATCTTCACCTTCTGCCCGAACGGTCACTGCCCCAACATTCAGCAAAAAAGCACTTACCAGAATCCACACAAGACAGACTGCACCCATCCTTTTCTTCATGCTGCACACTCCAAAAAAACTCTTCTTATGGTATTGTAAGCATTCCCGGAAGGAATTAGAACCAAAACTGCCCGGATCTCCAATGCTCATATCGCATCAGATACCGGGCAGCCCCTAAATTTCTTAAAATACTTTTCGAATTTCATTTTTGATATCTTCCATGGTAAACGGAAGACTGTCTTTTTTCTGCTCATACAAAGCATAGCCGAAATCCACACTAAAAATCAAAAGCAAGATGCTGCTCATCCAGATTCCTGTGCGATAAGAATATTTGCTCACAATAAATTCTACTCCTTTGTGCAGGAACAAAAACAATCCTAAGGTGTAAAATCCCCACGCAATTGTACTCTCCAGGCAAAGAATCCCTTTGTAGTTAAAGGGTTTATCTGAATAGTCCCACCACACTTCACCAAAGATGTGAATCATCAGCTTTGCTGTCACATATTCCAGAAGTGTGGGAATGAGACAGCCCATGAAGTACAGAAGATAAATATTATGGCACACAGGCTTCAGTAAAAAGTATACGGTAAGTGCCCCCACACCGTAGATCGGGCACATCGGTCCCCGCATAAATCCACGGTTTGTCAGTTTTTTATTGCAGATTGACATATAGATAGATTCCACCAGCCATCCAAGCATGCTGTAGATCAGAAACCACTGAACAATATGGTACAGGTCTGTACCCAACATTCCTCTTGTCCAAAACATAACCTTTCTCCTTTTGTCTATTTACAGCATAGGAGCAAACAACCTTAGAATACTCTGCATTCCTCTGCGGAAGATATTCTGTCTGCGGCACATATCCAGAGTGATTTCTCTGGAATCCTCAAAGGTAGCCGTCATATCCTCTTTCACCTGCCCTACTGCCTGGCATTGATACATCCAGGTAGCACATTCGAAATGGAGATACAGGCTTCTGTAATCCAGATTGATGGTTCCCACAACTGCAATCTCATCATCACATACAAAGTTTTTCGCATGAATAAAACCAGGGGTGTACTCAAAGATCCGTACCCCTGCTTCCAGAAGCTGCTGATAGTAAGACTGGGTGAGCAAAAACACCAGCTTCTTATCCGGGATACCCGGTGTGATGATCCGCACATCTACGCCCTTTTTCGATGCCAGGCAAAGTGCAGTCATCATTTCATTGTCTATGATCAGGTACGGTGTCGCAATATACACATACCGTTTTGCCTGATTGATAATATTCAGGTAAACATTTTCTCCCACGACCTCATCATCCAGAGGGGAATCTCCATATGGCTGGACAAATCCGTCATTTTCAAATTCTTCCTGGTGAAAAATATAAGGCCCGTAAGCAGGCAGATGTGTTTTGGTTCTGGTGATCACCGTCCACATCTGCAAAAACATAACTGTAAGATTCCATACTCCTTCTCCATGAAGGCGGACTCCTGTGTCTTTCCAGTGACCGAAACGCATCTGTTCATTGATATATTCATCTGCCAGGTTAATTCCTCCATTGTATCCTGTATGGCCGTCAATGATCAGTATTTTTCTGTGGTCACGATTGTTGAGAACAATGTTCAAAATCGGACGGACAGGGTTAAATGCCGCACATTTGATGCCTTTTGCCTGAAGACGTTTATAGTATCTTGGGGGCAGGGTATTGACACATCCCACATCATCATAGATGAGCCTGACGTCCACACCCTGACTTGCTTTTTCTTCCAGCACATCCAGAATAGCTCCCCACATACGTCCCTCATGGATAATGAAATATTCCAGAAAGATAAAATGCTCTGCTTTTTTCAAATCCTCCAGCATATCAATGAACATGTCATCTCCCACCCCATAATACTGTGTGGTGGTGTTTCTGTGTACCGGAAATCCGGCATAGTCACGGATATAGGCAGATTGATTGGAAACACCTTCGTTTTCTTCTTTCAGTGCTTTTCTGGTCTCCTGTGTCTCTTTGAAAAAATTAGATATCTCTTTAACTACTTTTTCGGATTCCTGAGTCATTTTCTTCGCAACTCTGGACTGACCAAGCAGCAGATAAATAATGACACCAAACACCGGGAATGCCAGAATCAAAATTGTCCATGCCAGTTTATAGGAAGGATTGATTCTTTTATTTACAACCCACAGAACCATGATCACGCTAAGTCCGTTCAGAATCGTAAGGACATGTCCGGAAAAGGCTCCAAGCCCCCAGAGCATGGCAAAGATCCAGATCAACTGCAGCAAAACCGCTGCAACCGTGACAAACATTCTGCTGGATATTAATTCAATAATTTTTTTCATATTTTATTTCTTACCTTGTAAAAAAGCCCCTGGTATTGTCCAGAGGCCTTTACTGCACATTAATTATATTTACGTTTTCTAGCTGCTTCAGATTTTTTCTTACGGCGAACACTTGGTTTCTCGTAATGCTCTCTTTTACGGATTTCCTGCTGAATACCTGCTTTTGCACAGCTACGCTTGAAACGACGTAAAGCGCTATCTAAAGTCTCGTTCTCTTTGACGATTACATTTGACATAAGCTCACACCTAACCTCCCTCCAGCTGTAAATTGTGCATAATACAACTGTCTGGGTATTTTTATTGCACATCTGATATTATAGCAGATTTTTGAAGTTCGTCAACTATTTTATATGAAATTTCTTAAAAACTTTCATTATTTTATCTGGTCTGCCAAAATATCTGCTGCTGCTTCCAGTGCTTCCGGTACTTTTGCAGGGTTTTTACCGCCGGCCTGAGCCATATTCGGACGTCCGCCGCCGCCTCCGCCTACAATAGCTGCCATGCCTTTGATGAGATTTCCTGCATGTGCTCCTGCCTTCTGTGCCTGATCAGTCACCATAGCCAGAAGACTTACTTTTCCGCCGGCTACGCTGGCGAGAACTACCACACCTTCACCCAGTTTTTCTTTTAACTGGTCACCCAGGTCACGAAGTCCGTTCATGTCCACATCGGTAAGGGATACTGCCAGAAGCTTCACTCCTTTGACTTCCTGTACCTGATCCATAACATCGCCTACTGCATCCTGAGCCATTTTTGCTTTCAGGGACTCATTCTCACTGTGAAGTGCTTTTACTTCAGCCTGGAGATGTGCGATTTTCTCTTCAATTTCTGCCGGTGAGGTTTTCAGCATTGCTGCAATCTCTGCCTGACGTTTCTCGATTTCTTTATAGTAAGCGAATACGCCTTCTCCGGTAAGTGCTTCAATACGTCTCACACCTGCTGCAATACCGCTTTCAGATACGATTTTGAAGGTTGTGATCACACTGGTATTGGAAACATGAGTACCACCGCAAAGCTCTTTGGAGAAGTCTCCCATGGAAACCACGCGTACTTTTTCACCGTATTTTTCACCAAACAGTGCCATAGCCCCTGTTTTCTTAGCTTCTTCGATCGTCATCACATCTGTCACAACCGGAAGTGCTGCCTGAATCTCTGCATTGACGATTTCCTCTACTTTTGCCAGCTCTTCTGCTGTCATAGCCTGGAAATGAGCAAAGTCGAAACGAAGTCTGTCCGGTGTTACCAGAGAACCTTTCTGTTCAACATGAGAACCTAATACGGTCTTTAATGCTTTCTGCAGAAGGTGTGTTGCACTGTGGTTTTTACAGCAGCTTGTTCTGCCTGCTTCACAAACCTGTAAAGTTACCACATCGCCTGTTTTGATCATGCCTTTGGTAAGAACACCAACATGACCTACTTTTCCGCCTCTTAAATTGATGGTATCTTCTACCTTAAACTCCGCATCTCCAAGTGTGATCACACCCTTGTCACCCTGCTGTCCGCCCATGGTAGCATAGAATGGAGTCTGCTCTACGAAAACAGTACCTCTCTGGTCTTCCGTAAGGGCGTCCACTAATTCGGATTCTGTAGTGAGAACCGTTACTTTTGACCCGCAGACAAGCTTATCATATCCAACAAACTCTGTAGTAACAGCCGCATCGATTTCATCATATACCGTAGCATCTGCACCCATATAGTTGGTCACTGCTCTTGCTTCTCTGGCCTGTTTTCTCTGTACTTCCATTGCTTCTTTGAAGCCGTTTTCATCGATGGTATAACCCTTTTCTTCCAGAATTTCTCTTGTCAGATCCATTGGGAATCCATAGGTATCGTATAATTTAAACGCATCTTCACCGGAAAGCTCTGTGCGTCCTTCTTTTTGCATAACTTCTTCCATCTCGCTTAGGATATGAAGACCCTGGTCAATAGTCTTATTGAACTGCTCTTCTTCTTTGGTCAGTACCTGGAAAATGAAATCTTTCTTTTCTTCCAGCTCCGGATAACCGTCTTTGGAACCTTCGATCACAACTGCACTTAACTCTGCCAGGAATTTGCCTTCGATTCCCAGAAGACGTCCGTGACGGGCTGCACGACGGATCAGACGGCGAAGTACATAGCCTCTTCCTTCGTTGGTAGGCATGATACCGTCAGAGATCATGAAGGTAGCGGAACGGATGTGGTCTGTGATCAGACGGATAGAAACATCTTTTGCCTCGTCTATCTTATACTCTGTGTGAGCCAGCTCACAGACTTTGTTGCGAAGTGCACATAAGGTATCTACGTCAAAAATAGAATCTACATCCTGAACAACAGAAGCCAGACGTTCCAGACCCATACCGGTATCAATGTTTTTCTGCACTAATTCTGTGTAGTGGCCTTCTCCGTCATTTTCAAACTGCGTAAATACGTTGTTCCAGATTTCCATGTAACGGTCGCATTCACAGCCTACGGTACAATCCGGGCTGCCGCATCCGTATTTTTCTCCACGGTCATAATAGATCTCGGAGCATGGACCACATGGACCTGCACCGTGTTCCCAGAAGTTATCTGCTTTGCCGAAACGGAAAATACGTTCTGCCGGGATACCGATTTCTTTGTTCCAGATTTCAAATGCTTCATCATCTTCTTCGTAAATAGACGGATAGAGACGGTTCTCATCCAGCCCTACAACTTTGGTCAAAAATTCCCAGGACCACGCAATGGCTTCATGTTTGAAATAATCTCCAAAAGAGAAGTTACCCAGCATTTCAAAAAATGTACCGTGGCGTGCAGTCTTTCCTACATTTTCAATATCGCCGGTACGAATACATTTCTGGCAGGTTGTCACACGGCGTCTCGGCGGGATTTCTGCTCCTGTAAAGTATGGTTTCAGTGGTGCCATTCCGGAGTTGATCAAAAGTAAGCTCTTGTCATTATGAGGAACCAGAGAAAAGCTCTTCATTGCCAGATGCTCTTTACTTTCGAAAAACTCTAAAAACATTTTTCTAAGTTCATTTACTCCGTATTTATTCACGGTTTTTCCCTCCTGATGGTATATCATTTTACGCTTCCCGGCAAAATCTTGGATTTCTGCCTGAAAAACGGTATAATCATTGTTTTTTATCATAGCACAGGATTTCCCGTATTTCAAGAAAAATCCTGTATTAGTCCCGGCTCTGCTTCCTGTTCTTCTTGATTTTTTCCTGATTTTTCTGTTCTCTGTATCGTATCTGCTGTCTTTTTTGTTCTTTTTTTCTCATACAGTCCAAATCTATTTCATAAATGGTATTATCTTCTTCTACCAGCTTTGTTTTTGGATATTCCATATAAAACTCCCTCTCTTTCTCTATAGTTTATGCCTCTAAAAATCTTTTGTCATAGAAAAAAGGGCTTTTGCATATAGTTTAAAAACTCAGATTACCGGGAGGACTGATTGTGGAACCCTATTCTTTTCTGGATGAAATCGCAGAAGAAGATTCTGTACAGATATTAAAGGCAGCCTTACCTTATCTACCTGCTTCCGGACAGTCTTTTATCTCTGTTCTGGCAAAATTTCTGGAACTTCAAAACACCGTCCGCCTGATTCATTCCAACAGAGGAAATCCCCAGCTATGTGCTCAGTCCAGGGAAAAAGGAGACCCTTTAGAGATGCTCTCTGCCTGCAGCAAGGTATGTCACGGAGCTGCCAAAGAACGTATTGACACTCTCATCAATGCCTTTTTGATGATACAAATGTTTGAATTATCTCAGAACAATGAAAGGAGCAAGACACCATGAACAGCAAACCCCAGCGACCGCCGGAAAAGAAAAACATCCAGGAAGAATCTTCCTGGATGAATCACCCCAACCTTGCCGGTATGGATATGTCAAAATTAGCACTTTTAAATTCTTTAGCCAGTCAGGGTGCCGGAAAAAGTCCAAAAGAGCTTCTTCCTTTCCTCCTGTCTGCAGCAGCCCAGGGAAAATCCCGGGGCATGGAGTTTAATTCTCAGGAAATGGAACAGATCATCCAGGTCCTGAAAGCCGGAAAATCTCCGGAAGAAGTCCAGCGTATGGAGCAGATCATCCAGATGATGAAGCTCATGCACTAAGCTATTTTCTTTCTTTTTGTTTGAAATTTTCCAGAATACATTCCCGGAGCAGTACCAGGGCATAGACCACCGCCTGCTCTCTTATACTGCTTCGGTCTCCCTGGAAATGATGTTCCCTGACCACGGTCTTCCCTTTGAAGTTGCACCCTATGAACACGGTACCCACCGGTGCTGTCTCACTGCCTCCGTCCGGTCCCGCAAAACCGGTGACAGAAATCCCTATGTCAGACCCTGTGGTAAAGGTACCACCTTTTGCCATCTCTCTGGCACATTTTTCACTGACGGCACCGTATTCTTTCAGAGTACTTTTCTTCACCATGGCAAAACGTTTTTTTGCCTTGTTGGAGTATGTGACAAACCCCTGCTTAAACACCTCGGAAGCCCCCGGCACATCTACGATTCTGGCGGACAGGGCACCACCTGTACAGGATTCAATGGTTGTCACCGTAAGATCCTGATTTCGCAGCAGTTCCACTACAGCAGTTTCCAGATTCTTATCTTTATCTGTGGTATAAATACTCGCTCCGAAACGCACCTTCAGCTCCCGTACCAGAGGTTTCAGAAGTTTTCTCGCTTCTTTTTCACTCTCTGCTTTTGCGGTCACTTTCAGATGCACCTCTCCCGGCTGCTCACTGACAGAAACTTCTGTCTCTTTCTGATGTTCCCTCAAATCCGCAATCGTTTGGTCAACCTCTTGTCTCTCAATTCCACAAAGTTTAATCATCTCTGTCTCCACACAATTCAAATCTGTGGTCATGTTCGTTCACTCCCTTTAATCCTGCATGCTAAGTACACTTTTGTTCTTTACAATATAATCAATCAGTGAAATCACAGTAAGTGCCACTGCGATAACAATAAACACGGTGATAGCCCCCTGGAAAACCGGATTTTCCAGATTCATGATCATAAGGATAATCATGATCATCTGAGAAACTGTCTTAAATTTGCCCCAGTAGCTGGCTGCAATAACAATGCCATTGTCTGCTGCGATCAGACGGAATCCGCTGATGATAAATTCTCTTGCAATAATGATAATGGTAATCCATGCAGCAAGCTGGCCGGTTGCTGTAAAACAGATCAGTGCAGAACATACCAGCAATTTATCTGCCAATGGATCCATAAATTTTCCAAAATTTGTTACCAGATGGTACTTTCTTGCCAGATAGCCATCCAGGGTATCCGTAAGGCTGGCAATAACGAAAATTGCCAGAGCAATCCATTTGTCTGCATTTCCGGTAATGTCATACATTAAGAAAGCAACAAAAAACGGAATCATAATAATTCTAGCTATGGTAAGTTTATTCGGTGTATTCATCTTCTAACTCTCCTATCAAATCGTATTCCAAAGCTCCTGTCACATGAACTCTGGCAAAATCTCCTGACATCAGTTCCGTGTCGGTATTGACGAAAATATATCCGTCTACCTTAGGAGCATCTCCGTAGGTACGTGCTACATAGGCATTTTCGTCTGCAACCTTCCCTTCGATCATAACCTCCACCACAGAACCAATCTTGTCATTCCCTTTATCCAGAGAAATCTCCTGCTGCAGCTCCATCAGTTCTGCCTGGCGGTCCAGCTTTACCTCTTCCTCAATCTGCTCCGGCATATTGGCAGCCGGTGTATCTTCCTCCGGTGAATAGGTAAACACACCAAGACGGTCAAATTCCATGGTATCAATAAATTCCATTAACTCCTCATGGTCTTTCTGCGTTTCTCCCGGGAATCCTGTGATCAGGGTGGTTCTTAAAATAATATCCGGAATCTCATTTCGCAGTGTCTGTATGATATCAATGAGTTCCTGTTTGGTCGTTCTTCTTCCCATTCTCTTTAAAATCCTGTCACTGCAGTGCTGAATCGGCAGATCCAAATAATGACAGATCTTCGGTTCTTCCTTCATGGTCTGAATCAGCTCAGGATAAATCTCTTCCGGATAACAATAAAGAACACGAATCCACTGGATTCCGGAAATCCGGCACAGTTTTTTCAGAAGGATATGAAGACTTTTCTCTCCATATAAATCCTGCCCATAAACAGTGGTCTCCTGGGCAACCAGGATCAGTTCCCGCACGCCCTGTGAGGCTAGGTACTCTGCCTGGCTCAGAAGCTGCTCCATGGGGATACTGCGGAAATTTCCACGGAGTTTTGGAATGATGCAGTAAGTACAGTGTTTGTCGCAGCCCTCTGCAATCTTCAGATATTCAAAATATCCTCCGGTGGTAATGACTCTTTTTTCACTGTGCTGCGGAAGGGAATTGATATCTTTAAATTTCAGGAAAGATTCTCCCAAAAATACCTGGTCCAAAGCTCTAATGATCTCATCATAGCTGGCTGTTCCCAGCACAGCATCCACCTCCGGTATTTCCTGAATGATCTCTTCTTTGTAACGCTGCGCCAGACATCCGGTGACCAGAAGGGCTTTACAGATACCTTTTTCCTTATACTCGGCCATCTCTAAAATGGTGTTGACACTTTCTTCTTTTGCATCATGGATGAATGCACAGGTGTTGATGACAATGACTTCGGCTTTTGTCTCATCATTGGTAATCTCATATCCCTTTTCCACCAGCATTCCCAGCATCTCCTCGGAATCCGTAAGATTTTTGTCACATCCGAGGGAAATAAACAATACTTTTTTCATGTGTGCCTCCAGGTTTTCATAAATGTCAGAAAGGACTACCTGCATCTGCTGCGGGCAGTCCTTAGCATCTTATTCCTCTTCTTCTGTCTCTTCTTCATCCGGCAGAATATGCACTCTTCCTTTGTAAATCTCTTCTACAGCTGTAGAAAGCGGTTTTTTTCCGTCGCTGCGAACCAATGGTTCCTTGCCTGCAATAAGCTGTCTCGCTCTTTTGCTGGTTGCCAGAACAACAGAGTAACGGCTGGTTACTAATGGTTCATCCTCCATTTCTGCTCCTTCATTGATTGCTTCCATTAATTCTGTGTAAGATGGATGTATCATGCTTCTTCTCCTTTCTCAAATACAGCGATTTCTTCTGTGATTTTTGTAATAAACGCACTGCGGTTTTTCACTGCGTCATGCTGACTCTGGATCACGGAATGCATGGCGTCCACGCACTCTTCAATCTGGTCATTGATCAATATATAATCATACTCAGGCATAGCTTTCGCTTCCTGGGAAGCTCTTCTGAGTCTTGATTCGATGACTTCCATACTCTCTGTGCCGCGGTTTACCAGACGGCGTTTCAGTTCCTCTGCGGTAGGCGGTGTCACAAACAGCAACAAGGTATCCGGAAGTTTTTCCTTCACTTTTAATGCCCCCTGGATCTCAATCTCCAGGATCACATCCTTACCTGCATTTAACTGTTTCTCTACATATGCTTTTGGTGTACCGTAATAATTATCCACATACTGAGCATACTCGATCAGGGCATCCTGTAAGATCAGTTCTTCAAATTCCTGTTTTGTATGGAAAAAATATTCTCTTCCATGTTCTTCTCCCGGTCTCGGTGCTCTGGTAGTTGCAGAAACAGACAGGGCATAATTGTCGTATTTCTCCATAAGACGCTTCATCAGTGTACCTTTTCCTGCACCGGAAAATCCGGAAACTACTACTAAAATTCCTCTATCAGCCATCATATTCCCCTTTTGTGTCATTTTCTGAAAAAATCCCAAAACGTTTCGCTATAGTCTCAGGCTGCAAGGCAGATAACACCAGCATATCCCCGTCTGTGACCAGTACGGCTTTGGTCTTTCTCCCCTGGGTGGCATCCACAGCCCTTCCTGATTCCTTGGCCGCCTGCACCAGACGTTTGATAGGTGCCGCATCAGGACTTACCACTGCCACTACTTTGTCCATATTCACTACGTTTCCGAACCCGATATTCAACAGTTTTGCCATTGTTATCCTTCTTCCTGCTTATTCAATGTTCTGAATCTGCTCACGGATTTTCTCAATCTCTGTCTTTAAATCTATAGCAAGATTGGATGTCTCCAGATCATTTGCTTTAGATAAGATGGTATTTGCCTCCCGGTTCATTTCCTGGGCAATAAAATCCAGCTTTCTGCCGATTCCTTCATCCTCCGACAACACCTGCTCCATGCGATGAATATGGCTCTTTAACCGAACCGTCTCTTCATCGGTACAGATCTTATCTGCAAACAGGATCACCTCTGCGGCAATTCTGTTCTCTTCCATCTGGGCATCTCCCAACAGCTCTTTTACCTTGGTTTCCAGTTTTTCTCTGTATTCCTTCAGAATCTCAGGCGAACGCAGTTCTACCTGATTTACCTTTTCTTCCATACTGTGGAGTTTATCCAGAATATCCTGTTTCAGATGTGCACCTTCCTGGGTTCTGGTTTCCACAAACTGGCAGGCAGCCTTTCTAATGGTTTCTGCAAGAGAATCCCATAGTTCTGTTTCGTCCTGGCTCTGTTCTTCCATGGTGAAGACTTCAGGAAAACGTGACAGATCAATGGCACGGACTTCGCCGTCCAATCGGAATTCCTCACTGATCCTGTGCAGATGTTCCAGATACTGCTCTGCAATCTCCCGATTGTATTTCACAGAAACTCTGCTCTGAGTATAGTCTTCATAAGTAATAAACAGGTCTGCTTTCCCTCTCTGGATATATTCTTTTAAAAGAGTACGGATAGATGCTTCAAATACGCTGAGTTTCTTCGGCATCCTCATATTAATATCCAGATATCGGTGATTCACAGCCTTCATCTCAACTGTAATCTTTTTTTCCTCATCCAATAGCTCGGCTCTGCCAAAGCCGGTCATGCTTTTCATCATGTTGAAAACTCTTTCTTATGTCTTTTATTTACCATAAGGCATAAACATACACAATTATTATAAGTCAAACCCCCAGACCCGTCAAATACTTTTTGCCTGACAAAGATATTTGTGTTAAAATAGAAACCAGTGATGATTCAGAAACCTATAGAACAAAGGAGTATATTATGGCATTTGACGGCATTACCATAGCAAATATTGTGAGAGAATTTCAGGAAACTATTGTTGGCGGAAAAATCAACAAAATCGCCCAGCCGGAGCCGGACGAACTGCTGATCACAATAAAAAATAACAAAACTCAGTATCGGCTGCTGATCTCAGCCAGTGCTTCTCTTCCGTTGATTTATTTCACGGACAAAAATAAAACCAGCCCGCTCACGGCTCCCAATTTCTGTATGCTGCTTCGCAAGCACATCGGAAGCGGAAGAATCGCTTCCGTAACGCAGCCGGACATGGAGCGTGCCATTGAGTTTCGCATTGAGCATCTCAACGAGCTCGGGGATCCCTGCTTCAAAATCCTGGTAGTTGAAATCATGGGCAAACACAGCAACATTATCTTCTTAAATGAAGAACGGATGATCCTGGACAGCATCAAACATGTATCCTGCAATGTAAGCTCTGTCCGGGAAGTTCTGCCCGGAAGAAATTATTTTCTTCCTAAAACACAGGACAAGTACAATCCCCTCACAGTATCTGAGACCACTTTTTTTGATACCGTATATCCCAAACCCGTACCTGTGGCAAAAGCACTCTATACCTCTCTTACGGGAATCAGCCCCTGCATGGCAGAGGAAATCTGCTTCCGGGCATCCATTGACGGCAGTGCTCCCTGTCAGTCCCTGACTCCGCCTGCCAAGGAGCATTTATACCACACCTTTGCCCGTGTTATGGAAGAAGTGGAGCACGGAACATTTGAACCCAACATTGTTTATAACGAGAATGGAGAACCCGTAGAATACGGTGGTATTGCATTGACCAAATATCAGGGCTTTTCTGTAAAATCCTTTGCTTCCATGTCCAAGGTACTGGAACAGTATTATGCAGAGAAAGATGCCATCACCCGGATTCGCCAGAAATCCTCTGATCTGCGGCGTATTGTTCAGACCGCCCTTGAGAGAAACCGCAAGAAATTTGATCTTCAGGCAAAACAGATGAAGGATACAGAAAAAATGGAAAAATATAAGGTGTACGGAGAACTGATTAACACCTACGGCTATAACCTGGAAAGCGGCTGCAAATCTTTTCAGGCTTTAAACTACTACACGAACGAAGAAATCACCATTCCTCTGGATCCGACCATGACCCCTCAGGAAAATGCAAAAAAATACTTCGATAAATATAACAAACTGAAACGAACAGCGCAGGCTTTAGAAGAACAACTGCAGGATACCGAGACAGAGATCCTGCATCTGGAATCCATCAGCACGGCTCTTGACATTGCACTTCTGGAAAGCGACCTGTCACAGATCAAAGAAGAACTGCAGGAATATGGTTATATTAAGAAACATTACACTGGAAAGAAAAAGGTATTGGCCAAATCCAAGCCCCTCCACTATCTTTCCAGTGACGGCTACGATATCTATGTAGGAAAAAATAATTATCAGAACGAGGAACTGACTTTTAAATTTGCAACAGGAAATGACTGGTGGTTTCATGCAAAAAAAATGGCTGGTTCTCATGTCATTGTAAAAAGCAGAAATGAAGAACTGCCGGACAGAACCTTTGAGGAAGCCGGAAAACTGGCTGCCTATTATTCCAGCGGCCGTACTGCACCAAAAGTAGAAATTGACTACATCCAGAAAAAACATATCAAAAAACCAAATGGCTCCAAACCGGGATTTGTGGTATATTATACCAATTATTCTCTGATGATCGAACCGGACATCTCCGGATTAAAATTAATCGAGGAAGCGTAACTGAGAAAGCCCCAGAAGGGACTGTATATACAGCATGCCGCTGTATACGCAGTCCCTTCCTTTGTTCAAAGGTATGTTTTTTTATGTTCTGGTCTGAATCTTCTTGTACTCCATGGGAGACATCCCTGTAGCTTTCTTAAAGGTTGTCGAAAAGGTATTCGCCTTTTGGAAGCCACACTGCTCCGCAATCTCGGTTATGGTTTCTTCACTGAATTCCAAAAGCAGCTTTGCATAGGAAATCCTCAGTTTCATCAAATATGTGTGGGGAGGTTCCCCCATATATTTTTTGAAAGAAGAAATAAAATAATTCTTTGACAATCCTGCCATCTCAGCCAGTTCTTCTATGGTCAGTTTTTCCTTGTAATGCTGATTCATATAGAGTGCTACTGCCGTAATTCCCTGCCGGTATTCCCACTCCTCTTTTGGTACCTCCATTCGATTCCCAAAGGCCATCTCAATGAGTTCCAAGCAAATCAGTTCTGCCAGATTTTCCAATTTCCAGTTCTTCACATTTTTGGAAGAACTGCTTTTATATACTTTCTTAAATATAGATATGTAAGAATTTAACTCCTGACGCATCTGCATTTTCGTATTAAATTCGCATTTTCCATAAAAGGTTTTCTTCATCAGGTTTTCCATATAATTCTTATCAATCACAATGCTGTCATAAGACACCCCATTTGCTCTGAAGCGGGAAGCATGTACCCTCTGACTCTGCACCGGATATACAAATCCTACTTCACCAAAAAATACAGATCCTTCACACATAAGCATGGGAATCGGTCCATATGGGATTATAAATTCATAAGCGTCATGACTGTGTTGAAAAGGCTCGCTTTCATGCCCTTGTTCTGCCCGTACTTCTGCCAGAGAAAACCGTTCGTAATAATAATGATTACTGTTTTTCTCGAAAAAAGATTTATCCGGGTGATGTGCTGCAAGAAGTTGTTCTGATACGCTGTTCTGAACTTGCATGTGCCACCTCCTATCTCTTTTTTTTAGCATATCATATAAATGAGCCTTCTGTTTTATTATTTTATCCATTTATTCCGATTTTTTCGCAATATTACGATAATGCTCGGTTTTTCTCCCAAAAAAGAACTTAAATTCCTTTCCGATAAAGCAAATAAGAATAGGCATAAGGAAGGATAATCAACAGTACAACCATAATTCCCATTGCTATCATTCCTATCTTTCCCGGCAAAAACACCTGTGCGATCATGACCATCCCTGCTGCGATCCACAGAAATGCAGCCATATGATGTGTTTTTCTCCAGTTTTCATCACTGTCTAATGCCCATGGTGTCTTGATTCCCGTGGTATAATTTCTTCTGCATTTTGGAAAATAATTTCCAATGAGCACAAATACAATTCCAAGAATCACAGGAAGTATCCGGTCCATAGGAATTTCTATCCCCATTCCCCACAGAATCGCTGTAGGTATTGCTGCCACAGCCAGTACCGGAATCACCCACTTGCCAATCATCTTAACCATACTTCCGATATTCTGTTTCTTTGGATCTGTGTTTATGGAAAAATGCACCAATCCATTGATCACTGCAAAAAACACCGGCATCCCAAACACCGTAAATGCCTTTGGCATATACTGACCGACCGTACCGTCCGAATACCATTTCGTAGGAATCTCATCTGGCAGTTTTCCATAAACAAGAATTCCAAAAACCATAGGAAGCAGGCATAAAACGGTTGAAATCATAACTTCTTTATTAATTCTCTTCATGATCTTTTCCTCCAAACTGTGATAACCACAACATTACTTCTTCAAAGACAGAAATGTTAATTTCGTAAAACACAAAGTTTTTATACTTTGATTCGATAATCAGCTTTGCTTTTTTTAGCTGTGACAAATGATAAGAAACCGTTGCCTGGGTCATATCAAATTCTTTCGCAATGTCACCTGCTGACTTCTTCCCATCCTTTAACAAGACAAGAATCTGTCTTCGTACCGGATCAGAAAGTGCTTTAAAAGTTTCTGCAAATCCCAAATAATCCTCTCCTTTCATAAAACCATTTAGAAATATTTCTAAATAGAATATAGCACAAGGCATTTAAAAAGGCAATGGCTATTTAGATAAAATTCTAAATAGCCATTGCCTTAAACATCCTTACATCCACAGAAAAAGCGAAAAACAGAATATCCCACTGTAATACAGGGTAAGTGCCAGATAATCTGCAGCTTTTGACGGTGTATGAAAAAAACTCTTTCCTACCATCATATCGGAGATGCTGAACAGTACCGCCCCCGCAGCAGCAAAAAGATACTCCTTTCCCTTCTGGAAAGGCATCAGCACCGCAATGGAGGTCATCCCCATGAGCACTCCCGGATA
Source organism: uncultured Blautia sp. (assembly GCF_947654165.1). Taxonomy (GTDB): domain Bacteria; phylum Bacillota; class Clostridia; order Lachnospirales; family Lachnospiraceae; genus Blautia. The sequence continues at coordinate 33,019 of NZ_CANTKB010000008.1, forward strand.
CAGCATCATAACATATAATTTGGGATTTTTTTTTGCCAATTGTGCCTCTTTTCGAAACAGTCCGATTGCTGCTCCCCACAATACGAACCACAAAACAAGATTCTTCCAGCTCAGGTCTGCATTTCTCAAAAACCAGTAGATCAGTACACCGTGGCCAGCCCCAAACACCGCCATTCCAAGGAAAAATCGAACCTCAAGAAGAGCATCCGCCAGAAGAAAAAGCACAAGTGCCGCAACAATCCACCCTTTTGCCATGTCCGGATGATTTCCCGCAAGCCGGATACCCAAAATACTGCTGCACACTACCATCCAGGTACTCAGGCATTTGGGAATAATGTTCCACGGCTTTTTGCCCCAGCCTTTCATTTCAATATGCAGACACATACCCACCAGCATCACCGGTATGCATATCATACACCATAATCCCAGATTCATTTTGACACCTCCGTAACCTGTTTAAGCTATATATGATTCTGTTAAATCTATCATACCGTATCCATATTTATTCCGCAAGGAGAAGGAAACTTTTTCTTTGTTCTTGTCTCACTTTTACAACCTACCTTCTGCAGATTCCCATGTAAGATTTACAAAAAAGGTGCAAAAAACGAGACAAACTGCATAAATGTAAAAAAGGAGGAAATCTGAATATGCCGAAACCAAAAACCCAAACAGGAGAAAAGAATCTCATCAGCAAGCGATTGATCGAACTTCGCCGCAAAAATAAAATGTCCCAGAGATTTTTAGCCTATCAACTACAACTGCACGGCTATGATATGGATAAAAACGTCATTACAAGGATCGAAACCAATAAACGTTATGTAACCGATTTAGAATTAAAAGCCTTAAAGGAAATCTTTCATGTATCCTATGATTATCTCATTGACGGCACAGAAGAAGAAAACACCTAAACTGTTTTTCTCCCTGACCGAAGAAATCCCGCTTTGAATATTTCAGCTTCAAAGCGGGATTTTTCCTGTCAATACCATTTATTTTGTTTCATAGATCAGCTCCATATCTTCTAAGCAATCAGATACCTGCTCATGAAACGGTTTTTCTTTTATGGACTTATACTCTAAATCAAACTCACCGTAATAAACCTGTTCCACCTTATCTGCATCACCCAAAAACCATCTTCGGCCCATCTCTGTTTTCTTGTTTTCTGAAATCATTTCGGGCTCCAGATACCTGGACCACGGACTGTCGTAGCAGTCCCCCAAATACTCTGCATAGAGCTTTCCGTTCTCTTCCAGGATCTGGAATTTCTGCTCATCATAGGGAATGAACATTTCCGGCAATACCAGTGCACTGTAGATTCCGGCAGCTGCTCCTAATGTTGCCAAAACGGATACTGCCGCTATGAGAACCTTCCTGGTCAGCCACTTATGGCTCCATTTTTTTAGCATTTCTTTGTCCAAGGTTCTGACATCTTTATGAACCGGAAGAACCATGGTCTTCTTCATCAGCTCTGCCTCTTCCCTGCACGCTTCACAGGTAAACAGATGCTCTTCCACCAGATCTTTCGTGTCCTCGCTTACAGCTTCATCCACATAGAGCGGGAGTATATCCCTGATAATTTCACATGTGATCTCTTTCATGCTCCAACCCCTCCATATATGCGATAATTTGTTTCTTTCCACGGTAAAAGGTAACTCTTGCCCAGCCTGCACTCTTTCCAAAAATAGAACCTATCTTTTCAAAAGACAGTTCTCCGGCAGTTCATAGTCTGCATATCGTTTCTGCCGCCTGCAGTGAGTATAAAATGTGTTTCTTGCAATGGTAAAAAGCCAGGCACGGATGTCTTTTTCCCCTTGGTAGCTCTCTATGGCTTTCAGTGCTTTTACAAAAGTTTCCTGTGCAACTTCTTCTGCCAAATGTTCCTCTGCCGTCAGGCTTCTCACATATAAGAACACATCTCTGAAATACTCCCGGTAGATTTTTTCGAAATCCACGCTTTCTTCACCCCCCTTTCCCTTACTAACGCATGGAGGCAACAAATGTTACAGATTTTTTCGGTATTCTTTACAATAATATCTTCTTTTTTTCTTTGTACGGATTCCATACTGAATGGCTTTTTCCGGACAACTGTTGATACATGCCATACAATGGGTACAGAGCGTTCCCCATACTGGTTTCCCATCCTGTATGGTAATATTATTGAGCATACACTTTTGCTGGCATTTTCCACAGCCGATGCAGTGTTCTGTCACATGAAAAGGTTCTGCTTTGATGATATGCTTATAAAAAAAGCGGTTAACAGAGGTACTTTTCATTCGATCCATCGGAGTAACTTCTCTTCTTGGAAACGGCTGATCTCCTGTAATAAAAGCTGCTCCCTCCGCCGCTGTTTTTTCGGCTGTACGGATGATTTCTTCTGCTTTTTCCTCTCCCGGTGCCTGAAAAAGTGCGATATAATTTTCCGGCATAAGAACAGGCAATACTCCCTGATACTCCCATCTTTTGCTTTGACAAAGCCTTTCGATCCCCTCTCCTGCATTTCCGATATCACTTCCGCAGGTCATAACAAAATAAGCCTTTTTTTCACCGGTAAAGGTACTCTTTTTGAGAAACTGCAGAAACAGATGAGGGAGCTGCCATCCATATGTAGGTGCCACAAAAACCCACGGTTTTTCAGAATGCAGGCTTACACTTTTTCTTGTTTTAATCTGTTTTGCCGCATCAAAAGTATCCTCTTCCAGACATTCTGCCATATATTCTGCAATGTATCTGCTGTTTCCGGTTCCTGTAAAATAAACGATCATGTGTACTCATTCCTCCTGCATTTTCTGCTCACCGATTCCCTAACTGCCAGAACGCCACAGCACTGGCAGCCGCTACATTCAAGGAATCCACGCCGTGGGACATGGGGATCTTCACCGTATAATCACAGTCTGCAATGGTCTGTGATGCAAGCCCGTCTCCTTCTGTCCCCAAGATAATCGCCAGTTTTTCCTCTTCCATCAGTTTTGGATCATCAATGCTCACGGAATCCTCTGACAATGCCATAGCTGCCGTCCGAAATCCCATTTCCTTCAAAAGAGAAAGGCCCTCGTCCGGCCATGGCTGATGTTTCGAAAATTTTGTCCAGGGTATCTGAAACACGGTTCCCATACTCACCCTTGCGGCTCTCCTGTACAGGGGATCGCTGCATCCGTAAGTCAGCAAAACAGCATCCATGTGAAGGGCTGCCGCAGAACGGAAGATTGCACCCACATTCGTAGGATTTACCACATTTTCCAGAACAGCGATCCGCCTTGCACCCGCACAGATTTCCTCGACCGCAGGAAGTTTTGGACGGTGCATGGCACATAACATCCCCCTGGTCAAAGGAAACCCGGTAAGTCTGGTCAAAACAGAAAATTCTGCTGTATAGACTGGTACCTCCGGACATCTTTCCAGGATTTCTTTCCCTTCCCCTTCTATCTGTTTTGGTTCTGACAGCATGGAAATGGGAACGCATCCTGCATCCAGTGCACGTCCGATCACTTTTGGACTTTCTGCGATAAAAATCCCTTCTTTTGGCTCGTAATATCTCAGTAATTGTACCTCCGAAAGCCGTGCATAAAGATCCAGTTCCGGAGCATCAAAATCCTTGATCTCTATTCTATTTGACATGTATGTTTTCTCCTGTCTCATTATAATTTTGAACAAACAAGATCATATAATGCTCGCATAAGTTCTTCTCCCTGACGGCATTCTGCCACAAGAGAAACCACTGCATTCTGATCCGGAAGAACCATGGAAATCTGAGAATATTTTCCGTCTGCTCTATAAGAATTGTATTCTCCTCTCCAAAAAAGGTAGCTATAATACTCTGTATCAGACGGCTTTGTACTTTCTTCTATCCATTTTTCAGATAAAAGCTGTTTTCCATTCCATTTCCCTTTATTAAGATAAAAAAGTCCAAATTTGTGAAGTTCTGAAAGGGTGAGGAACAATCCTCCGGCACCAAAACTGTTCCCCATGGGGTCTGTTTCCCACATAGGACGTTTAATTCCAAGATGCGAAAACAGTCTTGGTGTCAGGTAAGAAACAAGGTCACATCCTGAACGCCGCTGCACTAAAATCCCTGCAAGATACGGCCCCACATTGCTGTATACAAAATGTGTCCCCGGTTTATACGCAAACGGAATCTCCAGTACCATTTTCACCCAATCATCTTCTTCATACAGGGGACGTTGTTCTGCCATCAGATGACTGTCTTCCTGACCAAGACACATGGTAAGCAGGTCTCGAACAGTAGCTGCTTTTAAATGATCATCCACAACCTCCGGCAAATCTTCTGAGAACGCCTCTGTCAGCTTCTCATCCAAAGAAAGCAAGCCTTCCTGAACAGCAAACCCTACTGCACAAGACGTAAAACTCTTAGTCACCGAATATACATTCCTGCGGCATTGTGCTTCCTTATACCATTCCGCTTCCATTTTATTATCTTTTGTAACCTGAATCCCAAGAACATTCAGCCTTTCTGCTTCTTTTATAAATTCTTTCATGTCCATTCCAAGTACCTTTCCTTTCCTGAAAACGCATTTCATTGACTCCTGCGAAGATTCTAGCCACATTCTAACCATTCCAACCAGACTTTGTCAATTATTCAATAGAATGAGCTTTATGGGATTGGTCTTTTTACTGCCATGCTCTTTCTTCATTTTTTAACGCCCTCATAGATTATTAACACCATAATACCGATATATCGCTGAACCAATGTATTTTGTAACTCCTTTTCCGTACTGTTTATCCGTAGCTTCTTCCAACTGAGAATGATTCAGGTAATCTTTAGCGACTTCCAACAACAAGGCTCTGGGATTCTCTACCCTGAACATATTTTTGTAACTCTCTCCCAGTGCTTTTACAGACTCCATTGCCAGTTCTTCATCTGAATGAACCATTGCAACGAAGAACTGTTCATAAACTGAATTCATTTCTATTCTTTGTTCCTCAAACTCCTCCCTGCTCTGTCTTGTTGACTTCAAACTTGCTTCTACTGCTTTTTCTTTACTTCCATATATCTTAATCAAATGCTCACATGCCCTTTCATCTTTAAAGCTTTCCGCAACAGATTCTTTAAACTTCTCAATATCTCCATAATGCTCGATAATTATTTTCTTGTCCTCATCACTCATAATTTCTAAAGAATGCTGAATTATTTTTTGAATATCCTCTTCATAAAATGCTTCAAAACTCATCTTGCTCTCTCCTTTCAACATATCAGAAATCAATTCAATCAGACCATTCAGACGATTTCGTTTCATTTCTAGCATCCGTTTCTGTGTTTCAAGAATCTTTCGATTATCATTTTCAGAATCCATCATAATTGCTTTTATTTCTGACAATGGAACTTCCAGTTCCCGGAAAAACATAATCTGACGTAGTTTTTCCAATGACCTTTCATCATATAAACGGTATCCTGCTTCTGTTACTTTAGCAGGCTTTAACAAATCAATTTCATCATAGTATCGTAATGTTCTGATGCTAATTCCAGTCAATTCTGATACTTCTTTTACTGTTTTCATAGTTCCTCCTTTCCCCCTCATCGTAAACCGTTACGTTACTGGAGAGTCAAGATATTTATTAAAAAAAGAGCAGACAGTCATTTCAAAAACTGTCTGCCACAACCTGAAAATTGTCAAATACTATGTCTTAGCCAATCATTCAAAAATTTCTACCTCAAATTCAAAGTTTACGCCTTTTTAATCGGATGTCTAATAACCGTTTTCCATTTTTCCGGAGCAACTTTTCTTGCATCAGACATATAGATTTCGTGATGCAATCTTTCCTTGTTCATATCATTAACATATCCATTCTGCTCCAAATAAGCATCCATAAGTGCAACAGTCGCAGGCTCATCATCAAATGCTCCTAAATGCATAATCTGAACACACAACCCTTCATCAATTGTAAGATATTCTGCTGACGAACAATCAAGTTTCTTCTTTTTCGTTGCCGTTTCTACTGCCCACTCAAAATCCTCTTTGGAAACAAAGTCTGGCAAGCGAATGACAGAAATCCAGTTAAATGCAGATTTATTTGCATAATCCACGCCCTCAACATCATCTTGCCACCAAAACCCTTCAAGCGGCGGAACCACATATTCAAAAAAACCTTTGATTTTATAATCCGTCTTATAACTCATTTTTAATGTATATGCAACAGCATATAACACACCGATTGCTTGCTGATATGCACCGCCTTCTTCGTTGGGATTGCCCTTGCCTCTGACAGCAATATAATTCGCCTTCGGGACATTTACAATCTCAGGTTTGTTCTTCGGCATATAAAATTCCCTGTACTCTTTCTTGAAATCAAATGCCATAATTACCTCCGAAAATTCCAAGTTGTTTGTTTCTCATAATATCATACTTTATAGTTATTTACATCCTCGAACTTCCCACACCATAAATAGGCTGAATTTCCTAATTCCCCGTGCCAGCCTACTTTTTTGTAGCTCACATAGGTTGAATTGCATGTTTTTCTCATATAAGCCTACTTTTTTCTGCCTCAAATAGTCCAAATTCCCAGGTTTCCTCTTTTCAACCTATTTTTTACCGGAAAATATAGGCTAGACTTAAAGAATCTTACTTAGCAACCTATTTGGCTCTAAAATAAATAGGTCTGATTTCAAAATTTATTAACCCCCACCTATTTGTGCCTAAAAAAAGTAGGCTAAAAATCACAAAACAATATCTTGTTATCGTAAATCATCTTTTGATATTGCAATTGATGGATAGTGCTCTAAACTTGTTAAGTCAATATTTAATGGAGTAACATATTCCATATAAAATTTTTCAGGATTTTTATCTTCAACATTTCCCACATAAAATCATTCTAACTTTGTCCATAATAATTCCCTTTCGCATATGACTTCCTATTTGTTTACACTCTCATAATATCATACTTTGTAATTCTTTACATCATTGACCACAAAAATGGTGCAGACAATATTTCTACTATCTGCACCATTCTCTTCACTATTTCTTCTCGATTATTTCTGCACAATGTTGATAATCTTTTTCGGAACATAAATCTCTTTGATAATGGTTCCTGTCAGTTTATCTGCCACTACTTCTTTTGCCTTTGCAATTGCTGTTTCTTTATCTACGTCTACCGGAAGTGCTACCACACCTCTTGTCTTTCCGTTGATCTGAACAGCCATTTCAATGGTGTTTTCTACGGTCTTGGCTTCTTCGTATTCCGGCCATGGCTGATTGTATACATAACCTTCGTATCCGCAGGTGCTCCAGAGTTCTTCTGTAATATGAGGTGCTACCGGATTTAACAGTACCAGGAAGGTTTCATATTCTTTTCTGGTGATGCTGCCTTTTTTCGCAAAGTCATTGAGCAGTGCCATCAAAGCTGCGATTGCTGTATTGTATTTCAGGTTTTCGAAGTCGTTGCTTACTTTCTTAATGGTCTGATGCATCTTGGTTTCAAAATCTTTGCTGTATTCGTCGCCTTCCACCAGGATATCCTGAAGTTTCCATACACGTTCCAGGAAACGGCGGCATCCTTTCACACCGTTTTCGGACCAGGAAGCACTGAGATCAAAAGCACCGATGAACATTTCATAAGTACGCAGAGTGTCTGCACCGTAATCATTGACAATATCGTCCGGATTTACAACGTTTCCACGGGATTTGGACATTTTCTCACCGTTTTCACCCAGGATCATACCATGGGAAGTACGTTTCTGATATGGTTCCGGACATGGAACTACCTGATTGTCATACAGGAATTTATGCCAGAATCTGGAATACAGAAGGTGAAGGGTTGTATGTTCCATACCACCATTGTACCAGTCAACCGGCAGCCAGTATTTTAATGCTTCCGGGCTTGCCAGAGCTTCTGTATTGTGCGGGTCTGTATAACGAAGGAAATACCAGGAAGATCCAGCCCACTGAGGCATAGTGTCAGTCTCACGTTTTGCAGGACCGCCACAGCAAGGACAGGTAGTATTTACCCAGTCTGTCATAGCAGCCAGCGGAGATTCTCCATTATCGGTTGGCATGTAGCTTTCTACTTCCGGAAGTTCCAGAGGAAGTTCGCTTTCAGGAAGTGCCACATAACCACATTTATCACAGTGTACGATCGGGATCGGTTCACCCCAGTAACGCTGACGGGAGAATACCCAGTCTCTTAATTTATAGTTGGTCTTGCCTGTTCCCAGGTTCTTTTCTTCCAGCCATTCGATAATTGCTTTCTTTGCTTCTGCCACTTCCATACCATCCAGGAAGCCGGAATTGATCATCTTGCCGGTAGCAACGTCAGTGAATGCTTCTTCCTGTACGTTTTCGCCTCCTGCAACGACTTCAATGATCGGAAGATTGAATTTCTTTGCAAATTCCCAGTCACGGGTATCATGTGCAGGTACTGCCATGATGGCACCTGTTCCATAGCTCATTAATACATAATCAGAAACCCAGATTGGAATTTCTTTTCCGTTTACCGGATTTACGGCACAGATACCGTCAATCTGTACTCCTGTTTTATCTTTTGCAAGCTCGGAACGCTCGAAATCAGATTTTCTGGCTGCCTGTTCCTGGTATTCACGGACAGCATCCATGTTTTTGATTTCATCTTTGTATTTTTCCAGAACCGGATGTTCCGGGGAAACAACCATGTAAGTAGCTCCGAAAAGCGTATCCGGTCTGGTTGTATAAACCCTTAATTTGTCTTCTTTTCCAGAAATAGCGAAATCTACTTCCGCACCCTGGCTCTTACCGATCCAGTTCTTCTGGGAAACTTTAACTCTCTCAATGTAATCCACACCATCAAGTCCCTGAAGAAGTTTCTCTGCGTATTCTGTAATCTTCAGCATCCACTGGCTCTTTACCTTGCGGACAACCGGTGCACCGCAACGCTCGCATACACCATTGACAACTTCTTCGTTTGCCAGTCCTACTTTACAGGAAGTACACCAGTTAATTGGCATCTCTGTCTTATAAGCAAGCCCTGCATTGAACAGTTTCAGGAAAATCCACTGTGTCCATTTGTAGTATTCCGGATCTGTAGTATTTACTTCTCTGTCCCAGTCAAAAGAATAGCCAAGGGATCTTAACTGTTCTTTAAATCTGTCTACATTGTTGGCTGTTACGATTTTTGGATGGATCTTGTTTTTGATGGCATAGTTTTCTGTAGGGAGACCGAAAGCATCCCAGCCCATTGGATACAGAACATTGTAGCCCTGCATTCTTCTTTTTCTGGCTACGATATCCAGTGCTGTGTATGGTCTTGGATGACCTACATGAAGTCCCTGTCCTGACGGATACGGGAACTCTACCAGTGCATAATATTTTGGTTTGCTGTAATCTTCTGTTGCGGCAAAAGCTTTGTTATCATCCCAGACTTTCTGCCACTTTTGTTCAATGGCCTTATGATTGTAAGGTACAGACATTCTTTTTTTCCTCCTTGTTTGTATCTTTGCATAATAAAAGCCCTTCCTCTCAGTTTAGAGACGAAGGGCTAAATTCCGTGGTACCACTCTAATTCATCTGATATTCCGCTCAGATGCACTCATTAAAATCTATAACGGGATCTCCCGTCCAAAACTACTTGAAATTCGCTCCGGAAACTCCGAGGCCAGTTCAAAAAATCTTCCTCTCTGTCTCGCACCTGCCGACAGCTCTCTGCAGATTCCAATTTTCCTACTCTTCCTCTTCTGCGTCTTTGTGTATGAAACTATCCCCATTTTACTAACAGGGGCTGATTTTGTCAACCCCTGTTCTGTAATTATTCTTCTGTATCTGCCGGCTGTTCTTCCTCTGGCTGCGGGTCTTCCTCTGCATCTGCCGCTTCCTGTCCTTCCAAGGTGACCACCTTGCATACAGGCTGTCCCAGCTTGAATTCCATGGTCAGAGTATCGCCTTCATCGAAGCCGATGATTTCCGGGAAGGAGGTAATGGACGCATCAAAGATCAATGTCTGACCATCCTGGATATTTTCTTCGTCCGGTCCTGTAATCTTCTGGGTCTCCGGCTCCAATGTAATATAGAAATGAGAATTTCCTTCTACAACGGCCTGAGCCATGCGTTTGATCACACCAGTCACGGTGTTTTTCTCTCCGGTAGAACTTCCGTCCGAAGCAATGCCGTTTTCTGATAACAGTTTTTCGTAATTCTTTTCGCATTCTGCCACGCTGTCACCAATGGCAACGGTCTGATATTTCTGGACGTTTACCATAGCATATTTCTTCACAAGTCCGGCACCGTCTTTCAACGCCATGAAATACGTTGGCTGATCGGAAATATTCAGCAGCAACGGGAAGGCTGCGACATACTTCAGGTTCTGTACCTGTCCCTCTGCGGAAGCCATGGCAGAACGCTCCTGTGCACCGTCACAGGCATAGTATCTGGTTTCCATGGTTCGCTGGTTCATCAATACAAATCCAAGGTTGGATTTATCGCCGCTTACGGAAGTAACCCCTGTGTAAACCCAGACATCATCTTCCAGTGCCAGATAGTTAAATCCGTCTGTTGTCTGGAGACAGCCCTTCTGTCCTAACACGCTGTTGAAAAATCCGTTTTTCAGCATTCCGTGATAATTATAAAGCTGTGTCAGCAGATCTGCAGGATATGCACGGTCTACCCACTGAGGGCAATCCTCAATCTTATAGTCCTGAGTTTCTCCTGTCTGTGCGTTACAGAGAACCACACGGCCGATGGTCTGTCCACCAAATAATCCGATATTAAATTTTTTCACCGGACAGATCCAATAGGGTGTTCCCTCATCGTCAATCTCAAAGCTTAACTGATCAAACATATACGTTGGATATTTAAAGCGAATATGGCGATAAATATTACGATTAAAATATTCAGATTCCGAATACCGGATTCCTTCTTCCAACTGCACCAGCTCTGTATTCTGTGTGGCCATATCGATCAAAATGTAGGCAGGGATTCCTTCTTTCTGATTGGTGATCCATTTGATCGCACTGGCATATTCCAGTGGTGTCACACGGTAAGGCTGACCTTTGTAATTAATCTGAGAATAAAGATCACTCACTTCAAACTGAGAAACCAGATCTACCATGCTTCCCATCTTTCTGTCGCCTAAAAGGCTTGCGGACTCCTTGTCCAAAAGTGGTATCTGATCATAACTGATTTCCTCGATATCTTCTGTGAAGTTTCTCTCCTCAGGCTGTACCAGTTTCTGATACTTGTTGGCATTTACGATCGGAGAAGATAAAAGTGCACCCACTGCGTATACCACACCGATTCCCAGTATTACAAACACACCGCCTTTTAATACTTTGTTGCTCTTCAATTCATACATGCTGCGAATTCTCTTTCTTACTGCATAAAGAAGCAACATCACTGCCACCAAAGCTGCCAGGAAAAACCAAAAACCGCTTTCATGGATATTGATGGCCGGCAGAGTCACATAATAGTAGAGAAATGCCAGAACAAGGACCAAAAGTCCTGCTGCAAGTTTCTTTTTCATATGCTGTACCTAATCCTTTCTCAAGCACTTATTTTGCTTGTTCTGCCCATTGTAACATTTCCTGTAAGAGACAGCAAGCAAATCCCCTTTGGACACAGAATTTTCACAATTTCCGCGGGGAAGAAGAAAAGAGGAAAGCCCTCCCAAACTTCTCTGTTCAGACTTTCCTCTTGTATGTTTCAATATCATTTTCTTAATCTTCTTCTGCGTTGGCACGTGCCGCAATCTCTTTTTCCTGAATATCAGAAGGTGCCTGCTCATAACGGGCGAACTCATAAGAGAACACACCGCTTCCTCCTGTCATGGAACGAAGGTCTGTGGAGTAACCGTAGATAGAAAGCATTGGTACGTCTGCTTCTACCACAGTATTTCCTTTACGGTCTACATCCGGATTCATACCAAGCACACGACCTCTTCTCTTGTTCAGATCCCCCATAACATCTCCGGTAAATTTGTCCGGAACGCTGACTTTCATGGAAACGATAGGCTCTAACAGTACCGGTGAAGCTTCCATAAAGCCTTTCTTGAAAGCCTGAACTGCTGCTGTCTTAAATGCCATTTCAGAAGAATCTACCGGATGGTAAGATCCATCATATAAAACAGCCTTCACACCAACTACCGGATATGCAGCCAAAGGACCTTTTCCTACAGAATCCTGAATACCTTTTTCTACAGCCGGGAAATAGTTCTTCGGAACTGCTCCGCCCACTACAATCTGTTCAAATACATATGGTGTTTCCAGATCTCCGGATGGCTCAAAGGTCATCTTAACATGACCGTACTGTCCGTGTCCTCCGGACTGTTTTTTGTATTTATATTCCACATCAGATTTCTTGCGGATGGTTTCTTTAAACGGAACCTTCGGCTCAGAGAGAACGATGTCAACTTTGTAGCGTTCTTTCAGTTTGCTCACCACGATATCCAGATGCTGTTCGCCAATACCGTAAAGGAGTGTTTGACGGTTCTGAGAATCATTTACTACTTTCAGAGTAACGTCTTCCTGCATCATCTTGGACAATGCCTGAGAAACTTTATCGTCATCCCCTTTGTTCACGGTTTTATAACGTTTGTATGTATACGGTACGGAAAACTCTGTTTTACCGAACAGGAGCGGTGTGTTCTTTGTAGCAAGGGTATCGCCTGTCACAACGGTATTTAATTTTGCAATGGCACCGATATCACCGGCATGAAGCTCTGCTACTTCGATTGGTTTGGAGCCTTCTAATACATACAGTTTATTCAATTTTTCTTCTGTTTCTTTTGCTGTGTTGTAAAGTGTATCATCACCTTTGATAACACCGGAGCAAACTTTGATCAGAGAATATTTTCCAAGGAACGGATCCACGATCGTCTTAAAGACATAAGCGGATTTTGCTTTTGTAAAGTCATAATTTGCCTGGTAGATCTCGTTGGTCTTCATATTCATACCGGCACAGGTCTTCTGATCCGGACTTGGGAAATAACCGCAGATATCATCCAGCAGGTTTGCAACACCCTGAATGTTAATGGTAGATCCCATACATACAGGAACGATGCTTCCGTCGGAAATATTTGTCTTCAGTGCTGCAGACACTTCTGCAACAGAGAACGCTTCTCCTGCAAAATAACGATCCATGAACTCTTCACTGATTTCTGCAACAGATTCCATCAAGGTTTCATGATACTGCTCTAAGTATTCCTGAAGATATTCCGGTACCGGGCATTCTTTTTTCTGTCCACGCTCAATATATCTTCTGCCGGCCTGTTTTACGATATTAACATATCCTACAAATTTGCCTTCTTCACGAATCGGCATGTGAAGAGGTGCGATCTTCTTGCCATATAACTCTGTCAGTTCTCCTACGACTTTACGATAGCTGACATCATCAATATCCATCTCCGTTACAAAGAACATTCTCGGAAGATTGTATTTTTCACATAATTCCCAGGCTTTCTGTGTACCCACCTGCACGCCGTCTTTTCCTGATACTACGATAATCGCTGCATCTGCTGCCGCAACAGCCTCTTCCACTTCACCTACAAAGTCAAAGTATCCCGGTGTGTCCAATACATTGATTTTCACCTTGCCCCATTCAATCGGAACTACAGATGTCATAATTGAGAATTTTCTCTTTATCTCCTCTTTATCATAATCACTGACTGTGTTACCATCTGTCACTTTTCCTAATCGGTTTGTAATACCTGATAAATAAGCCATTGCCTCCACCAAACTTGTTTTGCCGGCGCCGCCATGGCCGAGCAGGACCACATTTCTTATTCTGTCGGTTCTAAAAACGTCCATATGTAATACCTCCCAAACTTAGTATGTGTATATTCTACTAAAAAACTTTCAACAATTCAAGTATTTTATTCAAATTAGACAAGTTTTTTATTTCAGTCTTTTATCACAATAAATTTTTTCTCGTGATATAATACATATTCTACACTTTAACGTGTAGAATCATTGACTTTTCTATCATACTGTCATAAAATGATACTGTTTGACAAATGATTATACGTTATATTAAGAAGGAGAATCTTACTTCATGGAAACAACAACCATTGGTTTTATCGGTCTTGGACTGATCGGAGGTTCCATTGCCAAGGCTATTAAAAAATTTCATCCGGACTATCAGATCCTGGCCTACAACCGGACAAAGTCTGTTCTGGATGATGCTGTGTTTGAGGGAATCGTGGATGTTCCCTGCGTAGAAAGAGATACACGGTTTGCCTTCTGTGATTATATTTTTTTGTGTGCTACTGTGGACTACAATCTGGAATGCCTTCCCTGGCTGAAAGAATTTATGCGTCCCGGATGTATCCTCACCGATGTAGGCAGTGTAAAGGGCGAGATCCACAGACAGGTCACAGCACTTGGTCTGGATGCCAACTTCATCGGCGGACATCCCATGGCAGGAAGTGAAAAGACCGGATATGAATATTCTACGGATCATCTGCTGGAAAATGCCTACTATATTCTCACCCCATCAGAGGAGGTAGGGCTGGATAAACTGAGTGCCTACACAGAACTGGTCAGCTCCATCGGTGCACTTCCTCTGATACTTACTTATGAGGAACACGATTTTATTACAGCATCCATCAGCCATCTTCCTCATATTGTGGCTGCATCTCTGGTAAACGTGGTAAAAAAACTGGATTCTCCTCAGGAATATATGAAAACCATTGCTGCAGGAGGATTTAAAGATATCACCAGGATTGCCTCTTCTTCTCCTCACATGTGGCAGCAGATTTGTCTGGAAAATCCGGATTACATTTCCCGGGTATTAGACGAATATATCCGTCAGATTGTCCAGGCAAAATACCTGGTAGATCAAAGAGACGCTGACGGACTGTACCAGATGTTTGCAGATTCCAGAGAATACCGGAATTCCTTCAGCGATGCCGCTGCCGGACCTATTTCAAAAGCTTTTGTTCTCTATTGCGACATTATAGACGAAACAGGTTCCATTGCCACCATTGCTACCATTCTCTCTATGAATGGGATCAGCATCAAAAATATCGGTATCATTCACAACCGGGAGTTTGATGACGGAGTTCTGAAGATTGAATTCTATGATGAGGAAGCACAAAAACAGGCTGCTGAGCAGTTAAAGAAACGAAATTATATGATTTACGAACGATAGGAAGGAGTATAGTTGTATGATATTTAAAAAATCTTCTCCTTTAAAAGGCGAGCTGACAATTCCCGGAGATAAATCCATCTCCCACCGGGCGGTGATGCTTGGGTCTATCGCAGAGGGAACCACCAGAATCACTCATTTTCTGGAAGGTGCTGACTGTCTGTCCACCATTGACTGTTTCCGGAAAATGGGTGTTGAAATCCAGCATACTCCGGACGAAATCCTGATTCACGGGAAAGGTCTGCATGGGCTTACAGTACCTGTTTCCATCCTGGATGTAGGAAACAGCGGAACCACAACCCGGCTGATCAGTGGAATTCTGGCCGGACAGAAATTCACCAGTGAACTGACCGGGGATGCCTCTATCCAGAAACGTCCTATGAAGCGGATCATCACCCCGCTCACTGCTATGGGTGCCTGGGTGGAAAGCATTCATGGAAATGACTGTGCACCTCTTCGTATCCACGGAAAACCTTTAACCCCCATTTCTTATGATTCCCCTGTAAGTTCTGCCCAGGTAAAATCCTGTGTTCTTCTTGCCGGATTGTATGCAGAGGGAAAGACCAGTGTGACAGAACCTTACATTTCCAGAAATCATTCGGAACTTATGTTGTCTGCTTTTGGGGCAGAGATTGATTGCCAGGGAACTACTGCCTCTGTTCTTGGACGTCCGAAACTTCATGGACAGTCTGTAGAAGTGCCGGGGGACATCTCTTCCGCTGCTTACTTTATTGCAGCCGGACTTCTGATTCCCGGATCTGAGATTCTGATTAAAAATGTAGGAATCAATCCTACAAGGGATGGTATTCTACGTGTATGCAGGCAGATGGGCGGAAATGTAGAAATTCTTAATGAACGGAAAGAGGGGCTGGAGCCTGTGGCAGACCTTCTGGTAACCTCCAGTTCCTTAAATGGTACGGTAATTGAAAAAGAACTGATTCCAACCTTGATTGATGAGCTGCCTGTCATTGCGGTTATGGCTGCTTTTGCCAATGGCACCACGATCATTCGGGATGCCCAGGAATTAAAGGTCAAAGAATCCAACCGTCTGGATATCATTGTCCATCATTTACAAGCCATGGGGGCAGATGTCACTCCAACAGAAGATGGCATGATCATCAAAGGAGGGACTCCTTTGCACGGAGCTGTTCTGGACAGTCATCTGGATCACCGCATTGCCATGGCTTTTGCAGTGGCAGGTATGGCTGCAGACGGAGAGACAGAAATCACACGAGGAGACTGCGTGGATATTTCTTACCCTGAGTTTTACAAGGATTTTGCGTTGCTGGCAGGATGTATGGACTTCCGGAGGGAATTGCGATTCTGTTTTTGATTCTGATACACAAATGGAAAAAGAACACACTTCTCAGCATTACTGCGGGAACTGTGCTCTATATGTTTCTTGTACAGACCTGGTTTTAAACTCACAAAACCAGGTTTGACAATTTCTTTTATTTACTTACAATTCTATAGTAAGTTCTTGCTGTCACACTATAAATGACCACATACATGGCAGCAAAAACCAGGAAACAAATTCCAGTACAGATGGCATACATTTCTGTATTTTCCATATTCATAATAATCAAAATTTTATTGAACATCGGGAATGCTGCTGCCACATGGATTCCTGCGGTAATGAGAGGCAGGAAGAAGACAGTCAGTACCTGAGAGCGAATGGAAGCTTTCACTTCCTCCCTGCTCATGCCTACTTTCTGCATAATGGCAAACCGCTCTTTATCATCATACCCTTCTGAAATCTGTTTATAATAAATAATCAAAACCGTTGCCATAACAAACAACAATCCCAAAAAGATACCTATGAAAAAGAATCCCCCGTAAAGTCCCATAAAGCCCTGTCTTGCCTCCACACTGGATTCCACATTGCCATGGTATCCATGTTTTGCCATAACATCATAAACTGCTTTTCGAAATTCTTTCTGTTCTTCTTCTCCTGCATGGGTGTCAAATCCATAATAGATCCGAATATTTCCTGCAATATCCGTAAAAACTTCTTTTTGCTTCTTATATAGTTCCTGTATGTCTTCCATATTGGGCATCACAAGAAACTGTGTATTGGCAATGTTCGCTGCAATGATGCCGTTTCCGGGAAAACTTTTTAACCGTTCTTTCACCACGTATTTCTGGTCAAAAATCTTCATACTGGGATACTCATATGCCGCACGGTTGCTGTACAGCAGCACTTCTCCAGGTTTTAATTCTTTTTCTTCTCCTGCTGCCTTATTATAGTCCTCTAATGGCACAAACATTAAATTCTGGATAGCATCCATGTCCGTCAGATTCCCTTCCCTTGTGACGAAAAACGTATCTCCCTGCAAAATAGAGGAAAAGGCAAGATAGCGGTATTCCATCTCTTTTTCTGCTTCTATGCCAGATTCCTTTTGAAGCTGTTTCACTGCATCCACAGCTTCCCTGGCAGTGTCCAGATTTTCATCGTCTGTATATAAAGCAAACTGATTCGGATACCGTGAACGTATAATATCCTCCATTCCCACCATCAGAGAAGTGGTACAGGATACCATAAGCAATACACCAGTAGACAAAATACAGATATTTGCCAGTCCTACTGCATTTTGCTTCATACGGTAAATCATGCCGGAAATACTGATAAAATGTCTGGTTTTGTAATAATAACCCTTGTTGTTTTTCAAAATTTTTAAAAGGGTAATACTTCCCGCTGTAAAAAGCAGATAAGTTCCAATCACTACCAGAATCACAGCCACAAAGGCCAGAGACAGAGAAGTCACAGGATTTTCTGTGGTAATGGCAAGATAATACCCAGCCCCTGTACACAACACCCCCACAATTGCTATGAGCCATTTTGCTTTTGGCTCTTTCTCCCCCACATTTCCTGCATGGAGAAGATCAATGGGGCTGGCTGCTTTTATCTGTCTTAATGCATTGAGAAAAATGAGGGCATAAATCCCAAGAAATAAAACTACTGTTTCCACCACTGCTCTTTTGGAAAGAAAGAATCCAAGTGGAATTTTCCCTCCTACCATGCGGGAAACCAGCAAAAACATAGCTTTGTCCAGAGCGATTCCCACAAGAAGTCCTGCAGCCAGAGTAGAAATAGCAGCATACAAATTTTCCCATGCAACGAGATGGTACAAATGACGTTTCTCCATACCCAGAATATGAAACATACCAAATTCCTTTTTACGCTGTTTCATGAGAAAACTGTTGGTATAAAAAAGAAAAATCAAAGCAAACAGGCCAATGACAATACATCCAAAATCCATGGTAAAGGTCATGGTGGTGTCCCCTACCATATCACTTAAACCTGGATTTAAGGACAAGGACTTCACAATATAAAACATGGCAACCGTAAACATACAAGTCAGCAGATAGGGTATGTAAAGTCTCCTGTTTTTGTTTAGTCCGCTGGCTGCCAGATTAGGATAAAAAAACTTATTCATACTGATCACCACCTGTTGCAAGAAGTGTCAGGGTATCAGAAATCTTCTGATACATCTGCTCATTGCTCTGTCCGCCACGGTAAAGCTGGTGGAACAACTGACCGTCCTTAATAAACATCACACGGTCTGCATGGCTTGCTGCTTTGGCGGAATGGGTTACCATAAGAATAGTCTGCCCTTCCTGGTTAATGGTATGAAAAATTTCCAGAAGTCCTTCTGTGGATTTCGAATCCAAAGCCCCGGTAGGTTCATCTGCGAGAATCAGTTTGGGATTTGTAATTAATGCCCTTGCTACTGCTGCTCTTTGCTTCTGTCCCCCTGAAATCTCATAGGGATATTTTGCCAGAATCTCCGTAATCCCCAGCTTTTTTGCAATGGGTTTTAATCGGCTGCTCATTTCCTGATATTTTTTCCCGCTCAGGACAAGAGGCAGAAAAATGTTATCCCGGATGCTAAAGGTATCCAGCAAATTAAAATCCTGAAATACAAAGCCCAGATTCTTTCTGCGAAAGGCAGAAAGCTCTTTTTCCTTAATTTCACAAAGATTTTTTCCATCCAAACGTACCTGCCCTTTGGTTGGCTTATCCAGAGCTGCCAGGATATTAAGAAGGGTTGTCTTTCCGGAACCTGATTCCCCCATAATTGCCACATATTCTCCCTTTTCCACAGAAAAAGATACATCCGATAATGCCTGTACCTGATTTCCTCCGAAACGGGTGGTGTAAATTTTTTGAAGGCTCTGTGCCTCTAAGATTGCCATACTTGTAACCTCCTTATTGTTTGTGGCTTTATTATAGCAAAAGAGCCAAAGCATCTGACATTGAATCAGGTGACATTTTGGCTCTCTTATGTGACATTTTTGTAAGATGGATTATTCACAGTCCAGCTTGATGGTATTGAAATCAATGGACACCTCTGTCCCTTTTCCGATTTCTGAGGTAACTGCTATCTTATGGGAAAGTCTATTTGCAGTAAGACGACAAAGATACAGCCCAAGTCCTGTAGCCTTCTTATGGGTTCGTCCGTTATATCCGGTAAAACCATGGTCAAAAATACGGGGCAGATCTTCCTTTGCAATTCCGATTCCCGTATCTTTTATTCTCAAAATCTTATCTGCACCTGCTGTAATGGTAATACTTCCCTGAGCAGTATATTTTACCGCATTGGATAATACCTGCTGCAGAATAAACAAAAGCCACTTTTCATCGGTAAGTACCTCCATATTCACCGGCTCATATACCAAGCGGATTCGTTTTCTCACAAATAAAGGCGCATATTTGCGGATGGCCTGACGGATAATCCCATCCAGGTCACAGTTTTGAAACACAAAATCCGTAGAAGTGCTTTCCAGACGCAGATATCCCAGTACCATTTCCACATACTGCTCAATGCTAAAAAGCTGGGCAGCCAGTTCCCGGTGTTCCTCCGTATCCTCACTTTGAAGTATCATTCGCATCACCGAAATGGGCGTTTTTATTTGATGCACCCAGGTAGTATAATATTCCATGCTTTTCTGATTTTCATGCTGCCACTGATTCTCTCTGGCATCCAAAATCTTTCGTAGCCCTGTGGCAAGTTCCTGTAAATCCTGTTCTGTTAAGGTGGCAGCCTTGGGAAGCTCCTCTGGCAAAAGAGGAAGATTACATAATATTTTCTCATATTCTTTATGGTGTTTCCAGTAAGAAACATAATGGATGCCAAGCACTGCTGCTGTGATAAGCAGGCAAAGGCATGCTGCATAAATCAATGCCTCCCACTCCAAATCATATAAAGAAAACACCAGAAGGAAAACAAGGGAAAAAAGAAAGAACATGCCTGCACAAAACTGGTATTGCCGGACATAGGACCAAAAACAACTGCACTTCTTGTTATTCAATGATATATCCACTTCCTATCTTCGTTTTAATAAAATCACAAAGTCCTGCCTGCTCCAGCTTTTTTCTCAATCTGGTAACATTCACGGTCAAAGTATTTTCTTCCACATAATCATCCATCTGCCATAACCGGGTCATCAGGGTATCACGACTGACCACCTTGCCTTTTTGTTCCAGCAGCGTCTTTAAAATCCGAAATTCATTTTTGGTAAGCTCTATCTTTTCCCCGTCATAAAGAAGAGTGGTGTCATTGAGATTTAATACTGCACCTCTATGCTCCAGAACCGGAATTTTTCCTGCCATGTCATAAGTACGACGGAGCACTGCCTGAATTTTAGCCATCATTACTGTTAAATCCACTGGTTTTGGAATAAAATCATCTCCGCCCATATTCATAGCCATAACAATGTTCATATTATCTGAGGCAGAAGAAATAAAGACCACAGGCACGTTGGAAATTTTCCGTATTTCACTGCACCAGTGATACCCATTATAAAAAGGCAGCATAATATCCATCAATACCATATGGGGATCAAAGCTCAAAAAAGCAGAAATCACATTCTGAAAATCTTTCACGATTTCCGCCTGATTTCCCCAGGAATCAATCTGTGTTTTCATGGTTTTTGCCATGGAATCATCATCTTCCACAATTAATATTCGGTACATGTCCTTTCTCCTTTCTCCATACGCTCTGCCGGAAACGTCATTTCCACCCCAAAGCCGCCTTCGAAGCCATGATAAAAAACAAGCGTTCCTCCATGAGCCTCTACAATCTGGCGGACAATCAACAATCCCAATCCATGTCTTGGCTGGGAAACACCGCTGTCACTTAGCATGTAATGAGGCGTATTCTGTAGTTTTTGCAGCATTTCTTCTGTGATTCCCTTGCCCGTATCCTCCAGCAGCACTTTGCAGCCCTGTCCCTCTGCCATAATTTTCACGGTGATTCTGCACCCTTTTGGATTGTGCACCTGAGCATTGGTTATGAGATTTCCAAAAGCCCTTTTTAACAATTCCTTATCTCCCTGCATAAAGCACCCCTGTAAATCCTCCTGAATTTCCCACTCTATAGGGTGTTTTCCCTCTAAATCCAGGTTCAGGAAGTCCACCACTACCTGACGGACAACTGCCACCAGGTTCAGAGTTTCCATGCGAAGGGGCTGCATATGATATTCCAGTTTTGAGGAAAGATTCAAATCATTGATCAGATTTTTCATCCGCACACTCTGCTGCCGGATGATTCCTGCTTTTTTCCGTTCTTCCAGAGGAAGGCTTTGATTCTCTTCTAACTGAGCCGCATACCCCATAACCATGGACAGGGGTGTCCGGATATCATGAGAAACACCGGAAATCCAGTTCGCCCTGGCACTTTCTCTTCGTTTTAATTCCCTCTCCTGTGTCCGAAGTTTCTCTGAAACCTGATTCATGGCCTCCGCCAACTGGGAAAAGAGTCCTTTTTCTTTTACATAGACTTCCTTATTTGGCAATTCTTCAATTCCTTTCACAATGGGTCTGACCGATTTTAAAATTCCTGAGGTTGCTACCATGTAAATTACCAGGATCACCAGAAGATTCGCCAGCAAAAACACAGCCACCATCTTAGGAAACCCTTCTATCAACGCATAATCATAGGTATTGTGCATCATTTTCCAATAGGTTTTCTTGGGATGCCCCAGAATCAGAAGGTTTTCACCTTTTGCAGCCGTCGTAGTAGGATAATCTGCAATATAGCCCAGGCTAAAAGCGGAGATTTCTGAAATTGTATAGTGAAGAGGGATTTCCTTTGGCAGATTGTCACTGTGCCAGAGAACATCACCTGTACCGTTCTGAATCAAAATCCCCCATGACTGATACTCATCTAAAATCTCCTGTCCCTTCTCTGTCAGAATATATCTCCCGGATCCATCCACCAAAAGTTCCTCTGTCAGTTCACCGGTACTGGTCCACCCTCCTGCATTTGACACACTGCCATAGGTCAGGTAAATCAATAAACCAAGATTTAAAACCAGTAAAACAAACGCAGAACAGAGCAAGGTGAAAAAAAATCGTTTCATTAATTTTAAAACACTTTTCATCTGCTATTCCTCCACCAGTAGTTTATATCCAAGTCCTTTCACGGTAATCAGAGAAACCGGTTTTGACGGAGTCAGCTCTATCTTTTCCCGGATTCTGCGGATGTGAGCCATCAGGGAATTTTCGTATCCAAAAGGATTATCACCCCAGGCAGCCTCACAGAGCTGGTCAATGGTCACAATCCTTCCGGCATTGCGGTACAAAGCCTGAAGAATTTCGTGTTCCTTCGCTGTAAGGGGCAGATGTTCTCCATTTTTCAATACCTCTGCCCTGGCAAAATCAATCTGGCTGCCAGACAGTTTCACCAAAGGTGTCTCCTCTTTATATGTCCTGCGAAGAATGGCAGCAGTACGAAGAAGCAGTTCCTTTGGCAAAAAAGGTTTCACCAGATAGTCATCTGCCCCTGCTAAAAGCCCTTTTAAACGGTCTTCATCTTCCCCGAGGGCAGTAAGAAACAACACAGGAATATCCGTGAACTCCCGTATTTTCTCCAGCAGAGAAAAACCATCTGTATCCGGAAGCATCACATCCAGCACTGCAAAATCCGGTTTCCATTCTTTGCAAAGCTTCAATGCTTCCTCCCCACATCCCGCAGTCTCTACCTGTGTATAAGCTTCCTGTTGGAAAATAGCATATACCATCTGACGCAGATTTTCCTCATCATCCACCAGAAGAATTTTCTTTTGTTTTATATAATCATAAGCCATCGTCTTGTCTTCCTTATTTTTTTAAGGTTATTTTATACCATTCACCATGGATATTCCAGCCTGTTTTTCCTCTCCTGCTGTTTTGTAAGGTAAATGTAAGGTTGCAAGAAGGTTCCTGCAAGGTTCCTGTTATACACTTGTTTTATCAAAGAAATCGCATATAGGAAAGGAGATATTTTATGAATATCATAGAAACGCAACATTTGACAAAATCCTACAAAAATTTTACTGCGGTGTCTGATTTGAATCTGCATATCCGCAAAGGCACGGTATACGGTTTCCTGGGGCCAAATGGTGCCGGAAAATCCACTACCATGAAAATGTTCCTGGGGCTTACCAAACCCACCCATGGCACCTTTTCGATTGAGGGAAAGCAGTATCCCCAAGAACGGATTTCCATTTTAAAAGACATTGGTTCTTTTATTGAATCCCCTGCTTTCTATGGCAATCTTACAGGAGAAGAAAACCTGGATCTGATCCGGCGTATCCTGGGACTGCCCAAAAGCAGCGTACCGGAAGTTCTGGAACTGGTAGGACTGGAACGTTTCGGAAAGCGTCTGGCAAAACAGTATTCCCTTGGTATGAAGCAGCGTCTTGGACTTGCGGGTGCACTGATCGGCCGCCCTCCTATCCTGATTCTGGATGAACCCACCAATGGCCTGGATCCTGTGGGCATCCATGAAATCCGCTCTCTTATTAAATCACTGCCCCAAAGATTTGACTGTACGGTTTTCGTATCTTCCCACCTGCTGTCAGAGATTGAGCTTATGGCAGATGATATCGGAATTCTCAACCACGGGCATCTTCTGTTTGAGGGCACCTTAAAACAATTAAAGCAAAAAGCTCTGTCTCAGGGATTCCCAACAGACCATTTGGAGAATACTTTCCTGGCTATGGTAGATGAGGATAATCAGAAGCGAGGTGGACAGAAATGAGTCTTTTCTTAGAATGGAAGAAACTAAAACGTACCGGATATATCACGGTCTATATGGGCTGCGGGCTTTTTGCCTCTGCTTTCCCCCTGGTTCAGATGGCAGTCCGCCAGGAGACCTTTCTCTCCCTTCCCGGAAACCCTCTTGACATTCTCCTGAATGCCAACTGGCAGATGATCGCCATGCTGAATATTCTGGTATCCATCTGCGGTGCCTGCCTGATGTACCACACAGAATATGCAGAAAAAGGATGGGAAAAAATGTCGGTGCTGCCTATTCCTACAGGCAAACTGTTTCTTGGAAAATGCATTCTTACCGCCCTTGGATCAGCCGTTCTTTTGCTCCTGGAATTTACTTCCATTACCATATGCCTGATACATTGGTTCCCCAAAACCCCGATTGCCATAAAAGAACTTTTGTCCTTTGTTGGTTTTCAATTTGTAATCACCCTCCCTACGGCAATACTCATGTTAGTCATTGCCTCAGCCTGTGAATCTATGTGGGTTTCTCTTGGCATTGGAGTGATTTTGCTGTTTACGTTTTCCATTTTCCCTCAGGAAAATCTTGTACTAAGCCTATTGCCTTTTTCTTCTCCTTTTCAGCTTTTTTCTCTGGCACAGGGACAGGGATGGACTTCTGTTTTTATTTTGGTGTGTCTTGGTGAAGCTGTGCTATTTGTCCTGGGAGAAGGAGTTTATCAAAAAATCAGGAGGTCTTTTTCATGAATTTTTCTACATACCTTGCCATGGAACTAAAAAAAATAAAACGTTCTAAGATTTTGCTGCTGCTTTGTGTCCCTGTTGTTATGATGTGGCTGCCCAGCATCATAAATTCCGATAAAATCTTTGATACCCGGCAAATCCCTATTTCACCGGAACACAACTTTTTCATCCAGGGATTCATGGGAATGTCCTGGTTCATGATTCCTGCTTCCCTGATCATCTGCGTGGTACTGCTGAACCAGACAGAACAACGCAGCCGAGGCATATTAAAAATGCTCTCCCTTCCTATAAACACAAGAAAACTGTGCCTTGCAAAATTCGTGGTACTGCTGCTCCTTGCCGGAATGCAGATGCTTATGACCATAGCTGCTTACACGGTCAGTGCTTTTATTGCCTCTCACTTGCAGGACTATTCCTTCCTTTTGGAACCTTCTTATGTTTGCAGCACTGTTTTTTACCTGTATCTGGCTGCTATCCCTATGGCTGCTGTGTTTTGGATGCTGGGGGTTTTTCTCAAATCTCCTATTTTTTCCGTAGGTATTGAGCTTGCTTCCATTGTCCCTTCTGTTCTCATGATTAACACCAAGGTATGGTGGGGCTATCCCATGAGTTATCCTTTTTATCTACTCATGGTAGAGTACGGAAAAGCAGCCAAGGGTATCTATGAAACACAGATTTCATGGCTGCCATGGATTCCTGTTGCTGTTGGTATTACCATTGTTTCACTGGCTGTTTCCTGCGTGGGATTTGGCCGTTTTGAAAGGAGATAAATCTATGAAAAACAAAGTATGGACTTTCACCTCAACAATCATGTTATTTGTACCCTGGAGTATTTTTCTTCTTCGCACCAATGCCTGGGCACTTCGGTCTCCTGTGGCGAAAATTTTAATTTCCTGTTACGCTGCCTTTATGATTTTCTCCGGTATTTTTACCATCTGGGGTTATGCCAAAAAACAGGTGCGAAATTTGTGGATGCAAATCTGCTGTGTCATCAATGGACTCTATGGGGTGGTAGGAATTGCGGTATTTTGCCTGATGAGGATTTCATAATTCTTTTCATTGATGTTTTTCAATCTTATCCCAGCCTTTCTCTTCAGAAGGGGACTTACCGTTTAACAGTTTGTGTTCGTTTTTCATGACATGTAATTCTTTTGTTTTTACATGACATTCTTCCGCTAATCGCAGGTAATGTTCCCTTCTGGTCTTTCGTAAATCTGACGCATCAAGAATCACAGAAGCACCGCTTAATAAAGCAGTTTTGATTCTTATTTCTACAACCTGATTCACCATTTCTTCATTGGGAACTCTTCCTTTTTGACAGATTTCTTCATAAATATCCTTTGCAGAAATTTTTGTAACCGAATGGTCACAGTCTGGAATAACTTTTATTTCATGTGTAACTGCATTTTGATGAAATAGAAATTGTGATGCCTGAAACGCATTTTCAACTGGATATAATTTACTTGCTGAAATTTCTTCATAACCTTCTCTTATCATATCTTGGCATAATTGTTTTAATAAATCAGTTTTTCCCTGGTCTGAATTATCGTATATCATAATGAACTTATCTGCTGAAAATTTTCCGGCCACTTTTTTCTGTTTTTCCTTTTGTTTTTCATGATACAATGAAATTGTTTTTCCATGCTGAAATTCATGCAACATTCTTAATTTGGTAGTATAATTCTGAGAAATCATATCTGCTTTCCATTCTGGCAGATTGGAACTTATATAAAGTTCCTTTACTTTTTCTGGTGTTGGAAATAAATCTTCTTTTACAATCTTTCTGTTCTGTACCTTTGCAAGCATTTTTTCTTCTGTTTGATAAAAGCTTGTAATTTTTCGTTCTAGTAATTCAACCCTTGTATAAGGTATCTTTCTGTCATCTGCAAAAAACATACTATTTCCAGAATCAAAAATAGGAGCCGGGCCAACGAATTTCATAGTATCTGCATCACGTAATACCCCAAAATTCATTAAGTGTTCATCCGTATTACTGATTACAAAATCTGTCAAAATCATATAATCCATAAAATCCTGTATCTGTTCCCTTGATATTCCATTTTCTACACAAGTTTCTATATAACTGTCATATAAAGAAGTGCTGTTTCTTATTTTGCTGCTTTCAACAATTTCATACGCAGAAATCAGTTCTATTTTTTCAGATGTAAAGCTTGAACATTTACACAAAATGCCATGGTCTTCTGTAATGGTACCATAATATTTGACAAAGGGAATTTCACTGTTTTGCAGTTCATGCAGATAGGTTGCAAATACCTCATTGATAGATTGTTGTCCGTAATATTTGTAACTTTCTTTCACCAACACGGGAGGATTGTAATCCAAATCCCAATATTTTTCCATCTGTCCCCCTAAGGAAGCATTGGGGTCATAAGAAGTTGCATTGTGATATGGAATTTTCCCATCATTGTAAAGAGCAAAATTTGAAAACTTAATATCATCATAATCCAGGGGAGCATCTGCCGGACAAATCCAGTAAGTATCTGTCATACTTAATGCAAGATTTTTTGCCAGATAACTTTCTGTATTTAAGCATCCTGTTTTTTGTATCATTTCCTGGATCATCGTTCTGGAAGCCGGAACAGCTCTCATTTCCCACCATTTTCTAATTCTGTTCACATCACAATTTCCAAGAAACGGAGAAAAGCCTTCTTTATTATCCTTATATTCTAAAATTCTTCCACTATTTTCATCAAAGGCCAGACTTCCACACACATCATTTTTATGCATCAAATAATACTTAATCATACAATAATCGACTTGCCTCCTTTTCCTGTAAATAGCATTCAATAATAACTTCTGTCATACGGGTCGTTTCATAGTAAAATTTTTCCTGATTAAATAAACTGCCTCTGTCAATTACCATATCTTTTCCGTCTTCTATGATATGCAGTTCCATATTATGGACTGGAGAATATTTCCATTTATATTTTATTCCGTGATATTTCCCTGACACATTTTTAATTAATGGCATAGGGTTTATTAACTCTCCTATAGGGCATTTAAAATATAAGGATAAAAGGTAAACCGTCTCTGCGGAACACCGGTTAATATTTATTTTATCATTCATTAATTCATTCATGGTAGTATAAGGAATACCCGTTTCTTTACTGACCGCATACGCTGTTTTCCCCTTTTCTTTCATTTTGCTTTTGAATTTATCGTTCATAACCATCACCTCATTATTATCATAACGTTATTACGTTATAATTTCAAGGGATTTCCCCCTATTCTACTGCCAGTCGGTTGTACTTTTTCTTTCTTTCACTTACAATGAATACAGAATTTAGAAAGCAGGTGAACAAAATGTACGAAATCGACAAAGAAGCTTTCGGCAAATTTCTAGCCCAGCAGAGAAAAGCCAAAGGCTACACACAAAAAGCCCTAGCAGAGAAACTTTTTGTATCAGACAAAGCCGTGAGCAAATGGGAACGCTCTTTGAGCATGCCGGACATTTCTCTGTTGATACCACTGGCAGAAATTTTGGAAGTATCTGTAACAGAACTTCTGGAAGGGCAGCTTGTAAATACAGAGGAAAAAATTGATTCACAGCAAGTAGAAAATCTGGTAAAAAAAGCTTTATCTCTTTCAGAAGAAACACCGGAAAAAATCAGAGCACGCAAAAAGAAATACGCCCTTCTCTTTGGCGGAAGCTGCCTCTTTACTTTACTGGAATTGTTTGTAGGATACTGGGCAGAAGGCTCTGTCATAAAACCCTATTTTCAAAACTTACTTTTTTTTGAAGGTCTTTGTTTTTTGTTTGGCATTTATGGCTGGTTTTTCGCCAAAGAACGGCTGCCGGCCTATTATGATGAAAACAAAATCAGTGCCTACAGTGATGGTTTTTTCCGCATGAACCTTGTAGGAATTTCCTTCAACAACAGTAACTGGCCCTACATATTAAAATATCTTCGGTTTTGGTGTACAGCCTCCATGGTAAGCATGCCGATTATTTACTGGCTGCTCTTTACAGCTGCAGGATATTTGAATCTGAAAGATCTGAATGTACTCTGGATTTTAGAAATCTTTCTGGTTCTATATCTTATTTCTTTATTTGCACCGATGTACTATTTGGGCCGGAAGTATCAATAAAAAGAAGCCTGCAAAAGCATGACCGTATTTCCACGTTCATAACTTTTGCAGGCTGTTTCTCTATAAACTATATTTCTCCGCATTAATCATTTTTGACTCTGCCAGATTTTTCAAAGTACCAAGTATTCCTCCGGACTCTCCTTTATTTTCTCCGTCACTGATGCTGGCAATATGTTTTCCTACCATCTGAACTGCTGATTTCTGTTCCGGACTGCACTGGACAGATGCACAATTAATAATCTGAAGTTTCTCCAGAATCGTTTCCGGCAAAACATCTTTCTTGATATTTAAACGTGCACAGTTCTTTACCGTCACACCATCTTCCGCCAATTCCAGCATTTTTCTATCTACGGTAAGCAATGGTGTATTTTTCACCATCTTCCCTTTTACAATCACCAGTTCTTTGTACTCTGCCTCCAGGCTACGGAAAGCTTCTACCTGGCTGCTCAACAGGGAAACATCCCCCGCCACATAAAGCTGTTCTATTTTTTCCAGCCATGGAGTGCTGTTTTTATCTAAGGTAAGGGAACCATCAATATACAATGTATTTCCATATTTGGCAACCAATGCTTCATTCAGAACAGCATCTTCCTTCACATAAGCATATCCGACAGGAACGACTTGCAGCTCGGTATTCTCATCAAACATTCCAATCACCTCTGGAATCAATTCTTCCCTGGTCAATACGGATTTTGTAATAAAATGGACATTTTTCTTTTTTAACAATTCCGTATCAATCTTCGTGTCCAGAATTTTCACCCTTTTATTTGCAAAATATACTCCATTTTCTTTCGCACGCAGATGAAAATAAGAATCCATCTCAAAATCATCTTTTAATTCAATACAGTCATCGGGAATCATCACGGTTGCTCCATTCACCTGGATATTATCCAGAAAAGCTGCCATGCTTCTCGGACACCTGATACTTCCGTTTACCTGAATCGTTTTGTATTGTTTTAATAATTCCTGTGTTCCTTGTCCAATACGAAGATTTCCATTTACAAGAAGAACTGAATTTTTCTTAACGGCCATACCTCCTGTAATTTCATAATCTCCATTTACAGTAGAAAACTCCGCATCTTCCTCTACTTCCAGAATGATTTCCACATTTTCCGTAAGAGGCAAACGATGAAAAACTTCTTTGCTGTGGTCATTCACCAAGAGTATTTCTGCATTCAGCATAATCTGTTCGTACCCTGCATAGTGTTCTTCTTTTATCTTTCTTGCATCGCAAATCTCGCTGTTGATAATTAAATTTTTCTTCATATCCTCATTTTCCTTTCCGTTTCTATTCACTCCAGACTTTCCGCAGACGCTTTCTTGCCAAAGCAAGATGGGAACGCACGGTACTGTCTGGCATTTGAAATAAGTTTCCGATTTCTGCGGAAGTATAACCTTCCAGATAGCGCATAACAAACAAGAGACGTTCTTCATCCGGCAAAAGATCCAGCATCTGCAAACAGTCAATCTCTGTATATTCCCCTGTTTCCTGAGCAATTTCCGGCAAAGTCTCTGCTGCAGTTTCAAAAGCACCGTGACGGACATGATCTACATATAGATTCCGAATGGTCCGGTACAGCCAGGCTCTCTGCTGCTTCTGGTTTAAATTTGCAAGTACAGCTTCATGATTCATAGCCCGTACATAGCCTTCCTGAACCAGGTCTTCTGCCAGTTCCTCCTTGCCAGTCATATTCTTGCACCAGGCAAGCAGTTCCTGAGAAAACTCTTGATACAAATGTTCAATCACGGTTTCTCCTCCTTCTGGTTCTATTTTTGTTTCAGGAATTCCTTTTACATAAATAGAACGTATGAAAAGCCTAAAGTGTTGAAAGAAAAACGAAAATTTTTTTATAAAAGGCGGAAAATGTGCAGGAAAACACAAACATCATAGCAGATTGTATTTTGAGATAATATCTTTCTTACAAACAATAATTGTTGTTTGCTGCAATATGAACTTCATTGTTTATAAACAATTTGACTTCCATTCATAGTAAAAAGATTCTATGCCATCTTCTACAATGGTTTCTGCTTTCACAAATCCATTTTTTTCCAAAACCCTTCTGGATGCTGCATTAGAAGCATACAAAAAAGCCCCTAGTTTTTTCATCTGATAGTTCCTCTTTAATTCTTTCAGGAATAAATCCACAGCTTCTGTGGCAATCCCTTTGTTCCAAAACGTTTTATCAAAAATACAATAACTAAGCATGCCATTTGGTGATGCTTCCATATCTATGTTGTAGCACCAGATATCTCCTATATAGGTTTCTCCATGATAAATGGTTTGTCCATAACTAGATGCCCCTGACTTTTGTGTCTCTTCAAAAGCCTGAAGTGCTTCTTCCTCTGTTTTAACCACACTTGGAAGCATTCGTTTTATTTCTTTATCCTGTGTTTTCTGAAAGTATATTTTAACGTGATCTCTGGTTCTCTCTTTTAAGGAAACATGCTTTTGCATTTCTACCAGCACATCTTCTATATGAAATTGCAATTCTTCAGGAATTTCCCTTCTCCCTGGCAATACCGCCTGTATTTGCTTTGTTGGACATTCTCCCAGAACCGTATAGGACACTTTCCCCAGTTGATTTTTGTTTATCACCGTTCTGCGAAACTCTGCATAATCTTCCATATCCTTTGTACCCACGTGGAAAATCCCTTGTAAATCATGCTCCAGCATATAAACCAGCCATGCCCCAATCCGACCTGGTGTAACATAATTCAAACAATAATTTTTATATACCGGCACAGGTTCCTGCTTTTGTATATTTGCCTTAATTTGCAGTATTCTGGGACAATTCTCTCCCCACACTTCCGGTATTCTTAAAATGATCCCCTGGGTTCCCAGTTCTTCTTGTATCATTTTTTCACATGCAATTTTATAAGTTCCGTAGGTACTTACAGATTTGGGTGTATCTTCTTCGTAGTGACCGCACTCAGGTACTCCGTCAAACACATTTGCAGTAGAGAAAAAAATCAATTTCTTATCAGCATCTCTTTTTACATATTCTGCCATTCTTTGATGTGCCTTTATCTGTTGCTGAAAATCGCCTCTTAGACAAGAAACTAAAACATCCCAGTCTCTCTGTTCCAATATAGCTTGTAAGCTCTGTTCTTTCTGCAAATCATAGAAAAACATATCTTCATCTGCTGCGTTTTCAATGCTCCTGGAGCAAAATGTTCCAGCCACATACTTGCACCTTGTTTCCAAAAATCCCTTCAAATATCCACCGATATATCCGCTGGCTCCGAAGATCAATACACTTTTTTCTTTCATATGCATTCGGATTACCTCTCCCTTATATTGTGCCACAACCACTCATCAATAACATACAATTTTGTCTTCTTCCTCTAAAAACTTTAAAAGTGCAGAAGATTCACACACCAAATGTATGATTTCCATATCACTCAATAATCATCGCATCCCCAAAACTAAAGAACCGATACCGTTCTTTCACCGCTTCTTCATATGCTTTCATAATATGCTCTTTTCCTGCCAGTGCAGAAACCAGCATGAGAAGTGTAGATTCCGGCAAGTGGAAGTTCGTAATCAAAGCATCAATCATTTTAAATTTATATCCCGGATAAATAAAGATTTCTGTCCATCCGCTTTTTGCCTGGAGGATTCCATTTTCATCGGTGGCAGATTCCAGAGTTCTGCAGCTTGTAGTTCCCACTGAAATCACCCTTCCACCATTTTTCTTTGTATCATTAATGAGTTTTGCCTGATCTTCTTCCACCACGTAAAATTCAGAATGCATATGATGATTTTCTACATCATCTACTTTTACCGGACGGAAGGTACCAAGTCCAACATGAAGGGTGACATGAGCAATATTGACCCCCATATCCTGAATCTGCTGCAATAATTCTTTGGTAAAGTGAAGCCCTGCTGTTGGTGCAGCTGCACTTCCCTCGTTTTTAGCATATACAGTCTGATAACGCTCTTTGTCCTGTAATTTATGAGTAATATAAGGAGGCAGAGGCATTTCTCCCAGCTGATCCAGAATTTCTTCAAAAATTCCATCGTAAGTAAACTGTATCAGACGATTTCCTTCCTCTACAATGTCCAGAACCTCTCCTATCAACAGTCCGTCACCAAAGCTGATTTTTGTACCTGGTTTTGCCTTCTTTCCCGGTTTTACCAGGGTTTCCCAAATATTGTTTTCTTTTCTTTTTAAAAGCAGGATTTCAATTCCGGCATCCGTACCAATCTTACTTCCGTACAGACGGGCAGGAATCACACGGGTATCATTGATTACCAGGCAGTCTCCCGGTTTCAAATACTTCACAATGTGCTTAAAATCGGTATGCTGAATCTCTCCTGTTGTCTTATCTAAATGCATCAATCTGGAAGAAGAACGGTCCAAAAGCGGATCCTGGGCAATTAATTCTTCCGGTAAATCATAATAAAAATCTGCTGTTCTCATAATTACTTCCCTTCTGTTCTTTCTGATAACGTTTGGTAATATCGATAAAGCTGTCTCTGATTTTTCAGTATGGTCACTTTTTCTGGATAGCAGCGTTTCAATTCTTTTAACTTCTCTTGTTTCTTTCTGGTTCTTCCATTCTTCAGAATCCACAGCACAAACTCCAAATCTATTTTTTCTTTGCACCCTTCTGCCATACTTTCTCTTGTCTGATTCCGATAACGGAAATAGCGCTTAAATGCCCTGTACAGACAGGTAAAACGGTTAAATACAAGAATGAGAATTCTATCTGCTGCCTCCATCCGTTCCTGATAAAAGAAATTGGTATAATTCCCATCAATGACCCAGTTTTCCTGCTCCATAAAAGATCTGACTATGCTCCTGGCCTCATCCCGGTTCCGCTCCTGCCAGTTCTCCACAAACTGTACGGTATCCAGATATAAAACCGGAACCTGCTCTATTTCACCGATTCGCCTGGCAAGCGTAGACTTTCCAGATCCACTGTATCCGCAAATCGCAGTTTTCATTCTTCCAACTCCTTTCATCCTTTTTTCGTAAAAGCTCAGAAGAAAAGACTGCACTTCTGCAGCCTTTCCATCTTTTTTACTCTTAATAATATACCACATCTTCTTCCAGAAGTATAGCGTTGTCCTGCATGAACTTTTTACAATTTTTCATTGCATATTTCTTATTTTCTGTTATACTTTTTCTATCATAGTCTATTACATATCTTTTTTCTTGACATTCGTCATAATATCCATTTTTATTCTATTTTGAAAGCTGGTGATGCCTTTGATTGTCTGTTCTACTTTTTCTTTTTCATTGCTTCGCAATCATATCTTTGCTAAAATATTAAATAATACTGCGTAAAAATAAGACTGAGGTGATAGACGTGATCTTAACAGAATATGACGAAAATGAATTCCGGGAATTTTTAAAAGAAGATTCCTGGAAAAAAGGCCATGAGGCCGGGATGGAAGAAGAACGAAAAAACAGCATCCGTTTCATGATCAAAACCTGTATGGAATTCCAACTTCCAAGAGAGCAAATCCTGAAGAAATTAATGGATGGATTTTCCCTGTCCCAAGATGCAGCCGAAAAACATTTAGAAAACTATGGAAAATAAACTTGTCTCTAAAAACAGGTGCCTGGACACACCTTTGTTACATCCAGACACCTGTTCTTCTCTTTTAATAATATACCACATCTTCTTCCAGAAGTATCGCGTTGTTCTCCCGCACTTCTACGATATTGACCCCACAGTTTGGTGGAACTTTTCCATGCCAGAAGTTTTCCACGCTGGCATCTTCATACACATTCTGAAGAAGTGCACGGACCGCACAGCCATGGGATGCAACGAGAATGGTTTTATCCTGCAATTCTTCCCTGGAAGTAATATCTTCCCAGAATGCTTTTGTTCTGGCACAGATCTGGGAGAGTTCCTCTCCCCCTTCCGGTGCCTGATACTTCTCCGTATGATGGAAGAAATTGTCCAGCATAGACGGCGGAAGCAATGCTGCTTCTCTGCCTTCCCAGTTCCCGAAGGAA
The DNA here is from genome assembly GCF_947654165.1 of uncultured Blautia sp. Lineage (GTDB taxonomy): Bacteria > Bacillota > Clostridia > Lachnospirales > Lachnospiraceae > Blautia. The sequence goes on from NZ_CANTKB010000008.1 coordinate 67,899, forward strand.
ATCTCCTGGATTCTTTCATCCGGATAAACCGGAACTTCTCTTCCATTTAAAACCAGTCTGGCCGTTTCTCTTGCTCTTTTCAAAGGACTGGTGAAACAGCAGTAAAAGGGAATATCCATAAGTGCTTTCCCAGTCACCTTTGCAAGTGCAACACCTTTTTCATTCAAATCGGTATCAGAGGCTCCCTGCAACCTACGCTGTACATTCCACTGAGTCTCTCCATGACGGATAATATATAATTTCATGAAACCTACTCCTTATGAACGCAGAGTTACCTGTAAGTTTCTGTCCAGATTTTTCAGGATTTTTTTCACAAATCCATCTACCGCATTGGCTGTAAATTCTTCTTCCTTTGGTGTAAATAATACAGTAAATGCCATACTCTTCTGGTTTTCCTGAATCTGTTTTCCTTCATATACGTCGAACAGTTCTACGGATTTTACATATTTACAGGAATCTTTGATGCAGTCTTCAATCTGTCCGCAGGTAACTGCTTTATCCATAACAAGAGCCAGGTCACGTTTTTCTTCCTGGAATTTTGGCAGTGGCTCAAATACAGGTGTAATACCGTACCACTGAGATAAGGTTTCCATATCTAATTCCATAACATAGGCAGCTACTCGCATATCTTCGCTGTCCTGGATTTCGTAAGAAACTTTTCCTAAATATCCAACTTCTTCTCCATTACAAAGAACAACTGCGGTCTGATATGGATGCAGATATGTTTTCTGTGCCGGTTCATAAGTAAAGTTCAGGCAAAGAGCATCTGCTACCGTTTCTGCCAGTCCTTTTAATGTAAAGAAGGATTCTTCTTTTCCAAATACACCAACGCAAAGCGTTTCTCTCTCATCAGGATATTCTGTCAGCGGAAGTTCTTTTGGAATAAATTTGCTTCCCATTTCAAAGATACGTCCTTCTAAAGTACCTCTTTTCTGGTTTCTTGCCATAGCGTGAATCATACCAGGAGCCAAGGTTGTTCTCATAAGGGACAGGTCTTCATTGATCGGGTTCATAAGACGGATAGCATGTCTTTCCGGTGCATCAGCAGGAAGGTTTAACAAATCTAAGTCTGACGGTGAGAAGAAGGAATAATGAATTCCCTCATAAGCACCTGCACTGCAGAGAGCTTTTTTCACTTTTAAGGTTGTTTTCTGTCTCTTGTTCATTCCACCGGTAGTCACTTTTGCGGACGGCATGAAAGTAGAAATTACATGGTCATATCCATACATACGGATGACTTCTTCCGCAATATCCGGATAAGATTCAACGTCTTCTCTGAAGGCCGGAACCTGAATGGTCAGTTCATCTCCCTGAATGGCCGGAGCAAACTGAAGGTTGTCCAGAATATGGATGATGTCTTCATCCGGAACCTGGATACCAAGTACCTGATTGACTTTTTCCACACTCATTTTCATTGCTACCGGTTCAATGGAGTTTCCTGTATTTACATCCACATGTGTAGAAGAAACTTTTCCGCACCCTAATTCCTCCATTAAATGAAGAGCACGTTTCATTGCCATTACGGTTGTATATTCATCCACGCCTTTTGCAAAACGGGCACTGGAATCAGAAACCTGGCCAAGAGCACGGGAGCTCTTTCTTACATTGTCACGGGCAAATTTTGCTGCCTCAAACATTACTTCTGTTGTAGTATCACGGATTTCAGAATTTAATCCCCCCATAATACCTGCTAATGCTACGGATTTTGCACCGTCACAAATCACTAAATTAGAAGGATTTAAAGTAAATTCTTTTTCATCCAATGTAACGATCTTTTCGCCTTCTTCTGCTCTTCTTACGTTGATGGCATTTCCTTCCAGATAAGAGCAGTCAAATGCATGCATCGGCTGTCCCAGTTCTTTTAATACATAGTTGGTAATGTCTACCACGTTTGAGATGGAGTCCAGACCAACCAGAGCCAGTCTTCTCTTCATCCATGCCGGGGATTCTCCGATTTTTACATCATGTACATAGTGGGCAATATAGCGTGGGCAGATATCCTGTGCATCTACCTTTACCTGAAATCCTTCTTTTTTCACTTCTGTTTCTGTGTAATCTAAAGCAGGCTCATGAAGTTTGGTTCCCAGTACGGCAGCTACTTCTCTTGCAATACCGAAAATACTCTGGCAATCCGGTCTGTTTGCTGTGATGGCAATGTCAAAAATCCAGTCATCCAGTCCCAGGATCGGTTTTACATCCGCACCGATTTCGGCATCTTCCGGAAGCACCAGAAGTCCGTTGTAACCGGCTCCCGGATACATATCTTCGCTAACACCCAGTTCCACACCGGAACAAAGCATTCCGAAGGATTCATATCCTCTTAATTTTCCTTTTTTGATGGTCATAACACCTTCAATGGTCTTATGATCTTTTGCAGTTGCATAAACAGTTGCCCCAACTAAAGCCACCGGATATTTTCCGCCTGCTTTTACATTATCTGCTCCGCAGCATATCTGGAGAAGCTCTTCCTCTCCTACATTGACTTTGCAAAGGCTTAAATGCGTATCCGGAATCCTTTCACATTCTTCCACATAACCAACAACAACCTTGCTGATGTCTTTTCCAACTTCTGTTAATTCTTCTACTTCAAAACCGCAGGAAAACAGTTTTTTCTCCAGTTCCTTTGGCTCTACATCGATATCTACATAATCTTTCAACCAGCTTAATGGTACTAACATAACGAACCTCCGTCTTATTTAATCATCAATCTGTTCTAATACTCGTAAGTCAGATTCAAACAGCAGTTTAATATTATTGATACCGTATTTTAACATTGCTGTACGTTCAATACCGATACCAAATGCCAGACCACTGTATTCCTCGGAATCAATACCGCAGTTTTCCAGAACCTTTTTATTTACAATACCCGCACCCAGGACTTCAATCCATCCGGTGCCTTTGCACAGCTTACATCCTTTTCCACCACATGCAAAGCAACTGCAGTCTACTTCTACCGAAGGTTCTGTGAATGGGAAATAAGAAGGTCTTAAACGAGTGGTTGTTCCCTCTCCATAGATTTTCTGTACAAATACATCCAGCATCCCTTTCAGGTCGCAAAGAGTAATGCCCTTGTCTACAACCAGACCTTCCATCTGGGTAAACATTGGAGAGTGGGTTGCATCATCATCAGAACGGAATACTTTACCGGGAGATAAAATCTTGATCGGCGGTTTTTTGTTTTCCATTACATGAATCTGTCCTGCAGATGTCTGGGTACGAAGTAAAAACTCAGGAGACAGATAGAAGGTATCCTGCATATCACGAGCCGGATGATCCTGCGGAGTATTTAATGCGGTAAAGTTATAGTAATCGGTTTCGATTTCTGTACCTTCATATACTTCAAATCCCATAGAAGAGAACACATCGATCAACTGATTTCTCACCTGTGTAATAGGATGAAGGTTTCCGCTTTTTCTCTTTGCTGCGGGCATGGTGATATCAATTTTTTCACTTTCATATCTCTGCTGCAGTTCTTTTGCTTTTAATTTTTCATCCAGTTCTTCAAAGCATCCGGTTGCCCATTCTTTTAATTCATTGACACTCTTACCGTAAGCCGCTCTGTTTTCCGGAGCAATGTTCCGCATCTCCTTCATCAACTGACCGATTTTCCCTTTTTTAGAATCCAGGTAGGATTTTTTGAATTCATATACTTCTTTGGAACTTTCTAACTGTTCCATTCCATCCAGAATTTCCTGCTTGATCTGGGCAAGCTTGTTATTCAATTCCTGCATTGTATTCTGCTCCTTTTTATATTATTATGGAAAAAGAAAAAGACCCCATCCCTAAAAGGGACGAAGTCGATAATCCGTGGTACCACCCTTGTTCCTGCCGCACAAATGCTACAGGCACTCCAATCTGTTTAACGCACAGTCACGTCATCTCTTACTTTTCATTCAGAAATGCAGCTCCAGTGGGAATCTCAATACTTATCTGAACTGAGGAAAGCTTTCAGCCGGTGGCTCCCCCTCTCTGACAGAAAATAAATATCTACGGACACTTTCTTTGCCTTTTCCTATCTCTGTACCCTATTGTAGCCAGTTTCCCTGATTCTGTCAAGAAGTTTTATGATTCTTCTTTTTCCTCCTCTTCCTCATCGGATTTCATAAACAGCTCATATTCTTTTCGTATGGTCTCTGCTGCGACCTGATGCAGCCATCGGAATTTTTCTTCAAAATAATGATTTACCTGTGCACCTAACATTACAAACATCATACAAAAATATAACCATAAAAGGATCAGTACAATCGTGGTCATACTCCCATACATATTGGAAAAACCATGATTAAAATCCACATACAGAGAAAATCCAAACGAATATGCAGACCAGCATACCGCACACAACAAGGCTCCAGGAAGCTGGCTTCGAAACGTGGCCCTCCTGTTTGGAATGAACTTATACATCAACAAGAACACCAAACAAAGAATACTTAATGTAATCACTACTCTCATGCTGATGATCATGGCAAAAATCTGCTCCAATAAAGGAAACTGTTTGCTTAACTCCCTCTGGAGTGTGTTTCCAAAGACCTGCAGAATCAAGGTAGAAATAATCGCAATAATGAACACCAAGGTGTAAAAAACCGCCCTGATTCTTGTGGCAAAATAATTACGTGTTTCCTGAATCTGATAAATAGAATTAAATCCATTGGTGAGTGCCTGAATCCCTTTTCCTGCTGACCAAAGAGCCAGCACTGCGGAAACAGGAACCACACCCAGTGATTTTTCATATACTTCCCACACAATTCCTTCAATAAACCCCTGGAAATGCTCCGGGCATATATACATAATGGCATGGATCACTTCCTGTCTAGTCAGGGGCGTATATTTCACGGAAGTCATTAAAAGGAGCAAAAAGGGAATAAAAGACAGTATGATAAAATAAGCAGCCTGAGCTGCATAAGCAGTTGCATGACACTTTCCCATGCTGTCTATGAACCCCATCAGGGTATCTGCTGCCTTCTTGAATCTTTTCATACGATCTCCCTCTATCTTTCTCTCGAACAATCCCGGAAATTATATCATGAATCCCGTAGATTGACAACCTCTTCCAGATTTCCCAACTCCACATCTCTGTAAAAATAAGCTAGAATCTCCTCATATGTTTTTCCGGCATTTGCCATTCCCTTTGCCCCATTCTGGCTCATCCCTACACCGTGTCCATAACCGCCGCCTGTAATTTCATATCCTATAAGACTTCCCGATTCTGTCTTCTTTTCTTTCAGCGTAAAATACGCACTGGGAAGAAGCTTCGATCCCATGACCACTGAACCGTCTTGTCTGGTAATCTCCACACCGGACGGTGCCAGAAGAGAGCGAATATCATACTCGCTGTGAAGCTTTTTCTCTCCGCAATCCGTATGGAGTGCCAACTCCAGCACTGCCTCTCCCTCTCCTATGTTCTTAATTTCTATTCCATCTGCTCTGTTTACATCCGGAAACAAATTTCTTGCATTCTCTGACAACTTCTCCACAGATAAGGTCAGAGACCATTGATACCAGGGCTCTTCTGCATCATAAGTACAGGCCACACTTTTCAAATATCCGGAAGGCACTGAAGCCTCCCAGACTTCATCTGTACTTGTTCTCCCATGAGAAGTAGAAAAATAATATGCATTGATGGGCTGGGCATTGTTTAATAAAATCTGTCCTGCTGTTTCCAGCACAGCCTGGCTGCTTTCCGGAAACTCACCGCTGTTTTGGTATACCTGAAAAGAAACACTGTCATCTACCTGTGCACCAAATTTTTCCAGTCGGGTTCCCTGCATCTGCACACAAGCATAAGTGCGGGCACAAACTGCCTGTGCTTTCAGTGCTTCCATGGGATAGGATGCCGGCATTTCGCTTGGCACCACACCACAAAGATACTGTTCCAGTTCTAATTCATTGATCATGCGAAGTCCCTCTTCATCCTGATATACAGTAATTGTCCCCTGATAGGAAGGATTTCCCTGTCCTCTGGAAAGAGACAATATCTGCAGCCGACTGCCCGCTTCCATAGGACTAAATTTCATACTTTCTCCGTCAAACAGCTCACTTCCCGGCCGAAGTTCTATGGTTTCCCCATTGGAAAGTCTTCCTGTTTTTGCCCCCTTGATCTCATAATTTCCCTGTGCTCTCAGGGTAACAGCAGAATGATGATAACCTGCATATCCATTGGTCATCAGCAGTACACGGATAGTTTCCGATTCCTTCGCTTCCTTCTGGGGAACGCTTTCCATGGTTTTTGTCTCTTTTGGTATTTCCTGTTTCTCTACAGGAAATACATCTGCACGTTCATTTTCTTTGACCGCATACTCTCTCAGGATTTTCTGTTCTGCATTACTTCTTTTTTCTCCCGCCTTTCCTGCACACCAAACCACCAAAATCCCAAGAAGTGCCATGATTATCACCAAGAGCTTCCATTTGATTTTTTGTTTCCAATCCATAGTTTAATATATGCGGTAAGATGCTGTTCCATACAGAATCAGGCATCAGTTTTACCTGATGCCTGAATACTTCCTCTCTTTTTACCCGTTAAGCTTCCACAGAAAACTTGTAGATGGTCACGGTATCATATACCTCACCTTTTTTCAATACAGAAGACTGGAAACTCTCCTGGTTGCAGGCATCCGGATAATACTGGGTTTCCATACAGAAACCACTGCGTTTTTCATAAAAACGTCCGCCTTTACCTTTTTCATGATCAATGAAGTTTCCAATATAAAACTGCATTCCCGGCAGATCTGTGAATACTTCCATCACAATACCTGATTCTTTGCATACTGCTTTTGCAGCTTCTTTTCTTTCGCCCTTTTCTCTGGAAAGTGCATAATTATGGTCATAACCACCGCCAAAGATCAACTGGTCAAACTCTGCTTCCACATCCTGTCCAATGGTTTTCGGTTCTGTGAAATCCATCGGTGTGCCCTTTACCGACGCAATTTCTCCGGTAGGGATTGCCTCTGCATCTAAAACAGGGGTGTATTCCGGTGCATGGATCTGTACCACATGATTCAGCATGGCTTCCGCACCTGCATCTTCACCTGCCAGATTAAAGTAGGAATGATTGGTCATATTCACAATGGTATCTGCATCGGCACTTCCCTGATAATGAAGCACCACTTCGTTTTCTTCTGTCAGTTCATATGTCACTGTCACTGAAAAATTACCTGGAAATCCCTGATCGCCGTCCGGGCTAAATAATCCGAAGGTCACACTGTTTTTCTCTTCGTTTATATCTTTGACATCCCAGACTCTGGTACGATACCAGTCCGGACCACTGTGAAGGTTATTCTTATTATCATTTACCGGCAACTGATACTCTGTACCGTTTAATTCAAATCGTGCATTCCCAATACGGTTTCCATTTCTTCCAACGACAGCCCCGAAATGCCCCGGATTCACATAATATCCTTCTGCTGAATCATATCCCAACACCACATCTCTTCGATTCCCATTCCGGTCAGGGACCAGCATATGTACCCAGGAAGCACCAAAATCGCTTACTGTCAGAGTCACCTGATTTTTATTCGTAATCTCATACAGAAAAACTTCCTGACCTTCTTTACTTTTTCCAAATGCACGCTTTATAATTCCCATAGTCCCTCTTCTCCTTCTATACTTAAGAATCTAATTTCTCTAAAAAATAAAAGCCCCTGTCATCAGGGCTTTCTTTTTCAGTCCCAGAATGCCGTTTCCCATTTTCTGACTCCTAGCCTAGGCCAGGTGGGCAACCGCAGCCTACCCTCTGTCTTCCGCTGCGTAATGACGGCCTGACATCAGATATGGCAATATAGGAATCCCGTTTAAAGTAATGTAGGTTCAAAATTAATGGGAGCCTCGTACATCCCAGGACTTTTTATGTCTTTATTATACTCTAGTATATGAAATTTTTCAACAAAAAATACATGGTTTTTCCCAATGTTTTTACACAAAAAAGACTGCCTTCCCATGTTGTTATCACATGAGAAAGGCAGTCTTCCCTTAACTTGATTATTTCTGAGGTCCGGCAGCTACTAAAGCTTTTCCGAGTTCATTTCCTTCGTATTTCTTGAAGTTCTTAATGAAACGATCTGCTAAATCCATAGCTTTTGTTTCCCATTCAGAAGCATCTGCATAAGTGTCTCTAGGATCGAGGATCTTAGGATCAACACCTGGTAATTCTGTAGGTACTTCGAAGTTAAAGTATGGAATTTCCTTTGTAGGAGCATTCAGGATATCTCCGTTTAAGATAGCATCGATGATACCACGAGTATCTTTAATGGAAATACGTTTTCCTGTTCCGTTCCATCCTGTGTTAACCAGGTATGCTTTTGCTCCGCTCTGTTTCATTTTTCTAACCAGCTCTTCTGCATATTTTGTAGGATGCAGTTCCAGGAATGCCTGACCAAAGCATGCGGAGAAGGTTGGTGTAGGTTCTGTGATACCACGTTCTGTACCAGCAAGTTTTGCTGTAAATCCAGATAAGAAGTAGTATTCTGTCTGTTCCGGTGTTAATACAGATACCGGAGGAAGTACTCCAAATGCGTCTGCTGACAGGAAGATTACATTCTTTGCCGCCGGTGCAGAAGATACAGGACGAACAATGTTTTCAATATGATTAATTGGATAAGATACACGTGTGTTTTCTGTTACACTCTTATCTGTAAAGTCAATCTTTCCTTCTGCGTCAAGAGTAACGTTCTCAAGAAGTGCGTTACGTTTGATTGCATTGTAGATATCCGGTTCAGAATCTTTATCCAGGTCGATAACTTTTGCATAGCATCCGCCTTCAAAGTTAAATACTCCATTGTCATCCCATCCATGCTCATCATCACCGATGAGAAGTCTCTTAGGATCTGTGGACAGAGTAGTTTTACCTGTTCCGGAGAGTCCGAAGAAAATTGCTGTGTTTTCACCGTTCAGGTCTGTGTTTGCAGAGCAGTGCATAGCAGCAATGTTCTTTAATGGCAGATAGTAGTTCATCATAGAGAACATACCTTTTTTCATTTCTCCGCCGTACCATGTATTGATGATAACCTGTTCACGGCTTGTGATATTGAATACAACTGCTGTTTCAGAGTTCAGTCCTAATTCTTTGTAATTTTCAACTTTTGCTTTAGATGCATTGTATACAACAAAGTCAGGTACGAAGTTTTCCAGTTCTTCTTCTGTTGGCTGGATAAACATATTTTTAACAAAGTGTGCCTGCCAAGCAACCTCTACGATAAAACGGATAGCCATACGAGTATCCTTGTTTGCTCCGCAAAAAGCATCTACAACGAACAGTCTCTTGTTGGAAAGTTCGTTCTGAGCGATTTTTTTCAGTTCAGCCCATGTAGCTTCTGTTGTAGGATGGTTATCATTTTTGTATTCGTCAGATGTCCACCATACAGTATCTTTAGAATTTTCATCAACAACAATGTATTTGTCTTTAGGAGAACGTCCTGTGTAAATACCTGTCATTACGTTAACAGCACCGAGTTCACTCTCCTGACCAACTTCGAAACCTTCCAGGCCCGGTTTGGTTTCTTCTTCAAATAATACTTCAAAAGAAGGATTGTGTACAATTTCTGTGGTTCCGGTAATACCATACTGAGTTAAATCAATTTTCGCCATTTTACGTTTAACCTCTTTTCTTCAATAGTATTTCTTTCCGCATATAATACGATGACAACGAACGCTTCGTCTCTTGTATTATACTAGAAAACCTTTTAAGAATCAATAAATAGTTTGTGAAATTAATAACTTTTTTATTATACAATACTTTTTTATCTCTTTACCTTGCTATACCAAGAATATCCCGTACAACCTCAGGCATTGCATCTGATTCTGCAACTCTGTCATGAAGTAAAGGTGCTGTTCTGATTTCCTCAATTGCTTTCGGAACCGGAACCTTTCCTAATTTCGATAATTCGTCTATCAGCTCAAAATCTTCCATACGGTCATACTTTTCATCAATCGCATTCATCACGCTTCTGGTAAATTTGAATGGGCTTGCGGTAGATGCGATCACTGTCTTTCTGGTATCTTTTGTTTCCTTCACATATTTTTCGTAAACAGAAGCCGCTACTGCTGTATGAGTATCTAAAACATAGCCTGTTTCTTCATACATATGTTTGATCATCTGTGCGGTTTCTTCCTCAGAAGCATAATTTCCATAAAATTCCTGAAGTTTACCCTTCATCTCTTCTGTAATTTCATATTTACCGTCTTGATTTAATGCTTCCATCATTTTTTTGTTTTTTTCGGCATCATTTCCCGCAATCCGGTAAATCAAACGTTCCAGATTACTGGAGATCAGAATATCCATGGACGGTGAATTTGTCAGGACAAATTCACGATTTCTGTCATAGCAGCCTGTCTGGAAGAAATCGTATAATACTTTGTTTTCATTGGAAGCACAGATGAACTTTCCAATAGGAATCCCCATCTGTTTTGCATAAAATGCAGCCAGAATATTTCCGAAGTTTCCGGTGGGAACAACAACATTGATTTCTTCGCCCTTTTCTATTTCGCCCTTTTCCAGTAATTTCACGTAGGAATATACATAATAAACCACCTGGGGAACAAGACGTCCTATGTTAATGGAATTCGCTGAAGAGAATTGGAATCCTGCCTCTGCCAGCTCTTTAGCAAGTTCCTTGTCATTGAACATCTTCTTTACCCCTGTCTGGGCATCGTCAAAGTTTCCTGTAATTCCCACCACATAAGTGTTTTTCCCTTTCTGTGTGAGCATCTGCTTTTCCTGGATCGGGCTAACCCCATGTTTCGGGTAGAATACAATAATTCTGGTACCTGGGACGTCTGCAAACCCAGCCATGGCAGCTTTCCCGGTATCCCCGGATGTTGCAGTCAAAATCACAATTTCCTTATCTGCATGATTCTTTTTCGCTGAAGTAGTCATAAGATGAGGAAGAATAGAAAGAGCCATATCTTTAAATGCAATGGTAGCTCCATGGAAAAGTTCCAGGAAATATGCATTTTTCTTCTGAACTAACGGTGCAATTTCTCTGGTATCGAATTTCTCATCATATGCTTTTGCAATACAAACTTTTAATTCTTCTTCTGTAAAATCTGTCAGAAAACGGCTCATAACCTCATATGCCACTTCCTGGTACGACATCTGAGAAAGCTCTTCCAGTGAACATCCCAAAGTCGGAATAGAAGTAGGGACAAACAGTCCTCCATCCTCCGATAACCCTTGTAAAATTGCCTGAGATGCTGTTATTTCTTTACCTGTTCCTCTTGTGCTTTTGTACAATACCTGCATAGTGTTTGTTCCTCCTCTTTATGGGTCCGTATAAAAATCGTGTACACCGTGTCTAAACAAAAACTTTAGTTCCTCTTTAAACCATTTTATATTCTCTTCATCTGCATATTTTTCTTCCATAAAATACAATGCACCATGTGAGTAGTCTTCTCCGTCAATAGCACGGTTCACTGCCTCTCTTGTTTCTTCTGATACGGTCACTGTATAAATCCTGCCATCTGCAACAGGTGAAAATTGGGTACTTCCTCCAGACCGTTCCCAAACCACATCCGTAACATTAGACGGAAATTCGGGACTTTCAATTCTGTTAAAAATCACATTCGCCACCAGAATCTTTCCTTTCAGATCTTCTCCGCCTGCTTCTGCTTCCACAATTTTCAACAGATTCTCATAGTCTTCATCTGACATAATAAGCTGGCTTTCTGAATATACAATGGAACGATTTCTCATCTCTTCAATCTTCTCTGCATCAGGTGCAATAAAATCCAGATGTACCTGAATCTCTCTTGTTTCTGCTCTCTGTCCTACCAAAACAATTTCAAAAGATGTTCCGATTTTGTTTATCTGTGTTTGTGTATCCTGGCTTAGAAGAACTCCTTGTAGGATGGATTCTAAACCATACACGATAGGATCTTCCGGCATTTCTGCGTCTTCTTCCAAGCTATTTTCTGTCACCGCTTCACCTTCCAGTGCATATACCTGATTTCTTCCTTTTGCATGTACACCATGAAAAGAAAATGCTGCGGCTGCCACGGCAATAGTTCCCATTAGAAAAACTGCCTGTTCTCTTCTGCTTTTTTTTGAAATCTTTGTTCTCTTTACCCAACCCATAATACTTTGTACCGTATACTGCAGACCAGTTAAAATAGCACAAATTATATTCATAGTTTTTCCCTTTAATTGATGTATATTTATTTGTATTACCTGTTATTAATCGCTGTAACCAGTGCATCTATAGAAGCACGAATAATATCTGCATTTACACCTGCTCCCCACGCAAGGCTGCCATCCGGCTTTCTGATTCCTACATAAGCAATAGCCTTTGAACTGGAACTCTGTTCTAATGCATGCTCCTGATAGGTTACCAGATCAAACTGGAATCCATACGCCTTCTTCAGAGCATTGCTCACTGCATTTAATCGTCCGTTACCTGCCGCTTCGGTTGTGATCACTTTTCCGTTAAAGGAAGACGTTACCTGTGTTGTAATGCCTCCTTCTGTCTGTTGGAAGTGAACTTCCTGGATTGCAAGAGGAGACATTACATTTTCGAAGGTCTTCTTAAACAATTCAAAAATCTCATCCGGGAGAAGTTCTTTCTGTGTATGATCTGATACAGCCTTAGCTGTATATCCCATAGCTTCCCGCATTTTCGGAGGAAGATTCAAGCCAAATTTTGTCTCAAGAATATAGCCCACGCCGCCTTTTCCTGACTGGCTGTTAATACGAATCACATCTGCGTCATAATTTCTTCCCAGATCTGTGGGATCGATAGGAAGATATGGAACAGTCCAATGTTCCGGTTTCTTCTCGTCCAGCCAATGCATGCCTTTGGCAATGGCATCCTGATGGGAACCTGAAAATGCTGCAAAAACAAGGGCACCGCTGTACGGACTTCTCTCGTTGATCTTCATACCTGTAAATTTTTCGTACTGTTCACAAATGTATGTCATATGTGTAAAATCAAGATTCGGCTCCACGCCCTGAGAATACATATTTAATGCCAACGTAACGATATCTACATTTCCGGTACGTTCGCCGTTCCCAAACAGGGTTCCTTCAATACGGTCTGCTCCTGCCAAAAGTCCCATCTCAGAATCTGCCACTCCACATCCTCTGTCATTATGAGGATGAAGGGATACCACTACATTTTCCCTGTATTTCAGATTTTTGCACATGTATTCTACCTGACTGGCATAGACATGAGGCATGGAATGCTGTACAGTCACCGGAAGGTTGATGATTGCCTTGCGGTCACTCGTAGGCTTCCAAACCTCCAGCACGGCATTGCACACTTCCAGAGCATATTCCGGTTCTGTTCCGGTGAAGCTTTCCGGACTGTATTCAAAACGATAGTCTGCTCCTGCTTCCTCAGTGAGTCCTTTTAACATAGTTGCACCCTCTACCGCAATCTGCAGGACTTCTTCTTTTGATTTCTTAAATACCTGTTCACGCTGTGCAACAGAAGTGGAATTGTACACATGAACAATAACATTTTTTGCACCCTCTACCGCTTCAAAGGTTTTCTTAATAATATGAGGTCTCGCCTGGGTCAGCACCTGGATCGTCACATCATCAGGAATCAGATTTTCCTCGATCAAAGTTCTGAGAAATGTATATTCTGTCTCAGAAGCTGCCGGGAATCCTACCTCGATTTCCTTAAATCCGATCTCTACCAGAAGCTTGAAAAATTCTACTTTCTGGGATAGGTTCATAGGAATGACCAGAGCCTGGTTTCCATCACGCAAATCCACACTGCACCATACCGGTGCTTTGTCGACATAGTCTTTTTCTGCCCAGTCCATACAGGTTACCGGGGGAAGAAAATACTGCCTTTTATACTTCTTACTATTTTTCATCGTCTTATTCCTCCCATTTTACCTCTCAATTCACTTCTTACTAAGATACCATTTTAACGTGTAAACGTCAATTGTTTTCGCTACATTTCCACTTGGATTTTTCTGATTCCAAAGAAGGGAACCACGCACAAAAGTCCTCCTGCCGCTAACAGCACTGCTGCCTGTACCCCTGGAGCCCAGTTATAAATTATGTATTCTGCATAATCCAAAAACCATGCATTTTTCAAAAGACCAGGGAACAAAATCCAAGCTCCCAAAACAATGATCACTGCCCTTTTCCACCTGCATATCAGGGTTCCCAAACTCGCTACCACACCGGTCAGGAGAAGTGCATAACCAAACAGCCATAAGAAAGACAGATATCGATTTCCTGACCACTGGATTCTTCCTGCTACCCCCATGCTCTCCCAGAACAACTTCTCTATTTCCAGCAAGATCCGTACCCCAACTACAAATAAAAAGCTATACAGCAGGTAAACCGGTACTGTCGAACACAGGTATGTTTTCCTGGTTATCCCGTAGGAAACAGCCAGATGAAAACTCATGTAAAAATCTGCCAGGAAACCAACCAGCAGCATTATTATGAGCGAAAATGCCGCCATCAAAGTTCCAAGGGGCAGGTATCCCTTGTATCCATGAAAGTCATGTAAAAAATACTGAACCCCAATCCCGCCGGCAAAAACAAGCAGAATGATTCCGGCATACAGCCTCATATCCGAACATTTTAACTTCCATTCTCTATAAAAAGACGTTCCCATTACACACACCTCCGGTCACTGCTTTACTTCTGCTTTTCTGAGAAGTATCCAGGATATCGCTGCAAGAATTACATAGACCAACAGTATCAGGCCTCCCAAAAGAATAGGATATTCCCCAAAAAACTCTCCACTTAACAAGGCGGGCACTTCCCCCTTCTTTAAAATCATCATGGTGCAATAAGATGTAAAAAAGCCAATACCTCCAGCAAGCAATAAAATCATAACAATCACCATCCTTTGAAACCGCATACTAAGTGCAGCCGCCAGCTCGCACAGCCCCTGTACCAGAAACAGGATTCCCAATGTTCCCAAGACCCGTGAACGATAGAAGTCTTGACCAAGAATCATCCATGCTCCAAAAGATAACAGAGCAATCAAAAATGCACTGCAGAACTTCACACACTGAATCATTATAAATAATTGTTTTCTGGTACGGCCTAACATCAATTGAAGATAGGCATACTGAGAAAACCAGGTTAATTCTACTATCATGCAGACGAAACACCCTACCAGCACCAAGATACCTCCAAAATTACTGATCATCATAGTTCTTGCTTCTTCTGAAGACATTCCCTGATTCCTGACCAGTCTCAACATAACAATGCATAGGGTTAAAAAAAACGTTCCTCCTACATTATCCAAAATCAGTTGGACTCCACCGTATTTTTTCTTCATATCGCCTCATCCTCCCCGCTACACAGTGATACAAAAATCTTCTGAAGGGTCATATGCTGTAGGGTAATCTGTCCATCTGGAAGTATCTGCTCCTCTTCTTTTAAACGCACCATAACTCCCTGACTTCTTCCCAGTATCTGTCTCGCATGAATCTCTTTTCCCTTCACTGCTTCTTCCACTGCCTCTGTTTTTCCACTGACATATACACAGTGCTCCAGCAATTCCTGGGTATTTTCTTTCAGTAAAACTTCTCCCTCATGAAGAAATATCACTTCTTCCAACACATCGGAAGCTTCCTCAATAATATGGGTGGAAACTACAAAGGTTCTGCCGCTTTCTGTGAATTCTTCCACCAAAAGCCTGTAAAACTGCTCTCTGGCTACCACATCAAGACCTGCCACCGGCTCATCCAGAAACGTAAACTCTGCTTTGCTGGCCAGAGCCGTGACAATGGTAAGCATAGACGCCATACCTTTTGAAAGTTTTGAGATTCTTTTCTTTTTATCCAGGTGAAAAAGTGTCACCAGTCTGTCTGCCAGCTCCTGATCCCAGTTAGGGAGATAGGCGGCTGCGATCTTTAAGTGTTCCTTTACCTTCAGCCCGGAATATACGGTAGAATTTGGATTGATCTCCCTGGAAAAATAAATATGTTTCAGTGCCTCCTGGTTCTCCCACACCGGTACATCTCCTAAGAGCACCTCCCCCCGGGTAGTGGGATTCTGTGCTGACATAATGGACAAAAGTGTGGTCTTTCCTGCCCCATTACGGCCAATGAGTCCGTATATTTTTCCGGGTTCCAGTTCCAGATCTACCTTTTGCAGCACCTCTTTCTTTCCGTATTTTTTTGTAATTCCCCTGCATATCAGTTTTTTATTATTCATGGTTCTCCTCCCCTTTCTCTGATCGAATCATTTCTATTAACTCTTCCTTTGTAATTCCAAGACTGGCTGCTTCTGTGAGCATTCCCTTTACATAGGTCTCAAAAAATCCTTTTTTTCTTTTTGTCTGAATCATTTTCTTTGCACCCGCTGTCACAAACATCCCAATTCCCCTTTTCTTATATAAAACACCTTCATCTACCAGTAAATTAATTCCTTTTGCCGCAGTAGCCGGATTGATCGCATATAGCTTTGCTAACTCATTGGTGCTTGGCACACGCTCCTCTTCCAAAAGAATGTCTCTTAAAATATCTGTCTCGATCATTTCCTTAATCTGAATATAAATAGATTTTTCCTGATTCAAAAGTTCCTGCAAGTTCTCACCCCGTTCTATATTATTCTTCTAAGCTTTATCAGTTCATTACTTATGTAATTAACCATATCACCATATAGGTATTTTGTCAATAGAAATACGACGTTCAGACAGATTTTTTATACTGCAAAAAGGACAGAGCCGGATTTTGACTCTGTCCTTTTTCACAAAAATATCTTATTTTTTCTCTTTACGGGCTATCGCTGCAATATCTCCCACACCATTTAAAATCATGGTCGGCCGATAGGCATAATGCCTGATCTCTTCTCTGGAAGAAACACCGGAAAGCACCAATACGGTAGACATACCACTTTCCATCCCTGAAATCACATCGGTATCCATGCGATCTCCAACCATAACTGCCTCTGCGGAATGACAGGCAAGAAGGTTTAACCCTGTACGCATCATAAGAGGATTTGGTTTTCCGCAAAAATATGCCTGTGTCCCGGTAGCCATCTCGATGGGTGCAATCAATGCACGGCAAGCCGGAGCAATCCCGTTTTCAATGGGACCGGAAACATCTGAATTGGCACCAATCAACTTCGCTCCCTTCAACACAAGATTGGTTGCTTTTGTCAAGGTATCCAAAGAATAGGAACGGCCCTCACCAACTACCACATAATCCGGATTTACATCGTTCATGGTAATTCCCGCATCATAAAGTGCATTCAAAAGACCTGCTTCTCCAATGGCAAATGCGGAACATCCGGGTGCCTGCTCTTTCAGAAAGGCTGCTGTAGCCAATGCACTGGTATAAACATGTTCCTCCGATACATCCAATCCCATACGAGCCAGTTTCTGGTTCAATTCCCGCGGTGTATATCCACTGTTGTTTGTCAGAAACAGAAATTCCTTCTTTTCCTCATGCAGCCACCGGATAAATTCTGCTACATCGGGTAATATCTTATTTCCGTGATAAATCACTCCGTCCATATCACAGATAAATCCCTTTTTTTCATTAAAATCAATCGTATTACTTGTATTCAAATATTCTCTACCTCTCTGTTGTTTATCATTTTTTGATATCACGGCACATTATACTATCTTTATGTAAAATCTAAAATCACGTCTATGTAAAATACAAGTAATTTTTTAAAGCCTATGCTTTTTAATCTTCTTCCATATCCACCATCCAATCATGAATGGAAACATTACTACTGCTAATTGAGGAATCCAGAAAATGAATGCAAGAACGGCAAACCAACCTATCAATTGTAAATAAATTTTGATTCTTTCGTTCATTTTTCGGCCTCCTTTCTCTTACATTATACGCTCTAGATTCTTATAAATAAGAGTTAGATTGAAGATGCCTCCCTATAGATTTACACTGCTCTCAAACCTCAAATTCGAGAAAACGACCTGCTATCGTCGTGAAATCTATAGGGCTTATTTAAAACTCACACAAATCACAGTATTTACAAATTCTTGCAATTGTTCATTTCCTATATAACTACTCAAATTGACAAAAATAAACAGCTTATCTCCTTCAAACTCACGTATTAACTCCATATACGCATAAATTTTATCCACAAGCCTAGAATATTCATCTGCCACAGTCAGTTCTGTTGCCTTAAGTATCTGTTGAAAAGAAATATCATGGCACTCTATTTCCGCATCAAAATTAAGACTTAAATCATTAATGTATGTTTCAATTTCGGCCAACAGTTTTTGTGTTCTCTCATAGTATACCGCATCCTGACCACACTTTTCCATAGCTGCTATTACTTTTTTAAGAATTACCCTGTTATTCATTTCAATAGACAACGGATCTGTAATCAACTCCACATATTTACGAAAACTGACAGGTTCATTGCTAACAGATAATACTGTATTACCCTCAAAATTATTTATCTGTTTTTTGATATCTATCAGTAACTCAGAAAAAAATCCGGTTCTTCGATCACAATTACACTAATTTCATGATCGGATATTTCTATCTTACTATTTATTTTTGGATGCACAATTTTCATAATATAACCAGCCTTTCATCTGTGTCTATTACTTCTTTATCTGGTTTCCCTACCAAAAATTCCATTTTCGAAAATTGTTTTTCTGTTACTGTCAAAATCTGAACTAATCCTGCCGGTGGTTTTGCCTTTCGAATTGTATGAATCACATTTTTTTCTATACTTTGATTTAAAACCATTCTACAATAAACAGATTCTTGCATCATAAAAAAACCATTTTTCAAAAGTGTTTTTCGAAACAATCGATAATTTTTCATATCCTCTGATGTCTGAACAGGCAAATCAAAAAAAACTAAAACTCTCATAAATCGATAACTCATAATCCATAAAATGTAATCAACGACAAGTCTTTTTCATTTATTGCGTCAAAAATGCTTCTCACATAAATCTTAATGCCATTGGTTAAAACTTGCCGTGTATTATTAATCCCTATTTCTTGCTGCAAAATTTCTAACATTTTGTGTTTTTCTTCTACTGAAAATGCTGTAAATCCACTGGAATAGACGTATCGATCTACCAGAATACGAAACGGTTCCATTAAATCACAGCTTAAATTAAATTGATTAAACATATTGTCATGAAAAAATCCTAATTGTGTCAAATACCCATTTGCAACAATTTCTCTGTTAATTGTTGACAAAATAAGCGAATATCCATAATTCAAAGCTGCATTAATTGGATTATCATCATTTCTAGTAAAGTCTTTTCCAAATAGAGCATTAAAATACACTTTAGCTGCATGTCCTTCACGGTTCGTTGCATCCCGGTATTCCATCTCATCTATGTAGATTCTAAGTAAAGCTTCTTCTTTTTGTAAATCCAACAAAAAATCTGCCTGTTTTCGAATTTTTTCTTTTACAATTCTTGTCCAAATTTCCCCTTTGAGCTCTTCAGTCCATGACATTTGTAATTTGATTTTACGAGAACAATCATGGCATCCATAATAGGGCACCAATTCCGACTGAGGATTTCTTTTGCTGTCACAAAAAATCACTTTAATTTTTTTCTGTATAAGTGCTTCCATTAAACACCCAGTAAGAGATACCGCAGGATTCTCTATAATAAGTGTATGAATATCATCCAAGAGAATCCTTTTTGTATCTTCTTTCCTCACTTCTAAGAAATTCATTTTATAATCCAATTTACAGCGTTTTGTAATAACTACCGTTCTAAAACTCATAATAACTCCAATAAATTCTGAGATATTTTCCTATGTAGTCCGGCTGCAGAAATGTCTACAATACGGACATCTTTGTATGATTTTTTCCAATTTGATAATTTAGAACTTTCTGTAAATATTCCTGCCTGTCCAGCTCCTCCTAATGCTTTTAAATCACAGCCGGTTGTTCGTCCTGTTTTAAAAATAGAAAGAACATTTAAAAGTGTTTCTACCTGTTGTTCTAATTTCAAATTTTCAAATTCATTTTCTTTATCATGTAATACCTGTAATTGACTACCAAATATTAAACAATAAGGCATTTCTTTTACCTTTTTTGTTAAAAATAAAAACAACTCACGATTTTCTTCTTTCGTTATTTTGTCATATACTTCATCTACTAACAAAGAATTATTTTGTTTCTTCTTTTTAGCAAAGCTTTCCAAGCGTTTGATATAGCTTTCCTTCTTATCGTCAACAAACAACGGCATCATAGATCCAAATACTAATGTCTTTCCTCCATTAGATTTACTTGCTAGGGTTGCTTCAAATCCATCAAATGTCAACAATGTGTTTACTTTAATTTTTCTCATACCCAAAGGAAAACTTACTTCTTGCACAACATCTCTTGGTTTTCCAATAATCTGTGCAATTGCATTTCTCACATAGTCTTTTGCATAGATTTCATTATCCATAATCCGTTCCGATTCCATCAAATCTATTGGAACAAACATTACATCTTGCTTTGGTTTCTTTCCCGCTTCAATATATTTTATTAACAGGAAATAACTGGCTGTTGATTTATTATACCCTCCATATTTTTCTGTATCCAATCCGACCTTTCGCTCAATTAATCCTGATGCTGCCCTCAAAGGCTGTTGGTCAAATAAACTGCCTTTTCTTTCAAACGCATATCTTGTATAATGGACACTGTTTTTCGTGAGTGTTTTTTTACTCTCGCAATATCTTTTCCACCGTCCCACACTAATTCTTTTCCGCACCATACTTTGTTTCCAAAAATCACCTTTGTTTTTACCGAATATTCATCTTGGTCAATTTTAAAGAACTTTGCAGTAAACCTAGCATGATAAACTTCTCCTGCTACAATATTCAAATATGCATCCTTGGCATGGTGCAAATCGTTTACAATTCTGCTTTTCGCACATTCCAGAACTTCATTTCGGAAATCTGAAACAAGACCAGCCTTCACAAAAACAATTTCTGTTTCTGGAAAAAAGTACTGAAAAATTCTTGTCAATGCTTTTGTAGACTGTCTGGTCTCTACTAACTGCCGATTAATAAATTCCATTTTTTCTGTATTAGAAAATGCACTTACCCTTGTCAGACGACGATATTTTTCATCTGAAATAAGTCCTTTTTCATGATATACTCTCCACATTTCTCCCATCTTTTGTCTGATTTCTGCACTAATTGGATACCTATCCCCCTTTGCCCCGTTTTCTTCTGACAAAACAAGAACTTTATTTGAGAGGCTATCGTCTTTCACTCTACACTGTGGATAAATATGATCCACATTATAAGTATCTGTTTTCAGTTTTTCAATATCTATTGGCTTGCCGGAATACATACTTCTTCCAAGTTGCATAAAATATAGAAAAAGAACTTCACTTCTAAGTTCACGTTCATTACAATCTTCCAATTGTTTTGATAATTCCCTTACTTCGCCCTTATTCATATCTTTATACAATTCTAAAATCTGATCTTTCCTTGATTTCTTTCTGCTGCTTCCTTCTTCCTGTCCTCTTGCCATTTCCACATAGATTTTTTTCGGTGCTGCTTTACAAACACTTTGAATATCTTTTATTACATCTAATGTTCTGTAAATTGGACGTTTTACCGCATTTGAAACATACATTTCCTCCAATAAAGATTCTACTGTCATTGGATGTTCTTCATAATATTGACGTTGTTCTTCTTCGATACCGTCTTTGAATGTATACCGGTCTGAAAGCAATTGCATCAGATTATCATTTGTATCCCACAATGCCTGTATAATACTAAAACTTTCACCGGTTTCCTTATTTGCACCGCGAATTCCAGTAAAAAATTCTCTGGATAATCTTCCAAAACCACTATATTTCAACTTTGATAAATATCTTCTGTCTTCATCTGAAAGTTTCGGAAACTCCCTCTCTAATCTCCGAAGCACTCTACTTTTTTCTTCTGAATATGTAATGTACTCAATAATTTTCTCTACTTCTTTTTCGTTTAAAAATTCTGAATGTAAAAGTCTTTTAAAATCATGTTGCGGTTTAAGAGAAGATTTTATAGTAATATCAATACCACCAAGCACATCTTCTTTTTTCATATAATTATTACTAATTAAGTATTTTTTTATCTTATCAACTGTTACTTTTTTATTTTCTTCAAAAAGTCTGTAAATCTCTTGTTTACATTCCACAGAAATTGGGATTCCATTAATCTTAATATTGTTTATTTCATTTAGTACGGTAAATTTACAGTATAATAATGAATTCTGTGGCAACACGGTTTCACCTGGCAAATAAGAACAGTTATTTGTCATTCGATTAATAAATGCTCCCTCGCTTTGATCTAAATCTACCTTTTCTTCAAAATTCCATGGATAGATTTTCCCTTCTGCTTTTCGTTTCAGCCATGCATATTTGCTTGCCGAACAAAGCGGTCCAACATAATATGGAATACGAAATTCAAATATAGAAAGTATCTTCGTTTTATTAGAAATTCCTTGTTCATCTACATCTTTTAAAAATGGCAAATAATTTTCTGCATTTTCCAGAATTTTTTTCAGTTCATCATAATAAAGCTGATAAGGTATAACTCTATTATCTCCCGTTACCTGTTTCGGCATAAACGTATATGTTTCTAATCGAAACATCATATCTTGATAGATTTCCTGATCTTCTTCTTCAATTTGAATATCTTTTAATTTCTTTTTCAGATAGTCACAAAATTCTTCTTGTGTGATTTTTTTTTATATTCTTTTGTTCTTTTTCCTTTTGAAATATTATATACATAAGATGCATAGTTTTCTTTTTCTGCATTTTTAAAAATGGCAGCATACTCATTCGGGCAATACTTACGAACAAAACTCTTCAGCATCTTTAAATCCACTTCATGTTGAACATAATCTTGTATTTTTGCTTCTGAAATACTGGAACAGCCATGTAAAGAATCCACTAACAATGCCCAATCATAAAGTGTTCGAAGTCGAATCAGATACTCAGAATCTTTTTCATCCATTTCATCTAAAATCAATTGGAAATCTTCCTCTGACTTTTTCAAAGAAATAGAAATTTTCTCCTGAAACTCTTTCTGAGCAAATAATTTTCCTGCCTCTACACTTCCTCCTGATAGAAGTTTGATAATTCCTTCTTTACTAATGCAATCCTCTTCTTCTGTTTTAGGCTTTTTCCCATTATATAGCAAATCCCAGAACTTCCGCTCTTTATTTTTAACAGTCTGATGGGATAAAAGTACACTCTTAAATCGTTCTCTATCATGACACACCCATGGAGGAACTAAGAACAGCTCCATAAATTTTTCGTAAATTAAGTCAAAATCCAGTAATGCAGAAATATTATCTTTATCTACTTCACTAAAAAAATGTCCTCTATGTGCCATAAGCCAAGCAACCGCTAAATAAACCAAACGAACATCATGCAGTGTTGGATCTTCCATTAATTCTTTAATAAGATGATGAATTGTTGGATACTCTTTGTGATACTCTTTATCCGTATAATTTTCATCTTGAAAAAAAATATAAGTATCTCTCCCACTGGTGTCTTCTCTAAATAATGCACTTTCTTTCAACCGAATAAAAAATCTTTCATCAACCTCACTAATAGCTTTTGCAAAAATTTCCTGTGTCAAATGTACTCTCTGTTGTCTGCGATCTAATCGTCTACGTGCTGTCCTATGCATTCTTCTATCTGAACATTGTTTTCCCTCTTCAAACACATGTGCTCCCCACATTGGTTCACCTTTATATTTTAACAAATTGAACTTTCCATCTGTTACTGCGTAACCAACAGAATTTGTTCCAATATCTAATCCTAAATAATAATTTTTTTCACTCTTGACACCCTATCTCAAAATATGATATTTTATATTTGTAAATCAATTACCCTATAGATTTACACTGCAAGTTCAAATAATATTATTATAAATGCGTCGGATAACCGACAAACACAGTGTGTGTTATAAAAAGTCTATCAGAAATAGGCTTTTTTATTTTTAATTATAACATTTTTCCTATATAAAATCATTCAAATTCTTACATATTTTTAGTTGTTTTATATAACCTAAATAATCTATAAACTCTTTTATTTCTTGCTCTGCTTCTTAATATCATACCTCTTACTTTTTTCTAAACGAATTAAATTTAATAAAAGTATGGCTACACCTTTTGATAATATACTTACCTAGGGTGCTGGGGGACGTGCTATCACCTATTCTGAGACCTTACGGAAGGCGGTGATTATTATGAGTACATACGAAGAATTGAACCTAATCGTAAGCGTTGCTCTACTGATTGTTGCAATTCTAAATCTTACACATAAGAAATAGCCGTCCTGCTCCTGAGAAAAGTAGACGGCTATTCCTTAATAGTTTAAAACTTATTCGCCGGGACGGGTGAAGTGCAGTCACCTTCCGGCTCCCTTGTTAAATATATTATATGTCAACGTAGATTATTTGTCAAATGTACTCTCTCCAATAAAATTTCAGCCCATTTTACAGAGATACATGAGGGGGAAATAAGATAATAATGGAAACTATGGGAAATAAAATAAAACCCCTTGATTCACAAGAGGTTTCCATATCGGGGCAACAGGATTTGAACCTGCGACCTCACGGCTCTCAAACAAGTCTCAAAACCCTTGATTTTAAAGGCTTTTTTCGACCTAGTAATCAAAAAGTAATCAAATTTGTAATCAAAGTAATCAAAAGCATTATAAATACAAGGTATTTTTTTCATGAACCTTTATTTACTTGCGATACAATATTATTTTTTTCCTTCAAAGAACTCGTGTCAAATGTGTAATATTTTTCATTAACTTCTTCGGAATGTCCAAGCAAAGATGCTGCTACTGTAGTTGATACTCCGTTGCACTTCATCTTCGAATTAAATGTTTTTCTTAGAGCATGAATTCCTTTTTCATCAATTCCTAATTGCCTACACTTATTTTTTAAGCAGGATGAAATTACAGGTGCATGAATCCTACCGTTTTCATTGGAAAATACAAAATCGGATAAATATCCTCTTTCTTCTTCCTCTTTTTTTACCCTTAATAATAATGTTTTAATTTCTTCTGTCACCGGGAAAATGCGTTCTTTCCCATTTTTTGTTTTATCAATATAATACTCTTTTGTTTTTCTATTATATTTTTCAGATTTATCAATGATAATATATTCATCTGTAATTGAGTCCCACATTAATGCTGAGATTTCTCCAACTCTCATTCCAGTGTAAGATGCAAGATGAACTGCGTATGTTGGAATATATCCAGGTTTTTTTATGTAATCATTATGAAATTTCTGATACAAAAGTTTCATATCTGTGCTGCTGACAAGTTTCTTTTCTTTTGGCTTTTGAACTTGAGTGCAATATTTATAAAATTCTTTTGTGGTCAAATTTTCCATCTGGTCTTCATTGATTATCTTTTTCCTTTTTGCATACAAAAGCGTATTGTGTATATAACCAAACAATGTTTTACAGGCTTTGTTGCATAATTTAAGACTTTTAACCTTACTAATAATGAACATTTTTATTTCATATTCTGTAATATCTTCAATGCACATATTAGAAAAATCTGTGTTTAAAAAATACCTCTTATAGTCTGTATTATACTTTTCAACAGAATTTTCAACAACCGTAATATCTTGTACCTGCCTCCATTTCCAGTAAAAATCATCAAATGTACGGCTTTTAGCTTTATTATCAAGGTTTTTGTAATACTTAATCACAATATCTTCAACTTCTCTTTTGGTATTTTTTTTGATCATTTTTCTTCCTTTAATTTCATCTGGAAGATATGTACGCCAAAATCCGTCTTTACCTTGGCTGATTTTCCATTTGTGTTCTGATAAAATATTTTTTCTTTTGTTCATTTTTATCTCATCACTTATGTATGACAAGTACATTATATCTGATTCTTTAATATAATTCAATATCTCCTGCGTTGTTACGCTGTCTTTCTCATCCATAATTTCATAAAAGGAGCCGGGAATTCCCTTTATGCCGGCCAGCAGCTCCGACTCCTTTCTAGAAAATATTTATGCCATATCTATTATTTCTTTTTGAATCTCATCGTTATTCAGAAAACATATTTCATTTTCGTATTCAAAAGTTGCACCATGTAAAGAGATTTCTTTACAATTTTCCCACCTTTGAACTTTTCTTTTGCATCCATTTCTCTTAATCGTTCTTTGATGCAGATACTTTTTCCCAGTAATAAGGTATTTTTTATCCATCCTCATCACTTCCTTTCAGATAGTCCATAACTGTGAATTGCAATTCATCTTTGTTCTTATAAAAAAATTTGCAAGCCATTCGTTCTCCATTCCAAGAGCCATAAAATTTTTTTGGATATATTAAACAGCTACTTTTCTTTCCCGGATGAAAATTCTCACAGTCTTTGCATTTTCTATCAAACATACAACCACCAGAAATACGGTACATTTCAGATTGATTTATCATTTTTCTTCCACCAATTTAATGTTTTTTGTTGCTTTTTCTATAATTCTTAATACATCGGGGCTTAATTTTTTACGTTCTTTCTCTCTAGCCTGTTCTGCTCTGTATGTACGCATGAAATTTGACTGCATGACATTCCACCCATTACCGTCTATATTATCCATTATAGCCCATTCATAGAGTTGCCTTGGGCTCACAATTGTTTTTTGCACAATCGTAGGAAGCTTTTTGAATTCTTCTTCGAAATTATAAATGGAATTTCTCAGTGCCTTTTGTACCATTTCCCATGCTGCCATTTCATTTAATTCGCTATCATGTTCCGTAATGCTTGCTGCTTGTTTCCTTATACTCGCAACACTCGGCTCACGTTCTTCTGACTGCATATATTTTTTAATTGCAAAACTGGCAGTCTTGTAGTCAATATCTTTTAACATTTCGTACCATATATCAAATGCATCTTGATCCGGTATAAATGCTGGATGCGTATACACAGCTTTCATTGCTTTTACCAATATTTTAAACTCATCTCTTGTCATGTCCAACTATCCACCTTGCTCACTCTATTTCGAACTACATCCATATAGCTACCGCCTACATTCTTTTTTTTGCCAATCCTTTCCCATACAATTCCCTGATAACCGTTCGAAATACTTTCTTCTATGGCATCTGCAACTGCTTCATCTCCAAATTTCTCCGCTTTTTCAAAAATCGTTTTCAGTAATGTCCTCATCCCACGTTCCTTATATGTAAATTTCCGTTCTCTCTTGTATTCAATCCAGCTCTCTATATACTCTAATAAATAATTAGATATATCAAATTCTTTAATTATTCTAGTATATATATCTTTATAATTCTCTTTTTTATTAACAGAATTACAGATAACAGAATCAGTATCAGATACAGTATCAGAAACAGATGCTTGTATGGGGTATGTATGGGGCATACAAGGGGTATCATTTTTAACTAAATTGATAATAGAAAACACCTGATTTCTAAGGCTTTCAGACTTTATATACTTTGCTACATTTTCAACACCAGACAATGTCTTTTCTGATTTGCTCCAGTTATATTTATACCAATTCAAAAGTAAAACTTCTTTCGTTTTTGCATCATACTGGATGACTTTATGAAAGTTTTGAAACCTGTCCAAAAGCCGTATAATCGTATCTTTGTTATATCCAGTATGCCTTGCCATTTGCGAATAACTATATTCATAGCATCCGCATATATTGGTCTGTGGGTTTGTCATAAGATATAAGTAAAAATACCTATCTTCCGGCGTAAAATCATCTTCAATTTTATTATCTGTCCAAAAAGATAATTGTACATTCCTATAAATTGCCATGTTTATCCTCCAAATAGTCAAGACAATGATTCCAACCTTTTTCGTAGTCCGTATATTCCAAAGGCAGGATAAGGCTTATCTGAAATTGTGATGGTTCTTTCTTTTCTGGAAATTTTCGTATCGGACACCAATCCGGCTTTCCCTGCGTATAACTCACATCAATTTCTTTGAACTCATTATGATTATTTTGATTATTTACTAACACACAACAAGCCTGTATTCCCTCGTGTAGTTCGACACAGAACCTACAATCCAAACAGGTTTCATGTACATCTACTAAAATAAATCCTTTTTCCATAATCAGTTCTCCATTTCCCATACAGGTTTCTTCTCTAAGTTATCCATTTTATAATCCTCCTTCCGGATTCTCCCATATCAACGCTTGTCCACAAGCTATAAAATAATCCGTTTCACAAGATTTCAATTCACATCCACATTTAGGACAACATCCTCCAAAATATAGAATAAATTAAAGTAATGTCACAGCATGGAAAATGATAAATCCGTTGCCAAATTCATAAGCTAGATGTACATCTTCGTATGCTTCGCTTATACCAGGGTTCTGATTAATAATTTTAACACAAACCCATTCGTCAAACCCCAAATAATGTGTACGTACTCTGTATGAACTATCTAATTCTTTGACAAGATTCTTAAAGCTTGTGAAAGGAATCCCAATGATTTCAGCTAATTTTTCCATCTCCTCATCGAAATTTTCGTCTGTTAATACCGTTTTACTGTATCTCATCTCTACCTCCCTCCCATTCATACAAATGAAAATGTAATTTCATGCATCAATTTCTTTTTTGAATCTTTCTTCTAAGTCAAATACCGACTTACCAATTCCTTTCATTGGAGAATCAATTCGACTCTGTATTCCTCTTAATTTTTGCCAGTATTCAGGAAGATACATGTAGATATTTTTAAGTTCTTTTAAATTTTTATTTCTGCAACACCAGCAACTTACTCGATCCAATACATCATACAGTTCAATATTATTTTCTTTCCAGTTAAAGCCTTTATCATAACAGTATTGCAAACAATCTTCTTCTGTCATTTTCCAATCTACCAAGGGATATATTTTATGAATATCGTTTCTGATTCTTGATGATTCATCATATGCAATTCCTACATATTCAAATATTTCTTCATCTCCATATGTATCCTTGTAATGTTTTTTAATTGTTGTTAATTTACCGCTAGTTCCCCATCTTGCACAACCACCACACCACTCATATCCATAATGATACGGATATTTTTGTTTTTCTGGCTTTCTGTATTTAACTGGTCTAATAAGCATATCAAATAAGAATGAATTCTTTGAACTAAGTTCTGTATATCTAATATGTTTTTCAAATAACATTTCTTTCAATATATCTCTGTTACGATATATTGAATCAAATTCCATTCCTGTATCGTAAAATACAACCTCATCTAAAGTCTTATTTTCTTCTAAAAGTCTTAAAACCATAGCAAGACTATCTTTCCCAAAGCTACAACTTGCAATATACTTCATACCAACCACTTACCTAAATCGGTTCGTGGAAATGCTAGTAGCCTCCCATGCTCAACATTTAAGACCGCCATACCCATCCCGTAATATGGTAGCTACCTTACACAGCTTTACTATTCAATATATTTGTAAAGAAGATCTCACGCTGTTTTCTAGCACTTTACTTATATGTACAACACTCTCATATAAAACCTAGTCTACTAGGATTAGGTATTACTCCTTTTCTCTTATAGTTTTATTATGTTCTTCTAATTTTCCATCTTCAATCATCTTTAACTTAATTAATGCCATTCCAATAGAGTGACAAATTCCATATGGTAGATTCTTCTGAATCATTGCAAAATCTTCTAATGCCAATTCAGAAAAATTATCATCCCAGGGAAATGACAATGACTCTTCTTGAATTGTAAATCCTTGTTCTTTCACTCAATCACCTCATATCCAATAATTTCACCAGCTTCTACTTTGTAAATCTTGTATTGCTTCTTCTTCGGTCTTAAATCTGTAAGTACAAATATGACCTTTTGTAAGATTTACAAAGCTATATGTATTATCAGACTTATTTTTCAGAATCGTTACTAATACATTTCCTTTATTTCGCTTCACTAAATAATATTTATTCTTCATAATCCGAACCTCTCTCCATATCCAGAAATTAAAATATTCATGTTATTAATATGATCTATAAACTCCGAAACACTCTTATCTTTCTTAATTTGGTTTCTCATATCTTCCTCTGTCAATTCCGTGTACTCCAGAAGTCTCTGGATCCAATCATCTTTCTGCCGAATGCTTTCTTCCAGTTCGTGAATCTTCCGATTTAGAACTTCGATTTCTCGAAGATTTTCTTTAATTTCACGTTGCAAAGTGGAAATTTCATGGCGGTACTTTACACGTTCCTTGTCAAATGCAAGGTCTTTCTTAGATTTTTCTGTTTTCATATTTTCCCTCACTCTTCCGATTTCTGAAGCCACTCTAAAATACGTTTATCAGGCTCTCTATCCTTGATTCCGTGGCAATATTTTTCATTCATCGACTGGCAAATAGGAAACCCACATTCTTCATCAGAAAAACTAGAACTGCATCTTATTGCTTCAATAAATTTTGCTAATTCTTCATCATTTAAACCTCTGATCCTATCCGCATTTGTTTGTTTACTATCTGAAATGATTTCAATCATCCTTACACCTCCGTTAATTACTTTCATTTTCTGCTTTTTTGCATTTTATGACAATCTTCTGTCCATTCCAAAAATGCAAAACTATGAGGAATCAGTAATTTAATATGCCTTTTATTTCTAAAACATTTCATATCATTGCATTCGCTTATACAATATGTAATATCTTCACTCATAATCGTTTCATCTCCAAATCTCCCTTGGTTAACCTGTTGTACGTCCAATCAAGTAGCATTAGTAAATCATCTCTTGTAGTTCCATTATGTGTCTCAAGAGACAATTCCTTTTCTATAATTTTTAATTTCTCTTTATCTGTTAAGTCACAAAATGATTGTCTATTATATTTCATAAGTCATCACCATATATAGCATTTGCCTCTTTCTCTTTTCCTCTCTCCATATAATAATCATAAAGAAATTCCTTCTGAGCTTTCGTATATCGTTTCATCGGATTCTTTGTCGGAAAAGCAATTCCCTGACTCGGATTGTGCAAGAGAACCCATCCTCTTTCGACGAGCCAGTCTCCTGCTCCGATCAGTCCGACATTACATTTTGTCTGCAAGTTGATGTCTCCGTTCATTGCTTCCTCCGGAAACTTTTCGTCCATATAATTCTGTGCCCATTCCTGATGTACTCCCCATTCCACTTCATGAAAAGTTCCGTCCGGCTCTAGCCATCCATAGTCCTCTGTCGAATGTTCTTTCTCATCCATCGTACGCTCCATAAACCCTGCCAGCATATCTGAACCGTACCGACTTTCTATCGGCTGATCAGTCCTATGCCTAACCTCGTTTTTCAAATATTCTGGAACATATTCCATTGCAACTGCATACCATTCCATATACATTTCCTTTTCTTTTTCAGCTTTTTCCTTTTTTCTGATTGCCTCCACATATCGGCTGAAAATATTGAACTGTTCTGGAACATCTGTCTGTTCATCTGCATTATATGTGGTCAAACAGAATGTTCCTTCTGCGGTATTTCCAGAGAGTTCAGCTCTTCCAAGCAATACATCTTCAGCTAACCGTCTTAATGTCTTCTCAGACTGGTTTGTTCCACCCATGCAGCTCAACAGCAAATCCATAACTTTTTCGAATTCTCTCCCTTCGCAAAACATCCATTCCCTTGCAAGCTGTGTGATAAACTTTCCTTCAATATTGAATGTTACTTCTTTTTTCTCTAACATATGCTACGCCTCCACCTCATCAAAATACTCTTTTAAATGCTCTTTCGTAATTTCCAACCATGAACCATCTACTGCATCAAGATGAACATGATCAGAACCACCAATCATCATGTATCCGCTTTTGTCCAATTCATAGATCTTTCCTTCTTCGATTACTATGGTTTCATTCTCAATACATAATCCATCGTCATCGTATTTATCTACGCAAAATAATTTCTTGCATTTGAATCTTTTCACTTAATCCACCTCCAATAGCTCCGGATTATCAAAAATGTTTCCGATTACTTCAACCGTTGTTTTTCCATTTTTATTTGGATATAACCCCCAAAATTCTTTCTTTTGATATGCTGGATACATTATATATAACCCATCTACTCTGCGGATTACTTTCCCTATTGCATTACTTCCTTCACTCCATGCTTGTACAATATCATTCTCCCAAATCTTCTTACCATTCTTATCTTTTAAACCTATGTACTGGCAGAGGGTTTCTGGATTAATCTCATATTCAAATGGTTCTTTTTCAAGCCCGTTTTCAGACGGATAATAATTCCATCCACAGATATAATGCATATCTAAGTCTTGGTCTGCTCTATAATATCCTTCCACCCATTCACCATTATCTTTTCTCTTTGCTTTAAAAATGATTTCCCTATTCATCTTCTAATTCCTCCGCTTTCCTGTCTTCCCACATCTGCCGAAACCGTTCCGAAGCAGCTTCTTTCTGTTCTTCAGATACCTTTCTGGGCGGACTGCATTTAACCCAGTTCACAGGCACATGGAAGAATGCAGATCCATCTTTATTTTCCACCATAAGTTTAACCTCATCCGGGTGCGACTCTGAATGCCTCATAAGTTTGCTTTTCCATGCCGTTCCGCTCGGAACCGTTACGCCTGCATAATCCCTATCCTTCGTCCATTCAATTGCAAATTCATTCATACTGTCTTACCTCCAAAAATCAATTTATTTTCCTGTTTCCAATATTCATTAAAACCATCTTCTCTGCTTTCCAAGCACTTGTTTATAGCCACCGTTCTTACCTTGTAACATTCCGCGCAGACACCTTTTCCGGGCAAAACATGTTTCTTTCCACATATGTAGCAAATACTATGTGAGCGCCATTCAGACCGATCAAGATCACATCTTTTCGATTGTCTCTTAGTACGGATTTTAGCCAAACATTTCGCACATTTTGTTTTCCCGGGAATTGCTTTTTCACGCTTGCAATATGTACAGATTCCTTGTTGTTTCAAAAGATAATATTTATCTAAGTCCTTTTTCTTCATGGAAGAAATATTTCTTTGACGTTTTTCCCTATCATGTATCTTCTCTTTGTCTGCACATTCAATACACATAACTTTGTTCGGTTCTGCTGCTCTTTTATGGCAACGTACGCATATTCCAATGGATTTATAAAAATCATAGTCTGATTTATTGCTCATTCTTCAAAACCTCGTTTTGAGCATACAAAGCAACCGCTACATCCTCAATAAATTCATCTGGAATATAAATTCCTGCCTGCATACAGATTGTGTACTGCACCTTTGCAATACTCTCA
This sequence comes from uncultured Blautia sp., assembly GCF_947654165.1. Classification (GTDB taxonomy): domain Bacteria; phylum Bacillota; class Clostridia; order Lachnospirales; family Lachnospiraceae; genus Blautia. The sequence goes on from NZ_CANTKB010000008.1 coordinate 100,988, forward strand.
ATACTGGAACCCTGCTTTTCCATCGTCTTTGTCAGTGTTTTCAACAGATTCGCCACACCTCCATGCGAAAGAGGTCGTTTTCCATTCTCTAAAATCTGTTTCTTACTATCAGTAATATCAAAAGTCATTCTGAAATCTCTCCTTTTTCTGTCAAACCATATCTGAAATTCATACCATAGCTGCTTAAAACTTTCTGTTGATTTCATGGCATTTTCAATATCTACGCTATATGATTCGGAAAAGAAACATACAACCAATGTATTAGAATTTTGGTCAAACCATCTTCGTGCCATGTCATGTCGTTTGCACCTGTTCCCCTTGCCCCAGTCATAGATTGACCGAAGCCACATATACCTGTATTCCCCAAGAAAATCTTTGTATGGGTTATCTGGATATTCTGTTTTATCTGTTTTAAGCCGTAATATAGGTGGATTATGATTATCTATCACATCTCTACACATATTGCGTAAAGACTCACAACAATATTGTTCTAACATCTTTGTTCTACCCCACAATCCCAAATATTCAACTGTTTGAAACAAGGGATTCCGATAAAAAATCTTCAATACTCATCTGTCCTACTGGACAATTCATAATCCCAGTGTTCAAAGCTTCTTCACAGTTTCCCTTCATCTGATGAAAATAACTTTCCTTCAATTCACTTGAAATTGCTCTCCTACCAAGAGTTAATGCCACATATGGAGTACTTCCGATTCCACCAAATGGATCAAAAACAATATCATTCGGATTTGTCCATAACTCAATGCAACGCTGGATTACTTCAAGCTGTAATGGGCAAATATGACGTTCATCTTTTTCTGACCTAGCTGATTTTTTCTGCAATGTATCTGATTGACGAATGTCCATCCATACAGGGCTTGCGTAATTTTGCCAAACATCAACAGGAAATGTTTCGTGCGTGTGTGAAACACGCTCTGGATTTTCGCCTGGCTTTCTCATGGTAACAATATAATCCGGAATTCCCTGACGGTTCATAGCACTGTCTTTCCTAATCTGTTTATGTAACAGTCCTAATGCTTTGGTTCTCTGCATTTCAGTTACCGGATTTTTCCAAATCGTAACCTTGCTGTGATAAACGAAACCACAATCCTCAAAAATTTGTCTTACAATAGCCGGAAAGTCTTTCAAACCAATTACTCCATCACGCTCTTTCATGAGTGGTAAATCCATACAATGGAATGAAAGAAGCCGCCCTGGCATTGTAATTCTGTACAATTCCTTTGCAAGATAAATAAAATGCTGATAAAATTCATCATCTCCTTTGCTGTTACCCATGTCTCTATCACTGTTTGAATATGTATACAGGCTTGCAAAAGGCGGAGAAAAAATTGTGTAGTGAATGCTGTTATCCGGAATTTCCTTTACAATTTCCACGGAATCCCCATTATAAATTGCATACTTATTTTTGATTACCTGTTCCAGTACGTTCATGATTCAAATTCCTCCCATTTTGGTAATTTCATTTCTATTTTTGGTTCGTATGGAGTGCTGATTCTGCAAGTGCTCCGCAATTCCTTCTTTGTAATTTCTTTTGTTAATTCTGTCATTTCTGACTGCATTTTCAGAAAATCGGTTTGTTTTCTTTCGATGTTTTCTTTTACGCAGCCTTCTTTTGAAGAAATAATGATATAAACATTTACTGGACATTCCTGTCCGAATCTCCAGCAACGACGCAACGCCTGATAGTACTGTTCATAACTGTCCGATAGTCCGGTAAAAATCATGTTATGGCAGTTTTGCCAGTTCATTCCAAATCCGGCAATATTCGGCTTAGTGACAAGGCATTTTGAGTTTCCTTTGCTAAAATTCAGCATGGATTCAGATTTGTAGGTATCTTTATCGCTTCCCTGAACCTCAACGCTTTCATTTATAAGTTCATGCAATTTATGACTTTCATCATTCAAATCACACCATACAAGCCATTGCTCATCAGAAGCATTAACGAGTTCGGCTGCCTTCTCACATCTGAGTTGCAAACTTTCCTTTCTAGCTTGTCTACGTTCTGCCAAAGTTAATGATTCTGTTGTTGGCACATCTCCATCAACAACAATTTCACTAATATTTAATGGTGGCAAATCATAACCAGATATTTCATATCCAATATTTCTCGGATTATCTACAAACACACTAAATGTTGCCAACCACTGCCAAAATACATCTTCTGCATGACCTTTTAGTCTCCATTTTGAAGTTTGGCCTCCATCATGAACAAAAAACATGGAAAGCATTTCTGCCCTCGTCATAACTCCGCAAAATTCAGAATGATTTCCCAATTCCATATAATCGTTTGGTGCTGGTGTTGCAGTACAAGCCAATTTATATGGGACATCATGAAAGTTCTGTATAATAGCAGTTCTTACTTTCCCCGAATAAGACTTCAAAATACTACTTTCATCAAGAATAATTCCTGTAAATTCTTTTGCGATAAACCTATCCAGTTTTTCGTAATTTGTGATATTGATACCGGGAATGCAATCTTCTTGTCTCTCTACCACCTTTGCGATATAGCCGAATTTTTCTGCCTCACGTCTTGTCTGATCTGCTACAGCCAATGGAGCAAGAATAAGAATCATTCCACCGGTATGCTTATGTACCTGATATGCCCATGAAAGCTGCATAGGAGTTTTTCCAAGTCCGCAATCAGCGAATATACAAGCTTTTCCTTTCTTTAATGCCCACCGTACAATATCCTTTTGAAAATCGTAGAGCATTGGATTAAGTTCTGATTTATCAATATCAAATCCACTACTTTCCAAAACAAATCTTTTATTTTTTAAAAAATCATTGTAGTTCATTTTCTTTTAGGAGAAACCGCAGTTTTATGTCCGGACAACTCGTCCTCCTAACTTTTATTATTTAATTGGGATTTATGCCGGGAATCCGGCTCTTTCGTAGATTATGCCCGTAGGCTCTTTTGTGAAATGTAAATTTAATCTTCTTCGTATTTTATTACTGCAAACCTTTGTCCGCATTCAGAACAGGTTGCCGTTCCGTCTGCATGAAATGTACCAATACGCTCTCCGCAGAACGGACAGTAGGAAATTTCATCAGTATCGGAATATCCCTCTATGTATCCAAACATATCATTTTCCACTCCTAACCCTCTTTCTTCATAAAACAAAGCCAGTGTGTCTTTTGCTGTTTTCCGCTTTTGTGTCCATACAAAGGTTGTTGACCGATAACTTCAACAATTTTCTTTACAGGAATATCAAATTCATTCCATTTAAAAACCAATGTTCCATTTGGCTTTAACACTCTCATACATTCATCAAAGCCTTGTTTTATTGTGTTTTCCCAGTTTGAATCCAATTTCCCATATTTTTTAGCCATCCATGCGTTATCTCCGATATGTAATAAATGTGGAGGGTCAAAAACCACATGATAAAATGTGTTATCCTCGAACGGAAGATCTGTAAAGTCTGCAAGAGTTGTCGGATTGACATCACAATATCTTACGCTTTTTCCATCTCCACTTTTCCATATCACTTCACGATGTATGCATCTATTGTCTACAAATTCAACATCTGGATTTTCTTTGTCAAACCAAAACATTCTAGAACCACAACACGCATCTAGGATTTTCTTATTTTCCATGTTTAATCCTCTTTCTTTTTTTCTTGCTTCCACACACGGCAAGTTTTCCACCTTTGTTCACCTGTCTTCCGTAGATAAAGGTATTGAAATTACTTATGCTCATATTCCCTCCTAATGCTTATATTTGTCCCTTGGGAATACTGTTTCGATATCTAAGTATCCATCCAATATTTCTGCAAGGTCTATGCAAACACCATCACTTTGCATATTTGCATCAAAAGCTCCATCATCAAACAATCCGTATCCAAATATGCTTGTCATATTTTCCATAAAATCTTCTAAAAGTCCATATGGAATCCAAACAAGAAACATATCCTTTTCCCACCCCATTTCACTGACATAGGAAAAATATTTATTTTCTAAATCTGGTGTCATAATAAGTTTGTATAGTTCCAGTTCCTTATTCATATGCCCTCCTATTCCATGATTTAACTTCTTTTCGCTCTGCTGCATTATAACTTCCAGCCCAAGTTCCTCCACTTCTGCTATGGCAATTTTGCACAGGACTTGTGCCCAATATCCACGTCCTTCTCCCGGTATGCGTTCGTAGTTAATATAGGCTTCTCCACCGCAAAACGGACATGGTTTAAGTTGTTCGCTCATTCTTTTCCTACATAAAATCAAATATTGTCATCTGCTGTTCCTCCCAGAACAATTCCTCATCAATCTCATGCAGTGTTTTTCCGTACACATTCCATTTATTATTTGCAACATTTGGCTCATCTTCCAATGCTACAAACTCTTTCCACACATCAGGATATAGTCTTTTAATTTCTTTATGTTCTGCTAACTTTGCGTTAGGACAAAACCAGCAGCCACCACGTTTTGAATATTTATAGCAAGGGCTTAGCAAGCCGTATTCAACACATTTCTGCCTTGCCATATCTTCTGTATATCCATATTTCTCAAGAATAGAAATTCTATTTTTTGTATTTCTCAATGATTCAAGCCTATTTATTTCGTCAGCACAAATACCAACGTATTGCACGATATCATTACCAAACTGATTATAAAAATCATTCATCGGTTTTAACTTTAAATCTCTTTTTACTCCGCACATCCCATTAACTGGAAATCCAAACTTTTTTCCTTTTCTATCTGGATATTTTTTAGGGTTTTCCATAATTTTATTAAAAAATGAAAGATAATCTGTTTCAGCTCTCAAAATATGTACTGGATATCCCCATAGTTCAAACAACGGTTTTGCTGCTTCTTTGATGAATTTAATATGTTCTGGATTTTCACCACTAATATTTCTTTTAAGATCATACATGACCTCTACAAACACGATAGAATCTATCTGTTCATTGTTTTCATGTGCAAGAATGATACTTGCTGTGCTATCTTTTCCACCTGACCAACTAACCGAATAATGCACTCAGGATAGTGTTCACACACATATCCGTTACCTCTTGACTACCATTAGAACTATTGTTCCGCAAATGCTTTGGTATTACATTGTTCGCCACTCGCCATCACAATACGTTTAAGTGGTCAACATTCTCCTTTGTACTTTATTTTCTTGCAGGAGTTTTCTCCAGTAAGAAATTTCTTCTTTCCAATTTTGGTCGATGGAATACTGTAACATAGACTGACAATCTGATATTGCTTCATCTAATTGTTCTTTCGATACTTCTTTTTGATCCGAGCAAAGCTCTTCGCCCATGAAAGCACTGTAAAAATCTCGTTGCTGTTGTAAAGTTACTTTCATTCCCTTTCCTCCAAAAGCTCATTATACCCATTTGTATTTCCTCTTCATCTGTTGAAACTTTTTCAACACAAGTTTTATTTCTGGATATGTAATACCAACACAAATATTTCCAATTTTGTTTTCGTCCATTACCGCTTTATCGTATGACTGAACAATATGATTTCCAGATGCTTTATGACCAATATAAATCACTTGTGTATACTTATATTTTTCGTTGTAACGCTCATACTCTACTCCATATTTATCTTCTTCGATTTTGGTAAATCCATTTTTTTCAAACTCTCTGTCAATATTTCTAAATAACATCATATTCTTACTTCCCTTCTTCTAATAATTCATTAAACTTCTCAAAAGCCTTCTGAGATACTTTGTTGTTCTGTTTCTCCTGTTTCAATGATACGGTCAAGTGGGTATCAATGATATGGGAAAGTTCCCTAGCCATGTTCTTTCTGCCGATCTGAACACCCTCTCTGTATGTTTTAGGAGGTTTGTACTGACCTGTTACCAACTTTCCGGTGGATTGTCCTCCTGCCGTCACGTTGTACATCTGAAATCCTGCATCTGCAAACTGCTTAATTGTTGCAACTTCCCTTTCATCTAACTCATTTTTAGAGCAAGTCTTAAATTGAAGTTTCCAACCATACGGATTATCTGCACTGTAAAAACCATGTTTTTTCAAACTCAACGCTATGTGATCGTATTCCGCTAAATGAGCAGCACATCTTTCACACAAATTTACCGCCTGACCGCAATATGCTCTCCGAATGTTCGCTTCATCAGTACGATAAAACACATAAATTCCACTTGAATATGGAATATCATGGCAAATCTTTTTGATTTGTTTTTCTCTCTCGGCTTTCATTGCGTAAATTTTTCTATAATTTGTCGTTTAAATCACTCCATTCTTCAAATTCACTTTTTTCTTCTTTTATTCTTAGCTTGAATGTCAGCTGTTACCCATCTGCAATTTGATGGCTCATAATTCCCATCATTGTCAATACGGTCTATTGAAAGAATATTCACTCCGTTTTCATTCTGTTCTTCTTTATAACCGTTTTTCATTGACCAATCATAAAATGCTTTATAGTCATTCCTCCATTCGTCACATACTGATATTCCTCTTCCGCCGTAATTTTTGTATGATTTTGATTTTTCTCTATAGCATCTATCTTTCATTGTTTTCCAAACTCCATACAAGTGAGATTTATTTGACAGATTATGTGACCTATTTATGTCTCCAAATTTTTCATTGTGATAACATCCACAAGAAATTGTATTACCGCTTTGTAAGTTACTGTGTCTTACTATTGTTTCATTTCCACAATCGCATATACATCTCCACATTTGTACAGATTGTCCGCTTTCAGTAATGTGCCGTTCAGCCTTTTCAATAACCAGCAATTTACCAAATCGTTTTCCAGATAGATCAACAATTTTTTCGCACCCACAATTTGTTGATGTTCCTTTTTTTAGGCTTGCAGCGGAGACGGTTTTAACATTACCGCAATCGCATTTACACACCCATCTAACTTCTTTCCCTTTGTTTTCTCCCCTTTTAATGACAAGCCATTTACCAAACCTCATTCCAGTCAAATCTGTTGTTCTTTCACAACCACAATTTTTGCTTTTACCGTTTTTCAAGTCGCTTGCATTTATCTTTCTATAATTACCGCATTTGCATTTACATAGCCATTTAACACCAGACTGATCGCTACACTTCTCTATAACTGTCCATTTCCCGAATATTTTTCCTGTTAAATCATCTTTAAAATTTCTCTTGTGATTTATACAACCACATGATTTAGTTGTTCCAAATTTAACTCTTCCTGCTTGCAATTTAATAACATTTCCACAATCACATCTAAATTTCCATATCGCACCAACTCCTTTTTTAATTTCAACTAATTCAATGGCTGTCAACATATTGAACTTCTGGCCAGTTATGTCTTTGAAATTACCGTGCATACTGCTCCTCCTTTTTTATATAACTATTATATAATAATTATATGATTTTTGAGCGCTACAGTCAATGCAAAGTTATATAACTTGACTATATCTATTATATATGTTACACTTTTATAAAAAACTAGGAGGAGTTGATATGGCTGTTTCAAAAGACAAAACAGGCGTTCTTGTAAACATGGACAAAGTCTTAAAGGAAAAATTGTCTGTACTTGCAAAAAAACAAAACAGAAGTTTGAGTAATCTTATTGTTACTGTTCTTCAAAACTATGTCGAAGATGCTGATAAATAATCAGCATCTTTTGACTTTCAACAGCCGTTCCCGGTTCTTTCGCTCTATTGCTTTCGCTTTAGCAATGTTTTTGTACTGGCTCAATCGTTACTCCTCCCATCTTAATGCCTGTCCGCAATGATAACAGAAACTTGCTATTCCGGTTCCTGAAAATGATCTTCCACAGTTCGGACACCGGTATGAGTCCGTATATCTTATTCCGGTTTCATCATTTGTTTTTATTGGTTTCTTCGGAATCTGCTTCTCAATCGCTGAAATTGCAATATCGTAAGATTCACACTTTTCTTCCTCAGTATACGGGATTTTTTCTCCACACCCCGGTCTTTCATTTTTCAGAATCTCTATTGCTTCCTGATTGTTCAATTGTTCTCACACTCCTTTAACCTTTTCGCAATCTCATAAATAACATTTACAGTGACTCCGTTTCCGGATTGTTTATATAACTGGCTGTCAGAATTTACAAATGCTGCTTTCTCAAAATAATCATCTGTCCATCCTTGTAATCTGAAACATTCTCTTGGCGTCAACTTTCTGATTGCTATGTAACATTGATATTTTTCATACCACACCGCATAACAAACAACTGCATTGGGAAGTTGAACATAAATCCCACGTTTGGAATTTTCTTCGTGTTCCGTGTTTACTTTGAACACACACGCACTGTCATGGTTGTTCGACTTTAAGCACCTAAAGCAATCCGCATATACTCCTCGCTGATAATCAGAAGATACATTTGTGTATATACCTCCAATAGGTTCAACAGCAACACCATGTCTATCCTGTCCAGTCAATGTGAACATCGGATCTCCATCTTCTTTGAATCTTCTTCCGTTTTGACGTTTTTCGGCTCGGTCTGGTGTTAAAACTGGGATAGCTATTTTAGGACTATTGTTGTGGCCGGCTGAATGACATTTAGTAATACCGTCAACTGAATGAATTTGTCCATTCTGAGAGGAATTGACTTCTCCTATAATTTTTATAGCCACTCCGCTTGTTTCCGCTTCGTGTGTCGATGGGCCCTTTGCATATCTTTCCTGCAAACATCTTGCGGTATCTGTTAGTTTGGTTTTCTTATAACTCAAATCAATAAAGCAGGGAATTGCAACTTTTGGTTCTGTATTTCCTCCAGGCTTTGTTGCTATTGTAGGGCACAATCCATTCTTACTGTAAATTCTATCCCTTTGAGAATTTCTACCGTCAATGCATCCATCTAAAATTAAGTGAACACTATTTTCTCCGTCTGCTCCTTTGACAGGAAATACTTCTGAGGTACTTCTTCCTCTAAGATGTCCGATAATGAACACCCTTTCTCTATTTTGTGGCACTCCGAAGTCTTTAGAGTTGAGAACTTGCCATTCTGCATCATACCCGTTTTGTTCCATTTCAATGAGCAACCGGGCGAAATCCCATCCTCCATTAACACTAAGCAAATTCTTAACGTTCTCAATGAAAATGTAAGTGGGTTTATTTTCTTCTTCGAGCTGTCCGATAAGGTACATAACTCTGAAAAACAGGCTTGAACGGTTTCCTTGAAATCCAAGTTGTTTTCCGGCAACTGAGATATCCTGGCATGGGAATCCGAAGCACCAGCAATCTGCTTTCGGAATGTCTCCGGCATAAACTCTTCTAATGTCATTTGCATACCATTCTCCATTTCTGTATTCCTCCTTCAATATTTCCTTTTGCCGTTGTTTTATAGGCAATGATTCAAGGTATTTTCTTTGAGAATCTGTAATTAAGTGCATTGAGGTGTAGCTTTCCGTTGCAAATTTGTCAAATTCGCAAAAACCAACACATTCATGTCCTGCCAGTTCCATTCCTCTCCGAAAACCGCCTATTCCTGCGAAAAAATCAATGAACTTCATTCCCTCTCCTCATAATCTTCGCACCGATAATTGTACTCAACCTCCATAGCGTAGCTGTCGCTCAAATCATTCGTACAAATCCATTCTCCGGTTTCTTCTGATTTTCTGCAGTTGCTACATGTTCCGCAGCATTCTTTATCCATTTTGCTTCCCTCCCAATAGAATGTTCAAAATACCTTTTGCCTGTTCGTAAGTGAGTGTGTTTTTCAAATCAGCAAATATGCAAATACATTTTTTAATTTCGTTTTTTCTAAGAATTTCTTCCTTTTTTTCTGGTGTTAAAATGTAAATATAATCTCTTCCTCTACAACCAACATTACCCATTTGTCTGCCATATTTGTCAAATTGATTCATAGATTCATCAATTCTTATTCTCCCTGTTGGAGTTACCTTCGTAATGGTAGCAATTTTCTCAATTCTTGAATAGGATGCCTGTCTATATAGTACCTCATCTCCCACATTCACATTCAATTCTTCATTCATTTCTCAACAACTCCTTTCTTATACTCCCGTTCTTCATACGGTGTTTCAAGATATTCCTCAACTTTCTGTTGCTCTTGCACCAAATGACGGAGTTTCTTCAAAAACGCTTTATTGGAAACATCGACCCCAAAATTATGTATCTTTTCCCATAAATTTTTACGATCCTTTTCTTTCCTGCGTTCTTTTAACTCTTTCTGCCACGCAGTTGCCAGCCGGTTCCGTTCTTGCTTGTTTTTGCAGTCCTCAAGCTGATGTGTCCATGTGTAGGTCTTACTGTTGTAATTATCAACCTTGGTCTTGGAATCGTTGAATTCTGTATGGCTGTTGTCGATCAGGTCAAGAAATTCTTGAATAATTTCACTTGGTTTTCTTTCCATATGCATCACCACCTATCATGAGAATGGTAATTCTTCGTCTATTCCGTCCGGAATATTCATAAAACCGTCCGAATCAGTAGGCATTGGAGGAGGTGCTGGTTGCGTGTTCTGGTTCTGCGTAATTCCGCCCTCTGCCCTTGTATCGACAAAGCTAAAACTGTCTACAATAAAGTTTGTCTGATAAACCTTATTGCCGTCCTTGTTGGTATAGTTTTCATTCTGCACATGGCAATGAACCACAATACGGCTACCCTGTCTGAAGAATTTTTCAATGTTTTCTGCCGTCTTACCAAAGGCTACCATGTTCAGGAAATCAGCTTTCACATCTCCTTTTTGGTATGCCCGGTTGACTGCAAGGGTAAACCTACCAACAGCAACATTACTTTGCGAATATCTTAATTCCACATCACGGACTAAACGACCAAAAAAAGTACAACTATTCAATTTTCATTCCTCCTCATATTCAATTCTCTCATATCCAAACCATCCATGATCTGGTCCGCATCTATCAGTGCAAATAATCTCATCACAATCACAATGACAACATCTATTGCAATCTGGTTCTTCATCATCTGCCGTGTAAATAACCTGTATCACATTCATTCCTCCATTATTTCTGCCTGTTCGAAGGCTAAAACACATTTCTCACATTTATTGTACGAATTATCCTACAATCCACATTAATTTACCGTTTTTATACTGATAGACCTTGTTCCCTAATTTTATAAAATACCATTCTGATTTGTAAGTATTCACTTAAAAACCTCCGTTCTCCTACTATTCATCTAAATGTCTGCTTTTTTCGGATTGAGCAAGTCTCCTTCAACCTCAAAATATATGTACCGGCTACTTTGTTTTACTGGTTTATTAATATCCACATACTTCTTCAATAATTTAGAATATATTCGCAATTCTTTAATTTTGACCTTGAATCTTGCCCAAGTCTTCCCATTGCGTCCAAAAATACTTACTTCCATTTTATCCTTCCAATCCTTTCTTCACATACTGAATTACCGAATTACTCATATCCAGATACCGATAAAACTTCACGCCGCCGCACTTCCGAAGCCTGTTAAAAACACGCTGTTTGGTTTCTGGGTCTTTATCTAAAATATCAATGATATATTTTGGATGAGAACGTAGTTTTCGTTCAATCTTCTCCTGCTCCTCACAGTATTCCAATCCCTGAAATTCTCCCGGTAACAAACTCGGCATATACGGTCGAAACATCTGTGTAATCACAAAATCTTCAATTTTTAAGCACTCAATCATGGTTGTTCTCCTTGTATTTCATCCTCAAATCATAAATGAATTGACAAATTTCCTCTGCGATTTCCTCTGATTCTTTAATCCCTGCAAGATGTCTTACATACTGCTTTCCGCAAATAACACAAGTTAATTTTCGTATCGTTTCCCATACCTGCCATGATACAATGCTGTTATCAAAAGCATCCGTCATCAGAGAATATCCTCCGCCACCATTTTCATCTCTGAACCATTTGTTTCTAGGCTCTTTTAAAACACTTTGCGTGTCCTCTCTTGATAAACAACCCTTATATTTTTTCTCAAACCGTTCTTCCAGTTCGCTTAAAATCTCTTGTTTTTCTGCTTCTGTCACATAATCACTCCCTTCCTAAAATGGAAATTTCTTAAAAGCCACCTCTAATCCTGGAACCGCCACATTCACATCAACTCTATCCCCGGCAACTTCCTTGATTTCTTTTAAAACCCTGTTTTGGTCGCAGACCTTATCTGACAAATGAATCAACGTTACCGTCCGCAAATCAGGAGTTTTGTTCGCTTCGACAATTCCTTTACAAGTATTTAGCGAACAATGACCTCTTATCTGATGAGCGTAGTTTTCAGCTTCCCGATTTACCAAATCTTCTATGTAATTGCACTCTATCACGAGATGCTGCACCCGTAGATTTTTGAAACTATATGGGCAATATTCCAAGTCCGTCATGAAAAGTAAACGCCCAATACTATTTTCGCAAAAATAATATCCATAATTTTCTGTTCCATCATGTGGTAATTCAAATGGAATTATCTGAAACTTATCTACGCAAATTTTTTCCTTTGGTAACACAACAATAGCATACTCATTATTCTCGTAATTTTTTTTGACAGACGATGGCATAAACACCTTTATATGCAAATCAAGATATTTTTGTATGAATTTACTGTGATCAGAATGGATATGGCTGCAAATCACGGCTTTTATCTTATTTATCTTAAAATCAATGCATCTCTTAATCAAAGTTAGGTTTATTCCAGCATCAATAATTATTGCAGATTCTTCATCATGCAAAATATAGGAATTTCCTTTGCTCCCACTACCAATTACATCAAGCTTCATATTTTTTCACACTTCCAACGACAGTAAAAATTGCAGCTTCTTCATTCCATCCATTCCGTATTCTTTGGCAAATAGTACCGTATGGGACACAAGATATTTCACTCCATTGTTTTAATGTATGAACTATGCCATTTATTTTCACATAATGGTTATTTCTTCTGTTGTTCGCTTGTGTTTTTGAATCCACCCATCTGCAATTTGATGGTTCATAATTTCCATTTACGTTGATACGATCAATACTTAAATGATCTGCATATCCATTTTCGATAGACCACTCGTAAAATTTTCTAAAATCATGCCATTCGTAGTTAACAGAAATTCCTCTTTCTCCATAATCCTTATAAGAAGTAGCATTTCTGTTTTCACATCTTTGTATCATATGTGACCATATTTGATAAATTCTTTTTTTTGATAAACCATGTGTAGTTGCTGAATTAACTGTTAAACATCCACAGCTTTTGGAATCACCACTTAATAATTGATCTGCTCTTACATATTTTCTGGTTCCACAATCGCATTGACATAACCAATATGTTTTTTCATTTTCCATTTTGAATTCTTCAAGAACCAACCAACGCCCATACCTGCCACCACTTAAATTTTTAAATGTTTTTTCATGCAATCGCTCTTTTCTATAGCATCCACAAGAAACAACTGCTCCGTTTCTTAAAGAATTTGATAAAACAGATACTTCGTTTCCACAATCACATTTACATAGATATTTCCAGTATTTACCACCACTCGGAACAATGTGAATATGATCCTTTTTTATTACAGTCAGTCTTCCAAACCTTTTTCCAGTTAAGTCTTTCGCCTTCATGCACCCACAACTTTTAACTTCCCCAGAATTAAGTTTTCCTGTCTTAACTATTTTTTCATTACCGCAATCGCATTTACATAAGTAACTCCCTTTCCCTACATATTTTTCTGCAACTAGCATCCAAAACCTTTTTCCGGTCAAATCATATGTCCGTTCTCCCATTTGGCATCACCTCACTTTCTGATAATCTTCAAATCTTGGCGTACTTTCAAAAACCGCCCTCATATTTACCCATCTTTGTATTTTCCTAACTGTGTCTTTTGGTTTTGTGTGTTGCTTATCGTATATCATTACATATGGCCAGTAACCCAAATTTCTAAGTGTATATATTCTTTCTAAGTCATGTTCTATGGTAGTATTGAAATTTGTCAGAACATATACTGTAAGCTTCCTTTTATCCCAACCAGAAATCTCCTTAAACATCTTGAATTTTGGAATAATTTTATCTTTGTCCTCATATCTATCCCAAGCAAAATGAATGTTTTTAGTTTTAATTTTCTTTATCATTTCTGCTTTTTCTTCTGTCATAAGGCGAATGTCAACGCCTTGTGAAAAATCAACCCACGATTCGGAATCAATAAGCTGTTGGAAAATATCTTTCCATTCTTTACAAGCAATAGGATTAGGGTCAAGGAGAACTATATTTTTCTGGTATTTCCAAAACTCCGATAGATCAGCTACCTTATATGATTTTCTTCCCTCTTTTGCTTCGACATGGCAAAATTCACAACCTCTTGGACAACCACGGCTCATAAAACCGTATGCTGTATCTTTCGTCAACTCTGGATAAAGGCTGTAGTCTGGGTAAATATGTTCAATCTCTTGGAGCAACTGAATATCATTTTCTGTATGATAAATTTCCTTTCCGTTTATCAGTTCAATGCAGTAGCCGCTACCACCTTTAATAATTTCATCAGAATCTATGTAATATTCATAATCTGGAGTAAAACTGAATACTTTTGACATATACACCTTATCCATATAACCACTAAATAATGGCTGATACCACTCCACTGAATCTCCTTGCTGCTTGTGCCACGCTGACAGTTTCATAAGCGGCAAGTTCGGAAAATTGTGTCCATCAACATCAATAAGTCCAATTTTAATTTATTTCACCTCGCTTTCTCTTTATCTTCTTTATACGGAAACATTCTCTTAAGTTCCTGCTTTGATTTTTCCTCCATATCTTCATCAAAATTAAAATAGCTGATGTTCCAATCTTTGTACGCTAACACTGGTACTGAAATAGTTACCCCCGTTCTGCTCATAGACCAAACCTATTACAGAAACCACAAATCATGCTGTTCATTTCTTGCATATGGTTTATAACCTCCGAAACGCTTCTGTATTTCTGAATCTGATTTTTCATATCTTCCTATGTCAATTCCGTATATTCCAAAAGCCTATGAATCCATTCATCTTTCTGCCTGATGCTTTCTTCGAGTTCCAAAATCTTCTGATTCAAAATTTCGATTTCACGAAGATTTTCTTTGATTTCACGTTGTAAAGCGGAAATTTCATGACGGTACTTCGCACGTTCCTTATCAAATGCAAGGTCTTTCTTAGATTTTACTGTTTTCATATCTCCCCTCACTTTGCCGGTTGCTGAAGCCATTCCAAGCAACAGTCATAGCAGCCTTTTTTATTGCATAAGTCTGGTTCTGTATCATAAGGACACATGATGATTTCTGCTAATTCAGAATCAACTTTTTCCCTTATCTTATCTCCATTTGTCGGCTTGTGGTCTGAAATAATCTCAATCATCTTAACCTCCGTATATAACTTTTCTGTTTTCAACATGGTTTTGTACTTTGTAGCAACACTCTGTTCCATCTAAATCTGCAAAACTGTAGGGAATCAGTAACTTAATATGTTTCGGATTCATTGCACATCTTAAACATCTGCATTTCCTATTTGAGCAATATGTAATATCTTCACTCATAAATCTTCCTCCTTTGGAAACTTGAATACTGCGTTATTGATATACTCAATTTTTGATGGTTCGTTTGGAATACTCGCAATTATTGAACAATCCAAAATACCTTTTAACCTATCATCGTCAATTTCTGGTATTTCCACATTTTGAAAAATAATCGGCATACCGCTGTATGCTTTGTGAAGAAGCTGCATTGCCTTTTCTGCTTTTTCTGGTGTGCTATACTCTGCAATAACCGTTCCTTTCCCTGTGTCTCCGGCCATATTCATTTTTATAAATGTTCCTGTTGCACGAATGACTATAATTTCAAAAGGAATACTTATCAAACCATTCTGCGAAATAATCCTCATGTCACACCTCCAAATCTCCTTTTATTAACCTGTTATATGTCCAATCAAGTAACATAATCAAATCATCCTTAGTTGTTCCGTTGTGCGTTTCAAGTTCTAATTCTTCTTTTACAATCCTAAGTTTTTCTCTATCACTACAATCACAAAACTTTTGTCTGTTATACTTCATCTTCACACCTCCGGCATCTGGAAAACTCCGTTTTTTACATATGAATTATTACCTTTAGTACTGTTAAGACTGATATAGTTCATACAAATTTCATCCAAAACCTCAATGGCTCGTTCTTTGGTTTTGTAATATCATAAAATTGTTGTCTGGTCTTCATTCGGAGAATTATTTCCAAATCCGTAAATTTCATTTTCCAAATTCATCCATAATGTGCATCCAGACATATCAAAAATCGTTTTCTTATCCTGCGACCTAATCAGCATTTTCTTCCTCCATTCTCCGCAACTGGCGGTCAAGTTTAAATTCTATCTGTTCCGAAACTTCATCTTCCGCAGATAATAAATATGTAATCTGCTTTGCCATAATGATTACATCGGCAAGCTCATCTATAATAGCCGTTCTTTCTTTGCAGTCAGAAGATTCAGATCGAAGAGAATCGCCACGCTCCCTATGCCATTTGCAAATAGCCTTTTGCAACTCTGAACATTCTTCAATCATCATCATGGACTGCTTTTTGAAACCGTAATGGTAGGCTATGTTATGGCATTTTTGCATCTGTGATTCGCTTGGAAAACAATTTATATTGAATGGAATCAATCTTTCTATCGGAATACCAAGTGCAATAGAAACTTTTTGTAATGTCTCGATTTTAGGATTGGCTTTCCCTAATTCATATCGTCTTATTGCTGAATCCTCCATACCGCACCTTTTTCCTAGTTCTTCCTGCGTTAATCCTTTTTCTTTTCTAATTGCCTGTATCTTTTCTCCTACCGTCATACTTTTACCGCAATGGTCGGTATAGTTCTTTTCTTGCCTCACCACACCAAATCCTTTCTCCTGTATTTGTCTGAACTGTCACAATTCCATCTCTAAATCGGTATCCATCAACAATTTTTCCTTGCTTCCATTTCCCATCATGAAAAATTTCTGCCGGTTGACCTACTACATACGGAAATTTATCAAACATTTCATTCCTCCCCGAAAAATGTTTCTCTCATATCACATGGCTTACGGATAATAAACCAAACAATAAGGAAAATATTTTTTTACCATCATCCTTGTTTCTTCGTCTGGAACATATGAGCAAACAGCGAAAACCTCCTCTTTTTTATAACCAAGTTTTGGAAATTGCTCTTTTATAAATTCCTGTATAGTCATAAAGAAAAATTGCGAGTTGTCTGTTCTTAGAACATCCTTAATTGAAGTCGAACAGTCTACCCCGATATACTTTTCGTAATCCTTGAAATACCATGACTGAAACGCATATGCACATCCGAAATCTATAATAATTTTTGACTTTGGAATAAACATTGCAACTTCCTTATATACCTTTTCAAATCCCAAAAATGTATAATCCAATTCCGCTGATGCTGTATTCGATTCAGAAAATATTTTATCTATTTTATCCTTTGGAATCAGTTTGAATAACTCACATGGTTCATTTCTAAACACCTGTTGTAATGTACCTATCATAATTCGATCTCCAATTCATTCACATGGAAGATGTGCCCAAATGTCCCGATTTTTCCATACACTACATCATTTCCAAACAACGAAACATTATTGTTGTCTCCGTACTTTGCGTGACGTATCGCATACTCCAAAGCTGCCGGATTTCCAGCTGCGTACATCCATGAACATCCGCTAACATTTTCCCACCAATCCTCAATAACGAAATCCTGTCCGCTCATATCCTGTCCAAAAGAACTGATTCCAACTCCTTGTTTCGTCTTTACTGTCTGACCTGCATATTTGAATTTTTCTCGCATATCGTTTCCTTTCTTCAAGGGCGGATAAACCGCCCTAATAATTTTACTTTGTAATCCACAAGATAATCACGAATACCCACATTACTATTAGCGGTAGAAATGTATTGTTTTTTCTGTCAATCTGAAATACCAATGCACCAAAAGATAAAATCCATCCGATAAAACTCAATATCCAAATAATCCTCATTTACATTCCTCCATCTTTCATAAAATCTGGTAACGGCTTTTCATTCTTCTCTGCCGGAACAGGTTCTTTCTCCGGTGCTTTTGTCATATCTGCCACGGTCGGAGCCGGTGTCTTTTCCTCGATCTGTGACTGTTCTTCGATGAAAAATTCCTCTTTATTGGCGTTCTGGGAGATTTCGTAAGCCACATCTGCGGCAATTCTATCTTCTCCTTCAACTTCTTCCAGACGCTCAAACGCATCAATCACAGCTTCGTCCCCGTATGTATTAGTAATCATCTTGCAGAGGCGGTTAATAACCGTTTTCTTCGCCATCTGGTCTGCAAATTTTTCGTGCGTTCCGCCCTTTTCTTTATAGCCGTATCCCTGCTGCCAAGACTGCTTAATCTGTGAGATATTCATAACTTCCAAAATTTTCGTTCCATCTGACATGGTAGCAACTGCGTAAGCACCTTTGATTTTGCTGTTGTCGATATTCATAATATTCTGTTCGTGCCTTACAAAGACTTTCTTTCCGTCCTCGATGGTATAGACAAAATCATCTCCATCATAGATAATTTCAGCATTAACAGATTTCAAACCATATCTTCTGGCAATCGTGATATTTCCAAAATAGGACTTCTGGAACTGGCACTTGCCGCCATAAGCAATGAAATATCCCTGTTTTTTCTGAACGTTTAGCCCCATTGTTGCCATATCCATAAGGCTGTTTGCGATGCTAACCTGTGAACAACTTTCCAGTAATGGCTTGTTATTTTTGTCCACAGTTTCTTTCAATGTAAGGTATGCACCCATGAGGGCATTTGATAGGTTATAATCTGCCGGAAATGACATTCCATATTTACACTTTTCGTTCAACTGTTTGGTAAGCCCATCAATAAACGCATTGTTGATTACCATTGCTGCCTGCTGTTCTCCCTGTTTTGCTACTGCATTTTTCGTTTCTGCCATAATTTAATCCTCCTTAATTTCAATCACATTTCCGTTTCTCAATCCATACCAAGTATTTTCTTTTATTTTTTCTCCATCTACACGAACCATCTTCGCACCTACGAAAGTCCATGTTTCCTCCTTCCAGTATTTTCCTCCGTTCGATTCCCATTCTGCCAAGACTAAATGTGATCCAATCACTCCTCGTGCCTTAGATTCTGGCCCCCACGCAATAGCACAAGCATTTTTATGTTCTGCTTTTGCAGAACCACAGTACCCGGAGCTGGCGGCGTTTCCACAGTTACCAGAGCTGGCGGCGTTTCCATAGTCCCCAGAGCTGGCGGCGTTTCCCTTGTACCCAGAGCTGGCGGCGTTTCCATAGTCCCCAGAGCTGGCGGCGTTTCCCTTGTACCCAGAGCTGGCGGCGTTTCCATAGTCCCCAGAGCTGGACGAAGATTCTTTTTCTGCCCTATTTCGAATAATGTCAATAGATGCCTTGATAATTCCTGCGATGCTAATTTTTGCTCCAATTTTAATCTTGGAAGAACAGGTTTTATCATTCTCCGTCTTGTCAAATGCACCAGACATTTCGGCTTCGTGATATACGCTTTTAACTGGTGGATAGTATCTGAAAACATCAATCGGAAGTTCGCAAGCATGGAATCCTTCGTTACATACATTAGCATTTTCTTCCTCATATGTTTTTCCTTCTTCATATTGGAATTTGATATTTTTTGTTGGTGTGCAGGTCATATCCTGGTTAAAACCTTTGACAGCCTTAATTGTTTCTGCCATTTAATTTTCCTCGATTTCTCTAATAAACTAACTCTATTGTTATGTTTGGTTTGCATCTGCTGGCTTCGTTATCTTTAATCCCATCATAATTAACATCTTCATCAAACCCTGCTGTCACAGTTACTGTTTGAACATCGTCTTCATCATCCCTATCAAATTTTGCTTTAACATCTGTATCAAAATCTGCTTTAACATGAAACTCTACTTCTGTATCCGCACTGAATCTTGATAATTCCTGTATCAATTCATATACTGTCATTTTCTTTTCCCTCGCTTTCTTTTTCAAACTCATAAATTGAGTTATTGGTTTCCACAGTAAATGATTTTTCGGATACAATATGAATGCTCTGAATCCTTGAACACTGCAAATAATATCCGCTGTAATCACGCCCCTTCTCATCCTTGACATAAGAGAGGATGAGAGGTGTTCCCTCTACAAGATTTTGCAAATCAACCTTAACGGTTCTTCCGATTCGCAACGGATAGCGTCCATCCGTCCTTTTAGTTCCTCTATTACCTTTTATTCCGCTGTGGGAGATACTTTTGATTTTATAAGTCTCCATTGATTTCCTCGCTTTCTTTTCTTACTGCCTTATGAAACTCTCCTATTTCAATCCATTTTAGAACAGTCCGGATAGGTGTTGATTTTATAGCTTCAATATGTTTTGACTGGTGATACCACATTACCCACTCCTGTTTCAAAAGTTCTTCCAGTGTGGTAATCGGTTCTCCCTCAATGAACTTCCTTTGTGATTCCAGATATTCTCTATGTGATTTGATGTTTTCACATTCTCCACATTTATTACTCCAACTGGGCGAATGTCTGCCGTTATGTACAAATGCTAAATCACAATATCTGCATGGGTTTTGTCTCATTACTCCACCCCCACAACATGATAGCGCCCGTAACCACTTGTCCTGCCAGAACCGATTCCAATTCCAAAGCCAGCAAGATTGACAATATTGATAATCTGCTCAAGTGAGTATGTATTCTCGGTAAATGAAATTTCTATTTCAGCACTCCAACCAGAAAACCTGCTCAAATGTACAAGCACTGGGCTTCCCTTTTTCGGTGACATCAGCTTTTCATCGAGAGTATAATTGGCAAATTTAATTGGAACAAGATTGCCCGTGGCAACGATATTCACGCTTGCATCGAATTTGGTCTTATATTTGTCAATACCATTTCTTACAACTGCATCACCAAATGACTTTTTAAGACCAAAAGCTGTAATACACGGAGCGTTTTCTTCCAATGCCTTATAAAGTCCCTCTTCCGAAAAATCTTTCGGTTTTCCATCTCTCCAATGTATAGCAGTAATCACTTCTTCCCACATATTTGCTTTTTCAAGTGTTTTTGCTTTATTCCTTCTCTGTTCTGTTAAGGTTCTTGCCGCCACATCATTCATTTTGTTTAAACACAAATCGCCATCTCCGGCAATCATTACTTTTGCGTGACTTACGTTGATTTTACTCAAATTGATGATTTCTTTTTGTTCTGCCATATTGGTTTCCTCTCTTTTTTATGTTTTGTTCTGTTTTATGCTATAGAGTCATTTAGTGTATTGTATTGTGTTGTCTTGCGCTATTCTGTATTTTGCTCATGCGATAGGCATGAAGCAGGGCTTAATGATTTCTGAATTCTTTTAAAATTGTTTTTTGTATTGTTTTATGCTGTTTTATGCTGATATAAACTGTTCTATTATGATTTGATTTATAATGTCTTAGGCATATATTAAGCCCTCATTCACACCTACCGCCAATCTTCGGACGCTTTCAAAGTGACAAAAGCTGTTTTTTTATATATTTTGTTCTGTAGTGATATATCTTGTTCTGTAATGTTCTGTTCTGTTCTGTAATGTGTTGTTTTGTGGTGTTCTGTCGTGTATTGTTCTGTGCTGTATTGTTTTATTCTATGCTTGCAACCTACTGTTGCCACGCAAACACCCGGAAGTTTTATATTTACATCTCAGTAACGCTTAATTTATCGTCTGTCCGTCCAATCAAAATCAACTGCTGATCCATATCCTGCGGAATACGCCACGGGTCAATCGTGTTTGCTTCGTCAATCCAAACTGGCAAGCAAAGACCATTCATTTCCTGCAATCCTCTGCACAAATCCACTTCACAAAGTTTTTTGTCTCCACCATTCAAATTGGAATAATCTATTCCACCGCAAACCATTTTGCAAGTTTCAACCGGATTTCCCTCAATCGTGAAGTCCAAAAAGCTGAACTGGAAATGATGGAAATATGGATTGATTTTCTCTGCCAGTGCTTCGTTTTTTTCAACGGAGAATTGACTAATAACGTCAATCTGTCTCTCAATATCCGCAACAATCTGCTTCTGCTTATCAAACTCCGCTTTAAGTTCCGCTAACTTTCGCTCTTTCTGCTCTGCATCTGCATTGGCTTTCTTGATCTGTGCATCCAATTTTGAGATTTCATCCATGTACTGGTTTCTCTGCTGTCGCAATTCCATGCGTTTCTCAGAGCCGTTGTCCATAGTAGACAGGGCTAACTCTTTCTTCTTAATCTGCTTGGAAAGTTCCTGGTATTCTGTATTTCCAGATAAATCAACATCTTTCGGCATCTTGTCCAGTTCTCCGCACAACTTTTCGATTTCAGCGGACGTATCAAGAATCTTCTTTCTAACTTCTGCAATCTTCTGTTCCGATTCTTTCTTAGCTTCCTGCGCTACTTTCAAATCATCCGCAGCCTTATTGCCAATTTCTGTGATACCATCAAGTATTTTAGAAAGTTCAGCGTCAAACACATCTTTTGCTTTCTTCTGCTCCGCAATTCTTCTGGCTTTGCTCTGTTCAAACGTTTCCTTGAGATTAATTCTCTGTGCTTCAGGTCGAACCTGTCCGCATTCTGGGCAAATTAAGGAATCTTCATCAAACTGTTCCTCTTCAATTTCATGCAGTTTAGTTTCATCAAAAGTCTTTTGGGATGCTGCAGAATAATCAGCTCTTGCCTTTTCCAGTTCTGCTTTATGGCGTTCAATACCCATGCAAGAATGTTTTAAATCCATTTCTGCTATTTTCAAATTGTTGGAATAACCTTTGTTTTGGATATTCAGTTCTGAAATCTTCTGGTCAAGATTTGCTCTCTGCTCTCTCAATCCGGCTCCGGCATTACTAGAAATCTCATTCAGTTTTGATTTCATGAAAATAATCTCGTAATTAGCCGCATCATAAGCTTTTGCTCCCTCATCAAGTGACTGTTCCTGCCGGTCAACCTCTGCAATCTTCTCTCTCCATTCGCCTTTTGCAAGTTCCAGATCGGAAATTTCAATCTCATTATCTGAATCTCTGGTCTGCTCATATTTCAGTTCCGTATCTTTCTGCGTCAGTTTTTTCTTCTGTTCGTTAAGCTGCTTTCTCAGTTTTTTCATGGTATCTTCCACTGAATGACCTTTTGTAAGGTCAGATACCTCTGCATACCGTGGATTGCTTACCAAAAATTCTTCCAAACTGAATCCAGATAACTTTTCCAGAACTTTTCTTGCGTCTGCTGTGGACTTTTTCAATATAGAAAGAAAAGGGTTCGGATTGCTGCACATCAACATGTTTTCCGGGTCTGCAAGTTTTTTCATATATTCCTCGAATTTCTTCGGAGCATATGAAAAACCATCAATTTCATAGGAAACTGTATTTCCGTCCAATACCTCTTCTGTCTTCCCGTGTGGTTTTCTCCATTTCTGCTTTGTGATTTTTCGAATAGTAGTTTCTTTTCCGTCAATGTCCAATGTTACTTCTCTGATGACATCTGCTCTGTTTAAATCTTTGCTATCCGTTCCACACGGTCTGATTCCGTCCGGCTGTGTGCCGTCAACTTCTTTCCCTGTCAAAATCTCCATATAGGCATTTTCCAAAGTGGTTTTACCTTCTTTGTTTTTGCCAGTAATCTTTGTTCTATACAAAAAATCAAACTTAACAGGTGATCGAAACTTTTTATAATTCTCTAATAACATTGATTTCAGTTTAATTTTCATTTATCCTTTCACCTCTTCTTATTAATTCTTCTGCTATAGATGCAATATATTGACTATTCGTTGGCTTTCTTGATTCGGATGATACTGTATACCCAAAGATATCTTCTATAACTTCAATGTCTCCATTAATCCACGAAACGTCAATTCCATGTCTGATAGCACGTTCTACCCTGCTAGGTGTTGAATTGTATTTGTTTGCAATTTTAGGATAGAAAAATTTTGTGATTCCAGTAACGCTTCTTCCGTTCTCTATGTACATAAGAATAGAGTCAATGATGTATTTATAGCCAAGAAGATGTGTTGGATATCCTAACTGTTTTAATAAAGTGTATAATTCTCCTTTAAAGTCGAAACTGTGTTTTATTTCAGAAACATCTGTTCTGTTCTCCACTTTTTCTTCTTCTGTATAAATAATTATTTTTTTACATGAATTTGTCTCAAGGAAAGACTGAATCATTGGCCAAACCACTTCTTCTTTGTTTTGAATATTAATTTCAATCATCCTAACACCTCCAGACTTGATACGGAAATCTCATAAGCGGTTTTATTTTTCGATGTACCGTCTGGATTTTTTTTGACATAATTTCTGCTTTGCATTCTTCCTGTGATTCCTAATCTGGTACCAACTTTAGTAGAAGATGCCATCCTCGCATTTCTTCCCCAGAATATACACGGAATATAATCCGTTTTTTTGTTAAATCTGTTTACCGCAAAAATAACGTCAGAAACTTCTCTTCCAAATGGTGTTTTTCGGTAAGCAGGCTCTTTGCATAAATATCCATCAAGAAATATTTCGTTTGTATCTGATTTATAATCACTTTCTATAATTTTTATCTCTCTGGCAAATACATAGAGAAACTTTTTCCGATCTTGATTACCTCTGAAATCATGTGAACGGAACTCTCCTTCTACCCGTACATATTTGTTTGCATAGTCTTCTGGCTTTTGCTCCATTTTTCTATCCTGCAAAATTACAGGAATAACATCCTCGGTTCCGCTTTCCCTGCATGAAACTATATGAGATTTATAAAATTCTTTTCCAAATACAACATGATCAAGCTCAAAACCTGCATTGATAAAACCCGTGATTACAACTTTGTTATTTTCCATTTTTTATGTTCTCCTTAATTTCTTTTGTTTTTGATAAAAAATACATCCATATCGGAAATGTAAACATAATATCTGCCACCACAATCTCCAGCATATCTTTTTCTGTAAAAAACCAGAGGAGTAAAAAGGCAATTAATGAAACATTTGCACCAGCAAGCAAAGATATTATATATAGGAAGAAACTGTCGCTATCTTTCATCTTTTTTTACCCCTGTTTTCATTAACAAAATAGATACCGTAAAGAAAGAAAGAAAAATAATTAAAACATCTTTCGTTTTTGATACTTTCTTCTGATTTCCAATAATTTCGCTTGCGATACTCTTTTCTACTGTTTTCCAATTATATTTGCTCATAAAAATATCCTCCTTGAATTTGTCCTTGCCAAAATCAAGAGGATTTGATATACTTAACTCTTGATAGTGGTAAGTGTGCTTTACTGCTATCGGCTCCGGTTGGTGTTCCAGCACCTCCGGGGCATTTTCTATTATTCCTGGAATACTATTCTGAACTTTTCCCGTTTATTGCTCCGTCTAAATAAGCCGGAAGTTTATAATTCAGAATTGCCATAATTACTGGATTGAAGTACACTTGATTGATAGACTCCAAATTATACTCATTTGCTTCTCTCAAAGCCTGTTTATGAATGTCTTCGTAGATTCTTTCCTCTTCATCAGTCCGATTAATTTCTTCAACCTTTCTTTTTATGGCTTCTGTAATTTCGCAAAGTTGCTTTATGGTGATTCTTTCTTCAATTCCTATCATATTTACACTCCTTTTATCTTCCAAGACTCATCTGAGAATTTGCATTTATAACCTGTTCTTCCAGAACATGACAAATGCAGATAATTGCCCAAATAATTAGCCCTATTCCAAAAAAGAATGAACTGCAACCTATTCCACGATTGTTATTTCTCCACATGCTATCTCCTTTCCGTTATGTATAAGTCATTTGATTTAAAATCCTATATTTTAGGATTCTCTTTGTACAAAAATAAAGTCCATAGGAATACCGGACAACTTACTTATTTTACGCAATTCACTCAAGTCAGGTTCCGTCTTTCCAGATTCCCAATTTGTAACAGTAGCAAGAGAAACACCGATTTTATCGGCAAAATCTCTTTGATTCAGACCTGCATTCACTCTACACGCCGCTATGCAAATTCTAGGAATATCATTAATTATCATTACCTCACTCCTTTCTTAACTCTGATGACAGTATAATCCTATATTTTAGGATTGTCAATAGATTTATTTAATTTTTTAGGATTTTTATTGAAAATAATACGAAAATATGATATTCTATATGCATAATAAAACAAGGAGGGATTTTTGATGGAAAATAAAAATGTAAATGAAGATGCTCGTATATTCGCAAAGAATCTGAACTATTATATTAACCAGAGTGGGAAACAGCAAAAAGAAATTGCATTAGCTTTAAAATTCGCTCCAACAACATTCAATACATGGTGTACAGGAAAGATAATGCCTAGAATGGGAAAAGTACAGGCAATAGCTGACTATTTCGGAATACAAAAAAGTGATTTAGTAGAAGATAAAACTGGTGTTTCTCGTAAAAAAATATATTCTGACGCTGAAAAAGAATTATTAAATGATTTCCGCTCCCTTGATACCAAAGGCCAAGAAACAGTTCTTTATATTATGCAAAACGAAAAGAAACGCTGCGAACAAATTGTGGAAATGAAGAATGAAATAAATGAACTGCAAGAACAAACAAAAGAAAAAGTTCCAACAAGAACACTTGCATATTACGGAAGAATTGCGGCGGCTGGAATTAGTTTTGGATTTGATGATATTATACAGAACAATACCATAGAAGTCCCTCTGACTAGAGAAAGTGAATATGCTGACTTTGCTATTGGAGTTAGTGGAGATTCCATGTTACCAACTTATGAGAACGGAGATATCGTTCTTGTAAAAAAAGTTGACCATTTAAATATAGGAGATGTTGGTATATTCCAAAAAGATAACGGAATTTATATTAAGGAAGTAGGAGAAAACGAATTAATCTCACACAACACTTCCTATAAGCCTATACCAAACAACAGTGACATAAAAAGGATGGGTAAGGTAATTGGCAAAATACAAATTTAAAAAAACTCCCAGGCATACAAATTCAATCAAATAGAATCCAGAATTCGGGGAATCCACCAGAACTCAATCTGAGACTGGTGGATTTCTTATGTCCTTAAATATAAAATTCGAAAAACCTGTTTTTTTCATTGCCCTCTATAAGAAAGCCTGGGAGTTCGTTCTTATCTCACTCTAATTTTCTGCCCAACATAAATCTTGTTAGGATTTGTAATACCGTTTATTTGTGCCAATTTCTGATATGTAGTGCCATATTTGGAAGCAATTCCAGATAAGGTATCTCCTGATTGTACTGTATAATAAACAGCACCGCTACCTCTTCCGTTAATCTTGTCTTGCACAGCTTTGTATCTGCCTCCCAGTACAGTTTTTCTGATTTCTCCATTTCCATATTTGCCCTGCATCACTTCCGCTACCAAAGTGTCTGTGGAGGCACTGGCAATATGATTAATGAAGTCCTGCACTTCCCGGTATCTGCTACCAAGGGCATTCTTTCTATCCTGGCCTGCACCATATTTCCCCTTCATCACTGCTGCTGTCAGGTCTAAGGTTGTACCGGATGGAGCAGGGCTTGGTGTCGGTGTCTGATCCGGCTTAGAATCTCCACCATTTCCATAATCTTTATATCCATGGTTCATGTCCACATTTCCAGAAATTCCAGGCACACTTCCTTTACTGCTATACTGCCAGATTTCCTTATCTGTCACAGAG
Source organism: uncultured Blautia sp. (assembly GCF_947654165.1). Taxonomy (GTDB): domain Bacteria; phylum Bacillota; class Clostridia; order Lachnospirales; family Lachnospiraceae; genus Blautia. Next base: position 128,534 of record NZ_CANTKB010000008.1, read on the forward strand.
ACTGTGGATGCATACTGAGCATACCACAGATCATATGGGAGCTTTCTGCGGTCAAAATACCGGTTCAAATAATCCAGATTTGTGTAGACCATGGGAATGTATCCCAGATTCTTAATCTCTTCACAAAATGCAATAGCCATCTGTGTAGCAAGGGATTTTGTAATGGTAATGCCATTCTCGGCTGCGTAGGATACGGTATCATATTCCAGGTCATAAGCAATTGGCCAGGTGATTTTATATTTCTTTGCCAGATCTGCAGCATACTGAGCTTCCTTTCTGGCCATCTCCACATTTAGAGCATAGGAAAACCAATACAATCCAACTGGGATTCCTACAGCAGTTGCTCCCTGGGCGTTTCTATGGAATTTTATATCTAAGTTATTCCGGCCATATCCGGCACGGAGCATGGCAAATTGTACTCCTGCACCTTTTACCTTCTGCCAGTCAATATTTCCCTGCCACTGGCTTACATCAATACCTTTTAACGCCATTACATATACCCTCCTTTTGCAAGTTCTTCTTTTCTTTCTTCAATTTCCTTTGCATTGTTTTTCTGCATGTTTCTAGCATCCTCCACTGAAATACCATAGCTTTCTGCTACCTGCTCCGGTGTGTATCCATATGCAAAACTCTTAATCATTTCCATGTCTGTTTCTGTCTTTTTCATAAATTTTCCTTTCTGCCGTTTGCGCCGGCGCAACACTACTGCTTGTCTGTATTATCTTTTTCCCTTATCTGCAGCAACACTTCTTTTAACTTATCTGGTACCGGTATAAATTCCGCTGCATTTTCCAAAAGACTCAAGGCTTCGTTAGCAATGTAAAACATGATCACAATTTCTCTTAACGGTATTGTGTTTCCCATCAGTCCCTGAATAGCAAAAGCTACAGCAATTACAATAAACATTACGATCTTTTTTAATAGCCCCTTGAATCCGATCTCCGAAGACAGTTTCTTTTTGTAAACTGCTTTAATTACTCCTGTGATGTAATCCACTACGGCCAGGAACAGGATTGTTTTAAGGAGCACATCCCATCCTCCTAGCCAATATGTAAAGAATCCTCCTAAGAATCCAAATACGATACTGAACCAATTAAAAATTTTATCCATTTTCTTCATATCCTCACTTTTCTCTCTTCGTTTTCTGCAATAAAATAAGACCCGTTAAGGTCTTGCTCTGATTTCCATATGCTTTTCTCCTTTCTTTTTTTGTAATAAAAAAAGTGCATAATAAAACATACCTGTGCATATATACTTTATTGCACACTCTTTTCTGTATAATTTGCGAAACTCCGCTTTAGACTCATATCACGGTTATTCCAATCTAATCCCAAATGCTCTT
>NZ_CANTKB010000009.1 GCF_947654165.1 uncultured Blautia sp.
AATTCCCCCATGAATGGGGGCTAGGGGGTTGAGGTGTCGAAGACACTTTTTTAATATCGTCTTGAAAACGGTCAGCCCGGGCTTGTCCAAACTCGGCCTCAATGTAGTCTGTAATATCGGTTACATCATAAATTGCTTCCCAGGTTAAAATAACTTTATATTCTTGCATTTCTTCTGGCATCTCTTAATTCCGTAATTTTTTTGAAAGCTTCATCCAGGGGTAATTCTCTGCCGGCTTCCATATCATCAATTCCTCTATCTAACATGCGCAAGAAATGTTCATTTTCGTTTAGGGTATCTATCTGTCTGCTCTTTGTTACTTCCATATAATCACTCCATTCGTACTATCTATAATAGTCTATGCAGTTTAAAAGTTCTTAGTCATAGTGTACCATAGAATTAAGATTGCTACAACAAAATTATTTTGTGCTGCTGAAAGGCGAAAAGGTATAAAAAAGGCACTGGTCTGTGAAAATCTTACAGATCACTGCCTATTTTTCATCTGTCAAACCTAGAAGATATTCGCAGGACACCCGGAAATACGCTGCCAGTGCCACAACTTCATAATCAGGTACAAATCGTGTACCCTGTTCAATTCTCAATACGGTTAGATCGTTAAATTCATATCCGGCAAGCTGGAGCTGCTCTGCCAGAGCTTTTTGAGAAAGTTGTCTTTCTGTTCGCAGTTCTTTGACACGTTTCCCTATGCGGTTTTTGGTATTTGTTTCTTTATCCCAATATATTATCATACTATTACTCAAACTTTCTAAAGATGAAGTAGTTATATATTGATTTTAAGTAGAAATATTGTTAATATACTTCTAAAGATAAAGTTTTGAAAAATATTGTTCCGGTGATGGGATGGATTGATAATACTTTCTGTAACGTGAAATACTTATTTAGTAGTAGAAAGAAGTATCGGCTGTTTTATGACCGATTTTTGCGTCTCCATCCTTTGAAGTTTCCAGGTGTTCCATATCATCACTGACCGATTCTTCCAACAGATTTAATTTTTCCTGCACTTTCGGATAACTGCATAATTCTTCATTTCCTTTTATAACTGAGATAAGCTGTTTACAGTATTCTAATTCTTTTTCTAAAGAATCCTCGGTGTTCTTACCAGGAAATTTATCTTTCATTGTTTCATCTATTTCATAGATGGTACGCCGCAGTTTCTTAGACTGATCCTGAAGTGCCTGACGCGGTGTTTTTTGGTTATATCTTGATTTTGTATGAGTGGCGTCCACAATAATAGATTTTGATCTTATGATTCCCTTATCCAATGCAATCTGAACCGTTTTCGCAATCAGCATATCTAAAAGATTCATATCTTTTAAGCACAGCTTACGGAATTTCGTCAATGAACTGGGGTTTATGACCTCATCTTCCGGTGCCATATCCAGAAAATATTTAAAAGACATATCATATTTAGAACGCTCTACAACATCAACATCAGACAGATTATAAATTGATTTTAAAAGCAGATATTTAAACATTCGGATAGGCGGAACTGCATTTCGTCCGTTATCCAAACAATACTTATCAAGTAGTTCATCATAAATAAAACTAAAATCAACCAGCTCTTTTATCTGTCGAAGGAGATTATCTTTCGGGATTACTAATTCATATATTTCCATGTATGGACTTAACACTAATCTCTGCTGTTGTTCGATCATAAAAACACCGCCTATATTTGATATTTACATTATAGCAAATACAAGCGGTATTATCCACTTTTTCAGTGCCCTCAGTCATTCACGACGGAAGACCTGCCGGAAGCAAGAGTTATATGTGGGTTCATCTGACCGGAGAACTCAGTCCGGTTCCCAAGATCGTTGTGTACGAGTACCAAAAGACCAGACACAGTGATCATCCCAAGGAGTACTACAAAAACTTCAAGGGAGTACTGATGACAGATGGACTGGAACAGTACCATAAGCTTGCCAGAGAGCAGGAAGGATTGATCAATGCCAACTGTCTGGCACATGCGAGACGCCATTTCACCAATGCCATCAAGGCAATGAAGGACAGGTCTCAGGAGGGCATCAAAGCATCCGTTGCCTACAAGGCACTGCTTCGTATCGGCACCATCTACGATCTGGAAGGAAACCTGAAAAATCTTTCAGCTGAAGAACGTCTGAAGGAAAGAGCAACCTCGATCAAACCATTGGTGGAGGAGTATTTTGCGTGGATCAAAGAAGTCTTCCGACAGGGAATCGTTCTTCCAAAAAGTGAAACCGCTAAGGGGATCGCATACAGTCTGAATCAGGAGGAATACCTCAAGGTGTTCCTGTCAGATGGAGAGGTACCGATCGACGATTCGGCCAGTGAACGGGCACTTAGAAATTTCACAATCGGCCGTAAGAACTGGATGACCATCAACACAGTCCGTGGAGCCCAGGCAAGTGCCATCATCTACAGTATCACCGAAACAGCCAGAGCAAACGGTTTGAACGTATACTACATCATATTCTAATTCCCAAAACGGTGGTATAATAGTCACAATCGGTAGATACGATATTACCCCAAAGGAGCATACACACTCATAGTATGGTAGACTAATGGGAAAGCTATTCAGCAGGAGGTTTTGCCTATGGGAGAGCATTTATTTGAGCGTCTGGCTCGTGAACGGGATATTACAGTAGAGGAAATGCGGACGATTATCTCGGCTCGGATTGAGAAAGGATGAAATGATCCTGATCCGAAGAAACGGGCACAGTGGAGGAAGATACCTTGTGAGGGCGAAATTCCTACGCCAGATGAATGGCTGCGGTATGCGGTTGAGAGACTGCAAGCAGAGGGGCGAGAGGACTTGTTGCGGTGGTATCAGAATCTTTAAGGAAATCTATTTCTAGTTGCAATTGGTGGAAAACAGGAGCAAGAGCGTTAGAAACTTATGAAGAACAATTGTCATGCTGTACTTGAAAAACTACGGATATTCGTATATAATGTACTCTGTAATGCTATATCAATTGGAAAGGGGAAGCGTATGAAAGGCTATCTCTCCATACGGGAAATTTCATACAAATGGGGTGTATCGGAGCGCCGCGTCAATCAGTATTGCACCCAGGGGCGTATTCCCGGAGCTGAGCGTTTTGGACGTTCATGGGCGATTCCGGAGGATGCAGAAAAACCGACGGATCCACGTAAAGGGAATAGTGACCGATCCCATACCCCGAAAGAAGAATAAAGCGAGGGAATACACAATGATGAAATCAAATTCAAAAAAATACAGCACCACTCTATGTGTGATCCTTGCTATTTTTACGGCAAGGGTGTTACGGCAGATTGGTTTTCAAGTGGAGGATCCGCTTGATCTGTGTTTGATTATCCTTCGTGCTTCTATTTATATTGGACTTTTTATAGCATGGTGTATCTCTGTCCGTAATCGTATTATTCAGCCACAGGTGCGCCGCTATCTCACTTCGATTTCTGTGTTGGTGGTATTTTGGATGACAGTCAGGACAATTCGGTATTCGTTGGATGAATGTATATGGTTGATGCGATATCTCTGGTATTTGTACTATCTGCCCATGTTGCTTATTCCGCTTCTGGCGGTGTTCGTTGCTTTGTCGTTGGGAAAACCGGATAACTTTCGTTTGTCGAAGTGGACGGGGCTTCTTTACATACCTACCGCTGCACTGTTACTGCTTGTGCTGACCAATGACCTGCATCAGTTCGTATTCGTTTTTCCGGAAGATGCGATTGTATGGGTAAATGATTATAGTTATGCCTTAGGCTATTTTCTGGCAGTCGGATGGGTGGTATCTTGTACTATAACAGCTCTTGTTGTCATGCTGATCAAATGCCGTATTCCACACAGCCGGACTGTTTTGATGCTGCCTTTCGCCCCTGCTGTAGTAGCGTTGATCTATGGTGTTCTTTATTATTTCCGTGTTCCGTGGCTGAAATTTCTGACGGGAGATATGACTGTTGTATTCTGTTTGCTTATTGTCGCTATACTGGAATGCTGCATTGAGTGTGGATTGATCCAGAGTAATACTGGTTATGAAGAGCTGTTCATGGTCAGCAGGCTCGGTGCACAGATCACAAATCAGGAGAATGCTGTCTGTCTTGCCAGCGCCAATGCAAGAGCATTGACAGAAGAACAGAGGATAAGCACCAAAACACAGACTGTTTCGGCAGATAAAAGTATGATTGTCAAAAGTCAGCCCATTGGATTTGGCCATGTGCTATGGCAGGAGAATGTTGCTGAACTGACCGAAGCAATCGAGCAGATTGAAGAAAACTGTCGTGATCTTGCGGAGCACAACCGTATTCGGCAGGAAAACCTGAAAACGAGAAAAAAGATTCTTGCGCTTCAGGAAAAGAACCGGGTAAGTGACCTGCTTCACAGGGAAACAGCCGGGCAGATTGACTTGATTGATCGGATGCTGGCACAGTATGATAAGGAGCCGGATGATAAAAAACGCAGCAGGCTTCTTGGCGGGGCAGCAGTTGTGGGCGCCTATATAAAACGATATGGAAATCTGCTGCTTATCGGCGAGCGCACGGAAACAGCGGATATACGTGATCTGGCAAGGTGTTTTGATGAGTCTTTTATCAATCTGGAATTGCTTGGCGTGAATTGCCTCCATACGCTGCCATCGGATATTATTTTGGCAACGAAGGATATGCTTCAGGTTTACCGCAGCTTTGAAGCAGCAGTGGAAACCAGTCTCAGCGACCTTCAATATGTATGGATCAATCTCCGGAAAAGCAAAGAAGGATTGTTTCTGAAAATGGAATTTGTCTGTGATTCGGATCTTTCTCATCTGGCACCGATGGCAAATGCGTTTTCTTTTGAGGATGGAGCATACCGCTTTACGTTCAAACTGCAGGGAGGCGGTGAGGAAAGATGAGTGTTGGAAAAATTACCAGACGGATCAAGGAGAAACATAAGCTGCGCGTTGCGGTCAAAGAAGCAATGGATACCCTCCCTACCGCTGTCTGTTATTTTACTCCTGCGGGTACCGTCAAACTGTGCAATGCGGCGATTAATGTACTTTTCAGGAAAATCACCCAGAGTGATCTGCAAAGTTTTGCAGAACTGAAGGAAGCGCTGGAGGGCTGTGATAGGACCACTGGAATTATACGGGAGGAAAACGTATTTCTTTTTCCCGATGGGAAGGCATGGCAGTATTTTGAAAACGAAGTGATAATCGCTGACGGTAAGGTTTATACGGAGGCAGTTTTCAATGATGTGACCGAGCTGTACGAAAAGCGGCAGGAGCTAAAACGACAGTCAAGAGAACTGAAAAAAATGTACCAGGAACTGAAATCCCTGTCAGAGAATGTGCAGGAAGCGGCCAGAGAACAGGAAATTCTCAACATGAAATCAAGGCTCCACGATCAGATGAATATGGGCGTTGCCGCTATACGACAGATACTGCGCCAGAACACCACTTCTGAGGAAAATGCTGCCGCTATCACACAATTTCGCCACGCCATTCAGGTCTTGCAGGAGGAAAACGCCTATCCGCAGGATGATGTGACGGAGTTTATCCGGGATGCGGCGGTATCAGGCATTCAAGTAAAAATCGAAGGCAATTTACCGGAAACGGCAGAAACATTGCATTTGCTTCTGCCGGTCATGCGGGAAGCTTGTGTCAACGCTGCCCGTCATGCCAATGCGACAATGCTGTATGTGGCAGTAGTGCAGAGTCCGGATTTCGTTACCCTGCGCATGACCAATGACGGCAAACAGCCTCAGGAGGAAATCACGCCCCGGGGCGGTCTTGTTGATCTCGGCAAAGTGATTGCGGAAGCGGGCGGCAGGCTGGAGTTCCGGTCTCAGCCCGTATTTACGCTGACAGTGACTCTGCCGGTTTGTGAGCAGAAAACAAAACAGGAGGTGTCGGTATGACAAAGGTGCTTGTCATCGACGATCAGCGGATCGCCAGAGAGTATATGGAGAATGTCGTACAGAATGGTACGAACTATGAGCTTGTGGGAAGTCTGTCCAAGGCGGATCTTGCCGAGACTGTCTGCCGCAGGAGTAAAGTGGATCTGGTTCTTATGGATGTCTGTACCCATGGAGCAAAGGACGGCATCGATGCGGCTGCTGAGCTTCGCAGACTGTTTCCAGAGCTGAAAATGATTATTGTTACCTCTATGGTAGAGGAGAGTTATATCAAGCGGGCCAGAGAGGCCGGGGTGGACAGTTTTTGGTACAAAGAAATCAGCCCGGAGGATCTGCTTACCGTCATGGATGCCACCATGCAGGGCAGACAGATGTGGCCCGATGAAACGCCGGCTGTAAAGCTGGGTATTACTACCAGCAATGATTTCACAGAAACAGAAATCAAGGTTCTGCGTTTGGTTTGTGAGGGACTGGAATACAGCGAGATTGCAGAACAGCTAAATTATACGAAGGATAATGTAAAGTATCATATCCGTAACATCCTTCAAAAAACGGGTTATGCCAACAAGACACAGCTTGCCATTGCCGTAACGGGTAAACGCTATATTATCCCGAAGCTTTTTGATGAGCAGGACCGGTCAGAAGAAAATCCCATCGTTTTATAACATAATTTTGCAAATATTCCCGGTTTCAGGTTTGAAACCGGGCTTTTTCTTTTTGTAAAGGGCGAAAGTTTACCCTTATGGGTAGGGAAAAGAAAAAGGCGCTCCCGTATAATGGAGGAGTATATGGGATAGTTGCACCATCTCACGTTCTGGAGCCAAAGTCGGGCGTGAATCAGGAATTTTGGAGGTGAAGATATTGCGTAGAGTTGTGATTGATATGCAGAATGTCCTGTTTGCAGATGCAGTAGCCGAAGCGTTGCGCAGGTTTGATTCTGATTTTGATCCGGTTATGAGTGATGGCCCGGACAAAACCCTGTCGTTGTGCGATACCGTTCTGGCTAACGTCCTGATTATGGAAGTCACTGCGTATACGCCGTGGAGATTGGAGGAACGGATGAAGATTCGTGACGAACTGAGAAAACGTAATCCGGATTGCAAAATCGTGTTGGTGGTGGATGAGAACACCGAGAAAAAACTGGCGGACCGGGTTCGACAGGCAAAGAAAGATGGTCTGATAGATAATTTTATCTATGGATCGATTTCTTCCAGCTACTTGTCGGCGGTTATTGATGCATTGTAAGGGGAGGGAGAGTCGATGAGGAAACGAAAGCCTTGGATTTATATAGTAGGAGTCCTTGTGCTGGCAGGGCTCATGATGCTGACGGCGTGCGGAGTAAATGGCAGAAAGAAAGGGCCTGTAACGCTGACTGTCTGGCATGTCTATGGCGGTCAAGCGGATTCACCGCTCAATGACCTGATTGAAGAATTCAATGAAACGGTCGGTGCAGAGGAAGGAATCAAGCTTCAGGTCACCGTGGTGTCCAACACCAACAATATTCATGACGCAGTGCTCAGGGCAGCCAATGATGAGCCGGGAACAACCGGGCTTCCGGATATGTTCATTTCTTATCCTAAGACCGTTTTGGCTATGCCGGACCCGGAGATTTTGGTGGATTACAGGGACTACTTCAGTGATGAGGAATTATCTGCCTATATCCCTGCTTTCTTGGAAGAGGGAGAGATTGACGGCCGTCTGGTCGTCTTTCCAGTGGCGAAGTCCACAGAAATCATGTTCATTGATAAGACCTTGTTTGACCGGTTCGCAGCGGATACCGGCGCTACTTTGGAGCAGCTTGATACCTGGGAAGGGCTCTTTGAATTGTCTAAAGAGTATTATCAATGGACGGATGCCCAGACGCCGGAGGTTCCGGGAGATGGGAAAGCCTTTTTTGTCCATGACTACCATTTCAATTATTTCCAGGTAGGTGTGGAATCTTTGGGAGAGGATTTCTTTCAGGGAAATGGGATTGCATATGGTAAGGCCTTTTCTAAAGTCTGGAAACCTTATGCAGACGCTGCCGTTCAGGGCGGCGTGTGGCTGCAGGAGGGTTATGCAACGGAGCCTCTTCGGACCGGAGAAACGATTGTCAGTGTGGCTTCATCGGCCAGTGTTCTGTACTATGAGGATATTGTGACATATTCGGATAACAGGTCAGAGCCGATTGAAGTCATTGCAAGACCGGTGCCCTGCTTTGAAAACGGAGAACGGTTGGTTATGCAGCGCGGCGCAGGCTTTTGTACGGTGAAATCTACACCGGAGAAGGAACGTGCAGCCGCTATTTTCCTGAAATGGCTGACCGAACCGGAAATCAACGTGCGTTTTGTGACCAGTGTAGGGTATATGCCGGTAACAGATGCTGCCTTTGAGGTGCTGCCGGATTTTATAGAGAATCTGGAAGACCCGAAGTACAGGAGTCTTTATGAAGCATTTTTGGAAACACAATCTTCTCATGAATTCTATACGGTGCCTCAGCTTGCCGGTTATCTGGAGCTGGAGCAGACCTTTGAAAAAAATGTCCGCAGTAAGCTTCGTGCGGCTTGCAGCAGCTGGCAGGAAGGAGAAGAAGATGTGGAAAGATTGATGGTAGAGGCGCTGGAGAATGTGAAGGCGTCACTTCCCAAATAGATAAGTGAGTGAGTACCATGGCAAATACGCTGAAAGAATTTGAAAAACTCCTGCATTTAGCTTTGGACCGTAAGGTTACGATGCACAGGAAGCTGATGATGTATCTGCTCTGTTTGATTTTAGCCGCATTGGGTATCCTTTTGCTGCTTTTGACGGCCATCGGTGGTCCCTTGAAGGCAGAACCGCAGATTGCACAGATGATGGAGAATCAACTAAGCTCGGTGTCCGATAAAGTTTCGAAGGAATTGGAAGCTTATACTGGGTACGGCTTGCAGCTTTCCAGAGAGCTGGGGCAGGACATAGAGGAGTTTCTGGATGAAAAAGGAATGTCGGTTTCTGATCTGAACGACCGGCCGGAGCTGCTTTTGGAAATACAGAAAATGATGTATTCGGAACTCAATACAACGATTCGGCTAGGGCGAAGCAGCGGTGTATTTGCTTTGGTAAATGCAACGATAAATACACAGATTCCGGAAGCCGATCAGTCTCGGTGTGGTGTCTATCTACGGCTGATCAATGTGAGCAGCAATGTGATTTTAAGTCCGGAAACCATTTTGTTCCGAGGGAATACAGAAATCGCAAGGGAAAATGGGTTGGAATTGCATAACCGCTGGAATATGGAACTGAATACAGAAGGACTTCTGGGTTATCAGGAGCTGGAAACCGGACTTGGGCAGTCGGAGTCCGGTTATTACTGGATCAGTCGAATGAATCTAAAAAACACTTGGGAGGATGTGATCCTGCTTCTTGTACCGATGTATACAGACACGGGAGAATTTCTGGGAGCTTGTGGGATCGAACTGAATGCCGTTCATTTCAGCCTGGAATATCCGGCTACAGACAGTTCCTATGGTTCCGTAGTTACGGTCATCGCACCAGTGGAAAACGGGAATCTGAGACTGGATCAGGGCATGGCAGGAAATACGGAAGGCACTTGGCTTGGTAACGCGGAAAGCTTATCCATCATAGAAAAGAACGCTTATTACAGCACATACCGCTCCTCAAAGTGTGATTATTATGGAATTCAGATGCCCTTAGAGATACCCGGGAGCAGTGGACAGGAGTGGGCAGTTGCAGTTTTGATCCCGCGGGAAAGCTGCGATCAGTATATTCTGAGGAATAAGGCTGCCATCATGGGCGTCATACTGGGATTTGTACTCATTATGATCGCACTTGCATGGCTGTTGTCGAAAAAATTTGTCCGACCGATCCTTCAGGGCTTTCAGGATATTCGGGATGGTCAGCAGACAGGCGATGGCAAATACAGATTTGCAGAGTTGGAAGAGCTTTGCAGATGGCTGGCGGAAAGGGGGAACCCGCCGGAGGCAGGCGACATTCCGCCGAATATGGCAGAACTTTTTGAACGCTTTGCCCAGAATGTAAAAACGCTGACCAATGCGGAGTATAATATCTTCCGATATTATATGAACGGTTATGAGGTGGCGCAGATACCAACGGCAGCATGTGTCAGCATGAGTACCGTAAAAAAACACAACGGCAATATCTACAGGAAGTTGGAGATTTCATCTAATGAGGAACTGATGATGTATCTGGACCTCTTCCGGAGATGTGACTGCATTGAGAAGCTTCAGCTGGATGAGAAAACAGACGTTTCGGGAATAGAGACAGACAAGTGAATAAATGTAGCAAAAAGCACAAAAATTGTTGGTGATTTTTGTGCTTTTTGCATGGTATACCGGGTCTACCATTGCCTTTTTGGTGGTAGACTCGGTTTACTTTTTTCTTTGGAGGCTAAAAAGTAGACCTGGTACCATAGATTTCTGATTTTCCAGCCGATATGATGATATTGAAGCAAGGCATGAGTCGTTCAGTAGGTTCATGAGAAAATTTTCAGAAAGGGGTTGGTCAAACCGTGCAGAGGGTTTTACAGGATATGTTGACAGATTGTTCGACAGAGGATAAATTTCAGTTCTCCATCGTCTGTGAAGAATGTGGTAAGGTTTGGAAAAGCCGGGCCGTTGTTTTTTCAAAAGCCCGTATCCCCCCTGCCACAGAGGGAAAGAAAGTGGTCTATGCGGCACTCTATCAGCGAGAAAAGGAAGAAGCACGGAGGAAGGCATCGAGGGCCGGAGAAAAACTGTTCAGCAGATGTCCGATTTGCCATAGATGGGTATGCGATGACTGCTTCATGGTCTGCGAAGATTTGGATATGTGTAAACAATGCGCAGAGAAGCTGAATGAAAAGGGCAGTATTGTCGGAATTTCTGCGGAGATTTAAGGATACTGTTTCATGCGAATCAAACTATTACAGGAGGTAATCTTATGGGACTTATTAAAGCAGGAATGGGAGCACTGGGAGGAACCCTTGCCGATCAGTGGAAAGAGTTTTTCTACTGTGAGGCGATGGATAAGGAAGTCATGGTCACTAAGGGCCAGAAACGTGTCAGCGGGCGCTCATCCAATACAAAGGGAAATGACAATATTATTTCCAACGGATCAGGCATTGCCGTTGCAGATGGCCAGTGCATGATTATTGTGGAGCAGGGAAAAGTCGTGGAGGTATGCGCCGAGCCGGGTGAATTTACCTACGACACATCTACCGAACCGAGTATCTTTGCAGGCAATCTCGGTGAGAGCATTGCCGCTACCTTCAAAACCGTTGGCAAGCGTTTTACATACGGAGGAGATACAGGAAAGGATCAGCGTATCTACTACTTCAATACCAAGGAACTGATGGATAATAAATTCGGAACGCCGAATCCGGTTCCCTTCCGGGTGGTGGATTCTAAGATCGGGCTGGATGTGGATGTATCCATCCGTTGTTCCGGCGTATATTCCTACCGGATTGCTGACCCGTTGTTATTTTACACGAGAGTTTGCGGCAATGTGACAGAGGCTTATACAAGAGAGGAACTGGACAGTCAGTTGAAAACAGAATTTATTAGTGCCCTGCAGCCAGCCTTTGCCAAGTTGTCCGATTTAGAACTTCGTCCGAATCAGATTGTGGCACATAATACAGATCTCGAAAATGCTATGAATGATGCCCTTTCTGTAAAGTGGGGAGAACTGAGAGGACTTAAGGTGGTCAGCATTGCCCTTGGAAGTGTTACTTTGCCTCCAGAAGATGCGGAAATGATTAAGCAACTTCAGCGTAATGCCGTTTTACAGAACCCGAATATGGCAGGTGCAACGCTTGTGGGCGCACAGGCGGATGCCATGAAGACTGCGGCTGGAAACTCTGCGGGCGCGATGACCGGATTTATGGGCATGGGTATGGCGATGAACGCAGGAGGTGGTATGAATGCACAGAATCTCTTTGCTATGGGGCAGCAACAACAGGCTGCACAGGCAGCGCAGCAGCCTGCTCCGTCCCCGGCACCTGCGCCAAATAGTTGGAAATGCTCCTGCGGAGCGGTTGTGGCAGGCAAATTCTGCCCTGAGTGCGGAGCCAAGAAACCGGAGCCGGTGCAGGCAGGTGCATGGAAGTGTAAATGTGGAGCCACAGCGACTGGAAAGTTCTGTCCGGAATGTGGCTCACCAAAACCGGTTGCGGATGATGGATGGACCTGTTCTTGTGGAACGGTAAATAAAGGTAAGTTTTGTCAGAATTGTGGAGCAAAGAAACCAGAGGGAGTACCTCTTTATCGTTGCGATAAGTGTGGATGGGAACCGGAAGATCCAGCACACCCACCAAAATTCTGCCCAGAATGTGGCGACATCTTTGACGCAAACGACAGAAAGTAGCATAGGAGAGGAGGAATTCTTATGTATAGACTTCCATCTGAAGAAAAGCAGCATAAAGAAACAATCGGTGCTTTGATTTTGAGTATTATCATTATTATCGCAGGAATTGGCGGTATGATCTATACAAAGCACGAAAGCTTGGAGTATAAGAATTCTACGGATGTTCGAACACTTCATGCAACTGTTTATAGTTGTGAACAATCGAAAGAAAAAGATAATAATGGAGAGCGAAAAGAAGAATATAAGGTAAGATTTACTTATGAAATCGATGGAACGACATATGATGATTCTAAGATTTACTATAAAGAAATGAGGAGAGGAGATACCGTACAGATTACGGTTTACAGGAATTCAAAGGGAACATATAAACTGGAACCAGGACCAACTCCGATTTATTTCTTTGGATTTGCAGTAATGATTCCGCTAGGTATCATTGGTTTCGTCGTAATAAGTAAAGATCTTATTAAGTATCGCCGAGAAGAAAAAGAAGGGAGAAGACTGTAAGCATGGAATGGGAGGAAGGAACATGATGAAAACATATAGAAGTTTATCGGTATTTCTGATAGCGGTTATGCTTGTTGGACTTTGTGCATGTGGCTCGAAAGAGGGAAATGCAAAAGGTAACGGATATAAAAAAGAGGTAGATACTTATACACATGAGAAAGATGACGCAACGATCAGTTTTGAGATTGCCAAGGAGTTAGGCTATCAGGAAAAAACGTCAGATACAAACACGTTAGAACTTGAAAATCAAGAGAACGATACGTTAATCGAAATTGTATATTTCCACGAGAATTCGAAAAGTTCTACTGTAGTGCGTGAGGCTGATTACTACGGAGAAGGTTTCAGTGATTTTGAACATATTACGATTGGCGATTACAAAGGATCTAAGGTATTTAGAGACTGGGGAAAAGCAGATGAGATTCATGAGTGTGAGATACGATTAGTGCTTACGGAACCATCTGATAAAAATATGGTTTATGCAGTGAAGGTGAATTTTAGAAAAGGTCTTCAGTGTGAAGACTTAGATGTGAAGGAATTTGTTGACAGCGAGGACTATATGCATTTCCTGAGTTCCTTTAAGGCGACATTAGAGGATTCTGAGGAAGAAACAAAGTAGGCATTCTTATTTCCATCTTCCTAATTCACGAAATATTCGGTAAGAATAAGGAGAAGGAGAAGGCACAAGAGGAACATAGGGAGACCAGATAGTCTGACAGATGAGGAGGGATGGATATGGGCTTATCAGAGGCGATGCTGCTTGCGTTTGCAACTACCATAATCTGTGCGTTTGCCATTGCTGAAAAAATCATTGACATAGACTTTGAACAGTTTATGCCGGAGAATTTGAAAAAAGCAAAAATGAAAAGAATGCTTGCAAAGCGCGAAACTCCGATGCAAGGGGCAAGGCTTCAGAAGGACATCAAGGATTCCTTTGAAAATGTGTTACTTCCGCTTGGAAAAGCAGATATGAGTTATCTTCCAAAGAGAATGGATCTTACATTCCGCAGAAAGATGGTTCATCAGGTGGAACTGCTGGGAAAGCATAAGCTTTGCCGGGATATCCGGGTGACGGACGTTGTACCTCTTCCGAAAAATAATTTCAAAAGATGGAATGATGACGGACGGGAGTGGAGGGAGTCTATCTTGCAGTGTAGTTCTCTGGAACGTCTGATTTCTCCTCAAGATGATGAAATAGTACATCAGATCTATCGGAAAAACAGTTACCTTCGGATTCTTCAGTCAAGGCACATTCGTCATTCGGATCGTCAGGGCAGGAACAAGGAATTTTATTCCGATAAAGGGAAGATCACCTGTCCATCCTGTGGAGCTGAGGTGGAGCTGAGCAGTCAGCAGGTCATCTGTCCATATTGTGGCGGTGTGATACAAAGTGAATTCTATGACTGGCAGACAGAAGTATTTGAAATCTATGAGAAGATGG
This sequence comes from uncultured Blautia sp., assembly GCF_947654165.1. Classification (GTDB taxonomy): domain Bacteria; phylum Bacillota; class Clostridia; order Lachnospirales; family Lachnospiraceae; genus Blautia. The sequence continues at coordinate 14,142 of NZ_CANTKB010000009.1, forward strand.
GTGCAAATATGCAATACGGACTGTTATTGCTTGCTTACTCAGGTGTCATGTTCTTATGTCTGACCCTATGTCTTTATCTGATCAAAGATGCAGATGTTTCTCTTACCGTAGGTGTAATTGTTACACTGCTTATACTTCTGGGAATTGCGAGATTCTTTCGAACAAGGGAAGAAAAACAGGAAAAACTGTCGGAGAAAATCGTCAGATATTCGGAAAATTATCTGAGATCGTGTATCAATGAAGCACTTTATAAAGAAGTAAGTGATGAAGCGCTGATGGATTATGGAGTCGGTTCTATTGTATTAGAAAAAGTGGTTCATACGGACCAGACAACGGAAATAACAGTGAAGGTATATGGAACGGAGACCTACCTTCCTGAAAGAGGAAAACCATATACGAAGAAAATAAAGAAAACCCTCGTTTTGCAAAGGGCAAGATATCCGGAAAGAAGGAAAACGGACGGTGTATTTTTTAAGGAAAAGGATTGTCCATCCTGTGGTGCCAATTTCATACCGGATGAACATAACTGCTGTTCGTTCTGTGGTTATAGCTTCCGGGCAAACAATGCAAAATGGGTAATGAAAGCAATGAAAACATCATAATCAGAAGAAAATGAATTTGCCGGGAATCCGGTAACATAGTAGGAAGGGAGAAGGAATTATGGCTAATAAATGTGCAATCTGTGGAGCAGAAATTAATTTAGTACAAACTCAGAAACTGGCGGATGGTAATTGCATTTGCCGAAAGAATTGTAGAAGTAAGGGTATGAAAGCATTTGACTATGTGCATGCCAATCTTCCAAGTGTTCAGTCACATTTGGAGCAGGTGGACCGAGGAACAAAACTTTGGGAATATTTCTTTGTACCTCGTCTGAAAACAAAGAATAAAGCGCAGAAACTGAAACGATTCGGTGGTCATCTTTACGTAGCAGAGGATATTGGTCTGGTGGCATTTACCCAGGTGGATTATAAATTCTTCCTATTTGGAAAGAGCACACGTGCCTGTGTATACCGTATCGCCGATTTGCGAGCTTATGAATTCGAAAAAGAAGAAGTAAGAAATGGTGATAAGACAGAGAAAAAAGAAGTAGCGCATCTTGCATTTATCAACACTCCGGGACTTTATGAGGTATTTGTTCCGATGAATAATGTCTTGGATTTTGAAAAACTGAAAAAGTATTTTGACAGTCTGTTTGGAATCCAGAAAACATTGGGTAATGCAATGAATAACTGGAAGAAACAGATGGATGCTGTGAAGGATATTTCAGTCGGATTCAATGCTGCGGTAAGAGGAGATGCAGATATGGCAGAAAAGGCAGAGCAGGCAATGAACTCTCTGGATGCTGCAATCTACGGAGATCGTACAGAATGGATTCGGAGAGCGGATGAAGCGCTTGCAGAATTTGACCGACAGGCTCATTAAGATTAAGGAAGGAGGGTTTTCATGGCAAACTTGCAAGAATATAAATGTCCTTGCTGTGGCGGTGCGATAGCCTTCGACAGTACGATTCAGAAGATGAAGTGTCCATACTGTGATACGGAGTTCGAAATGGATGCATTAAAGGGTTATGACGATGAGCTGCAGGAAGAACAGGCAGATAGTATGGAATGGGAAACCAATGCCGGTGGAGAATGGCAGGAAGGCGAAACCGAAGGATTACGTACCTACGTATGTAAGTCCTGTGGCGGTGAAATTGTGGGAGATGCCAATATGGCAGCGACCTCTTGTCCGTTCTGTGACAACCCGATTGTTATGATGGGACAGTTCTCTGGAGCATTAAGGCCGGATTTGGTAATACCATTCAAGCTGGATAAAAAAGCGGCAAAAGAAGGACTGATGAAGCATTTGACCGGAAAACGTCTTTTGCCGAAGATCTTCAAGGATCAGAACCATATTGATGAAATCAAGGGAATCTATGTTCCGTTCTGGCTCTTTGATACCGATGTGGATGCAAATGTACGTTACCGGGCTACGAAATTACGTGTATGGAGTGACAGTGATTACGATTATACGGAAACCAGTTACTTTATGGTACACAGAGGCGGTAGCGTTGGATTTGAAAATGTTCCGGTAGATGGTTCATCTAAAATGGCGGATGATCTGATGGAATCCATTGAACCATATCACTGTGCAGAAGCGGTAGATTTCCAGACTGCATACCTTGCCGGATATCTGGCAGATAAATATGATGTGACTGCAGAAGAAAGTATCGAGCGTGCAAATGCACGTGTGAAACAATCAACTGAGGAAGCATTTGCTGCGACTGTTCAGGGATATAATACGGTTACAGCGGAAAACAGCAGTGTACAGTTTAACAACGGTAAAGCGAAATATGCATTATATCCGGTATGGCTTTTGAACACGACATGGAATGGAAACAAATACACATTTGCAATGAATGGACAGACCGGAAAATTCGTCGGAGATTTGCCTGTTGATAAGGCGGCAGCAACTCGCTGGACAGCGATTCTGGCAGTAGCATTCACAGCAGTAACCTATGGTGCGGCGACGCTTCTGCACTTTATTGGACTATTTTAGGGGGTGACGGAATGAAAAAGAAAATGATATCGTTTTTACTTATCCTCATCCTTTGTCTTGGTATGACAATTCCGGCATATGCAGAGGATTCCGAAGGCTTTGCGGATGAATATTACCGGGTGAATGATCTGGCCGATCTTATGACTGACAGTGAGGAAAGCAAATTGCTTGATGTGCTGGATGAAATCAGTATCCGACAGAAGATGGACGTAATCGTTATGACGACAGATACACTCGAAGGATTAACGGTTGAGGAATTTGCAGATGACATGTACGACTACTGTGAATATGGATATGGAGCAGATAAAGATGGTGTGCTCTTATTGATCAGTACAGAAGATAATGACTGTTACATATCAACCTGTGGTTATGGTATCACTGCTTTTACCGATGCGGGGATTAAGTATATTCCGAAACAGATGATGGATGATCTGAAATCGCAGGATTATTTTTCCGCATGTATGACATTTGCTGAGCTGTGTGATGATTTTATTACACAGGCACGAAATGGAAGCCCATATACAGCACGCACACTTCCAAAAGACGCCTTACCATTCTATTGGATCTTTATTTCCATCGGTGTTGGTGTGATTCTGGCATTCGTTATCGTCGGAAGAATGAAGGCACAGCTGAAGACCGTTCGGTTCCAGGCTGCGGCAGGAAATTATGTGAAAGATGGAAGTATGAATATCACAGAAAGCAGAGATTTGTTCTTGTACCATACAGTAACCAAGACGGCAAAAGAAAAGAGTTCTTCAGGCAGCAGCACCCACACATCATCTTCTGGTAGAACGCATGGTGGTGGAGGTACGAAATTCTAGGAAGGGGGTGACAGATGCTTTTGGTATGATTTCTAGTATCTGTTTTTGTTTGCTATGATATATTTTGCTCTGGGAAACCCGCTTTCTATTCTTGGGTGTGGGTATATAGTTTCTGGACAACTCTATTATACCATATCCAGTGAGGGGGTATTTCATTTTTAGTAACAAAAAATGCCGTATTTATGCGGCTTGTGGCGTTTCGCAAACGCCTAGATAATAAGTAATTGAAAGGAGAGAAGATTATGAGAAAAAAGTTGAATTTGTTATTTGGACTAGTGCTTATCATCAGTATGATAGTATTGACTGGTTGTGGAGGCTCCGGAGAAACAGGAGAAAAGAACCCGTATGAAGGGAAATGGGTAGCGGTGTCCGCTCAGATGATGGGAATGTCCGTCAGTATAGATGAAGTTTTCGGAGGAGATTTTGAATTTGAAGTGAAAAATGGCGGAAAAGTTTCCTTTTCAGCTGGAGACACTACAGGGAATGGAAAATGGTCTGTCGAAGATGATCAGTTTATCTTGAGCATCGAAGGAGAAGAAATGGTGGGAATCATCGGAAAAGATATTATTTCTTTTGATAATATGCTCGAGATGGGAGTAAAGGTGATTTTTGCAAAGGATGGAACGGATGCAATGGATCCGGCACTCTATCTGACAGAGGAGGAAAATGCAGTCATAGGTGAGTGGGCTGCAGAAAGCGTGGAAGAACTTTTAGGAGACGGACCTCAGACTTCCATGGAAGGAGTAGACAACATCAATGATGCACTGCGTCTTGATTTCAAAAGTGACCGTAATGTAACAGTTATTTATAAAGGGGAGGAGATTGGGACTTTCCCATGGTCAGTTGCACTGGGATATTGTTCGATTGAATCAGAAAATCCATCTCTTACAGTGATGATAAATGACGATGGTACTTTGAAAGTAGACTACAGTGATGATGATGACTACTACACATTCCACTGTGTAAAAAGTGACAGTGAATAACTGAAAAGGATGTGGAAATCATGAAAGGAGGGAAGACGCCATGAAAAAGAAACTATGGTGTGTGCTGTGTATCATGATATGCATGATGATGATAGCGGCATGTGGACAAAAAAAGAATCCGGAGAAGAAAAAATCGGAAAAAGCAGAGCAGGAAGAAACAGAATTTAAAGACAGAGAAAGTCTTAAATTAAGTTTATTTACAGTGTATTATCCGAAGGCATGGAACTACGATAAAGAGAATATGAAGAAAGATGAAGAATATTCTTACGTTAGATTTTTTGATGGAGATACAGCAGATGGATCCGAGAATGTCATTTCTATAGAAGCGACCAAGGAGGATTCATATACATATCGAAAGAGTTTAATTGCCTTTGGAGTGGATTTAGAGGCATATGCTGAAGGGAAAATGGACACTGTAACAATAGGAAATGCAGAATATACAGCAATGCCGGAAAGTAATTCCATAGAAAAAACGTATATGTATCGTTATGAACAGTCTGGCACATCCTATGATATCAGAGTAAGAGGACAGGAAATAGATGATTCTGACAAAGAATTGTTAGAAGGAATTGTGCTGAAATTAGAGGATGAAGGAAATAAAGACGCACCATGGCCATGGGAGGGAGAGCCTGTTGAACCTGTATTGGCAGAGCAGATGGTAGGTTCTTATACAATCGTTCCGGAATATATCCCATTTAAAGAAGCACAGGGAGTTATGCAGATTATGGATCATCAGTTTGTAAAACAGGGCAATCAAGTGTTCCATTTGCTGGAGAACAAACTGGATACTTATGAATATTCAGAAAGTGGACTCGAATTCGTTTCTTCGATGGAATTAGACGATGATTTTGAATATTTGTCTGGGGACAGCAGTGGAATGTTATATCTTTCACCGGGAATCGGAGATGTAATTGGCGTAAAAGATGGGAAAAAAGCACTTCAGACAACAGTAGACGGAGATCTGAATATGCATCCATCCGGAGAATGGGGAATCAGTTTCTGGGTGAACAGTGATACTCAGAAGATTGCGAATCAAGGCGGTAACCTGACGGCAGAACCGTGGATACTGACCGGATTAAATAACGATGAAGAACGCAAGGGACTGTTTTCCATGATAGATGACGTACAGATCACGAATAGTCATATTATGGTTGCCGGATCCATGGCTGCGGAAGATGAAGGCACAAAAATTGTTGTTTATGATTATGATGGTAATCAGCTTTTGAAATTAGGTGGAGAAGATATCAGTTCTCCGGACAAGCTCGGTTCCATTACAGGCATGGCGGAAACAGAAAATGGTTTTGTGGCTGCAGATGGAAATATGCGCGAAATACAATTTTGGGCAAAAGATGGAACGCACGTAGGTGCAATTTCTACAGAGGACATATTTGGTGTCAGTTATCCATGGCTGGAAGATATGCAGCTTTTAGATGACGGCTCTCTGTTAATTATGCTGACACAGGAACGAGACGATGGATCAGCAAATGAATTGATGTTTTTCAGATTGACAGGATTTTAATTGAAAAAATAAAAATCGCTTGCCGGCAGAAATTTATCTGCCGGCAAGTGATTTTTCTGTTTCCTGTTTCCAATATAAAGGTAGAATTTTATCACATCAGTGAATCAATTTTCATATTTATCGTATACAGATATATACAACATAAATGGCATAGAGGATCAACATCAGGATCCCCTCCTTTTTATCGAGTGCTTTTTTGGTCCATGCCATAATCCATACGATAACACTGAATACAAGCGGAACAGCTGGGAAGTGTATTGAAGGACGGGAGTTTATCATTGCACTTCCGGAAAGTTTTGCTATGATTCCGTTTTCTGCAACAGACTAAGGAGTGAGAGAATATGAAACGATATGTTGCTTTTTTCTTGAGTATTTTGATGCTGGCGACCATGACGGCCTGCGGTGGACAGCCAACAGTCAATAGTTCGCCAAGGGGCGAGGAATCGTCCCCTGTTTGTACACCAGATCAACAGATTCCGGAACAGGGAGATAAAAAGCCGGTAGTCACGAAGGACTCGGAGCAGACATCGGAGCAGGCTACCAACTCTGATCCAGCCTACAGCGAACTGGTGGAGCACTTTCGCGCCTTGGTGTCTGATCCCTTCGGCCAGGACAGCGATAAGCCCGGTGAAATGGGTGTTTTGGAGACGGCCCGGGCCGCAGGAGACAATGCCGTGTATGAGATGGGTTATCTGATAGAAGACCTAAGCGGTGATGGTATCCCGGAGTTGGCGGTGGGAGGGGTCTACGGGATGACCAATGCTCTATATACCCTGGTGGACGGCAAGCCGGAGTTGGTCTTTGAGGGCTGGTACCGCAACAGCTACGTCTACATGGGCGACGGCCACTTCTACTACTACGGTGCCAACAGTGCGGCGGAGAACGGCCAGGGCGTGTTTTATCTCACCAAAGACGGGACCGAACTGGAATGTGAGAGCTTCCTCTTTACCGGCCTCAACAGCGACGGTGATCTGGAGGTCTATTACAATGAAACCGGAAGCTGGGACCCGGCGGAATCGGAGAAGTCAGACATGACCGCAGAGGATTTCTGGGCGCTGGACCCCGCCGGAGAGCCTCTGGCCCTTACGCCATTCTCTGGGTCGGGCGGCTGGAATGCCGTTGAATCCGAATCCCCAGTATCGGTTCAATACCTGATGGAGGTCGGGGACGAGGATTATGACTGGGTTACCCTGTATGATGGATCGGACGCTTGCTGCATCCTCATCACTTCGGACAGTTGGGTATCCAATCTGAACATTTGGAATCTGTTCGTGGAGGATGTGGCGGATGACGGAACCGTGACCTGCTCGACCACCCTTGCGGGGGATGACTGCCATTGGGACACCGTGACTTTGGACACACCCATTGCGGTACAGCTTATCTTTTACGGCGACCTGCCCACCTATGGCATCTCCTACGAGGATCAGCATGGCACCTTGCACTGTTTTGCCATTGAGGTCAGCGGCGACGACGGCTCCCTCTTGCTGCGAGAGGCGGATCAAAACGAGAATGAATTCGTTCTGCACGCAGAATGGTGACCGTTGGAACAACCTGGAATGATGCACAGCCCTACGGTCGAAATCAGCGGAGAGGAGATTCTCTCATTCTTAGGAAGACATACTGAGTTTGCATGGGATTAGAAAACGGAGCAAAACACAATGATAGGAAAGCGGCAGGTTGTGTCGCGTAATGAAAGGAGATGGGCATATGGAAAATCGGAATCCCTTACGGGTGTATTGTAAGAATTGCGGCGCGCCAGCCGGGTTTGATATTGTGCGGCAGACATACGCCTGTGCAAGCTGCGGGGCATTAACCGGGATTCAGGAAACCAAAGAGGCTGTTTTTCGCTGGAGAACATTACAAAAACAGAGTCATGCCGTTAATCCGGCAGGTCTTACGCTGGAGGAATATTCCTGCCCGGCCTGCGGCGCTCAAATCGTATTTGAAAGAGGCGAAGCATCAGAAACCTGTGATTTTTGCGGCAGCAAGCTGATTCGAAAGGAACTGACAGAAGCAGAACGAATGCCGGAATTGATCATTCCCTTTTTTATCACCCCGGAAGAAGCCAGAAAGAGGATGCTTGGATGGGCACATGAACATGAGGACACTCCGGAGGGCAGGAGTATTGTTTCCAGTATGAGCAGATTTCAGGGATATTATCTTCCCTATTATTTAATCCGCGGACCGGTATATGGAATGGTCACAAGGGATGGAAATAACCGTACATATCGCTGCACCGGATATCTGGAAGGTACGGTAGTCAATTTGTCACAGCAGATGGATAATCTAACGCTTGATGGGATAACACCCTTTGACTGGTCGACCGTCCATCCTTTTGAATACGGTTATATTGCCGGTCATCATGTAAAACTTTCGGATATTTCGGATACAGAGACAGACCGCCGCATTCGGGAAAAGGCTGCAGAGGATTTTTTGTCGGAGGTAGAAAAGGTTATGCAGTCAAGCGGTGTCTGTGTTCAGGTAGAAACAGGAAATATCAGTGTGGCCTCTGCCCTGCTTCCGGTCTACTTTATCAAATCCGGAAAGCTGACTGTAGTGATGAACGGACAGACCGGGCGGATTGCCGTATCACAAAACAGAACGAAAAAATCAAATCCATGGATGATCGAACCATTGGTGTATACCCTGCTTGCCACGGGCCTCTTATCGATCCCGTACCATTTTGAGCTTGAACCCCTGTTCTTGTTTGCTTTCGTCTTTGCGGCAATATTTTTTTCTATTATGGGAGAGGGCAGGCATTCCTTAATTCGGAGGATAACGATCAGGAGTGAGGCAGCAAAAGCGAAGCGAGAAAAGGGCGAACTCAAAATAGAGGAAGGAAATGACATTTTAAGAAATCCATACGACAATACACCAGTGTTTTACGAGAAGAACAGGCGTGGAGAAGATGTTCCTGTGAGAATACGTTTTTACAGCCCCGTCAGGATTTTGTCCATCATAATCAATGTCGTTGCAACGGTACTGCTTCCTCTCATCATTGCCGCTGCAGTGCGACTGATTGACATATCGGGGACTTCACAGAAATTTTCTGACGGGTTTAGACCGATGTACGGTGCAGCCTGGTATGTTTTTGCCGGACTGATTGCCATTATTTATTTCGCAAAAGGCGTAAGAAAAGATGTCTACGAGCATCCGATCCTCTATGAAGCAACATCAGGCAAAAAGCTTGGGACTCGCGCTTCAAGAAAACTCAGTATTTTTTCTGTGCTGGGCATACAAAGGCGAAATGAGAATGGGAAAAGAGTGTCTTTGATCAAGGAATTTCAGATGTTGGGAGGACTGGGGATGTTCTTAGGAGTGTTTTTGTTATTCCTTCTAGTGGTAAGTGTTGCTGCGATTCTTATGTAAAAAGAATTGCGATCCAAAATAAAAGTTTAGCTATGCTCCCAGTCAAGGGCAGCGGGATGGAGGTTGTTATGGATCTTTTCGATAGGGAGAATAAACAAATATGAAAATAAGGAAAAGTACGATTGTCTGGTTTGTTTTGGCTGTGCTTCTCGTTGCAAGCCAGGTCATTGAAATAGAAGACTACGATGGCATGACATGGGCAGACGCTATTTATGTTAAGGATGCAAAGATCCTGCCGGAGAATGAAGGAAAACTCGTGGAGGTCTCAGGACATCCAGAGATGCTGGAGGCTGTCGTAGATGAAAATATTGGAGTCAGCTTTCCATCGCCAAAGGTATATCGCTCAGTTGAAGTCCTGATATATAACTCTACATTCAAGGACTGGACGGTTAAAGCTGTAAATGAAGGGAAATCGGAAGATGGATTTGAGACAGGAACCTTAACAGGTCGTGTAGCAATCGGAGAGTTTGAGTTAGATCAAGAAGTAATCAAACGAATTATTGGAGGCAAAGATGTAGATAAGGAAGACTTCAGCACTGAAGATATCGCACATATGGAAGAAACAGGTTCTTTTATCAAATCAGGCGGCAGGTTCTGTTACACCGATAGGAAAGATGAGAATATTTTTTCTAACAGTGAGATTTGGGCTCATCAGGAAGATTATGACGGCGATTTCTACAGATGGAATAAGGATCTGGATGGCAGCCGTAAGGTCTGGTGGACGATGTGGGACATTGCGCCTGATGATGAATTAACGGTAGTTGGTATTCAAAAGGGAAATACGTTGACTTATTGCGATAAAGTTACTGGTGGCATTTCAAAAGATTGTATTGTAAGCGAAGATGAAATGACAGATTCGGCAAATCCGAAGCATGTTAAATTTTTTACTTATGCACTGGCTCTGTTATTTGTGATACTGGGCATCAGATCGGTGCAAAAAAAGAAGAAAGAGGAATGATAGGGCAGGGGAAAAGATAATAAATCGGCTATAAAAGCAAAACTTTGTTATTTATGTAATCCCTAATCCACGGTTGTGTTTTGGGAATAGTTCATCAGAATGCAAAGGGGAATTATGTACAACAAAAAACTGGAATATTTCTTCCTCATTCTCTGTGCTGTCCGAGTGGAATAGTGTGTTTGCTGAAATTACTAACCGATTTACAATCAGGTAGAGGATTTCAAAAGAAGGGTTCATCTGTCACTTCTCTATGATCTGGATGGTCTTGATTACTGCATGGCAATCGTCCGCCAGTTTCTGCTGGGTCAGCTTACAATCGTGTCTTGCGGAGCGGATGCAGCCGTTCCTATTGGTGCCAGGATGTCTGGCAGGAGCTTTTACCGGAGCCTGTGCGCAATTTGTAATACATAGACTAAAAAGTGATTTCATACAAGGAAAATAATCCTTGCTAAGTAGGTCAATCTGCCTTGTGTGGATTGGCCTTTTTGATTACCAATGTCGAAAATGGTCGATAAAGAAAAATAGATTTTTTAAGCTTTTTTCCGCAAACCTTTCCGGTTTGCCTGTATGAGATGTGTTCTATATAAGCGAGGAGGCGAAAAGACACAGCCCGATATTTGCGGAGAAGAGGGATGCGTGATGGCGATGCTCTCCGATACTGAAAGAGAAAACTGTCATAAGTTCGCAAAATTCTGTTTCAGAGTAATTAAAAATGAATGCAGCAATATCAAACGGGCAGCAGGTATCCGGAAAGATTATGATGCCACGGGTGAGGAGCCTGTGGAATATTTACTAGAACTGTTGTCGCACGAGGATGCATATACCGTGGAGGATTTGATTCTGAACGTGGATGGCAAGCCTTGTGTGATAGAAAGCGAGATACTGTTTGAAGCGTTGAAATCCCTGCCAAATGACCAGCAGAAAACTCTTCTTTATGATTTTTGGCTGGAGTTGAAGGACAGGGAAATCGCAGAGAGACTGGAGGTTACGGTACGCACGGTGTATAACCTCAGACAGCGTGCGTTTAAGAAAATCAAAACATATTATGAATTACATGGACAAGGCGTGATCCGTGAATTGAGCGATGCGAAAGGAGTGGAAGCTATGTGCAAGGCTATGGAAGATATGAGAAAAGAGGCCGCTGTTGAACAGCTGCTTAAAACACTTCGTAATCTAATGAAGAATTTAGGTTGGACGGCAGAGCAGGCAATGACAGCTATGGGGGTTTCTGAATCAGAAAAGGGTATTCTTATTAAAAGAATTTAACAAATCATCAACAAGCCGATCAAAGCTCAAAATTTGAGCGATGGCCGGCTTTTGAAATTAAGAAATGTCTTTTGCTAAGAATGAATGTCAACAACTGACTTTGAATGATAGTACTTTTTCTCTGACAGCCCGTGAACTCCGGATGCTTGAGAAATCCTGGGCAAGACAGTTTGCAGAAAAGATCTTTCCAAAGATCGATGAAGAAAAGTTTTCTGTTCTTTATAGTGATAAAGCCTCCCGTCCTAACACTCCGGTGAATGTTATTGTCGGCGGCATGGTGCTCCAGGAGCTTCTGGATCTGACGGATGAGGAATTTATGGATTCCCTTCTTTTTGATATCCGTTTCCAGTATGCCCTCCATACGACCAGTTTTGAAGAACAGCCGGTCAGTGACCGGACTGACTGCATGCTCCCGGCGCAGGACAGCCTGCCGGAAGGCGGTCTGGGAAATCTGGTTGCACTGCCCCTTCAGGGGAGGGCATTATTGTTAGGAAACAGTGCTTTTGTGGACAAGAATTGGAATGCATACCCGGATCAGTGGAATGTGCTGTGGAGTAAGCCGAGGATTTCCGCCGAATTTATGGAAACTAAGATTCAGGAGTGGACCTCAACCAGTATTTTTTATGTTGAAAGCAGCGAAGATGATGCAAAAACAAGGGAAAAACCGTGGAAAAACAGGGCAAGGTTGTTGAAATCATGCGTAGATGGAAAACTAAGCCTCACGCTTTCGGACGGCATTTATGTGGATACGATGAATATGCAACCGGCAGTTCAGAACCAGATACGGAGGATGGTCGCTGTGAGTAATCTGGTTTTTTATAGAAATAAGGCGATGGGGCTTTCGAACTATGATAATGCAAGATGGATTTATATGGGAAAGGAACATCTGAGCGGTTACATAGAAATACCGAGAGGGTTATATGATGAGTTGACCAGGCAGTGCAGAGAATCAGGAATCACGTATGAGATTGCGGATGAAAGGCAATCGGGAAGAAGGATAAAAGTTGAATTTACCGGGCAGATCCGTCCAGAACAGAAACCGGCACTCAAAGAAATGCTGCGGTACGATACTGGGATACTAAACGCCGCTAAAGCATTTGGAAAAACAGTTGTATGCAGTGCTATGATCGCAGAGAGAAAAGTAAACACACTCATTCTGTTGGAATCTTCGTCATTGATTGAACAATGGGAAGAGTCGCTGAAACGCTTCCTGAGAATAGAGGAAGAGCCTCCGGAATATCAGACAAAAACAGGGAGAATCAGAAGAAGAAAAAGTATCATAGGAAAACTCCAGGGAGCGCATGATTCTATGACCGGAAATAATTCGAAAAAGGAACATCAGCAAATCCGGCTGCAGATGCAGCAGGTTCCAGATGACGAAACACTGATTCTGATAGCTACAGGGAGTTTGATTGGCGAAGGATTTGATTACCCCCGTCTGGACACTTTGATCATGGCGACTCCCGTATCTTTCCGCAGCGTAGTGGAACAGTATGCGGGGAGGCTTAACCGTGATTATGAAGGAAAGAAAAACGTGATTGTTTATGATTATGTAGACAGTCATATCCCGATGTTTGACGATATGTATGCGAAACGTCTGCGGGCGTATAAGCAGATTGGCTACACAGTTGCGTCGGAAGCAGGGGGTAAGAAACAGACGGCGAATGCTATTTATGATTTTGAAAACTATAAAGAAAGATATGAGAAAGATTTACTTGGCGCTGTACGCAGTGTTGTCATATCCAGCCCGGCTATCAGTGGTATAAAAATCAATACGCTTATCAAACTTCTGCTGGAACGTCAGACAATGGGAGTAAGGATTACGGTTGTTACCTGGTCGCCGGACGCATATGGCTATGGTAAGGCAGATTATTGGATGCAGCTTCATGAAGAAATGCGTATGGCGGGGATTTATGTGGAGCAAAAAGAGGATTTCTGCGAGCATTACGCCATCATAGATAATGAGATTGTATGGTATGGAAGTATGAACCTGCTGGGAAAAGAAAATGCAGAGGATAATCTGATGAGAGTTATGAGTAAGGACATTGCGGCGGAACTGATGGAAATTACATTTGGAGTATCCGAAACAGGAAAAAGCCGGTGGTCAAAAGGAGAAAATGAATATGGTGAAAAAACTGACGGAAAAGGCACTGATTAAAAAATTAGATACAATGAGCAGAGAAGAATTAACGAAAATAACGGTAGACTTATTTAAAACAAATAAGATTGTGGAAGCAAAGCTGAACCTGGTGTTTTTGGGAGAAGCTTATGGGATGACATTGATGGAGAAGTATAAAAAGCGTATGTATAAAATTTTTAATCCGTCAGACATTGTAAGGAGGGGATTTTCGTTGGCAGAAGCGCAAATGGTATTATCAGAGTTTGCAGATATTTGTGACAGCGGCAGATGGTATGGGGATCTGGCGTTATACTTTGCGGAATGTGCAACGGATTTTACAATGTGCTATGGAGATATAAATGAAAAATTTTATGATGCGCTGGGGGATGCTTACCACGATGCGGTGGTAATAGCAGGAGGAGATGAAGAACTGTACAGATTGTGGAAAGATAGATTGGAGTATGTAGTACATGAATTTTCCGGCTTTGGATGGGGAATGGATGATTATATAACAGGGGAATATTACTCCCTTCCGTGGATTGAGGCGGAGCAGTAGGACGACATGACAGATTAACGTCGGGGGTGCATTTTCCTCGGATTTATGGTATTCTATGGTAAAACACAGCGATAAAATATGATTTTCAGGAAAGGCGAGGTATTGATTATGAGCAAGGTATTAGTAACGTATTTCAGTGCCAGCGGCGTAACAGCGAAACTGGCAGAACGGCTTGCAAAGGCTATCGGGGCAGATTTATATGAGATTCAGCCAGAGGTTCCATACACTGATGCTGATCTGGACTGGATGAATAAAAAGAGCCGCAGCAGTGTGGAAATGAATGATAAGTCATTCCGACCGGCTGTTGCAAACAAAGTAGAGAACATGGAGCAGTATTCCGTGATTTTCACAGCCTTCCCTATCTGGTGGTACGTCGCCCCGACTATTGTGAACACGTTTCTGGAGCAATACGATCTGACTGGAAAGACGATTATTCCTCTGGCAACTTCAGGCAGCAGCGGTATGGGAAACACAAACAAGGAACTGGCGGTTTCCTGTTCGGGAGCAGAATTAAAGGAAGGAAAGAGATTCCCTGCGGACGCAAGTGCGGAAGAACTGAAAGCATGGGCAGAAGAGTTTGGGATTTAAAGAAAAGACTGATAAACTTATCAATATAGACCCATAAAGTTATCTTTCACGACAACGAATAATAAGAAATCTATAGTAACATCCTACCCGTAGTGGTAAATTGTTCTACAGGAAAGGGTGCGAAGCATGGAAAATGAAGTATACGAAAAAGATTATGGAGAGGAATTCCGGCAGCGAAGCGATAAGTCAGAGGGAAAGGATTTTCTGGACACATTGATGGAGGTTGGATTCTTTCAGAAGTATCAGGAAGCAAAGAAAAAGCGGATTATGAGTATCTGCTTGAGGAGTGTGACGCTTATGTCCGGCAGTTCGGAGGAAAAATCCGGGGCGAAGTGGATTACCAGAAATGGCAGGCGACCATTGATCTGTACCTGAAACATTTTGAGTTCTGTGACCGGGAAGCGTTGGCATTGCTGAAAGAAATCGCAGAGCGGGCTGAGAATGTGACGTTTTCGATGAAAGATGGGCTGCTCCGGATGTCGGTGTTCATTGGATATTTTGATGAAGTGTATTAAGGCGTGAGGGCATCTGTCAGCAAAGACTGGCGGGTGCTTTTTTCTCACAGATATGGTATGCTGTTAGCAGTATATCAGCTTGGAGGTACGGAGCTATGGACGATCAGCAGAATACATTGACTTATGAAATCATCAAAGCGGCTGTTGCCGGGGAGAAGTGGGCAACGGAACGAGTTCTTAGACATTACGATGACTATATGACAGAACTCTCCACACTGAAAGAAAGACAGCCAGACGGAAGCGTGAAAACTTATGTGGATGAGGATTTGAAGCAGGAGATAGCATTGAAGCTGCTGGAGGAGATACCAGAGTTTCCGATGGAGGAAGCGGAGATGATAGCAGAGACGGAAACTGAGACGGAGAAATAAAAGTTTTCAAAAACTAAATCATTTGGGTATTGTTGATTCGTTATAATATATGTGGAGACGCCCATAGGAGGAATTATCTTGACGCACAAAGATGAACTGATCTTATGTGATATGTTGTAACCTGTAACCTTGATATAAAAAAGCCTTGATAAATGACAATGTCATGATACCAGGGTCAAAAGCCCCTGCTGAATCTTGAAAATTTAATATTTTACAGTAAATTCAAAAACCCCCTTTTATGAGTTATAATAAAAGTAACTTATGAAAGGTGGTATATCCTATGTCTTTTCGTACCAATGATTGCCAACAAATATCGTTGAATGATAAACTGATGAATCTTACCGAACGTGAAAAGAAAGCTTTGAATAAATCCTGGGCTAAGGTTTTTGCGGATGAAATTTTTCCTGCAATAGACGAAGAACGTTTTTCTGTTTTGTATAGTGATAAAGCGTCCAGACCTGACACACCTGTAAATGTTATTATAGGAGCACTTATCATCAAAGAACTTTCTGACAAAACTTTGAGCCGTTTCCGTAAAAGATGTTATGACCATGAAACACTTCATGGTGTAGATTTATATCGTGACTGTGTAAAAGACCTTAGTGGTAAGATTGCAAAAATAATGAAACTGAACGGACGTATTCGTCGTATGGATTTTATGATGATTGAATCTAACATTCGATTTTTGAGTCGTATGGAGCTGATATACACCTGTATTTCAAAACTGATTGTATATCTTACAAAGAATGCTTCTGATAAAGTTTCAGAACAATTGAAGCATTATGCAGATTCAAATGACTATAACCGCATCTTCTATCATCAAAGAAATGATGATATGGAAAATATAATTCAAATGCTGCTGACAGACAGTGATTCACTCTTGGAAATCTGCAAAACTGATTTTGAAGAAGTAACAGAATATCAGCTTTTTGTCAGATGCCTTTCTGAACAGACAGTTGTTGAAAATGAAAAGCGTCGTCTGCGAACAAAAGAAGACGGCACTATGAATTCGTCTGCACTTCAAAATCCATCAGATCCTGATGCTACTTATAGAAAAAAATCCGGTAAACTGTACCGAGGTTATGCAGCTAATCTTGAAGAAACAGTTGGTAAGAATGGCTCTGTAATCACAGATTATCAGTTTGATAAAAATACACATACCGATAGTCATTTCCTTCAGGATACGCTTTCAGCAATGGAAAAGTCCGAAGAAGAAATCATTCTGATTACAGATGGTGGTTATGACGGACAGGATAACATTGCTCTTGCAAAGGAGAAAAATGTCAAACTGGTAACAACAGCTCTGGCAAGGTTGAGAAATGGTGTAGAAACCATTCCTGCTAACATCCGAAAGAATTATCATCTTGATAAACTTCCAAGAGGTAAACAGCGTGGTAAATTTTTCTTTGGAAGCAAAATAGCTGCATTAAATTTCCGAAAGCTCTTTGGATTCCGAAAGGGCTTGGGTAATTATGCTCCAAATCCAGTATTAGTGTAAAATACACCGAAGAAATAGTAAGGAATGACAGTAAACAATACATTCTTATAACAAATCTACTGTGAAATATTAAATTTTCAAGGTTCTCTTAGAGAGTCAGACACAGAAAACACTATGTTCTGACCCCAGCATCATATCTTTACCTTCATCCAAGGCCGCTGATTTCCTGCGAAGTCTTAGCGACAGTGCTGGTGCTGAATATTGGAATCTGTGTTAGTATAACGCTGCTGTCAGGAGAGACTATTTTGAAGAAACAGATTATAGAAGAAATATGATTGGTTTCTATAGACAAAAGCAAAGCAGCAGGCTGCGATTTTCTTCCTTATTATCCATGTATTGCAAGTCTGATGTTTGTCTTGCAGACTTATTTTGGGAATGGTACAATGAAAATAAAAATGGGAAGTGAAAGCAATGAAACACGAAAAAGACTGGTACAAGGAACTGGTAATCTATCAGATTTATCCAAGAAGTTTTAAAGACGGAAATGGGGATGGAATCGGTGATTTAAAGGGGATGATCGAGAAATTAGATTATCTCAAAGAACTTGGTGTCAATGCTGTGTGGATGTCTCCGGTCTATGCATCACCAAATGTAGATAATGGATATGATATTTCAGATTATTTTTCCATTATGGAAGAATTTGGTACCATGCAAGACTGGGAAATATTCCGGGACGGAGCACATGCAAGGGGCATTGCTATTATTATGGATTTGGTATTAAACCATACTTCTGACCGGCATATCTGGTTTGAAGAATCAAAAAAATCCAAAGACAATCCGTACAGTGATTTTTATGTTTGGCGTGATCCGGCACCGGACGGTGGTGCCCCAAATGGCTGGATGTCTGTGTTTGGGGGCAGTGCATGGGAGTATGTACCACAGAGAAAGCAATATTATCTCCACATGTTTGCAAAAGAACAGCCGGACCTGAATTGGGATTGTGAAGAGGCCAGAGAAAAAATATTTGATATTATACGTTTCTGGAATGAAAAGGGGGTAGATGGCTACCGTGTTGATGCTATCAGTTATCTGGATAAAGGGTTAGACGGCAGAGCGGATTTTCAGGAAACAATCGGAACTGTGGCATGTGCCAATTTAGAAGGAACCCACCGTTACATACGCGAGATGGCAGAAAAAACCTTTGCCCCTGCACATCTTATGAGTGTAGGGGAAGTGAATATAAATAATGAGCAGGACAGCATAAATTATTCCAGCGCAAAGAGCGGTGAATTTAATATGGCAATTCCCTTTGTGCCGCCGATTGTGGAGATAAAAACATGGTCACCGGAAAGACTAAAAGAAGACCTGGAAAGAGACTATCAGATTTTGAAGGAAGATGGATGGTGGGCAAGATTTTTGAGTAACCATGACAAGCCACGCCAGGTATCGCTTTATGGAAATGATGAGTTGTACTGGAAGGAGTCTGCAAAGATGCTGGCCTGTTATCTTCATACATTGCCGGGAACGCCCTTTGTTTATCAGGGAGAAGAGCTGGGAATGACCAATGTGCAGTATCATTCTATAGAAGAATATGATGATATTGATACGAAGAATTATTATATGAGCATGCTCAGTGACGGAGCATCAGAAGAGGATGCACTGGCAGAGTCTCAAAGCATCAGCAGAGATAACAGCAGAACTCCTATGCAGTGGGATGATAGTGCTTATGCAGGATTTTCTACACAAAAGCCCTGGCTGGGAGTAAATCCTAATTATGTGAAAATCAATGCTGCAAATCAGATGCAGGATGATACGTCTGTGTTCCGGTTTTATCAGAAACTCATTGCACTTCGAAAAGAGCATCCGGTGATGGTACATGGTGATTTTGCACTGTGCTGTCCAAAGAAAGGGCCGGTGATTGCCTATACAAGAAGCTTTCAGAACGAGACCTGGCTGGTAATACATAATTTTTCTGAAAAAGAGCAGATATTTGAACACGACAGGATTCAGGGAACAGAAACGATAATCTTATCAAATTATGATGAAAGAGCGAAGGAGAGAGGAAAGATAAGGCTGAGAGCATATGAGACCATGATATTGGAGTTGCAGGATAAAAACAAACGCTAATCGCTGCTCAGGTATTTCCATTGTGAAGCCTATTTTTTTCTGATATACTTATTACAAAACACAACATGACAGAAGTCGGTTGCTGTGGATTCAGAAAAGGATAAGAACCGGAAAAGGTGGATAACAATGAAGTACAAAATAGCTTTGCTTTTAAAAACACATTACCATGATTTTTGTGAAGAGAGAATCAGAGAAAAACCGGAAAATATCGAAATAGACTATTTTCTTTATGAGACACTGGAAGAACTGTTGGATATTTTTAAAAAGATATGCAAAAAATATGATGGATTCTATGTCAGCGGTCTGATTCCATACCAGGCAATCAAAACCATGGGAAAGGATGGAGAAGAGGCATTGATCGAAGTGGCAAATGTGGATATTGCCAATACATATCGGATTTTGATACAGCATCTGATAGGGAAGGACGCAGTAAGACTTTCCAGGATAGGAATGGATTTCCTTCGCTTCGAAAATGATCTGGAGGAGGTGATCCTGCAAGACCGCTTTGCAGAGGTCGTGCATAGTTACGAGGGAAGATGGACAGATTTTAAGACCATTGAGGAAATTGAAGCAGAGGAAAACGCAGTATCGGAATATTATAAGAAGCAATGCAGAAACAAAGAAATTGACTTGATCATAACATATTTCTACAGTGCCTGTGAGAAAATAAAAGAATTCGGTATTCCTTGCTACTATGTATATGCAGGACGTCAGGCGTTTTGGCAGTCCATAGAAAACCTGAAAAATAATATTGCTTTGCTTCGGATGGAACAGGATAAATCAGCAGTGATCTGTATCGACAAGGAACAGATGCGGGAAGAAAAAAAAGAAAATTTTTATCAGGCAGAAAAAGAACTTTCAAAGCTTATTCAGGATTTCAATACCAGGCATTTTAATCAATTTATTTTGAAAGACGGACAGCATAATCTGGAAGTGTATATGGATTTTTCAGAAATGGAAAACATTACCAAAAGCTTTACGGAATGCCCTCTGTACGAGACAATCGTAGAAAAAATGGGATTTTCCGGGTCCGTGGGATATGGTGTGGGAGATAATCTTTACCATGCAAGAATCAATGCGATCAATGCAAGTCGCTATGGAAGAAACGGAGGGAAAAACTCCGGGGGGAGCTTTCTTATGGATGAGAAAGGAAACCTTACGGTATTAAAAAGCGGGATTGAAGAAAAAACAGTGAAGATTTCTGAAGACTATATAAGGAAAATAGCAAATGATGTTAGGCTTTCGGCAGAGTCGATTGTTCGGATCATTGGTGTGATGAAATCATTGAACACGGATCAGATCACATCCCATGATCTGGTCTATGGCCTGAATATTTCGTTGAGAAATGCGAATAAGTTTCTTTCAAATATGGAAAAATATCATTATGCGGAAGTTGTTGGATATAAAAGGATCGGCAATAAGGGGCGCCCGGTCAGAGTTTACAAATTGACTTTAAAATATAATTTTTAGAAAAAGAGACGGTCCATGGATTGGGTGCAGAACCATGGACCGTCTCTTTTGAAGTCGTACTAGAATACGACAGTTGCAATAGCTATCAATACGCCCTGGGTTAGAATCAGAGCAAAGAAAATTGGCACAATCAGTTTCCACCATTTTTCAATCTTAACACCTGCAATACCACACATGATAGGTGCCATAGCAGTTGGCCAGATGATATTGGAAAGACCATCGCCGAACTGGAAGGCAAGAACAGCTACCTGGCGGGAGACGCCGATTAAGTCAGCCAGAGGTGCCATGATCGGCATACTGGTTACAGCCTGACCTGATCCGGATGGAATCAGGAAGTTTAATAATGTCTGAACAACAAGCATTGCCTCAGATGCAATCCATGCAGGGAATTTTCCAAGTGGAATAGAGATTCCGTATACAATGGTATCAATAATATGTCCGGATTGAAGAACAACCAGAATACCTCTGGAAAATCCGATGATCATACAGGCAACCGCAATGTCAGTAAAGCTTGCGGCCATTTTTTTGGCAATGGTATCAGGACCCCAGCCCATGATCAGAGAAGAGATGATTCCCATGATCAAGAAAACTCCGGATAAATCTTCAAAATACCAGCCTTTTGTTTTAACACCCCAGACAATCACAACAATGCCTACTGCAAGTACTCCTAACACCAGTTTTTCACGAATGCCAAAAGGATGTTTTTCTACGTCTTCGGGATTCATAGCCAGATGGCTGAAATCATCTCCGTATACATAACTCTTTGTAGGATCTGCCTGAACTTTCAACGCATAACGAACCAGCAGGATAGATGCTACAATAATCATTACTCCATGACAGATCAGTCGGAAACCAACACCAGACATAGGCTGGATTCCTGCAATGGCCTGTGCCATACCAACAGTAAAAGGATTCATAATAGCTCCGCTGTAGCCAAGACCTACACCGATAGCTACAATTCCAAGACCCACTAAAGCATCATATCCCATAGCAATGGCAATACCTACAAAAATAGGAATAAATGGAAATGCTTCTTCAAATACCCCTATGGTAGAGGAGGCACAGCCAAGTACCAGAATAAAGATTGGAATGATGACCGCTCGTGCTTTTCCTTTTAGTAGCTTTAGAAGTCCGGCCACAAGTCCGTTAAAGGCACCGGAAGAAATAATCAGACCGATAGCAGCGTAGGCGATAAATACAAAGAAAATTACATCTCCGCCGTTCATCATACCATTATAAATGGACTTTATCGTTTCAAATACTCCAACTGGTGAAGCCTCTACGGTATGGTAAGTGCCAGGAACAACTACTTCCGTTCCTGCTTCGTTTACCTGACGGTCAAATTCGCCTGCAGGCAGAATCCAGGTAGCAATGGAACAGATGATGATAATCGCTGTTAAAAGTACAAAAATGTGTGGTAATTTAAATTTTTTCTTGGTTTCAGTACCCATATGTAATATTCCCCCTAATTCTCTAATCAGCTTCTTTTTTTCTTAATTCTTCTTGCCATGCATCGTGAACCTTTTTGCGGAACTGGTCATCATTTAGTACCTTTAATGCTAATTCAACCAGACTGCAGGCACCTTTTTCCATGGCAGTGTGTGCCTCCGGCTTTAAAGTGGCATCACGAAAAGCTCTGGTATGTAATGCTAAAGGTTCATCTGTGATGGAAAGGAGTGTCTGAATGGATGGGCAGCGGTAGCTGACATTTCCAACATCAGAGGAACCGGCAGCAGGAGGAACATCCTTTACCTTTAAGCCGTAACTTTCCATAATTGTGGTGATCTCCTTTTCCATTGGATAGTTTCTGACCATATCTGCAAAGTCAGAAAGTCCAAAACTGAGTTTTACCGTACAATCTAATGCCATAGCAGCGGCATCGGCACATTTTTTAACCATTTCATCAACTTTCAATAAACGTGACATAGATGAGGTTCGGAATTCCATGCGGATCTTACAATAATCAGGAATGATATTAGGTGCTTTTCCACCGTCTAAAATAACCGCATTAACATGGATATCAGGAGTGAAACATTCTCGTCTTGCATCAATCAGATCGAGAAATTTTCGTCCTGCAGCCAGAGCACTTTTGCCGTCCCATGGTGCCATGACTGCATGTGCCGTTTCACCGAAAAATTCCACTACATAGCAGCGGAGACTCAGTACGTCCATGTCTGCCACACAGAATCCTCCGGGATTACTGTGCATCATCACTGCCATATCCATATGGTCAAAGATTCCCTGTTCAGCCATTCCGATCTTGGCACCGTTTTCTTCTTCAGCAGGTGTACCGATCACATAAATCTTTCCCTGAAACTCATCTTTGAGATGATGCATGGCCAGACCGGAGAGAACAGAGAGAGATCCGTGGAGATTATGTCCGCATCCGTGTCCGATCTCAGGTAAAGCATCATATTCTGCAAGGAAGGCTACGGAAGGCCCCTCCCCATTGTCAAATTCTGCACAGAAGGCAGTATCATATCCGGCATAAGGATATGTGACCTGGAATCCTGCTTTTTCCAGTAAGGCAGCCATTTTTTTGCTGGATTCATATTCCTGATAAGGGAGTTCAGGATGCTCCGCAAGATCATGGCTGAGTTTGACTGCGTCGTCCAAATAGGTACCTACAGCGTCTTGGATTTTGTTTTTTAACTCATCCATTGTTAAAAACTCCTTTCTAAAATTTTGATTTTCAGTTCAAGTTCTAAAAAGAAAACTTTATTGTGATAAAATAAAAACAATTAAAGCATACTTAAAGAACACTTAATGTGATGTTAGTATAACACAGCGTTATGCTAAAATCAAGTGGGAATGTAGAGAAAAAAACATATAAAAAACCTATAAAAGCAGAGTAGTTAAGAGTAATATATGGTAAAATATTTAAAATAGACAAAAAATAAAAAATAAATTAGTTATAATTACCAATAGAAAAAGAGCACGTAAAAAATATTTTAAAAAGTAAAAGGATTGAAAAACGACTGCTTTTCGTTTATAATATAGATTAGACTGTGATGATAATCACAGATAAGAAAATGGAAAAAATACAAAAGGCAGGTAAGATACATGGCATTATTACAGGAATGGAGAGAGATTGCATATTCTCAGCAGACAGACAGAGCACAGCTTCAGAACTTCTGGACAGATTATTTTATGATTGAAAAAGGAATTTATGAAAAACTCCTCAGCAATCCGGAAGAAGTTGTAAAAGGAACTGTAAAAGAACTGGCAGAAAAATACGGTGTGGAAGTCCTCACTATGGTAGGATTTTTAGACGGTATCAATGACAGTCTGAAAGTTCCGAATCCAATCGAAGAACTGGATGAAAATACAGAAGTAAATCTGGGATATGATCTGGAAACTCTGTACAAAAACATGGTAGATGCAAAAGCTGACTGGCTGTATGAACTGCCACAGTGGGACAATATCTTTTCAGAAGAAAAAAGAAAAGAACTGTATAAAGAGCAGAAGAAATCCGGTACTGTCGTAAAAGGACCGAAGATCGGACGTAACGATCCATGTCCATGCGGAAGCGGAAAGAAATATAAACACTGCTGCGGAAGAAAATAATTTTTTTCGTAAAAATTGATTTTACAGAGCCTTCTCACAAGACCTTTGTTGTGTTGCGAGAAGGTTTTCTTTATATCATAACTGGAAAAGGAGGAAGCATTATGACAGAAAAAATCATGATTATTTTAGGGCTTTTAAGCTTAGGATATTTTGCAGGGATTGTTGCCTATGCAGGCTGGTCATCGAAATTTCCTGCTTTTTGGGCAGTCTTGGGCTTCTGTTTTCTGGCAGCAGCCGGGGCAATACATAGAAATATTCAGTTTCCGTTGGGAATAAAAATTCTAGGTCTTGCAGGGATAGGCAGTGGTCTAATGTTATTCCTTGTGGTGGAAGTGCTTATTGTAGGAGCCATGCTGCAAAAACCAGAGCCGGGGCTGGATTATGTTGTAGTTCTTGGGGCACAGGTAAAAGGCAGCAGTCCAAGTCAGTCCCTCCTTTATCGGATTCAGGAAGCAGCAGAATACCTGAAGGAAAATCCAGAGACAAAAGCAATTCTTTCGGGGGGAAAAGGCACCGGAGAGGCCATATCAGAAGCCCGTTGCATGAGACAGGAATTGGAAAAAATGGGAATTTCCGTGGAAAGACTTATAGAAGAAAACCGTTCCACCAGTACCAAAGAGAATATTGTGTACTCTTATGAATTGATTCAGGCGGATCATAAAAAAGGCGGAAAAAAAGTGGGGATCGTTACCAATGATTTTCATATTTACAGGGGAACTTCCATTGCAAAAAAAAAGATGGACTGTGAGATTTACGGGATACCGGCTAAAAGCAACACATTCCTTCAGTTGAACTATATGGTGAGAGAATTCTTCGGGATCGTAAAGGACAGGATACGAGGTAATCTGTGAAGAATGAGGTTGACAAATCCTCTTAAAAGGCTATAATATGGAATCATAAAAACAATATAAAAACACGCTGACGAGAAGAGTAAAATGTGAAAGGTCACAGAGAGGAGCACAGATGCTGGAAGTGCTCTGTCGCAGAAGCATTTGAAAACTACCTCCGAGTGGCCCCAATCCGGCCCGGTGATTCCGTTATCATCAAATGAAGTGGTTACCAAAGCAAATGCTTTGAACAAAAAGGGTGGAACCGCGGGTAGAAGAAGATAAGACCCGTCCCTTGCAGTCAGGAAACGGCTGCAGGGGACGGGTTATTTTGTGCTCACCTCTGCAGTATAACAAGAAAGGAGAAGTAACATGATCATTACATTAAAAGACGGATCAAAAAAAGAATATGCAGAAGCAAAATCTGTATATGAGATTGCCCTGGACATCAGCGAAGGGCTGGCACGTGCAGCATGTGCAGGTGAAGTAGACGGAGAAGTGGTAGATTTAAGAACCATCGTGGACAAAGACTGTGAGTTAAACATCCTCACTGCCAATGATGAAAAAGGTCTGGCTGCACTTCGCCATACTACCTCTCATGTGTTGGCAGAAGCAGTGAAAAATCTGTATCCGGGTGCAAAGCTGGCAATAGGACCTTCTATTGATACAGGATTCTATTATGATTTTGATCACGAATCCTTCAGCAGAGAAGAGTTAGATGCACTGGAAAAAGAGATGAAAAAAATCATCAAAAAAGGTGCGAAGATTGAGCGTTACACAATGCCAAGAGCAGAGGCGATTAAATTTATGGAAGAGAAGGGCGAGTCTTATAAAGTAGAACTTATCCAGGATCTTCCGGAAGATGCAGAAATCTCTTTCTATTCTCAGGGAGACTTTGTAGACCTGTGTGCAGGCCCGCATCTGATGAGCACCAAGAATATCAAAGCATTTAAATTGATTTCTTCTTCCGGTGCCTACTGGAGAGGAAATGAGAAGAACAAGATGCTCTCCCGTATTTACGGAACAGCATTCGGAAAGAAAGACGAGTTAAATGTATATCTGGAACAGTTGGAAGAAGCGAAAAAACGTGATCACAACAAACTGGGAAGAGAAATGGAGCTGTTTACAACCGTAGATGTAATCGGACAGGGACTTCCACTCATCATGCCAAAAGGTGTGATCATGCTGAAAGAACTCCAGAGATGGATCGAAGATCTGGAAGATAATGAATGGGGCTATGTGCGTACAAAAACACCGCTTATGGCAAAAAGTGATTTGTATAAGATCTCAGGACATTGGGATCATTATAAAGACGGAATGTTTGTACTGGGAGATGAAGAAAAGGACAAAGAAGTCTTTGCACTTCGTCCTATGACCTGTCCATTCCAGTATTATGTATATAAAGCAAGTCAGCATTCCTACAGAGAACTCCCAATCCGCTATGGTGAGACTTCTACCTTATTCAGAAATGAAGACTCCGGAGAAATGCACGGCCTTACCCGTGTACGTCAGTTTACCATTTCAGAAGGTCATTTGATCGTACGTCCGGACCAGATGGTGGAAGAGTTTAAGGGCTGTCTGGCTCTGGCAAAACATTGTCTGGAAACTCTGGGTGTTGAGGAAGATGTTACTTATCATCTGTCAAAATGGGATCCGGAAAACAAAGAGAAATATATCGGTGAACCGGAAGTGTGGGAAGAAACAGAAGGACATATCAGAAATGTTCTGACAGAACTTGGTATTCCTTTTGTAGAAGATGTAGGGGAAGCTGCCTTCTACGGTCCAAAGGTAGATATCAATGCAAAAAATGTTTACGGAAAAGAAGATACCATGATCACTATTCAGTGGGATGCACTTCTTGCAGAACAGTTTGATATGTATTTCATTGATGAAAAAGGGGAGAAAGTACGTCCGTATATTATCCACAGAACCTCTATGGGATGCTATGAAAGAACACTGGCATGGCTGACCGAGAAATATGCCGGCATGTTCCCTACATGGTTGTGTCCGGAACAGGTACGTGTACTTCCGATTTCCGAAAAATACACAGACTACGCAGAAAAAGTACAGAAAGAATTAAAGGCAAACGGAATCCGCTCCAGTGTGGACGGACGTTCTGAAAAGATTGGATATAAGATCCGTGAAGCACGTCTTGCCAAAGTTCCTTATATGCTGGTTGTAGGAGCAAAAGAGGAAGAAGATCAGGTTGTTTCTGTGAGAAGCCGTTACTTAGGCGATGAAGGACAGAAGCCATTAGATGAATTTGTAACTGCAATCTGCAAGGAAATCCGTACCAAAGAAATTCGAAAAATCGAAGTAGATGCAGAAGGAAAGAAAAATTGATTTTAAATTTTATTTTCCGGAATAATTTATTGCAAAGGAGAGATACTATCACTGATCAATCATATCAGGAGGTAGTGAAATGCCAGTATTAAATTGTACTGCAAGAACATGTGTGTATAATAAAAATGAGTATTGTTCCAAGGGAGATATCCAGGTAGGCGGTACCACTGCAAAGACGGTGGATGAAACCTGCTGCAATAGTTTCGTGGAACGCAAAGAAGGTATGCAAAATGCAGTGGATACAGGCTGCGGATGTAAGACCATCCAGGTAGACTGTAAGGCAGGAGAGTGTACTTTCAACAACAACAAGAAATGCGAAGCAAATCAGATCACGATCACAGGGGCAAGTGCCTGCAAATGTGACGAGACCTGCTGCGGAAGCTTTTCCAAACGCTAGAAGACAAAAAAAGGGGGATGCGAAAAAACTCAATTGAGTTTTTTCACATCCCCTATTTTGTACATTTTTTGAGATCAGACTTTGATCCATCCCATTGCTTCCGATACGGCAAAAATCAGAACCAGTACCAGACATACAGGAGCGATCCATTTCAGCATAATGTTGTAGAATTTTTTCATTTTAAACGTTCCGTTTAATTCTACTTCATCGGAAACAACTTTTGTTCCCAAAAAGTGACCGACACATATACAGGTCAGGATTGCCACGATCGGCATCAGGACGCTGTTGCTGATAAAGTCAAAGAAATCTAACAGGCCAAGACCGATAATCTGTACAAAGCTTAAAGGTCCAAATCCTAAAGAAACCAGAGAACCAACCAGCAATACATAAACGGTAATGATAATAGTGGATTTCTTTCTGCTCCAGCCCAGTCTGTCACGGATGATAGAAACATTGGTCTCCATCAGAGAGATAGAAGAGGTCAATGCGGCAAATAAAACCAGCAGGAAGAACAATGCTCCGATCACACCACCCATGGTCATATCATTAAATACTTTAGGAAGTGTGATAAACATCAGGGACGGACCTTTTCCAAGTGCTGCTTCATCTCCGCCGGAGAAAACAAATACGGAGGGAACGATGAGCAGACCGGCGAGGAATGCAATGACCGTGTCAAAAATTTCGATCTGACGGACAGAAGTTTCCAGGTTGCTGTCCTTTTTCATATAAGAACCATAAGTGATCATGATTCCCATAGCAAGAGACATGGAATAGAATAACTGTCCCATAGCAGCCAGCACCGTAGTGGCTGAGAATTTTGAAAAATCAGGAAGCAGGTAATATTTTACACCTTCCATAGCACCGGGTCTTGTGATACAGAATATGCTCACACCCACAATCAGGATTACAAGCACAGGCATCATCAGGGTGCTTGCTTTTTCGATTCCTTTTTGCACACCCAGAATTACAACTACGGCAGTCAGCAGGATAAAAACTGCAAACCAGAAAACCGGAGAAGCAGCTTCGCTGATAAATCCTGTAAAGAATTCATCCCCTGCAGCCTGTGAGACCTGACCGGTTAAAAAAGTAACCAGATACTTAATGACCCATCCGCCGATTACACAGTAATAAGGGGTAATGATAAAAGGAACCACGCAGGCAAGAATCCCTACAAAACCGAAACGTTTGTCCAGTTTTTTAAAGGCTCCGATGGCACTGACGCCCGTTTTTCTTCCGATTGCGATTTCCGTGATCATCAAGGTAAAACCAAAAGTTACAGCCAGTATCAAATATACCAGCAGGAAAATGCCCCCGCCATATTTTGCTGCCAGATAAGGAAATCTCCAGAGGTTTCCAAGACCTACAGCAGAGCCGGCAGCAGCAAGGACAAATCCCATTTTGCTTGAAAATGTTCCACGTTTTTTGTCCATGACTATCTCCTTCTATTAAGAATGTATTAGTTTCCCGTTTTGGTGTGGTATAATTTTAAAGCCTAAAACAGGATACTTAGAGTCTATTATGCCATTGAATATAAGAAAAGACAAGAAATATTTTATAAAAATAAAGAAAATATAAAAAATTATAAAATACTTGACAATTTTAATACTGGATGATATTATACTAAAGTCTGAAGAAAAAGAAAGCAGAGTATCCACTCTCACCTTAGCACAAGTGCGTGACTAATGGTTTATATGTAAATAATGAGGCGCAAAGCGTTTTTTTATGGGATAACAGGTGGATGGTTCGCAGGATTTTGTATGGACTGTCCGCTTTTTTCTTTCTTTCTTCTTTAAACGGATGATATGGCTTGAGGGCCTGAACAAGTGGTTATCAATATTATGGAGGTGCACTACTATTAGCGATTTAATGATCAACGAACAAATCAGAGACAGAGAAGTACGTCTTATTGGCGCAAACGGGGAACAGCTTGGAATCATGTCCGCCAGAGATGCGCAGAAACATGCAATGGAAGCAGGCTTGGATCTTGTAAAGATTGCTCCTACAGCGAAGCCGCCGGTTTGTAAAATAATTGACTATGGCAAGTATAAGTACGAATTAGCCAGAAAAGAAAAAGAAGCTAAGAAGAAACAGAAAACCATAGAGATCAAAGAAGTGCGTTTATCCCCGAATATTGAGGAAAACGATCTGAACACAAAGGTCAACAATGCCAGAAAATTCCTTACCAAAGGAAACAAAGTCAAAGTCACCCTGCGTTTCAGGGGAAGAGAAATGGCACATATGCAGAGCAGCAAATATATCCTGGATAAATTTGCTGAGATTCTGTCTGATATCGCCGTTGTAGAGAAAGCACCGAAGGTAGAAGGCAGAAGCATGACTATGTTTTTGACGGAAAAACGTTAATAAGAAAAAGAGTTTAAGGAGGACATAAACATGCCAAAAATGAAAACAACAAAAGCAGCTGCAAAGCGCTTCAAAACAACAGGAACAGGAAAATTAAAAAGAAATAAAGCTTATAAGAGCCATATCTTAACAAAGAAATCTCAGAAGAGAAAGAGAAATCTTAGAAAAGCAGCTATGACAGATGCAACAAACGTAAAGAGCATTAAGAAAATCTTACCTTACATGTAATTTTTGCTTGTAGGAAAGAAAGTCACAGGATTGTAATTATAGGAGGAAATTAAGAATGGCAAGAATTAAAGGCGGATTAAACGCTAAGAAAAAACACAATAGAGTATTAAAAATGGCAAAGGGCTACAGAGGAGCTCGTTCCAAACAGTATAGAGTAGCAAAACAGTCTGTAATGAGAGCACTTACAAGCCAGTATGCAGGCAGAAAACAGAGAAAACGTCAGTTCAGACAGCTCTGGATCGCTCGTATCAACGCAGCAGCAAGATTGAACGGATTATCCTACAGCAAATTTATGTATGGATTAAAACTGGCTAACGTTGACCTGAACAGAAAAGTATTAGCTGACATGGCTATCAACGATGCACAGGGATTTGCTACATTAGCAGAACTTGCAAAATCTAAATTAGCTTAATAAGATTTTCAGACCCCGTAAATAAAAATTTGCGGGGTCTTTTCATGTCTAAAATCATTTAACCGGGGATCTGTTGAGACTAAATGTTTGTTTTAACGCATCTTGTTCATCTGATTGTTGAAATTTTTCGGCAAAAGCATTATAATTGTTTATTTATAAACAACTATCAGAAAGGGGTAGCACGAGTATGTGTGTATATGCCATTTATTTCAGCCCTACGAGAAGTACAGAGAAAATTGTAAAGTTACTGGCCAAAGAGTTTGGCGGTTATGGGGAAATTGATCTGAGTAAACAGAATTCAGGAGAAAATGTAAGAGCATTTAAAGAAGAGGATATTTGTGTGTTTGGAGTTCCGTCATATGGAGGTCGTGTACCTGCTCCGGCATTGGAAAGAATGAAAAAGATGAAGGGGAGTCATGCCAAAGCCATCTTGGTAGCTGTGTATGGAAACAGAGCGTATGAGGATACCTTGCTGGAACTGAAGGAACAGACGGAAGCCTGCGGGTTTACCGTGGTGGGAGCAGTATCAGCCGTGGCGGAGCATTCTATTATGCATCAGTATGCATCCAAAAGACCGGATAAGAAGGACCGAAAAGAACTTCAGCAGTTTGCATGGAAAATAGCAGAAAAACTCAAAAAAGGCGATTACAGTACGCCGGTAGGGATTCCGGGAAAGAAACCATATCGAACCTATAAGGGGGTGCCTTTAAAACCAAAGGCAGGAAAAGAGTGTACAGAATGCGGACTTTGTGCCCGTCTCTGTCCGGTAGGTGCGATTTCTGCTCAGGAATTAAAGAAGACGGATAAAAGTAAATGTATTTCCTGTATGCGCTGTGTGGTAAATTGTCCGGTAAAGGCGAGAAAAGTCAGCAAATTAAAAGTGAAACTTGGATCTGCAAAGATGAAAAAAGCATGCACAGACCGCAAGGGAAATCAATTGTTTATATAAAAGAATCATGAAGATTTGTGGCAGTTATGAGAAAGAGTACTCTCATGGCTGCCATATTTTTTTAAAAGAATGATGCAAACAGGATGCATCTGATTTATTGAAGCTGGGGCTGTCTAAGGCGGGATATCACTGCACTTGTGTTTACGACGGGATGCAGGCGGCTGATCTTCTGGAAAAAGAGATTTTTGACCTGATTCTTCTGGATATCATGCTTCCGGGGATCGACGGTTTTGAACTGATGCCATATATACAGGAGATCGGAATACCGGTGGTATTTCTGACAGCGAAATCAAACCTTGCCGATAAGGTAAAAGGACTAAAACTGGGTGCAGAAGATTACATCGTAAAACCATTTGAAATGTTGGAAGTCCTGGCTCGCATTGAAGGAATCTTAAGGCGTCATGGAAAACTTGAGACACAAATCTATGTGGAGGGATTGGAGATCAATACTTCTGCGAGAACAGTTATGAGGGGAGAGGAAGAGATTTCACTTACCAGAAAGGAATATGATCTGCTGCTGTTCTTTGTGAGAAATCCCGGTATTGTACTCTATAAAAGTTCCGTTTTTGGATAAAGAGGTTTTTGAGCTGGCCAGGCAGATTCCCACAAGGTATAAGGTAAATAAAAATGAGACTAAGATAGCACTTCGAAAAGCAGCGGAAATCCAGATCGGAAACAATGCCGGAAAAAAGAAACTGGGATTTCCGGTACCGGTGCGAGAGTGGCTGCGAAAGGAACCGTACAGCTCTATGGTGCGGACCTGCTTCCAGAGTCAGGCAGCAAAGGAGTTTTTCCATGTGGAGAAGCTACTGAAATTATTGGATGAACATGTCAGCGGAACAAGGGATCGTTGGAGAGAAATCTGGTGTGTTTATATGTTTTTGGTCTGGTATGAGGTGTATTTTGAAAAGGAATAGGTAAGTTTTGGTTTTTGAGCGGATGGGGAAATTTAAACTTGCCAAAATAAGTACGATATGTTATTTTAGCATGGCGTGTCAATTTTTTAACAATAGAAAAATGGAGGAAGACAGGGTATGTGGAAAAAGAAAAAAAGTAAATTTCCCGGCGGAATTCATCCCACAGATGGTTATGATAAGACTCTGACCATGAACCTGCCTGTTCAGGAATATTGGCCCGAAAGCGTGACGATTTTGTCAGAACAGTCTTTTGGAGGTAAATGTGGATTATTAGTAAGTCCGGGAGATCAGGTGAAGGCAGGTGCACTGATCGGAAAGCCGGAAGCGTTTATGGCAGCACCGCTTCACGCCAGTGTGACAGGAGAAGTCCTGGATGTGAAGGAAGTGTGCAACCAGGGAAGAATGCTTTTAGCCTGCATCATCAAGGCGGATGAAAGGCAGGAGCAGGGACGCACAGAACAAAAATACGAGACAGAACTGATTGATATAAATGAGATTTCCAGAGAAGAGATACTGGATGGGATTCGCAACGGCGGTCTTACCGGTATGGGAGGTGCAGGATTCCCTACGCACAAGAAATACGAAACAGATAAGATCATTGATACTCTTCTCATCAATGGTGTGGAATGTGAACCTTTTCTGACCTGTGATTACCGGTTGATGATGGAGAAGAGTTCTGCGGTGCTGAATGGTGTAGCGTTGTTATTTAAAGCATCCGGTGCGAAGGAAGCAGTTATCTGTATTGAGGATAATAAGCCGGAGGCAATCAAGAGATTAAGGGAGATTCTCGATCAGGGGAAGAATCAGAATGCGAGCCAAGGTTTTGAAGGAATTCGTGTGGAAGAGCTTCCTACGCAGTATCCTCAGGGTGGGGAACGTCAGTTGATCCAGGGAGTTTTGAACAAAGAAGTACCGGCAGGAGGACTTCCTGCGGATGTGGGTGTCATTGTTTCCAATATCGGGACAGCCAGGGCTGCTGCGGACATGGTATTGGGCAAAACACCTCTGACCCGCCGGATTGTAACGGTAACCGGATGTGTAAAACAGCCGGGAAATTATCTGGTTCCGGTGGGCACTTCAGCAAAAGAACTGGTTGCACTTTGCGGAGGCGTCACAGTGAAGGAAAACCGGATCATTGCCGGAGGTCCTATGACAGGCCCTTGTGTGGCTTCTGACTGGGACAATGGTGAGGAATTGTTTTACGTGACTAAGAATACTTCTGGAATTCTGGTGCTTCTGACCACAGTTTTTGCAGAAACATCTTCTTAGATACCATGTTTGGTTTTCTGACTGCGGGAATGACCCTGGCGTTTACCAACGGAGTTCTAAAGAAAAAAAGCTATGGCACACACAGTCTGCTTCTGGTGCTGCCTCTGGCAATCTTTATGAGACCCTTTACCATGGAAAGTTTTGGTGCAGTCTTGGGGCAGATCTGGACCATCGCTGTTCCAGTGATTCTTTTTTGGTCCGTGAAGGTAACTCTGAAATTTGCACGGACCGGAAGGGCATATAAGGGACTTCCGGTGGAAATGCTGTCCATGGGATTCATTTATATGATTCTGAGTATTTATTAGAAAACATCCGGATAGAATAAAATGCCACGAAAAATTTCTGCTGTTTTTATTATTTAACTGTTTTCATCTCAATCTCTTCTTCAAATCCATCACTATAATGCATCTGATAATCATCTGTAATAAACACAGCCTGCACATCAGGGAGGCTGTTTATCAGTTCCATACCTTTTTCCAGGCCAAGGGCGAAGCAGGAAGTGCTAAGACCGTCTCCGTCCACGGAGTTATCTGAAATAATGGTAACAGAGACCACATGATTGTCATAGGGCATCCCGGTATCGGGATTCAGAATATGATGATAAAAGACACCATCCTGTTCAAAATACCGCTCGTAGATTCCGGAGGACACTACGGATTTGTCAGAAATATTCATCACGGCAATGGTCTCGCTGCGGTCGGCAAACGGCTTCTGAATGCCAATGCGGAAAGGACTGCCGTCCGGTTTTTCTCCTACACACAGAACATTGCCGCCCAGGTTGATCGTAGCACTTTCGACCCCGTTTTCCAGTAGAAATTCTTTGATCTTGTCAGCAATATAGCCTTTGGCAATGGCTCCAAGATCCAGCATCATGCCTTCCTGGGCAAAGGTGAGACTGTTTTTGGATACCTGCACATCCTGGTAGCTGACCAGAGGCAGGGAAGCAGAAAGTTCCTCTTTTGTGGGAACTTTTTTTATTTCAGAAGTAAAGTCCCAGAGAGAGGACACGGGCCCGATGGTAATGTCAAAAGCACCGTGAGAGAGCTGGCAGTATTCCAGTCCTTTTGACACCAGTTCGGCGGTTTCCGGGGAAATCTTATATGCCTGTCCGTCTTTTTCCAGGGTTTCGTGGTTCAGACGGTAGATTTCACTGGTTTCTAAGGTACGGCTGAATAGTTTTTCATAATCATCGCAAAGTTCCAGGGCTTTGTTGAGCAAAGCTTCATCTTTTGTATCATAAAGATCTATTTTTACCACTGTATTTAGTTTAAAGGCAGTAACAGATAAAGGCTCCTGCTTTTTTTCCTGTTTCTGGTATATCACTGTGAAGATCAGGAGCACCAGGGCTCCCAGGATACAGTAGACAGCCATTCTTTTTTTTCTTTCAGTCATAGAAAAACTCCTTGTAAAGTAATGAATTAAAATCTATTCCTCATTGTAAAGTGACGGCTTTCCCCTGTCAAGGAAAATGCAGACACTTTTAAGAAATCTGTTCATAGGATAGAATAACGAAGAAACAGAGGAATTCTATGAAAAAAAGAAGTCTCATTTTGGCAGTGCTGCTTCTGCTGTTATTTGTTTTTCATCAGGCAGGGATGCAAAGGGCAGTTAAAACAGTCAGAGAATTATCAGATCGGGAGCACCCAAAAGTAGCCATTACCTTTGATGACGGCCCCCACCCGGTCTATACGGAAATGCTCCTGGATGGTCTGAAAAAGAGGGG
Source organism: uncultured Blautia sp. (assembly GCF_947654165.1). Classification (GTDB taxonomy): domain Bacteria; phylum Bacillota; class Clostridia; order Lachnospirales; family Lachnospiraceae; genus Blautia. The sequence continues at coordinate 49,770 of NZ_CANTKB010000009.1, forward strand.
CGTTCATGCAGCCTTTTTTCTGATTGGGAAAAACATTGAAGGCAATGAAGAAATCGTAAAAAGAATGCAGGAGGAAGGCCATCTCATTGGAAATCACACGTACCATCATGTGAATTTAAAAGAACTTTCTCAGCAGGAAGCAGAGAAGGAGATTCAGATGACGTGGAAGAAAATCTATGAGAGTACGGGAAGAGGAACGTCTTTTGTCCGGCCGCCTTTCGGTGAATGGAGAAAAAATCTTGATTTTGACATTACTATGATTCCCGTGTCCTGGAATATTGATTCTCTGGACTGGACAACAGAAAATACAGAAAAAATTATCAAAAGGGTAGTGAAAGATGTGGGAGAAGATGATATTATTTTAATGCATGATGTTTACGAAACATCTGTGGAAGCAGCCCTGGAGATCATCGATATTCTCAGGGAGCGGGGATATGAATTTGTGACAGTTGATCAACTGTTGTTGGAATAGAGTCATAAGAAAAGAGGAAGTACATATGGATTTATTTGATTATATGAAGGAACAGACCCTGGAAAATGAATCACCACTGGCATCCAGAATGCGTCCCACCACATTGGAGGAAGTAGCAGGCCAGCAGCACATTATAGGGAAAGACAAATTGCTGTACAGAGCCATTAAGGCAGACAAATTGGGAAGTGTTATTTTCTATGGACCGCCGGGAACAGGAAAGACCACTCTGGCAAAAGTGATCGCAAACACCACCAGTGCCAGGTTTAAGCAGCTCAATGCCACTGTGGCAGGGAAAAAGGACATGGAGGAAGTAGTAAAAGAGGCACAGCAGTATCTGGGAATGTATGGAAAAAAGACGATTTTATTTATTGACGAGATTCACAGATTTAATAAAGGCCAGCAGGATTATCTCCTTCCATTTGTAGAAGACGGAACCTTGATTCTCATAGGAGCGACCACAGAGAATCCTTATTTTGAGGTGAATGGAGCTTTGATCTCCAGATCTATTGTATTTGAGTTAAAGCCACTGGGTAAGGAAGATATCTGCGGACTTCTGGATAGAGCGGTAACAGATGTAGAAAAGGGTATGGGAAGTTATCATGCAGTGCTTCATGAAGATGCCAGAGATTTTCTGGCAGATATTTCAGGTGGAGATGCCAGAGCTGCCCTGAATGCTTTGGAATTGGGAATTCTTACAACAGAGAAGAGTGCGGATGGAAGGATTCACATTGATCTGGAAACAGCTTCTCAGTGTATCCAGAAGCGGGTGGTACGGTATGACAAGACCGGGGATAATCATTATGATACCATTTCTGCTTTTATTAAAAGTATGCGGGGATCTGACCCGGATGCGGCTGTCTTTTATCTGGCAAAAATGCTTTATGCAGGAGAAGACATTAAATTTATCGCCAGAAGGATCATGATCTGTGCTGCGGAGGATGTAGGAAATGCAGATCCTCAGGCTTTACAGGTGGCAGTGGCTGCCGCACAGGCGGTGGAACGTCTTGGTATGCCGGAGGCAAGGATTCCTCTGGCACAGGCGGTAACATATGTAGCCAGTGCTCCTAAAAGCAATGCCGCTTATCTGGCGGTGGATGCTGCTCTGGAAGCGGTCCGTACTACCAAGACTACCGTTCCGGTCCATCTGCAGGATTCCCATTATAAAGGGGCAGGAAAGCTGGGGCATGGCATAGGTTATCAGTATGCACATGATTACCCCAATCATTATGTGGAACAGCAGTATCTGCCAACGGAACTGAAGGGAACGGTTTTTTATCAGCCTACGGATAACGGATATGAGAAAAAGATAAAGGAATATTTTCAGAAGATTCATGGAACGAAAGAACAGGAAGTGTAGGAATGAAAGAAGAAAGTCATGATTTTTCCAAAGGAAGCATGCTGGGAAATATTCTCCGGCTGTCGCTTCCGTTGATTCTGGCACAGTTTATCAATGTGCTTTACAATATTGTGGACAGGATGTATATTGGCAGGATACCGGGTGCAGATTCGGCAGCACTTACCGGAGTGGGCGTGGCGTTTCCCATTATCACGGCCATTACAGCCTTTTCTCTTCTGGTGGGAACCGGAGGAGCACCTCTTTGCTCCATTGCCAGAGGGAAAGGGGATGAGGAGAGAGCAGAACACATCATGGGGAATTCTTTTTTGATGACCCTGGTTCTCGGCGTAGTAATTCTTGTGACCGGGCTTTTGGTAAAGGATTCTCTTTTGTATGCCCTTGGTGCCAGCAAGGCTACGTTTGGCTATGCCAATGATTATATCAGCATCTATCTTTTAGGCACGGTTTTTGTGATGATCAGCCTTTCCATGAACGGGTTTATTAATTGCCAGGGGTTTGCCAAGATGGGGATGCTTACCGTGCTCATCGGTGCAGTGCTGAACATCCTTCTGGATCCGGTTTTCATTTTTGTTTTCCATATGGGGGTAAAGGGAGCTGCTGTTGCTACGGTGATTTCTCAGATGGTTTCTGCTCTGTGGGTAGTATGGTTTCTCACAGGAAAGAAAACACTGCTGCATCTGAAACTTTCATCCATGCGGCCGGATTTTGCGTGTATGAGGGAAATCCTGGCTCTCGGGCTATCGGGATTTATTATGGCAGCTACCAACTGCGGGGTGCAGGTGGTATGTAATGTGACACTTCAGTCTTATGGCGGGGATGTATATGTGGGAATTATGACCATTGTGAATTCGGTACGGGAAGTGCTGAGTGTTCCGGCCAGCGGACTGACACAGGGAACACAGCCGATCCTGGGATTTAATTACGGGGCAGGAGAATATAAAAGAGTGAAATCAGGAATTAAGATCATGTCCGTGATCTGTATGGTATATACCACCGTTGCCTGGGTGATCACTCTGCTGATTCCTCAAGTGTTTATCACCATGTTTAATGGGGGTGAAGAACTTATGACCCTGGGGGTTCCGGCTATGAGAATCTACTTTTTTGGTTTTTGTTTTATGTCTCTTCAGTTTGCAGGGCAGAGTGTGTTTACAGGGCTTGGAAAAGCAAAGCAGGCAATCTTTTTCTCTCTTCTCAGAAAGGCTGTGATCGTGATTCCCCTTACCTTATGGCTGCCTACAGTTGCAGGACTGGGAGCCAGGGGCGTCTTTCTTGCAGAGCCTATTTCCAATTTCATCGGAGGGACTGCCTGTTTTGTCACTATGCTTTGTGTGATCTGGCCTGCATTGTCGAAGGCTGCGGAAGCTTCTCTATGATTTCCTTGCAGATTTCAGGGATGCTTTTGTTATCTGTTTCTACAGAAAGATCAGCGGCAGCCAGATATTTTTCCCTGCGCTGCTCCATAAGCAGTGAGATGCTTTCCGGAGTCTTCCGGTCTTTTAGAAGAGGGCGGGAGTTGTCTTCCCTGGTACGTTCCAGAATGGTTTCCGGACGTGCTGTAAGGAGGATGACTTTTCCGTTCTTTTTCATTTCCCGGACGTTTTCTTCCCGCAGTGCGGCACCGCCTCCGCAGGAGATGATCTTATTCTCATAAGTCTGCATTTCTTTTAACAGATTCGTTTCTAAACTACGGAAATACGGTTCTCCGTGTACCTGGAAAATCTCGGGAATGGACATTCCCTCCCGCTGCTCAATCAGGGCATCCATTTCTATGATATCCATATGATATTGTTTACTTAAATAGTTTGCCACCGTGCTTTTACCGGTGCCCATAAATCCGATCAGTACAAGATTGTAAGAAAACATACCCTTTTCCACCTTTCTGATTTAACGTATGAAAATCTGGAATCTATTATAACAGCAGCAGAAAAAAGGTGCAAGAAAAAAGCTATATAATTAGTCGACTAATTATATTTTTGTGAGATATTTCTAAAAAAAATGTAAAATATGTGATAGATACTTGATTTTATAAAAAATCAGACATAAACTAAGTTAGTCGACTAATTAGTGGAAAGGAGAGAACTCATGAGAAACAGAAAAGAAGATGACAGCTTGAGAAGACGCCTGGTGCAGCTGACTCATCTGTATTTCAGAGAAACTTTTCAGGCACTGAAAGATACAGGGATTCATCCAAAGCAGGTACCTTTTATGATTCTCCTGGATGAGCAGGAAGGAATGAGTCAGAGGGAAATTTCGCAAGAGTTGGAAATCAGTCCTCCTACGGTAGCAGTATCTGTGAAAAGGTTAGAAAAGTCTGGATTGGTAGAACGGCGAGAGGATGAAAAAGACCTTAGAAGAAGCCGGATTTTTCTTACAGAACGTGGACGAGAGACGATTCAGGATATACAAAAATGTGTAGAAGAAAAAGAGGCATTGGTATTCCGGGGATTTACGGAGAGCGAGCAATGTCTCATGAAGCGTTTTTTTGATCAGATGATTGAGAATCTGGGAGGAAAACAAGAGGATTCCATATGGAAGGAGTAGTAGGATAAAATGATGAAAATGTTTCACTATATGAAGGAGCGCTGGTATTATCTGGTCATGATCATTGCCCTCCTGTTTGTCCAGGCTTTTTGTGATTTGTCATTGCCGGACTATACGTCAAAAATCATCAATGTGGGTATCCAGCAGAAAGGTGTGGAGGATGGTGTTGCAGAATCTATCCGGGAGGAGACCATGAGTCATCTGCAGATTTTTCTGGACAAAGAAGATGAAAAAAAGGTTTTGGATTCCTATAGAAAAAAGGGTGAGGTTTATGAACTTCTGGAACTGACAGAGGAAGAACGGGCAGAATTAAATGGGATTCTCGGTGTTCCGGAACTGATCGTTACAGGACTTTCCAAGGAAGATTCAAAAGAGGCTGGAGAGATCAGAGATCAGATGAATCTGCCGGAAAATGCAGACCTTTTTCAGGTATTTTCAGCTATGCCGGATGAGCAATTTCAGAGTATGAAAGAGAAATTAGAACAAGAACTGAAAAAAATGCCGGAATCCATTGTGACCCAGAGCACAGTACTTTTCGTAGAGCAGGAATATGAAGCACAGGGAAAAGATATGGATCGGATGCAGATGGAATATATTTTGTTCAGCGGTCTGAAGATGCTTGGGCTGGCGTTTCTCGGTATGGGAGCCGCATTGATGGTAACCTTTTTATCAGCCAGAGCAGCGGCAGTTCTTGGCAGAAATTTACGAAATCATATTTACCGGAAAGTCATTTCTTTTTCAGGGAGTGAACTGAATCAGTTCTCCACAGCATCCCTGATTACCAGAAGCACCAATGATGTGCAGCAGGTACAGATGCTGTTTACGATGTTGTTTCGTATTGTTCTGTATGCTCCGATCCTGGGGCTTGGAGGTGTGTATAAAGTATTCCAGACAGATGCTTCCATGACATGGATCCTTGCTTTAGCTGTGATTGTGATCATGCTGTTTGTGGCACTGTTATTCCGGATTGCCATGCCTAAATTTACCAAGCTGCAATTTCTGATCGATGAGCTGAATCTGGTGTCCAGGGAGATTTTAACCGGAGTTCCGGTCATTCGTGCATTCAGCAGGGAAAAGCATGAAGAGCAGCGGTTTGAAGAGGCCAACGCAAAGCTTACCAGAACCAATTTATTTGTAAACCGGTGTATGACATTTATGATGCCGGTGATGATGCTTCTTATGAATGGCGTTACGGTGCTCATCGTCTGGAACGGTGCACATGCCGTTGACGAGGGTTCTATGCAGGTGGGAAATATGATGGCATTTATGCAGTATGCAATGCAGATCATCATGGCATTCCTTATGATCACCATGATGTCGATTATGATCCCAAGAGCCAGTGTTGCAGCAAAACGTATCAATGAAGTAATGGAAACAGAAATCAGTATTTGTGACAAAGAAAACACTCAGGATATCCAGCGGGATAAAAAAGGCCAGGTGGTCTTTGAGCATGTGGGATTTGCTTACCCGGGTGCAGATGAAGAGACCCTTCATGATATCAGTTTTACTGCAGATCCAGGGGAGACGGTGGCCTTTATCGGAAGTACAGGAAGCGGGAAAAGTACGCTGGTGAATCTGATTCCTAGATTCTTTGATGCGACAAAAGGACAGATTCTGGTGGATGGAACAGATGTGAAAGATCTGAAATTACATGATTTGCGAAGCCGCATTGGTTATGTGCCGCAGAAGGCAGTTCTGTTCTCCGGTACTATCGATTCCAACATTCGTTACGGAAGAGAAGAGGCCACAGGAGCAGAGGTGGAAAGAGCTGCTAAAATCGCCCAGGCGTGGGAGTTTATCCAGGAAAAAGAAGATGGTGTACAGGAAGCGATTGCCCAGGGCGGAACCAATGTTTCAGGCGGACAAAAGCAGCGTCTTTCTATTGCGAGAGCAGTGGCAAAAAATCCGGAAATCTATATTTTTGATGACAGTTTTTCTGCACTGGATTATAAGACCGATGTGGTTTTACGACGTGCACTGAAGCAGGAGACAAAGAATGCCACAACTCTGATCGTTGCACAGAGAATCAGTACGATTCTTCATGCAGATAAAATCCTGGTTCTTGACGAAGGCCGTGTAGTAGGGCAGGGTACGCATCAGGAACTGTTAAAATCCTGTGAAGTGTATCGCCAGATTGCCATGTCACAGTTGTCAGAGGAGGAATTAGCCAATGAGTAAAGGAAGACCAAGAGGCCCTATGGGTCACGGACACGGTATGTCCGGAGAAAAGGCAAAAGACTTTAGATCAGCTATGAAACGTCTGTTTCAATATATGAAAAAATATCGGATCCAGCTTGGAATCATGGTTGTTTTTGCAGTGGGAAGTACCATATTCAGCATTGTAGGACCTAAGATATTGGGAAAGGCTACTACAGAACTTTTCGATGGACTGATGTCCAAAATCAGCGGCGGAAAAGGGATTGATTTCGGAAAAATCGGAGCAATCCTCTTATGGACTCTGGGGCTGTATCTGATCAGTGCCGTGTTCTCATTTATACAGGGATGGATCATGACGGGAATCTCCAATCAGGTGACATACAATCTGCGAAAAGATATTTCAGGGAAGATCAATCGTCTGCCCATGAAGTATTTTGAGAGCAGAACTCACGGAGAAATTCTGTCACGTATCACCAATGATGTAGATACGCTGCAGATGAGTATTAACCAGAGTTTTACGCAGCTCATCACTTCCGTGACCATGCTGATCGGTGTATTTGTTATGATGCTTTCCATCAATGTCTGGATGACTTTAGCAGCACTGTTGATTCTTCCAGTGTCCATGACCATCATCTCAAAGGTGATGAAACGTTCCCAGAAATATTTCCAGGCACAGCAGAAGTATCTGGGAGAAGTGAACGGTCAGATAGAAGAAATCTATAGTGGTCAGCAGGTAGTGAAAGCGTTTAACAAAGAAGAAGATGTGGTTAAAACTTTTGAAGAGACCAACGAAAAATTATATACTTCTGCATGGCGTTCTCAGTTTTTTTCAGGAATGATGATGCCTATCATGCAGTTTGTAGGAAACCTTGGATATGTCATGGTAGCACTTTTAGGCGGTGTGATGGTTATCAAAGGCAAGGTTATGGTGGGAGACATCCAGGCATTTTTCCAGTATATCAGAAACTTTACGCAGCCGATTCAGCAGATAGCACAGGTGACAAATCTGCTTCAGTCATCTGCTGCAGCCGCAGAGCGTGTATTTGAATTTCTGGATGAAGAGGAAGAAGACCAGACTGCGGAACATCCGGCAGATATCAGGAATGTTCAGGGAAATGTGGAAGCACGTCACGTTGCCTTTGGCTATCAGCCGGATCATCTGATCATTCATGATTTCAGCGGTCATGTGAAGGCAGGACAGAAGGTGGCGATCGTAGGCCCTACCGGAGCAGGAAAGACCACGATGATCAAGCTGCTGATGCGGTTCTATGATGTGAATTCCGGTGAGATCCTCATAGACGGACAGAATGTAAAAGAGTTTAACCGAGGTGATCTTAGAGAACTGTTCGGAATGGTTCTTCAGGATACCTGGCTGTTCCATGGAACAATCATGGAAAACATCCGCTACGGCAGACTGGATGCTACAGATGAAGAAGTGATCGCAGCGGCAAAAGCAGCACATGCACATCATTTTATCATGTCTCAGCCAGGGGGATATCAGATGATGTTAAACGAGGAAACCAGCAATATTTCCCAGGGACAGAAGCAGCTTTTGACTATCGCCAGAGCTATTTTGGCGGACAATAAAATCCTGATCCTGGATGAAGCGACCTCGTCTGTGGACACCAGAACAGAGGAACAGATTCAGGCTGCTATGGACAATCTTATGCGAGGCAGAACCAGTTTTGTCATTGCCCACAGGCTTTCAACCATTCGTGATGCAGACTTGATTCTGGTCATGAAAGACGGAGATATCATTGAACAGGGGACTCATGATTCCCTGCTTGCAGAAGGTGGTTTCTATGCCAACCTGTATAACAGCCAGTTTGAGAAAGCAGAAGCAATTTAAGAAAGAGACAGTCAGTCATGATCAGCATAGACGCTGTAAGGCTGGCTGCTTTTTTTGTTGTGGGGAATCGGGATGAGTGGTATAATGTGAGTAATTTATCCGGATTATAAATGGATAAGAGAAGGGAGAGATGATATGTGGTTTTTCTTTGCAATCCTCTCAGCAGTGTTTGCGGCACTTACATCAATTCTGGCAAAGATTGGGATTGATGGAGTGAATTCGAACCTCGCCACAGCAATCAGAACAGCCGTGGTTCTTGTGATGGCGTGGGGGATGGTTTTCCTGGTTCATGCACAGAAAGGAATTTCGCAGATCAGCAGCAAAAGCTGGCTTTTCTTAATTCTGTCAGGTTTAGCAACCGGTGCATCCTGGCTGTGTTATTACAAAGCTTTGCAGATCGGAGAGGCATCAAAAGTAGTACCGGTAGATAAATTGTCCGTGGTGATCACGTTAATTCTTGCGTTTGTATTTCTACACGAACAGTTTACATGGAAATCCCTGGTTGGATGTATTTTCATCGGAGCAGGAACCTTGATTATGGTGATATAGGGAGAATGTTATGGGAAAAATCAGAATCATAAAGAAGAATGACGAATACACATCAGAATATGAAATAGGTGATATTTTTGAGATTACAGGCACCTGGTACGGCGGTGTCCATATATTAGGGAAAACAGGCGTTCCGGTGTCCTTGGATAAGGAGGAATACCTGGAACTGGATACGGAACCGGAAGCACCGGAGCCAGAGATTCCTGCCAGAGATATTCAGGTGGGAGATATTGTACAGCACTTTAAAAGAGAGTGGGTTTCCGACAAAACTTCGGAATATCTCTATAAGGTTCTGGCTTTTGCACAGCATACAGAAACAGGGGAACACCTTGTGATTTATCAGGCATTGTATGCACCATTTAAAATCTGTGCAAGACCATTGGAGATGTTTATGAGTGAAGTAGACCAGGAAAAATATCCGGATGTAAAGCAAAAATATCGCTTTGAAAAAGTGAAATTATAATCCGGCAGAGGAGGAAAAAATCATGATGAATCTGAAGGGATTTAAATGGAACCGTGAACCGGAAAGCTATGAAGTGCTGCCGGACAGAATCGAGGTTGTGACAAAACCACATACAGATTTGTGGCAGAGAACATATTATCATTTCAGAAATGACAATGCACCTGTTTTTCAGATAGAAACAGAAGAAAAATACTTTAGTTTTGTTGTGAAGACGGAATTTCAGGACAGCCATCACAGATTTGATCAATGCGGTATTGTTATGTATTTAGACAGCGAGAACTGGTTAAAAGGCTCTATAGAATATGAAAACGAACAGTACCAGCATCTGGGAAGTGTGGTGACAAACAACGGATATTCGGACTGGGCAACCACGGAAATCAGCGGGGATATAAAGGAAATGTGGTATCGGTTCAGCAGAAGGGAAGACGACTACTGTATCGAATGTTCCCGGGACGGAAAAACCTTCAGCCAGATGCGGATCTGCCATATGTTGAAAGGGGCAGATAAGATTCAGTTTGGTATTTATGCCTGCTCACCGGAAGAGTCTTCTTTTAAAGCCGTATTCCGTCATATGGAAATGCAAAAATGCCAGTGGCTGCCCCATGATGGACAACAGCCGGATGAGGAGTAAGAAGAAAGACAGGTAGCAGTGTAAGATGGAAGATATTGAAATTTATAAAGCAAAACCAGGTGATGAAAAGATTCTTGCATACATACAGGCGGAGTCATGGAAAGCCGCTTTTTCTGAAATTCTGACAGCACAAGAATTAAAAAGATGTACAGATTTGGAAAAATGCAAAGAGATGTATCAAAAGGTTTTAGAGCATTCCGAGATTTCTATATGGATTGAAAAAGTAGATAAAAAACCGCATTGTATTGCAGCATGGGGTCTCAATAGAGATAAATTGGGGAAAGATGTTGCGGAGCTTATCTGTATTCATAGTTTAAAAGAAAAGTGGCATCAGGGATATGGCACTTTAATGATGCAACATATTCTTGATGAAATGAAAAAAGACGGCTATGTGAAAGTGGTTCTATGGGTGTTTGAAAAGAATCTGAGGGCAAGAGCTTTTTATGAGAAACAAGGATTTGTACAGGCTGGAAGAAGGCAGATAAATGAAATTTCTGAGATTATGTATTTGAAAAATTTAGTGACAGATTCATAACTTTTAAGGAGACTGTATATGATAAAAGCAGTGATTTTTGATATGTATGAGACTTTAATTACTCATTATGAATGTCCTCTTTATTTTAGTGCAGAAATGGCAGAAGATGCAGGAATTCCAGCAGAAAAATTTCAGGAATTATGGAGAACTACTGCCAGGGACAGAACCATAGGGAAAATGTCATTTGGAGAAATTATTCAGAGAATTTTGCAAGAAAACAACATGTATTCGGAAGAAAGGTTTCAGGCCATCGTAGATAGACGAATTTGGACAAAAGAAGAAACTTTCAGGCATTTGCATGAGGAAATCATACCTATGCTGGAGAAACTGAAAGAAAAAGGGATTTTGCTAGGATTAATCAGCAATTGCTTTTCAGAAGAGGCAGAGGTGATCAAAAAAAGCATACTATATCCATATTTCAATGCATCTTGTCTGTCTTATGAAGAAGGACTGCAAAAACCAGATTCTGCAATTTTTCAACGCTGTATGGAGCGGTTGCAAGTTCAAGCAGAGGAATGTCTGTATGTGGGTGACGGCGGAAGTGGTGAGCTAGAAGCAGCACAAAAACTTGGTATGAAAGCAGTTCAGGCAACTTGGTATTTAAAGGCTCACCCTATTCAAATGTCGAAAAGAAAAGAAGATTTTGAACAGATTGAGAGTCCTGTGAACCTTTTTGCACTAGTTTAGTATTGGCACTCCACTACCTGGTGGGGTGCCAATATGTTTAAAGTTTTCCGTATTGCTCAATGTATTGTTCGGCTTCTTCCATAGAAAGAGAAAATCCATTGGTTAATCTTTCCAGAAGCTGCTCTTTAGGGAGTTGTAGTTCTGCATAGGTGCGGATTATCTCACGTATGCCAGTTTGAATACCGGTTTGTATGCCAGTTTGGATTCCATCCTGTACTCCGGCTGTATGTCCTTTTTTCCAGGAATCTTCTTTTAAGAATTCACGGAATTCGTTTTCATCATATTCTGTTAAAATCATATCTATCACCTCGGCCCTGTTTTACGCAATATTTCAGACAGGATACCTTTTGAAATGCATTCATTAATTATAGAATCAGTATAACAGATTAGAAAGAAAACACAAGGACAAATTTCTTGTGTGAAAGGACAAAATTCATTATAATAGCTATACAGAACCATACGATTCTGCAACTTTAGAAATTTTTTAGAAAAAGCAAAGGATAATCTTTCGTTTCACTTGTTATCCTGGCTTTATGCATTCAGGAAAGTTTAGAGGAATTCCAATGAGCACACCATTTATCAGGGGATTTTCCATTGATTGGAGTAAGATCAGTCCCTATAGTTATTTGAGGAAAATAGAAGCCTTGCAAGGAGTAAACAGCCTTGCATTTACCAGTCCGATCACCTTTTTCGTGGGGGAAAACGGAACCGGGAAATCGACCTTGTTAGAGGCACTTGCCATTGCAGCAGGATTTAATCCGGAAGGAGGTACCAAAAACTATCGTTTTTCTACTTTTGATTCTCATTCCGAATTAAATGAAGCCATCCGGCTGGTAAGAAGTTATCAAAAGGAAGGCTGGGGATATTTTTTAAGAGCAGAGAGTTTTTATAATGTGGCAACCAAAGAATTGGATTATGCAGACTTTGAACATCCGTCAAAAAGATATCATGAAAAATCCCATGGGGAAAGTTTCCTGGAAATTGCACAGGAGCAATTTCGTCCACACGGATTATATCTGTTGGACGAGCCGGAAGCAGCATTGTCGCCCCAGAGACAATTAACACTGCTTATGGATATCCACGAGTGTGTAAAAGAGGGCTCTCAATTTATCATTGTGACGCATTCTCCGATCTTACTGGGAATGCCGGGAGCCGGAATCCTGACTTTTGATGAAGGCAGATTGCACACATGTGCATACGAAGATACCAGCAGTTATCAGGTGATGGAACTATATATCAATAACCGGAAACAGCTTCTGAAAAAATTGCTGGAATAGGAAAAAGGAGCAGATAAATTATCTGTTGTTTTCCGGTGAGGTTGCTGTGATTCCCTATCTGTTGAATATTGTCATGTTTCTTCCGCTTGGGTTTCTTGTACCGCTCATATGGAAACAGATGGCGAATCTTATCCGCATATTGGAGCTTGGGCTGGGATTTTCCCTTTTTATCGAAATCAGCCAGCTATTGAATAACAGAAGTACGGATATTGATGATTTGCTGATGAATACCTTAGGGGCATTATCAGGCTATCTTTTGTACCGGATATGGACAAAGTGGACAGGTGGAAAAACACAGGTAGCTCAGACACCATTTGCAGAATTGCCGCTTTATATGGCGGTTGTCTTTGCTGGAAGATTTTTCTTTTTCAATGAGCAGGGATTTGCAGGACTGATTTATGGATTTTAAGATTTTCTGTTGGAGTTGTATCAGTTGATAAGGGGGATTATATGGCACTTAGAAAGAATGAGATACCGATTTTAGAGTACGATGACAGCCCATCTGCGGTTGTCATGCCGACACATGAAAATCTGGATATTCAGCTTCCTAAAAAGGCGGTATTTGCTTTTTTAGGAGATGTTATTGAGCAATATGCCAGTGCAGTAAACGCAGAAAAAACAGCAGAATTTGTCTCCATTACAAAGAAATATCCGGTTTATACTATAGACTACAAAGGAGAAAAAATTTGTTTCTGTCAGGCACCGGTGGGTGCAGCAGCTTCTGTGCAGATTTTAGACTGGCTTATTGGATACGGAGTAGAAACGGTCATATCAGCAGGCTCCTGCGGTGTTCTGCAAAATCTGGAAGAAAATGTATTTCTGGTTCCCAGGAAGGCATTGAGAGATGAAGGGACTTCTTATCACTACTTACCGCCCTCCAGATACATAGATTTGGACCCACGGGTATTATCTTCTATCGAGAAAACATTTCAGAAGCGGAATATCCCGTATCTGGAGTGTACGACCTGGACGACAGACGGATTTTACAGAGAAACCAGAGAAAAAGTTGCATATAGAAGGCAGGAAGGCTGTATGACAGTGGAAATGGAATGTGCGGCTTTGGCAGCCTGTGCCAGCTTTCGGAAGATTGCTTTTGGTCAGATTTTATTTACAGCAGATACTCTGGCAAATATGGATGCTTACGATGAAAGAAACTGGGGAGGAGAATCTCTGGAACAAGCACTGTATCTCTGCTTCGATATCGCACATGAGATTCTCCTATAAGCCAAGCATAAATACATACCAGAACTGACGGAGGGAACTGCTGTTTTTCAGCAGTTTTTTTCGATAGATGCTGTAATGATGTCTCAGCTCCCTTATCTGAGATTTTGAGGGCTTTTCCTGTCCAAAAGCGAAGGCTTCGGCCTGCCGGTACAAGGTCAGAAAGAGCTCTTTTTCTGTTTCCGGCAGATTTTCCGTAAACAGTTGGAAAAATGCATGGTCAGAAAGTCCTGTGCAGGAGAGACCGTAAAGCTTTTCCCAAAGAGCAAGCAGGCTTCGGAAGATCGTCTCAAAACAATCGTAGGAAGAGACAGAGAAGTAGCCAAGGTGTTTTCTGAAGCAAAGAATTCTCCACAAAAGAAGACCGGCACAGAGGATCGAAAGTCCTGCTGTAATCGAAAAAATCACACGGAAAACGGAGAAAAGAGAGGCACCTATCTGGGCAGATACGCTCTCCTGCTTTGGGTCAGGAGCCTCTTGCGGAGTGTTTTTATCAGTAGAAGGAAGGGGCTCTTCAGGGGTTGTTTCCGGTTCTTTTTCCAATGGTTCAGAAGCATCAGAAGCAGCCTCATCCTCTGGTGATTCTGGTGGGATTTCCACAGATTCCTCTGAAATCCCGCCAGATGCGGGTGTCATTTCCACGGGAATCCAGCCGCCATTTCCTACATAAATTTCAGTCCAGGCATGTGCCTGCGAATCCATAATTTCACAGGCATACGAACCGTCTGGGCCAGAAGAAAGTTTCTGTGGGGCAACGGCATAACCGCTGACATAGCGGGCGGGAATCCCATACATGCGGAATAAAAGAGTTCCTGCCGTGGCAAAATGTACGCAGAATCCCTTGTGCTGGCGGTATAGAAAGTCTTCTATTAATGTATTTCCAGAAGCAACCGGCTCCAGATTGAGGCTGTAGGATGCATGTTTCCAGAGAAATTGCTGGATTTCTGCTGCTGCCTGTCTTATTTCTTCGATAGAAGGATTGGTGCTCATGGTCTGGAAAACAGGGAGCTGCTGTATATCTTGATAGAGTGAGTCGGTCTCCGGTTGCTCAAAAGAGGTAAACTGGTTCTTCACATAAGCACGATACAGTTTTTCCATAGCAGACTCTTTGGAGGAGCATATGGGATCCTGTAATAGATCAGCATCGGAAAGAGACAGTGGAAGACCGGAGAACGTTGCTTTTTTTGAGAATGTTTTTTCTACCCGATTGTCTTCCCCGGTTTCAAGAGAAGCCGGAATCTCAGCACCCCAGGGAAGATAGCTGTAGGAGGCAGGGAAGAAAGGGGTAAGAGACATGGTTCCGGTGTTGTTTTGTCGGGCATTCTTTACTGCATGGTAAGGAAGATAGAATACCAGTTCTGCATTTTTGCTGGTGTTTTTTTTGTGCTGTAAAAAAGATTCCCAATCCTGGTCTTGGGCAGAAGTCCATTTCGCATTGGAGTAGGATCCTCCAATAAATCCTCTCAGAAAGACGGTTTCTTTTGGGAGAAAATCGGAGGTAAAGCGAAACATAGTCTGTTGTTGATAAGCAGGTGCAGCATTACTCAGGCATTGTGTGGTTTCCCCTGTTTCATAAGAAAATCCGGTGTCAACGACAGCCGTAGAATCAAGGAAGTCAGAGTGCATCATTAATTCGTTTACTTTTTGACGCAGAGGGGCTCTCCACTGAAAGAAAACAGGGGAGAGTTGGGGAACCAGCACAGAGGCACAGAAAATGTAGAGGAAAACAGCCATAACAGGAGTCAGGACAGTGGAAACACTCAAAGAGGTTTCCGTATCTGTCAATGTCCAGAAAAGGTAGGCTGCAACCAGAAACCCAAGGGAAGAAAACGTAGGGGCTTGGTTCATCATAAAAACGCATCCTGCAGGAAAAGTCAGAAGGAGCAGAATTAAGATTCTCCGGCGGAAACGTACAGCTTGGTAAAACAGCAGCAAAAAAACACAGGTCACCACAGGGAAAAAACTGCGGTAAGATGTTTTCTCATAGGGGGAAGAGGAGCCAGGATTCCGTCCGTAATTTTCCTCCAGAGCATGCTGTACAGTGTCGAGAAAAATCCTGCTTTCTTCCAGGATAGACACACGAAAAAGAAGTACAGACAGAATGCAGAGGATAAGAAAAAGCCAGAATATAATCTGGTGGAGACGGCTTTCTTTCCAGACGGTCAGTATAGAAAACAGTAAAGAAAAAATCAGTATCCCAGGAAGGTAAAGACGAAAATTCCAGGGGATGGAAAGAATCTGAAGCAGCGAGAGGAGAAGACCCATAGCGGCTGAAAAAAACACCGGAAAAATGCATACAAACAAGACTGTAACCGTGGGTATAGAATCAGAGGATCTATTGGTTTGTTTGAGCGAAAGTACCGTTTGTTTTCTGGTATTCATCATATGAGAGGTTCTCCTTTCAGACGGTAATAGTCATATCTTTTGTGCAGGCACAGGAAGTTTCGGATTCCCGTTGGAGAGTCAGGTCTGTGCTAAGGATCAGCCTTGTGTGAAAGGTATCACCAGGGTATTTTTTACTGTATAGTTCATATAGATCTCTGGCGGATTCATAAAAATCTTCATAGAGAAGAGCGTAGACACAGGCAGTGAGATCTTCTTCTGTGCGTATGGGACAGAGTATAAGCGTATCTTCTTTCTGGTCAAACCAGATGACAAAATGTCTGCATTTTGCTTCCAGAAGAGCAAAAGACAGAGAAACGGTATAGTCCCAAAACTGGCTTATGGAAGAAGCAGCATGTTGTCCATGGAGCATTTGAAGTTGTAAAAACAAAAGAACAGGGAAACCATCAGGTTTTCCCATATCACGAACCAGCAGGGAGTCGGTTCGTGCACTTAATTTCCAGTGAATCTGTCTTACCCGGTCACCGGGAAGAAACTCCCGGATATCATTCATAGGGTGAAAAGCCATTCCGGGGACCAGATCCTCAAAACCTTCGCTTTCTGCCGGAAAATATCGGGTGGTTTCTGTTACCTGAGTATCCAGAGGAAATGGTTCAGGATAAAAAAGAGCTTCACATTGAAGTGTTTTCCTGTAGGGAAAGCAGATCAGATGAAAAGGACTGTAAAATCTTACAGCATGGGTTTCCAGGTAAAACCTGCCGCATAAAATACTGTGAACTTCCAGTTCCACAGAAGATGTTTTCAGCGGCGGGATAGAAAAATACACAGGAACAGAACGTACGAGATGTTTCTGACTGTCTTTTAAAAGAATCTTCATAGAAGCCTGCTGTATAGCATGTTTTCCTGTGTTTTTGATGGTGATCCGAAGATATCCGGTCCCTTTTTGAGAAGACTCTAACACTACTTCCGGAAACTGGATCTGAATATGAGAAACTTCATAAAGAAGATGCAGGATTCCAGACAGGATGCCGAAAGCAAGAAGGAGCATCACTGCAAAAGCAGAGCTGCTTTGATAAAGTATGGTAAGATAGAGAAGCAGCAGAAAAAAACAGGAAGTAGTTAGGTTACAGAGCATGATCTATTCTCCTTTATCACGTTTGCGAACTGATGGAACAGGGGTGTTTTTTATAATTTCGTCCAGTATGGACCGGGTGTTCACATGACTGATCCTGGCCTTGGAATTCAGACATATTCTGTGGAGACAGACATCGGGAAAAACCTTTTCCACGTCTTGAGGGACCACATAGCTTCGTCCTGCGAGATAAGCACTTGCCTGAGCCATATGGGTAAGTGCAAGGGTTCCTCTCGGACTGATTCCAAGTTCGATCAGTGGATGCATTCTGGTGGCTTGTATCAGACTGCAGATATAATGATATATGCGGTCGTGAATGAAAATATAGCTGCATTCTTCCTGGAGCGTGAGAAGCTGGCTGGCTTCCAGCACAGGTTCCAGAGTTTCCAGGGGATTGCTGGCAATCCGCCCCTTTAAAATGGCAATTTCTTCCTCTATGTCAGGGTATCCGAGACTGAGACAGATGGTAAAACGGTCAAGCTGGGATTGAGGAAGGAGCTGAGTTCCGGCAGAACCGGCAGGATTCTGAGTGGCAATGACGATAAAAGGCTTTGGCAGTGCATGCGTGACTCCGTCCACGCTGATCTGACCCTCTTCCATTACTTCCAGAAGGGCAGACTGGGTCTTAGGAGAGGTACGATTTATCTCGTCTCCGAGAAAAAGATTGCACATCAGAGCACCAGGCTGATAATAAAACTTGTTGGTTTCCTTTCTATACATCGTAAAACCAGTCAGGTCTGCCGGGAGAACATCCGGTGTAAAAGTAAGACGTTTTTCCTTTAAATGCAATGCTTTAGAAAAAGCAAGAGCCATGGTGGTCTTCCCCACACCCGGGATATCTTCCAGGAGAATATGCCCGGAACTTAAAATTGCCATCATGATTTTTTCAATAGCCTCTTGTTTGCCGATCACTGCTTTTTGCACTTCTTGGATTACCTGGTGAGCCAGTTGACTGTGTAAATTCATAGAACCTCCTGAAAATTCGAAAATAAAAAATAAATAAAATAAATAGTCTGAAATTATTATAATATAAAATAAAATGAGAGGCAATGAAAAAATGTTGACAAATTAGGATGTGCAAGATATGATTAGCCTGAATTAAGGAGGACGAGACCATGATTTTAGTGTTAAAACAAGGCGCAGACGAAAAAAAAGTAGAGGAATTGAAACAGCAGCTTATGGCACAGGGCCTGAAATTACACCTGTCAGAGGGAATCAATACCTCACTTATCGGTCTGATCGGAGATACCACCGAAGTCAGCGAAGACTGGCTCAATGCGTTGGATGTAATTGAATCTGTAAAAAGAATTAAAGAACCATATAAAAAAGCAAGTAAAAAGATGCATCCCCTGCCGTCTGTTTTTGATATTCAGGGAAGAAAAATCGGCGGAGAATATTTTCAGGTGATCGCCGGTCCCTGCTCTATTGAAACAAGAGAACAGATGACCGAAGTGGCACATCAGGTAAAAAGTGCAGGAGCCGGTTTCCTGAGGGGCGGTGCATTTAAGCCGAGAACTTCTCCCTACGCATTTCAGGGACTGGAGGATGAAGGGCTGAAAATGCTTCTGGAAGCAAAGAAGGAGACAGGACTTCCTATTGTAACGGAAATCATGAGTGCAGAACATCTGCCTTTGTTTGAAGAGGTAGATGTGATTCAGGTGGGAACCAGAAATATGCAGAATTTTCAGCTTTTGAAAGAACTTGGAAAAATAAGAAAGCCTATTTTATTAAAACGAGGTATGGCAAATACCTTGGAAGAACTGCTCATGAGTGCAGAGTATATTATGGCAGGAGGAAATGAGCAGGTGATCCTCTGTGAGAGAGGAATCCGTACATTTGAGACATCTATGAGAAATACCTTGGATATTTCTGCTATTCCTATGCTGAAGTCTAAGACACACCTTCCGGTCATTGTGGATCCAAGCCATGCGGCAGGAATCCGGTTTATGGTAGAGCCTCTTACCATGGCGGCCATTGCAGCAGGAGCAGACGGCGTGATGATTGAAGTACATAACAATCCTGAAAAGGCATTATGTGACGGAAAACAGTCCCTGACACCGGACAGTTTCCGGGAAATCATGGGAAAAGTAAAGAAAACAACCGAATTTTTCGGAAAGAAATGGAGTTAATTGCATGAAATCTGTTGTGTTAGCAGAGAAACCTTCGGTGGCAAGAGACATTGCCAGGGTGCTGAAATGCAGCAAAAAGCTAAACGGTGCCCTGGAAGGTGAAAAGTATATCGTTACCTGGGCACTGGGGCATCTGGTCACCCTGGCAGATCCGGAGGAATATGACCAGAAATATAAAGAATGGAAGATGGAGGATCTTCCTATGCTGCCGGAGCATATGGATCTGGTCGTGATTCGTCAGACAGGCAAACAGTACCAGGCAGTAAAGACGCAGTTATATAGAAAAGACGTAGGCGAGGTTATCATCGCTACAGATGCCGGAAGAGAAGGGGAACTGGTTGCGAGATGGATTCTGGCAAAAGCAAGGTGTGCAAAACCAATCAAACGATTGTGGATATCTTCGGTCACAGACAAAGCGATTCGGGATGGGTTTGCCCATTTAAAGGACGGAAGAACTTATGATCCTCTGTACGATGCCGCAGTTTCCAGAGCAGAGGCAGACTGGCTTGTAGGGATCAATGCCACCAGAGCACTGACCTGTAAATACAATGCCCAGTTATCCTGCGGAAGAGTTCAGACACCGACTTTGGCAATGATAGCAGCCAGAGAAGAAGAAATACGAAATTTTAAGCCGCAGGAGTATTATGGTCTGACCCTCCAGGCCGGAAAGAACCGATGGATCTGGCAGGACGGGAAAAGCGGCAGTGCCCGCTCCTTTAATAAAGAACGAATGGAAGCAGTCAAAGCGGCAGCCGGAAACGGAATTCTTACGGTGACAGCGGTAGAAAAAAGCAGAAAAACCACCCTGTCACCGGGACTTTATGATCTGACAGAACTTCAGAGAGAGGCGAATCAGAGGTTTGGATTTTCTGCAAAAGAGACATTGAACATTATGCAGCGTCTCTATGAAAATCACAAGGTTCTGACATATCCGAGAACAGATTCCAGATATATCGGAACAGACGTTGTTCCTACCATCAGGGAACGTCTGAAAGCCTGTGCGGTTGGGCCTTATCGAAAGATGGCAGGAGCTTTGTCCATGAAACCTGTGAAGGCAAATAAATCTTTTGTAGATGATAAGAAAGTCAGTGATCATCACGCAATTATTCCAACAGAACAATTTGTTTCGTTAGAGCATATGACCAACGAGGAACGGAAAATTTACGATCTGGTGGTACGGAGATTTTTCAGCGTGCTGTATCCGCCCTTTGAGTATGAACAGACGTTGATGAGAGGAGAAGCCGGAGGCGAAACCTTCACAGCAAAAGGAAGAATCGTAAAAAGCCTGGGATGGAAAGAAGTGTACCAGCAGGAAGATCAGGAACAGGAAGAAGAATTTCAGAATCTTTCAGATGCAGAGCAGGGCAGCCATTTCCATATTGATCGGATTGATATGACTCAGGGAAAGACAAAACCGCCGGCACCGTTTAATGAGGCTACTTTGCTATCCGCAATGGAAAATCCCGTAAAATACATGGAGAGCAAAGATGCAAAGGCGGTGAAAACGCTGGGAGAGACGGGAGGTCTCGGAACTGTTGCCACAAGGGCTGATATTATTGAAAAACTGTTCAGTACCTTCCTGATGGAAAAACGTGGAAAGGATATTTATATTACATCCAAGGCAAAACAGTTGCTGGAACTGGTTCCGGAAGATCTAAAGAAGCCGGAATTAACAGCAGACTGGGAA
Source organism: uncultured Blautia sp. (assembly GCF_947654165.1). GTDB lineage: Bacteria > Bacillota > Clostridia > Lachnospirales > Lachnospiraceae > Blautia. The sequence continues at coordinate 70,800 of NZ_CANTKB010000009.1, forward strand.
ATGAAACTTTCTAAAATTGCGGAAGGTAAGCTGAAAAAAGAAGCATTTTTAGAAGATATTCGTACCTACACAGAGGAAATCATCCAGGAGATCAAGACCAGCGGAGGAACCTTCCGTCATGAAAATCTCACCAATACCAAATGTCTGGTTTGTGGAAAAAGGATGTTGGCTGTAAATGGGAAAAACAGCAAAATGCTGGTATGTCAGGACAGGGAATGTGGGCACAGAGAAACGATTTCCCGCGTTACCAATGCCAGATGCCCGAATTGTCATCGAAAGATGGAATTGTATGTGAAAGGCAAAGAAGATACCTTTATCTGCCAGACTTGTGGCTATAAAGAAAAATTATCCAGTTTCCAGCAGAGAAGAGCGAAAGAGGGAGCAGGGGTAAGCAAAAAAGATGTACAGAGATATCTGAACAAGCAGAAAAAAGAGGCGAATGAACCTCTGAACAATGCTTTTGCAGATGCCCTGGCAAAATTGAACTTAAAAGAATAAGAGGATCTTAGAAAACGTTCTGCAGGACAGACAGAGAGGTGTCTGTTTTGCAGAACTTTTTTAATAATTTCTTTAGAAAAAAGTAACTTGCCAGAAAATAGTTCTGTATGTTACTATAGTATAGTATTAAAGCGATTGAAAAGGGGGAATCAAAAATGTCCGAATTTAATATGAATGTTACTCCGGAAATCGAAGCCCTTACAGAAATTTGTAAGGAAAACAGTAAAATCGATACATCTTTGTATGGAAAATATGATGTTAAGAGAGGTTTGAGAGACCTGAACGGAAAAGGGGTACTGGCAGGTCTTACCCAGATTTCGAATATTGTGTCTAAAAAGATCGTAGATGGAGAGGAAGTCCCCTGTGAGGGTGAATTGTACTATCGGGGGATTAACATAGAAGATCTGACGGGAGGATTTCTGTCAGATCAGAGATTTGGTTTTGAAGAGGCAACGTACCTGCTTTTGTTCGGAAAACTTCCTACCACAAAGGAACTGGAAGATTTTTCTGCAATACTGGCGTCTCAGAGACAGCTTCCGACAAATTTTGTTAGAGATGTCATTATGAAAGCACCAAGCCGAGATATGATGAACACTCTTTCCCGAAGTGTATTAACACTCTATTCTTATGATGATAATCCGGAAGATATTTCCCTTCCGAATGTCCTGCGTCAATGCATCAATCTGATAAGTGTTTTCCCTTTGTTATCGGTATATGGATATCAGGCTCACAAACATTACAATCTGGATGACAGTTTATATATTCATAATCCAGAGAGAAATCTTTCTACAGCAGAGAATATTCTTCTTCTTCTGCGACCGGATAAAATCTATACACCACTGGAGGCTAAGATTCTAGACCTTGCACTGGTGCTTCATATGGAGCACGGGGGTGGAAATAACTCTACTTTTACGACACATGTTGTGTCTTCCTCCGGCACAGATACGTATTCCACAATAGCAGCAGCTCTTGGCTCTCTGAAAGGACCGAAACACGGAGGTGCCAATATTAAGGTGGTCAGCATGTTCCAGGATATGAAGGAACATTTACATGACTGGGCGGATGAAGAGGAGATTAAAGAGTATCTCATCAAACTGCTTCACAAAGAAGCCTTTGACCGAAGGGGACTGATCTATGGAATGGGACATGCGGTATATTCTATTTCCGATCCGAGAGCCCAGATCTTCAAACGGTTTGTCAAACAGCTTGCAGGGGAAAAAGGCAGAATGAAAGATTATGATCTGTATTCGAAAGTAGAGAGATTGGCACCGGAGGTCATTGCACAGGAACGCCGTATTTACAAAGGAGTAAGTGCCAATGTAGACTTTTACAGTGGTTTTGTTTACAGTATGCTGGGGCTGCCGTTGGAACTGTATACACCGATGTTTGCCATTGCCCGTATCGTGGGATGGTCTGCTCACCGTATGGAGGAATTGATCAATACAGATAAGATCATTCGTCCGGCATATAAGAATATTCTGGAAGAACAGTCTTATTGTCCGTTAAATGAAAGAGGATGATTTGACAAAACCTGCCTGTACCTGTTACCATAAGAAAAACAGGTACAAGGAGAGAAAAAGCCATGTTTAAGATGTTTTTTCCGGATGAATATCTGGAATCTACCTATAAAATTGATTTTGAAGCTCTGTATCAAAAAGGGTACAGAGGAATTATATTTGATATTGATAATACGCTGGTTCCTCATGGGGCACCTTCTGACCGGAGAGCCGAGGAGTTATTTGCAAATTTAAAACAGATAGGATTTCAGTGCTGTCTGCTGTCCAACAATCAGTATCAGAGAGTCAGCTCCTTTAATGAAAAGATACAGGTGCATTTTATTGAGAATGCTCATAAGCCATCCAGAAAGAATTATCTGAAAGCAATGGAACTTATGGGAACATCTCTGGATAACACTTTATTTGTAGGAGATCAGTTGTTTACAGACGTTTATGGGGCAAAACGGGTGGGAATCCATAATATTTTAGTGAAACCAATCCACCCAAAAGAAGAGATTCAGATCGTTCTGAAGAGAAAACTGGAAAAAATTGTCCTGTTTTTTTACGCAAAAGAGCAAAGAAAGCGAAAAAATAGTTGAAAATTACATTCAGATATTATAGAATGAGATATAGCGGAAAATAACAGGTTTTCCCAACGGACGAAATTAAGGAGGAATATCATTATGATATCAGCAGGAGATTTTAAGAACGGTCTCACACTGGAAATTGATGGTAACGTAGTACAGATTATGGAATTCCAGCACGTTAAACCTGGAAAGGGTGCTGCATTCGTTAGAACAAAATTAAAAAATGTTATCAGTGGAGGAATCATTGAAAAAACATTCAGACCAACTGAAAAATTCCCACAGGCAAGAATTGAACGTGTGGATATGCAGTATTTATACAGCGATGGAGATTTATATAACTTCATGAACAATGAAACATATGATCAGATCGCTATTGGTCAGGATACGGTAGGAGATTCCCTGAAATTCGTAAAAGAAAACGAAACTGTAAAAGTATGTTCTTATAACGGAAATGTATTTGCAATCGAAGCTCCGTTATTTGTTGAACTGGAGATTACAGATACAGAGCCTGGATTTGCAGGGAATACTGCACAGGGTGCTACAAAACCGGCTGTTGTTGAAACAGGTGCTACCGTTTATGTACCTCTGTTTGTAAATCAGGGTGATGTGATCAAAATTGATACCAGAACCGGAGAATACTTATCCAGAGTTTAATTTACAGTCAGAGAAAATAGCCGATGCTGCTGCATTTTCCGCAGCAGCAGGCTTTCTTGAAATACCATTCATTTGAAATTCTATTCTATAGCCTAATGGCTTTATTCTAAGATAAATCTATCAAAAAATCCCTGATGAACCGAATTTGGCAGAAGGATATTTGGCAGCAGAGGGAGACTTTCTGTTTTCTTCTGGTGCTTTATATAAAAAATAATTATAAAAAGAAAGGAAGAATGTGTATGGATTATCAGACATTCAAAGAAGAATTATGCAGAATTTTACAAAAGAAAACAGAAGGAAAGAAAAAAGTCATTTTACGGCAGATTGAGAAGAATAATGGGGTTGTTTTAGATGCAGTTATGCTGAAAGGAAAAGACGAAAATATATTGCCTACAATTTATCTGCAAGAATTTTATGAGATTTACGAGGAAGGGGCTGATCTGGAAAGCATTGCAGGGATGGTGATAACAGAAGAGGAGAAATGGAAAAAAGGTGCAGAATTTTCGATGGAACAGTTTGAGGATTACAGGAAAGCCAGAGGCAGGGTCTTTTATAAGCTGATTAATTACAAACTGAATGAAAAAATGCTGCAAAGAGTCCCTCATATAAAGTATCTGGACTTGGCAGTTGTGTTTTATTATCGTATGGAAAAAGGTTTTTTTCAAGGAGGATCTATTCTGATACATAATAATAATTTAGATACATGGGGAATCAGTAAGAGACAGTTATTTGAGGATGCCACGTTAAATACCACAAGAAAACTTCCTTATACATTAAAAGGAATGGAATCACTCATTGCCGAGCTGACGGGTCAGGAGGAACCAGAGGAACTTGAAGGAAATGAATTAATGTATGTTCTTACAAATGAAGAAAAATATTATGGTGCTGCAGCCTTGCTTTATCCACACGTCTTGACACATATCGGTGCAATTCTAAAAAGAAATTTCTTTGTGCTTCCAAGCAGTGTTCATGAATGTATTCTGGTTCCGGATCTGGGACATTATACTCGTTTAGAATTAATGAAAATGGTAAGAGAAGTGAATCAAAATCAAGTGGAGGAAGAAGAAATTCTTTCCTATGAAATTTATTATTACGACAGAAGAAGAGAAACTCTTATCATGTAATGTAGTGCAGGTGGGGAATACCGCCCTGTTTTAGTTGAAAATAAGGTGGTATTTCCCAAAAAAGTGCAGAATACATGCAGAAAAGTTTCAAAGTCTTTACAACAGGATAAAATTGTGGTATGATAACCAAGATGTAGAAACACATGCACCCGTAGCTCAGGGGATAGAGCAGTGGTTTCCGGTACCACGTGTCGGGGGTTCGAATCCCTCCGGGTGTGTTATATGCTTTGGGGAGAGCATGAGGATAAGGGAATATAAGGAGGACAGGTATGTTAGACAATTTCAGAGAATGGCTCTCAGATAATCTGAGGTATATTCTTCTGGGTCTGGCAATTCTGGTTGCTCTGATTGTCTTGTTTTTTGGGATTAAAGCAATTACAGGGGGATTTTCTGATAAAAAAGAAAAAGAACCTTCCAAGAAAACAGAACAAGAGAAAGAGCCGGGAGAATCCGAAAAATCAGAAGACGAAAAGTCTGAGGAAGACGATAATGCTCTTGCGAAGAATGCCCACCCTGAAGTAACGGCCTTGATAGAAGAGTTCTATACAGCATGGGGACAGAAAGATGTTTCTAAGATGAAGAATCTGACAGATGCTTTCAGTAAAACAGACGAAACAAAAGTCGCCAATGCAGATTATATTGAAGAGTACAGAGATGTAGAGGTATATACAAAGCCGGGACTGGATGAGAACACCTATGTGGTTTTCGTTTCCTACAATTTGAAATTTAAAGATGTGGAAACACCTGCACCGGGACTTTCTGTGGTCTATGTCTATGCAAATGAAGAAGGAAAATATAAGATTCACAATGATGACGGCGATGCTGATATCGAAGAATGTATTGAAAAGACCAGACAGGAAGCTGATGTGAAAGAACTGATTTCCAAAGTGGAAACTGCTTTGAATGAAGCGATGGAAGGGGATGAATCCCTGAGAAAGTTTGAAGAAGAGCTGGGGAATAAGGTAAACTCTGCAGTTATGGCTGACAACGGAGATATGCTTACAACATCGGAAGTATGTAATATGCGTTCAGAAGCCGGTTCAGATTCAGATATTGTGGAAATCCTTTCAAAAGGTGAACAAGTGAAAAAACTGGAAAATGCTGACGACAACTGGATTAAAGTAGAATACCAGGGTAAAGAGGGATATATTTTCAGCGATTTACTTCAGTAATGAAAAATAAAAGCTGCTGATTTGTTTGCGAAAAACAATCAGCAGCTTTTTGTGATTATGGTGTTTCTTGTTTTACAGCAGTGTTGTCAAGACTTCCGTCTTCCCGGAGAAAATAAGATTTTCCGTCCAAGGTAATCCAGCCGGTAGCCATGGTACCGTCTTCATTGAAATAATATTGTTTATCTCCAATCTGTCTCCAGCCGGTCATAAGCTGGGAGTTTGCCAGATAGTATTTCTTGCCATTACTTTCTACCCATCCGTCTACCAATTTACCTTCGCCTGTGAGACAATACCATTTCCCACTGTCCTGGAACAGTCCTGTTCTTGCACTTCCGTCAGAATTAATATAGTACCATTTATCATCCTGCTTCAGCCAGCCGGACTGGGCAAGAATGCCATCTTCTGTGATAAAATATTTTTTTCCGCTGACGGTGATCCAGCCTTTTTGTTCTTTTCCGTCAGAGCCTACGAAATGCTTCTGACCGCCTTCGTCAATCCAGGCATTTTTCACCAGAGAACCATCTGTATTTGCATAGTAGCGGTCCCCATTGCTGGAAATCCAACCGGTGGCCATGGTACCGTCTTCCCGGAAAAAGTAGCTCTTCCCGTCAATATCCTTAAAACCGGTAGCTATGACACCGGATTCATCCAGGTGATATTTTTTTCCGTCTGTTTCTGCCCATCCGGGAGTCACTGCTCCGTCTGTGCCAAACATATGCCGGACACCTTCAATTTCAATGATTCCGGTGGCCATTACCCCGGCATTATCAAAATAGTATTTTTTTCCATCCAGATCATTCCACCCTGTTTTTGGAGAACCATCTTCATTTAGATAGTATTTTCCATTCTCGTCTTCAAACCAGCCTGTGGTAGCAGTGCCATCTGGATTGCGGTGGTAAAGCTGGCCTTTTTCCTGGAGCCATCCGGTTCTTACATAGCCCTTAGAGTTGAAATAATACGTGACACCATTGATTTCCTTGCTGGTATCCTGGATATAAGTGCCGTCTGCACAGAGATAGCGGCGTCCGTTGGAATTGTAAATCCAATGTTCTTCTTTTTTCACATCCTGAACATTTTCCTGGGAAACCATATAATTCTTCACAATCATAAATACATACTGGGGAGCAAACAAGAAAAATGCTCCAAGAAACAGGATAAATGTCCACAAAAAGACGTTTTTTATAATATTTTTCATGATTTCTTCCTCTTTGGTCCATTATTCAGTTAATAGAGTTTTTCTTATTATACCTTGAATACTATAAAAATAGCAAGCAGCGGAGTTGAAAAAGAGGGAAAAAGCAGTTACCATATTGTCAGACAAAGGTGGAACCCATATTTCAATGCTTTTCGGGTGAAAATACTGTTTTGTGATTTTTAGCCTACATTTTTCTGGTACGAATAGGTGGATTTTAAGAATACCTGGAATTTGACCTACTTCTTTTTGGAGTGTTATCGTTAAAGTAGAGTCGCAAAACTTACCAAATCTATGATATGATCAATACATAGGAAGGTGAGAAAAATGCAATATGACAAATCATTTAAAGATGAAGCAGTCAAGTTATCCGATAACACCTACGCTGATGGGTGCCTTACACGTATCACCGATAAGCACCATACGTATCGTCTGGAGATGAACGGTATAAATATGCGTGAAACAGAACGATGTAATTTAACAGTACTTTGTATCGTTAAAAATGGAAATAGCCGTTCCGCAGTAGCGGAACTGGCATTCCGTTTAAGCGTAATTTGCAAAATTTTCATCGCAAGTTAATTTTAACATAAAAGGGGCTGTTGCAAAAGTAGCTAAATAATCTACTGGAGCAGCGGCTCTGTTTTTATACCTTAAAAACAGAAAACGGACTCCGAAGAGTCCGCAATCCATGGTACAATTAAGTATGACCAAATACCATAAAAATTATACCGAATTCGGCGACCCTTATCAACTGGTTTTACCATTAAATTTGGAAGGTCTGGTTCCTGATGATGATTCTGTTCGACTGCTGAGCCACGAATTGGAGGATTTAGATTACAGCTTGTTGTATCAGGCTTACTCTGCCAAAGGCAGAAATCCGGCAGTGAACCCAAAGACCATGTTCAAGATCCTGATCTATGCTTATTCCCAAAATATCTATTCTTCCAGAAAGATTGAAACTGCGTGTAAACGTGATATTAACTTTATGTGTCTGCTTGCTGGCCAAAAAGCACCGAATCACAGCACGATTGCAAGGTTCCGTACTGGATTTTTGGCAGACACCTGCGAAGACCTGTTCTATCAGATGGTACGTCGCTTGGAACAAATGGGTGAACTATCAAAAGAAACCGTATTTATAGATGGTACAAAACTGGAAGCCTGTGCCAATAAATATACGTTCGTATGGAAGAAATCGGTTGGAAAATGGGAAGAAAAGATGTTCCTGAAAATACAGGAGGCGGTCACCCTACTGAACCGGGAGTACCTACAGTTTTTCCGTGTATCGAAAGAAACCAGAACACAAGATATTCAGAAGATATGCTGTTTTATAGAACAAGTATGTGAAGAACAGCATACCGTTTTTGTACATGGAAGAGGAAGACGCAAAAGCCGAAATCAGAGGTATCTGGAGTTGTTCCGCCGTTTTCTGGAACGCCAGACTGTTTATGACTGGCATACAGCCAGTTTCCAGGATCGGAATGATGTCTGGACACTGGTTCCCTTTCTGGAGACAATGGAGAAAAAAGTGGGACTCCGTTATCCAAGTGTGACTGCGGATTCGGGATATGAGAGCGAGGAAGCTTACACATATCTGCGGGAGCAGAAACAGAAACCGTATATTAAACCGCAGACCTATGAGAAATGGAAAAAGTGCAGTTTCAAACAGGATATCAGCAAACGGGAAAATATGGGATATGATAAAATAACAGACACTTATATATGCCATGCTGGGAAGAAACTAAAACCTCTTTTCATAAAAAAACAGAAAAGTAAGAGTGGCCATGAATCAGAAGTGACAGTTTATGAATGCGAAGACTGTACAAGCTGTCCGTATAAAGAAAGAGGTACCCGTGCTAAAGGGAATCTTATACCGGATGAATCGCTCGATACAAGTGGAGGGAGCATTCGGAGTTCTAAAAAATGACTATGAATTCCAAAGATTTCTGCTCCGTGGGAAAACCAAAGTGAAACTGGAGATTCTTTTACTGTGCATGGGATATAATCTGAATAAACTGCACGCAAAAATACAGAATGAGCGAACAGGAAGCCACCTGTTCCCAGTAAAAGAAACTGCATAAAAAGGCGAAAAACTGATAGCTTTATTAAAGTACGCAAAAAACCGGAAAGATTCAACAGTTCAAAAGTTTCTTTCCGGTTTTTTACACATATAGAGCGAGGGCATCGCTCTATCATCTGATTTGATGATTTTGCGACACCCTCTTTTTCCGTAGAGACTGTTATTTCACAGCCCCTTTTGTTGTGAATCTTTATCTGACTTATTTATTATCAGACCACCAGGTTGGCGTATTGGTTTTTAGATTAGATTCATAAAATTGTGTTGGAGATATTCCTGTGAATTTTTTGAAAACTCTACTAAAATACAAGGAATCTTCAAAACCAACTAGAGATGCAATTGTAGAAATGCTCATTGTATTTGTAGCGATTAACTCTTTAGCTTTTTGGATACGCAGCTCATTTAAAAAGTGAATAGGAGTTGTATTCGTATATTTTTTGAAAGAATGAGAAAAGTAACTATCACTAAACTTACAGAATTCGGCCATAGATGAAACTGTCCAATTATCCATATAGTTTACATTCAGATTCATTATAAGACGGTCTAAAGAAAAACTGTCATTAGATACACGTGAAGCTTCTACTTGGAGTCGATTTATATAAGAAAACATAGTATACAATTTATGAATAACAAGTTCATTGTAACATGTTTTTTTTAATTGCAATTCTGTCATTATATCTTGGAATAGATTTTTTAAAAGAATGCTTTCACCTACAAATGTATTGTGAATATCAAATCTCGTTAGAAGCTCTTTGCATTCAGTTCCTGTAAAATGGATCCAATATACCTCTGGGGTATCTTTTGCATAATAATTATAAATTTGAGGTTCCCCTGGACGAAATAAAATAATATTGCCTGCTGTCATTGTTATCCACTCATTATTTATATAGTAGTGTCCAGATCCTTTGTATAGATAAATTATTTGATAATCCAATCTACCGTTATCTCTATTTTGAGCATAATCTTTTGTTTTTAAAATCTGTTGACCGCAACAGTTTACAACAAGAGGAGACAGTTTGTCTTCAAATCCAATAATCCTGCGATGATTTCTTAAATGACCTGATACATTAATCATAGTATTATTCCTCCCTATCAACAAGTTACTTCTATTATATATTAAAAAAGCAGAATAATCCATATTGATGACATATATATTAATGGAGTTTTAAAATTCGAATGTTATAATAAATTTAGATTTATGGTAGAAAACCAGAGGGGGTGATTAGATGAAAAGACAATTTGTATTTATCATGACAGATACAACAAGAAAAGATATGGTAGGATGCTATGGGAATCCAGATATGAAGACGCCTAATTTAGATCAACTGGCCAAGGAAGGACTGAGATATGAAAATGCATATTCTTGCCAACCGGTATGTGGACCAGCACGTAGTGCTATTTTTACAGGAACGTTTCCACATACAAATGGAATGGTAACTAACAGTATTGCAATGGGAGATAATGTTAAAACAGTAGGTCAACGTTTGAGTGATAATAATATTCAATGTGGTTATATTGGAAAGTGGCACTTAGATGGAGGCGATTATTTTGGATTAGGTCGTTGTCCAGAAGGGTGGAATTCGGAATATTGGTATGATATGAAATGTTATTTGGATGAATTATCGGACGAAGAAAGAGTTCAATCTCGAAATCCAAAAGAGTGCTATAAAGAAGGCTTTTCCCAGGAATTTACATATGCACATCGTTGTTCTGATAGGGCAATTAAATTCATTAACGAATTTAAAGAGGAAGATTTCTTTTTATCTGTATCTTATGACGAACCACACGGACCATCATTGTGTCCGGCACCTTACAACAAAATGTATGAAGGGTTTAAATTTGCAGATGGTCCTCAATTCAGTGATGATTTGAGCAAAAAACCTTTTATGCAGCAAGTTTGGGCAGGGGAACTCTTGCATGCAGCACCTGAAGAAGTAAATAAATCTTCCCAATTTCTTACACAGTTTTTAGGATGTAATTCATATGTGGATTATGAAATAGGACGTGTCTTAGATGAGATAAACAGACAAATTCCAAATGCGATGATTATTTTTACATCAGATCATGGAGATATGTTGGGAGCACATCGATTGTTTTCAAAAAATGCATCAGCATATAAAGAAGTCGCTAATATTCCTTTCATAATTAAAGGTGGAGTGAAAAATGCTGTAACAGATGAACCAGCATCACATATTGATATTGTACCAACTATTATGGATTATTTTGGACTACCAATTCCGAAATTATTAGAAGGAAAAAGTATATTAAAACAAATTTATGACCCAAGTATAAAGGTTAACGATGTTGTGTATACCGAATTTACAAGATATGAAGTTGATCATGATGGGTTTGGTGGTTTGCAGATTATGAGAGCTGTTATGTCAGAAAAATATAAATTAGTAATACATTTATTGGATACAGACGAGTTCTATGATTTAGAAAAAGATCCTCATGAAATTAATAATTTAATTTATGATCCTGAGTATGAAATTATTCGAAATGAATTTCATGATAGATTATTGGAACATATGAATGAAACAAGAGATTTATATAGGGGATATCAGTGGAAAATAAGACCATGGAGAAAAGATTATATTGCCACATGGGATAACGAGGGCTATACAAGGCAAAGAGAAAATGAAGAGTATGAGCCAAGACAACTTGATTACGATACAGGTTTACCAATGGTAAATGCAGTGCGTAAGAAAGAGTAGATGGCACGAAAGAGAGGAAGAATTATGAAAAAAGTAATGGCGATGAAAGGGAATACACCAGTTGTATCAAAAAGGAAGCGACACGATACGTTGGTTACCAATGCATGGTGTTGGCTTTTTATGTCCATAGCAGTTATTTTTTACATTCTATTTCAGGGATATCCTATTTTCTGCAGTATTCAGTATTCCCTTTTAGATTGGTCAGGATTAACAAATGATGCAAAATTTATTGGGCTTGCTAATTACAAGGAATTACTACAAGATGAACTGTTTTGGAATGCATTTTGGAATAGTATAAAGTATACGGTAATGATAGTGCCTTTAGAATTGGTTGTTTCTTTGTTATTAGCTTATTTATTAAATAACGCAAAATTGAAAGGACGTTCAATTTTTAGAACAATGTACTTTGTTCCGGTTGTAACAACAGCATCTGTCGTAGGTATTATTATGATTTTCATTTTAGGTGTTCAAGGTCCAGTAAATCATATATTAATGAGTTGGAATCTTATTGAACAGCCAATTAATTTTTTGGGTAATGCTAAGTACGCAATGCCTACACTGGTTATAATATCGCTATGGAAAGATTGCGGTACATACATGATTTATTGGTTAGCTGGATTACAAGGTGTTTCGAAGGATGTATACGAAGCGGCATATATGGACGGAGCGAATGAGAGACAAACATTCTTTCATATTGTATTACCGCTAATAGCACCAGTAGGTGGAATTATTGCATTGCTATGTGCCCTCAATTCTTTAAAAGTATTCGATATCGTGAAAACAATGACAGAAGGGGGACCATTCTATGCAACAGATGTAATTGCTACATTTGTATATAGAAGCGCTTTCTCTAGTGAAATAGGTATGCCAAGACTTGGTTATGCGAGTGCAGCAGCATTATTATTCGGTGCTACTGTGATCATAGTCGGGCTTATTTCTAATATGATCAAGAGTCGTTTAAATAAAATGAATTAGGAGGGAGGAAAGTGATATGAATAGAGCAAAAGGGAAAAAAATAGGAAAACAATTGTTTTCATATGCATTTTTATTGATTGGCGGTCTGATTTGGATTTATCCGTTTTTATGGATGATTTCAGCATCCTTCAAAACGCAACCAGAATTCTTTGCGAATAGATTAGGGTTAATTCCAGAAAACCTAACTCTGGATAACATCGTACGAATATGGAATAAAGCTAATTTTAGTCAATATTTTCTAAATACAGTAATTGTCACTTTATTTTCAGTTCTAATTGTTTTAATTATGACTATGATGGCAGGTTATGCAATGGGACGTTATAAATTTTTTGGAAAAAAATTTATAATGGCAGTATTTTTGGGGAGTATTGCAATTCCTTTAGTGAGTACAATTATTCCTACATTTGAGGTAGTTAAGGGAATGGGACTCCTTGGAACCAAAACAGGTTTAATACTATCTCAGGCAGGTGGGGCTCATGTTATTTTCCTACTACTTTTCACTAGTTTCTTTGAATCCATACCAAATGAATTAGAGGAAGCCGCAAAAATGGATGGTAGTAATTATTTTCAAACATTTATACATATTATGATGCCACTCTGTAAACCAATTGCAACCACAGTTGTAATTATGGAAACGATTTGGGCATGGAATGCATTTATGTTACCGTTAGTATTAACATTAAACAATCCAGCATCACGTACCTTAGCAGTAGGTTTGTATGCATTTAAAGGTGAAAATACAGTTGATTGGACTGGTATTGCAGCGGGTGGTACCATCTCAGTTATTCCAATTATTATCCTATTTATTTGTATGCAAAAATATTTTGTAGAAGGTATTGCAGGAGCTGTGAAAAGTTAAAAATCTAAGGAGGATAAGATTATGAAACTAAAAAGATTAAAAGCATTATTAGTGTCATCTGTTTTAGCAATCACAATGTTGACTGGTTGTGCTACACCATCAGTGTCTGGAGATAGAGAAACTCAAGAATCGTCACAAGGTTCAGGAGAAACAGATGCAGACGGAAAAGTAACAATCAGGGTAGTAGACTGGACAGATGGGAATGTAGAACAAAGAGATGCGTTCCATGAAAAATTTATGAAGGAAAACCCAGATATTAATGTTGAATATACTCGTTTGACAGTAGACCAATTTAAAAACACAATTGTTACGATGATTAAATCGGGAGAAGGTCCTGACATTTTTCCGATTCCAGTAGGTATGACGTTAAATACAGCACTTGAAGAAAACTGGTTCCAATCATTAAATCCATATGTTACAGAAGAATTTGAAGCATCATTTGATCCTGCATCGTTTGCAGAGGGTGTGACACATATTGGGGATGAATGGTATACGATTACAGAAAATATGCCTACAATTCAATGCCTATTCTACTATAATAAGGATGTATTAGATGCAGCAGGTGTAAAAGAAATTCCAAAAACATATTCTGAGTTTAGAGAAGTTTGTAAAAAAATTACTGATAATGGAAATGGAATGGTATACGGTATGATTGATGGTGGAAAACAAGTAAACCGTATGGATGTTCTGGCAAGATCGTTAGCAGCTGCAGCAGGTGGAAAAATTGCAGCTACGCAAAAAGTATTAACAGATAATGGACGTGCACCTTACGATACAGAACCTGTTCATAATGCTTTAGGACTCATTTCAGATTTAGTTAAAGACGGTAGTATTCATCCAGACACAGTAAACATTAGTGCTCCAGAAGCAAGAGAATTATTTGCACAAGGACAAGCAGGATTCTTATGTCAAGGAATGTGGTGTATTCCTTCGTGGGATACAAATTATCCTGATATGAATTACGGGGTAATGTCAGTTCCAGTACCAGACGGAATGTCAAATACATATGTACAAAAAGGGGAATTATCTCCATGGATAGGATTATATAGCCAATCGAAACATCCAGAAGAGGCTGCAAGATACTTAATGGCGTTCTTCAGTGAAGAATATGGTTATCAATCAGGTTGTGTAGAAGATGGAACATTCGTTTCTGTTATTCCATCGGTTAATGAAAAATATATGACAAATCCAGTTATGAAAGAATATTACACAATTGCAGAAGAAACATCAAAAGTTGTTCCAACTATAACATCGAGAGATGAAACTGCACATGATTTCTACGCAGAAGTGAAAGATGTACAACCTAGTCTTGGCGCAATTGTACAAGGTGTTGTTGCACAAAGTATAACGGATTATAAATCAGAGTTGAAAACATTTGCAGACGCATCTACAGAAGAATGGAAGAGAGCATGTAAGGCTGTTGGAATGGATTATAGCATGTTAGAGTTTGAAAACTGGGATAATACAAAGGATTATACAGAAGAAGACTATGCAGCATTAAAATAATGTGTTCTATTGTAATGGGCAGTATATAGTAAAAACCTCCAAAGTAGTAGGAACTACAATGGAGGTTTTTTATGGGATTCAAGATGTTTACATATATTTTTGAGGATTTTGGAAAATATCAATGAATTAATAAAGTATGTTAGGGCAATTCCCAAAACAGCATAAATCATAAATACAATTCCTGTTGCTAACCAAGACATAAGTGATAATAGAATCGGTACAAATGTTAATAAAACCACGATGATCGTATAAGGTAAGTGATTAATGGATGCAATCAAGGCAAAGTGCAGAGTGCACAAAATACTATTTTCAAATCGAGCTACAGTAGGACATATGTATGTAAATGTCATTATATATAAAAATGTTATTAATAATAACTATAAATGAGCAAGTTCGTGATTTTGCATAAAAGAAAGACACCTCGATTCCGTGTGTTGTATAATGAAAGTGCCTAAACAAACATTTGCAACATTTACGAAAGAAGGTGTCTCTCGCAAATATTATACATCATTCCTCATTCATATACAACCAGTTTAAAAAATTAAACTTATGCAAATTTTATTCGAACCGAATAATAAACCATCTTATGAGTATCCTAATCAGTATTTTCATTTCAGGATATCATGGAAAAACCACGGACTTTGCTAAAAACAGTTCCTGTCACAGAACTACGATTGCCCATTTCCTCAATTCCGGAAAATGGGATGATTCCTTACTTTCAGATACGTTAAAATGCTCTGTCATTGAGATTATTTATTCAGAAGCAGCACGCACCGGAAAGCCTGTTTTCTGTATTGTGGACGATACGATCGCTTCAAAGACAAAGCCTTCGTCACAGGCCATTCAGCTGGAAAAGTATCGTTATCTTTTTCAATGTGCAAAGGAAAGTAATGATTTTGATTCATTTATGAAATTCGCAGTGTAGTTTTGTGCAATTTTTCAAATTTGCTCATTTATAGATAATAAAATGATTTGAAGTGGATTTTGAAATATTGTACTTATAATTATTATAAACTTTACTGAAAAAAGGATTTGGGTTCTTTTTCGTGAAGGAGTATATTGGTTAAGCTGGGACTGATGCTGGTAGGGGGAAATAAGATATGGAGGATAAAAGAAACGATTTTTCGGAAGAATAGGAAAAATTATAAGCAATGATATTCCAGAAGGTGAATATATTGTGACAAGTTTTACTCAGAACATGACAGAAATCAAAAGCGTGCTTACTGGCGAGAATCGTAAGATTTAAATTTGAAATTCTTTTTTATGTAATATATAATAAAAGTAACAAAACACAGCGGATGCTAAAGATAGGAAAGGAGAGATAGTCCATTAACTGATGTTGTTTCACAAATGACAAGATTTATAAAATACATGAGACAAGACTACATAGGAAGAGAAAAATTAAGAGAGGTAAGTTTCATGGAGAATCCTATAAATAATACGATATTTGATGATGTTTTTCGGACATTGATAGAGAAGATGCCAGAATTGGCCGTTCCCCTGATTAATGAAATTTTCGGTACATCCTACCCGGAAGACATAGAAATCATACAAAGGAGAAATGAACATCAGACCAAACAAGGAGAAATTATCACAGATTCCCTTTTGTTGATAAAAGATAAAATGTATCATTTAGAATGTCAAAGTACACAAGATAGAGGAATGGTTGTGCGAATGATAGAATACGATTTTTCTATCAGCCTGGAATCTATGGAAAAAGAAGAGGGGAGATATCGAATGTATTTTCCTCATTCCAGCATTCTTTATTTGCGAGGGAATCAAGAAACAAAGCTGTTATCCATAGAAGTGATTATGCCAGACGGAAGCACTTGGGAATACAAGGTACCAGCAGTATATGCAGGATATTATACAAAAGAAGAAATTCTGAAGAAACGCTTATTTTTTCTCTTACCCTTCTATATTATGAGATATGAAAAAACTGATCTGGAAACAAAACATCAGGAGTTAAAAATTATGCTGGAAGAATATGCGGAGATTGAAAAACACTTAGAAAAAGAGTTTCTAGAAGAAGGGAAAGAGAGAGAATACCGTGACCTGGTAGAGTTAATTATAAGAATAGCAAACTATATATTAAAAGATAAGAAAAAAGCCAAGAAAGGATTTGGTGAGATTATGGGTGGAAAAGTGTTAGAGCTAGAATCTGATCGGTTAATACAACAGGGACGAAGTGAAGGCCTAGAGCAGGGGCGAACACAAGAACAGAGAATAATCATCGGTAAACTATTATCAAAGGGGAAAACTGTAGAAGAAATAGCAGAACTTCTGGATATGTCAGCAGAACAGGTGAGGATTTTTGTAGAAGAGACAAAAGCGTAATTAAGCAGAACTCTTGTCAGTGCCATGAAAGGTGCTGGCTGGAGTTTTTTTGCTTTATATCATTTAAAGTATCTCCAACGAAGATAAAAACAAGAGTTGTAGGATTCCTAAGATATTGTTATAATTCTTAAATGAAGTATCATATTTTAGAGGAGAAATTTTATGCGTTTAAATAAATTTTTGAGTGAAGCAGGCGTGTGTTCCAGAAGAGAGGCAGACCGGCTGGTAGAGCAGGGGCATATCACAGTCAATGGGAAAACAGCGGTCTGTGGGATGCAGGTGGGAGAGACTTCCAGTGTCTGCCTGGATGGAAAGCCTGTGAAGCTTCAGGAAAAAAAGGTACTTCTTCTTTTTTATAAACCAAAAGGAATCGAATGTACGGCTGATATGAGAGTCAAAAAGAACGTGATTTCTTATATAAATTATCCCATCCGGGTATATTATGCAGGAAGGCTTGACAAAGATTCTGAGGGACTTCTTTTGCTGACTAACCAGGGTGAACTGGTGAATCAGATGATGAAAGCTGGAAATTTCCACGAAAAAGAATATCTTGTGACCGTAGACAAGCCTGTGACAGAGGAATTTCTTCAAGGTATGCGGGAAGGTGTTCCTATACTGGGGACCATTACCAGAAAATGCAGAGTCCAGAAGGACGGAGAATACAGTTTTCGTATTGTTCTGACTCAGGGTCTGAACCGTCAGATTCGGAGAATGTGCAGTTATTTCGGGTATGAAGTGAAGAGTCTGAAACGTATCCGCATTATGAACCTTACACTGGGAAATCTGGCAGTGGGAGAATATAGAGAGGCTACGGACAAAGAAATAGAAGTGTTACAAAAACAGCTGGAAGCAGGAAAACGTGCACCTGTACAAGAGGTGTACCGTGGTGGAAAACCTGTAAAAAATCCGGGTAAATACAGAAATCCGGAGAAAAAGTATAGGAAAAACAGGAGGGTTTAAACATACATGGATTCTATGAAGAGGATGAAGGAGTTGATTCCTTTACTGACCCAGGCATCCCGGGCTTATTACCAGGAAGACAGGGAACTGATGAGTAACTATGAATATGACAAATTGTATGATGAATTGGTGAAGTTGGAAGCGGAGACAGGAATAACCCTGGCAGGAAGTCCCACAACTATGGTTGGATATGAGGCTCTGGAAGAACTGCCAAAAGAAGCTCATGAAAAGCCCATGCTGTCTCTGGACAAGACAAAAGATGTGGAGACACTGAGGAGCTTTGTTGGTACACATAAGACTTTGCTTTCCTGGAAACTGGACGGGCTTACCATTGTGCTGACGTATCAGGATGGAAAGCTGGAAAAAGCAGTCACCAGAGGAAATGGAGTGATCGGGGAGGTCATTACCAATAATGCCAGAGTGTTTAAGAATATTCCGCTGCAGATCAGTCACAAAGGAAATCTGGTGCTGAGAGGAGAGGCGATTATCACATACTCTGATTTCGAGAAAATCAATTCCGAAATCGAAGATGTAGATGCAAAATATAAAAATCCAAGAAACCTTTGCAGTGGTTCTGTAAGACAGTTAAACAACGAAATAACGGCAAAGAGAAATGTGCACTTTTATGCTTTTTCTCTGGTACAGGCAGAAGGTGTTGATTTTCAGAATTCTGTAGAGCAGCAGTTTTTGTGGCTGCAAAAACAAGGATTTGATGTGGTGGAATATCGGGCAGTGACACAAGAGACCCTGGATGATGCAATGCAGTATTTTGAGCATCAGGTGTCAGAAAATGATTTTCCATCAGATGGCCTGGTGGCCTTGTATGACGACATTGCGTATGGTGCTTCTTTGGGAAGTACAGCTAAATTTCCAAGAAATGCTTTTGCTTTTAAATGGAAAGATGAGATTAAAGAAACAACTTTAAGAGAGATTGAGTGGAGTCCATCCAGAACGGGTCTTATCAACCCTGTAGCAATTTTTGAACCGGTAGAACTGGAAGGAACTACCGTGAGCAGAGCCAGTGTCCATAACGTGAGCATCTTAAAAGAACTGCAGCTTGGAATCGGCGATAAGATTCAGGTCTATAAGGCCAATATGATCATCCCTCAGATTGCAGAAAATCTCACACGCAGCGGAAATCCGGAAATTCCCCATAGCTGTCCGGTATGCCAGAAGGAAGCCAGAGTTTTAAAAACAAATGAGGTGGAATCTCTGTATTGTATGAATCCGGACTGTCAGGCAAAGAAGATAAAATCTTTTACCTTATTTGTCAGCCGTGATGCCATGAATATTGATGGACTTTCAGAGGCTACACTGGAGAAGTTTATTCTCAAAGGATTTATAAAGGACTTTGGAGATATTTTTGAGATTTCCCGCTATAAAGATCAGATTGTAGAGATGGAGGGATTCGGGGAGAAGTCTTATGAAAACCTTATTTCCAGTCTGGAAAATGCAAAACATACTACACTGCCAAGAGTTCTTTACAGCCTGGGAATTGCCAACATTGGACTGGCAAATGCAAAAGTGATATGCAGGGAATTCGAATATGATGTGGAAAAACTGATCCATGCAAGTGGGGAAGAGATCAATGCGATAGAAGGCATCGGACCTGTGATTGCAAAGGCATTTACCGATTATTTCAACAATGAGGAAAATCTGAAGAAGTTCCGCCATTTGATGTCACATTTGGAACTGGAAGAAGTGAAAAAAGAGGAAAATCAGACTTTTGCAGGCAAACAATTTGTCATTACCGGAAGTGTGGTACATTTTGCAAATCGTTCCCAATTAAAAGAGTTCATCGAGCAGAGAGGCGGAAAAGTGACCGGCAGTGTTACTTCGAAAACCGATTATCTGATCAATAATGACACAACTTCTAATTCTTCTAAAAACAAAAAGGCAAAAGAATTAGGAATTCCTATCTTGTCAGAAGAAGATTTTCTGGATAGGGCAGGTGAAGTGTAAACATATGATGAATACGAGTGAAATGAAGAAAAAAGGAATCAAAGGCGTAAAAACGATTATTTTCGGAAGAACTCTCATGGTTGTTTTTGCATTTGTCATTCAGTTTTTGCTTTTGATTTCTATTTATATCTGGCTGAGAGACTATAGCTATATTTTTTATCTGGTCTTTGTCCTTCTCAGTGTGACTGTGGTACTCCATTTGTTTAACAGCAGCGGCAGTCCGGAGTTTAAGCTGGTTTGGATGCTGCCATTGATCATTTTCCCAGTATTCGGGGCCTTATTTTATATTTATATTGGAACGCAGCTTGGGACAAAGATGCTGTTTAGGCGGCTGGAATCCCTCTCTGTGTTTACCAAAAAAAATGCACCTCAGAATCAGGCAGTAAAGGAAAAGTTAGAAATCGTTAATCCTCAGATCGGGCATTTCGCAGACTATATGGAGGAATATGGAAACGCACCGGTATATGATCACACCCAGGTGAAATATTATCCACTGGGAGATGATCAGTTTGAGGATATGTTGGAAGAACTGAAAAAAGCAGAGAAATTTATTTTTCTGGAGTTCTTTATTGTAGAAGAAGGTGTTATGTGGAACAGTATTCTTGATATCTTAAAAGAAAAGGCGAAAAGCGGTGTGGAAGTCCGTGTGATGTACGACGGCATGTGTGTTCTTGCCTTGCTGCCATATTTTTATCCAAAGGTTCTGGAAGCAGAAGGAATTAAATGTAAGATGTTCGCACCTATCCGCCCTGTTTTTTCCTCCTATTATAACAATAGAGACCACAGAAAAATCATGGTCATTGATGGAAAAGTGGCTTTCACCGGAGGCACAAATCTGGCAGACGAATATATTAACCAGAAGGTGCGTTTCGGACACTGGAAAGATACAGCAGTAAGGCTGACAGGTAAGGCGGTGGAACGCTTTACCTATATGTTCCTGGAAATGTGGAATGTCACAGAGACGGAAGAAGAAAACTACGAAAATTATAAGACACCGGAAGATTTTTCCATGAAGAACGACGGATTTATTATGCCGTATGAGGTCAGTCCGTACGGAAAAGAACGTGTAGGAAAGAAGGTATATCTGGATATCCTCAACACAGCCCGGGAATATGTACATATTATGACGCCGTATCTGATCTTGGATTATGAAATGATCATGGCACTTACTTATGCAGCAAAACGTGGAATTGATGTTTCTATTATCATGCCGCACATTCCGGATAAGAAATATGCGTTTGCTGTAGCAAAAACTTATTATAACGAGCTGTTAGAAGCAGGGGTGAAAATTTACGAGTATGAACCGGGATTTGTTCATGCCAAAGTATTTGTTTCAGATGATGAAAAAGCAGTGGTGGGAACCATCAATCTGGATTACAGAAGCCTGTTCCACCATTTTGAATGTGCAGCATTTATGTATCAGAATTCCCAGATTGCTGCGATCGAAGAGGATTTTCAGGATACTTTGAAAAAGTGTATCAAGGCTCAGGCTTCGGATTATAAGAAACAGCCATTGTATATGCGCACCATGGGAACCATTCTCCGTATGTTTGCACCATTGATGTAAACAGAGAGAAAAGACAGAAAGGAAGGAATAAAAAATGCCGATTAAAATACAAAGTGACTTGCCGGTAAAAGAAATCTTAGAGAAAGAAAATATTTTTGTGATGGATGAGACAAGAGCCATTCACCAGGACATCCGTCCTATTCAGATTTTGATTCTGAATCTGATGCCTTTAAAAGAAGAGACAGAGCTGCAGCTTCTTCGTTCTCTGTCCAATACACCGCTGCAGGTGGATGTGTCCTTTATGATGGTAAGTACCCATGTATCTAAGAATACAGCCACCAGCCATTTGAACAAATTTTATCAGACCTTTGAGGAGGTAAAAGCTCATAAGTTTGATGGAATGATCATCACAGGTGCACCGGTAGAGCAGATGGAATTTGAAGAGGTAGATTACTGGGAAGAAATGAAAGAAATTATGGAGTGGAGCAAGCATAATGTGACCTCTACGATCTATCTGTGCTGGGCTGCCCAGGCAGGGTTGTACTATCATTATGGATTGCAGAAACATCAGATGGATCATAAAGTATTTGGGCTATTTGCACATAAAGTACAGAATCGGAAGATTCCTCTGGTTCGTGGGTTTGATGATGTATTTCTGGCACCTCACTCCCGTCACACAGAGGTTCGTGCTGAGGATATTCATAATTGTCCGGAGCTTACGGTGCTGGCAGAGTCCGAAGAAGCAGGAGTATTTTTGGCTATGGCAAAAGAGGGAAGACAGATTTTCGTCATGGGACATCCGGAATATGATCGAGTTACTCTGGACGGAGAGTATAAGCGTGATTTAGGAAAAGGTCTTCCAATCGATCTGCCAAAGGGATATTATCCTGGGGATAATGCAGAGAATAAACCATTGCTTTTGTGGAGATCTCATGCGAATAACCTGTACACCAACTGGCTGAATTATTATGTGTACCAGTGTACGCCGTATGATCTGGATGGGACACCATTTTAAGTAACTGTAGAGGGTATGTTGCTGAAGGCAATGTACCCTGAATTTTTTTGGATAAGGAGAAGAAAATGAATACATACAAATATATCAATTTAAGACAAAATCCTCAATTAAAAGAACAGGCAGCGGCATGGTTTCACAGGAAATGGGGAGTGCCCAAGGAAGCTTATGAAGAGTGTATGGCAGCATATCTGAACCAGGAAACGGAGTATGGCTGGTATCTTTGCCTGGATGGGGATAACATAGTGGGAGGTCTTGGTGTCATTGAAAATGATTTCCATAACCGAAAAGACCTTGCTCCTAATGTCTGTGCAGTATATACGGAAAAAGAATACCGCTGCAAAGGAATTGCAGGGCATTTGCTTGGCATGGTTGTGGACGATATGAAATCAAAGGGAATCACACCCATCTATTTAATCACGGATCATACAGGTTTTTACGAAAAATATGGCTGGGAATTTTTGTGTATGGTTCAGGAAGAGGAGCATTCTGATATGATCAGGATGTATATACACAGATAAGTTACACATTGTTTTTAGGAGAAAGTGGATGGGAACAACAATAAAATATATCGTAAAGGACAAACAGGCAGTTGTCAGAACAATTCTGGAAAATCTTCCGGAATGGTTTGGGATTGCTTCTGCAAGAGAAGAGTATATTGCAGACAGTGCACAGCAGACCATGTTTGCTGCTTTTAATCAAAACAAACCGGTTGGTTTTTTGTGCCTGAAAGAAACAGGAAAGGCTACCATAGAGATTCAGGTTATGGGGGTGCTGAAAGATTATCAGAGATTGGGAATCGGAAGAAAGCTCTTTTCAGAAGCGAAATCCTGGGCAGTGTTGCAAGGATATTCTTTCATGCAGGTAAAAACAGTACAAATGGGCAGATACAAGGAATATGATGTTACGAATGCCTTTTATCGCAGTCTGGGATTTAAGGAATTTGAAGTGTTTCCTAATCTATGGGATGAATGGAATCCTTGTCAGGTTTATATTATGAGTTTGTAATCTCAGAAACTTGACAAGTCAATTATTGCCTCGTATAATATAATTGACTTGTCAAGAACAGGAGGCATTATGGAAAATCGTATCTTGGGAAAAAGCATTGCTGTGCTTCATCGGAGAGAGCAGAAGTATATGACGCAGACGATGAAGGAATATGGCATTGGTTATTCCAGTTATAATTTTTTATTTTATTTATCTGCAAATCCGGGCAGCAGTCAGAAGGAAATGTGTGAAAATATGGCAGTGGATGAGGCTCTTGCAGTAAGGACCATGAAGAAACTCCAGGAGCAGGGGTTTGTTGAGCGAAAGAAATCGGAAGCACATGGAAGGTCTTATGCCATTTATCTTACAGAAAAAGGAGAAGAGACCATTCCAAAGATGCGGGAGGCATTGGCCGTATGGTGGTCACAGGTCTTGTCTGTGTTGTCCGAGGAGGAACAGCAGATGATGGTCAGCGGATTGGAAAAGATGGCATCCCATTCAGAAAAAGTGCTTCATAATATCAAAACACAGCAGGAGGAAGTCCATGGAAGAGAAACAGAATAATCCCCTTGGCTCAGAACCAATAGGGACATTGATTGCCAGATTTGCTATTCCAAGTATTATAGCTATGCTGGTAAGCTCTTTGTATAACATTGTAGATCAGTTTTTTATAGGCAGAAGTGTCGGTATGCTGGGAAATGCGGCTACGAATGTAGCATTTCCACTTTCGATTACCTGTACGGCGATTTCCCTTTTGTGCGGAATCGGAGGAGCGGCAAATTTCAATCTTGCCATGGGACGGAAAGAAAAGGAAAAGGCAGTTAAATTTGCAGGCGGTTCCATCGGCATGATGCTGATACTGGGAGTATTACTCTGCGTGGTATCGCAGATTTTTTTGGAACCAATGATGAGAGCGTTTGGAGCCACAGATAAAGTCTTAGACTATTCGCTGGAGTATACGGGAATTACAGCACTTGGATTTCCTTTTTTGATTGTTACTACAGGGGGAAGCAATCTGATTCGTGCAGATGGAAGCCCCAAATTTTCCATGATGTGTACATTGGTAGGAGCTATTATCAACACGATTTTAGATCCACTGTTCATCTTTACATTTGATATGGGAATTGCAGGTGCAGCCTGGGCAACAATCATCGGACAAGTAGTGTCTGGTTTGATGGTGTTGTGGTATTTGTCAAGATTTAAAACGGTTCATATTCCGTTGAAGAGTCTGATTCCCTCCGGAACGTCCTGGATCCCGATTATTTCCTTGGGGATTGCACCGTTTTTCAATCAGATTGCCATGATGATCGTACAGATCGTGATGAATAATACATTGACCTACTATGGGGCACAGTCTTCCTATGGAAGTGATATTCCTCTGGCCTGTGCAGGTATTATCTCGAAGGTGGGAATGATCTTTTTTGCCATTGTGATTGGAATCTCTCAGGGAATTCAGCCGATTACCAGTTATAACTATGGGGCAGGAAAATATGATCGTGTAAAGGATACCTATAAGAAGGCAGTGGCAGCGGCTATTGGAATCTCGATCGTGGCATTTTTATTGTTCCAGTTGATGCCAAGGCAGATCATCGGTATTTTTGGTTCCGGAAGTGAGGAATATTTTTTGTTTGCGGAAAAGTTTTTCCGGATTTATATGTTTTTTACATTTATTAATGGAATTCAGCCTATTACAGCGAACACCTTTACATCTATTGGAAAAGCAGGAAAAGGTGTGTTTTTATCTCTTACCAGACAGATTATCTTTTTGTTGCCATTATTGATTATTTTGCCATTGTTCATGGGAATTGACGGGGTTATGTTTTCTGCACCGATTGCAGACGGAGTGGCAGCTTTACTTTGTATTTTCTTTATTGTGAAGGAATTTATGCATATGGGAACAAATAGATAAAGAACAAACCTGTGAGTGAAATGGAAGCTTCCGTTTTCTTCGCAGGTTTGTTTAATATTCCGATATTTTCATTGAGTGGCGTCCGTGTTACAATATAGAAAAGCATATTTCCTTAAAAATATCTATATGCAAAGCTGATTTTGCTATGCAGGTCTTATTACAATTCTATTTTCGGAAAATTCGTGCTTTCACCCAATTGCAAGCAGGAATTTGTGGCTGCGAAACCTGACAACGCACCTGGAGGGAAAACAGGCTGCAAGAGAATTATTGGAAGAGTATAGAAATCATACAAAAAATCCGTTGTATAAGTCGGTTATGAATATTATTGTACGAGCAAATAAAAAGGAATTTCAGGAGGTAAAAGAGATGTGTGAAGCTTTGGAGGAATTGATGCACGATGAACTGGAAGAAAAAAGGCGGTTGGGTCTGCAACAAGGTCTGCAACAAGGGCTGCAGCAGGGGCTGCAACAGGGAGAAAAAAGAGTAAATGATTTGACCCTGCGTCTGTACGAAATGGGAAGAACAGACGATATTGTAAAAGCTGCATTAGATAAAGAATACCAGAAGAAACTGTTTCAGGAGTTTGGTCTCTAAGCAGTAAAAAAGGGACGCTGCCTCACAGGAGGAAACAGCATCCCTTTCATTATGCCATGTATTTTTTCAAAGTATTTCTTACAGCACCTGCTCCTGCAATTTCTTCCAGGAACATGTCTTCGATTTTTTCACCGATTCCAGCTTCGTATAAGTCAATGCCAAAGATGTTTGCATTGGAAAGGATAGATTTTAACTGTCCGTTGTAAGAAGAAGGATTTCCGACTTCGATTCCTTCCAGAGCTTTGCTCAGTTCTTCCAGCATTGGATCTGCGGAACGTTCAAACGTATTTCCTTCATCATCTACACCTAAGAGATATCTGCACCATCCTGCAATTGCCAGAGGGATTGCTGTTAATTTTTTCGCATCTCCATACTGTGCTACATAGGATTTAATGGTTTCACCGTAGCGGATACCTACTTTCTGTGAAGTATCGGTAGCGATACGCTGTGGTGTATCAGGCATAAATGGATTCGGGATACGAACGTTGATAACTTCGTCCACGAAATCAGCAGGGGAGAGGATACCAGGATCTGTTACTACCGGCATACCTTCTACAGGACCGATCTGGTGAACCAGTTTATTTAACTGTTCGTCTTTCATTTCATCTGCGATTAAAGTATAGCCAAGTACACAGCCGTATACAGCAAGAGCTGTGTGCAGAGGATTCAGACAAGTAGTAACTTTCATACGCTCTACTTTGTTTACGGTATCTCTGTCTGTGAGATATACACCGGCCTTTTCCAGAGCAGGTCTTCCGTTTGGGAATTTATCTTCAATAACCAGGTACTGAGGACCTTCTGCATTTACAAAAGGAGCAATGTAAGTTCTCTTGGAAGTAATCACAGGTGCGATTTCTTCTACACCGGATTTTTCCAGGTCTTCACATACAGAATCTGCTGGTCTTGGGGTGATCTTATCGATCATGGACCATGGGAAAGAAACCTGTTTTTCATCAGAAAGATATTCCACAAATCCTTCTTCTACAAAACCTTTTGCCAGCCATTCTTTTGCCATTGTAAGAATGGAGTTCTGCAGCTTTTCACCATTGTGAGAGCAGTTATCCATGGAAACAACAGCAAGAGGAGTTTTTCCTGCTTTGTAACGCTCATTTAATAAAGCACATACAACAGCCATAGCAGAACCGGCTTTATCAGGACCGTTGTCAATGTCAGCCTGGATGAATGGGAAGAAAGTTCCGTCAGCACCTTTTAAGGCATATCCTTTTTCTGTGATTGTAAAGGAAATCATCTGCAGTTCAGGATTAACGAAGATTTCTTTTAAACGGTTCCATTCTTCCGGAACGTTGGACTGAGCCTTGATCGCTTCGGTCAGAGAACCAAGAACTTTTTTGTCTGTAGAACCATCTGCTTTTAAGGTAACAGCCAGTACCAGATTGTCGTATGGTTTGTAAATTTTGTCTACTACATCAAAGTCAAAAGTTTCCACACAGGTAATACCTTTGTCAGCTTCTCCTTTTTCCAATAAGGTATTGGCAAGTCCGCCAATGAAGATACGGAAGATGTTTCCGGCTCCGAAGTGTACCCATACAGGAGATTTTTTTGTGTTTTCAGCAACTTTTTCAATGTCATAAGATGGAAGAGCAATTCCGGCAGCTTCCCAATCCTGTCTGTTTTTCAGTCCTTCTAATGTTAATTTCATGATTTTTCCCTTCCTCGCTTTTGCGATCACGATTTTATTTGGATTCTTTTTCAGCAGCTTCCCACAGACCTCTTAAGTATGCAGCACCGAGAGCACGGTCATACAGACCATAACCAGGCATTGCTTTTTCTCCCCACATCATACGTCCGTGGTCAGGGCGGATCGGTCCGTCAAATCCTGTGTCATGAAGTGCTTTCATGATTGCATACATGTCGAAAGTACCATCAGAGCTTAAATGTGCACTTTCTTCGAAGTCACGCATACCGTCATTGAAACGAAGGTTTCTTACATGTGCGAAATGAATTCTTCCTTTCAGCATGTGGATAGTATCAACTAAATCGTTGTTTAAGTTTGTTCCGTAAGAGCCCATGCAGAAAGTAACACCATTGTGTTTGTTTGGAACCATATCCATCATACGTTTCAGTTTTGCCTGAGAGGAAATGATACGAGGCAGACCGAACACGCTCCAGGATGGATCGTCTGGGTGGATTGCCATGTTGATGTCGTATTTGTCACAAACCGGCATGATTGCTTCAAGGAAGTATTTCAGGTTTTCAAATAATTTTTCTTCATCGATATCTTTGTAAAGCTCAAATAATTCTTTTACTTTTTCCATACGTTCCGGTTCCCAGCCTGGCATAACAGTACCGTTCATGTTGTCTTTGATGGAGTCAAACATGTTGTCCGGATCCATAGCATCTACAGTATCCTGGTTGTATGCAAGTACTGTAGTTCCGTCTTCTCTTATGCGTGCGAGTTCTGTTCTTGTCCA
The DNA here is from genome assembly GCF_947654165.1 of uncultured Blautia sp. GTDB lineage: Bacteria > Bacillota > Clostridia > Lachnospirales > Lachnospiraceae > Blautia. The sequence continues at coordinate 99,351 of NZ_CANTKB010000009.1, forward strand.
GTCAAAGACAGGCATGAAATTGTAGCATACCATGTGAATATCTGCTTTACCAAGATTTTCAAGTGTTTCGATGTAAGCTGCAATGTCTTTGTCTCTTTCAGGTGCTCCTGTTTTGATGGCGTCGCTTACATTTACGCTTTCAATACCAGCCAGGTGAAGACCAGCGTCTTCTACTTCTTTTTTCATTGCAAGGATTTCATCCAGAGTCCATACTTCTCCCGGTAATTTGTCATAGAGAGTTGTGATGATACCTGTTACATAGCAGCTCTGTTTGATCTGTTCCAGTGTAACTGTGTCATGATTTTTTCCGTACCAGCGCATTGTCATTTCCATAATTGATTTCCTCACTTTCGTTGTTCATTTGATACTTAGTATTATAATTTCCTGGTCAAATAATTCCAATTGATAAGGTTGTTGTATATATTGTAAAACTTGCTGTTTTGTATTAATATAGATACAAAGTTAAGGGAGGAATGAGATAAAGCAGATGAACAAAAATTATAAAACAGATTTTAGTACCAGGCAGTATATGTTGTCTAAGGACTTTGAAATTTATTACTATAGTGATAAACATTTGAAAAACATGGACAGCCACTTTCATAATTATTATGAGGTCTATTTTTTTCTGGAAGGAAACGTATCAATCTGGATTCGTGATAAAGCATTTCCATTGAAAACAGGTGATGTGGTGGTTCTGCCTCCCGGAGTCCCTCACAGGGCTGTGATTCACGATGAAGATTTACCTTACAGTCGTTTTGTGTTCTGGGTCAGTACAGAATATCTTCAGAGAATGCGGCAGATATCAGAAGACTTTTATTATGTCATTCAATGTGCTGCTGAGAGAAAACAATATATTTATCACAATGAGGCAGTGCCTTTTAGTGCAATCCAGTCTAAGATTTTTCACCTGATAGAAGAAATAAATTCAGAGCGTTTTGGGAAAGAGTCCAAAGTGTTTATCAGTATCTGTGATCTTGTCCTACATCTGAACCGTATGGCATATGAACAGAACAATCCGAGAAAGAGGAAAGAGGAACAGGATCTGTATCAAAAACTGCTGATGTATATTGACAATCATTTAGAGCAGGATATTTCTCTTGAGCATCTTGCAAAGAAATTTTATGTCAGTAAATATTATATTGCCCATTTATTTAAGAGAAATACAGGAATTTCCATACATCAGTATATTATGAAAAAACGTCTGGCTGCCTGTCAGAATGCAATCTTAAGCAATATCAGCATCAGCAAAGCATATCTTATGTTTGGATTTAAAGATTACTCAAATTTTTACCGGGCATTTAAGAAGGAATTTGGGATTTCGCCCAAAGAATATAAAGATATGAAAATGCAGATTGAGGCGAAGGAGAAATAAAAGTTAGAAGAAATTTTATGGTGGCTTAAATTTGGGCAGAAGAGAGTGTGTGCAGAGGAGATTGCCCAAGATAGTGGGCAAGAAGAGTCTGGAATGAAGTGTTATTGTCCAAAGAAGTCTTAAAAACGGAAGTACTGGTAGAAAATTGGGTAAAGTGCAAGAGTATCTGGGAAATCTTGCCCAGAGATGTGGGCAAGGGAAGAGAAATAGAGACGACTATTGCCCAAAGAAGATATGTGAGTACATCCAAAGAGAGTATTTTTACTGATTACAAAAAATAATGTTCAATGAGATGCTGTACATACTGGCTGTTAAGTGGTTGGTCTTTCGTCTCATAGGTAGTGATGAGATTAATGGTAGGAATAATTCCATGAGAATTATAGACTTGCAATTTGTTGAAAGCATTTTGCGAATAAGGAGGAGAATCCATCATGCCGAAATGTTCCCAATAGAAAAAATCTTTGGTCTGCGGATGGCGGATAGTGAAATCAGGAAAGAATGTTTTGGAACCCAGAGGAAGTGCACATTCGTAGCGAAAGGGAATGTGATTGGAGAATAATGCAGTATCAATGATAACTTCAGATTTAGAACGTAGAATGTGACCGGAGATAGAGAGATGAGAAAGCTGTTCAGGGTGCATAGAATTGGTTTCATAAGTAGCAGAGAGCCAGTCATTCAGTTCCTTAGAGAAAAGAGGAGAAACATTTTCAATTGCATTTTTAAGAAGTTTTTGATATTCAGGATGTTGGTTTAAAAATTCAAAGGCAGAGGAAGATGAAGTCTGAAATTTAGAGAGATACAGAGTGAGAGCTTCGATTTCCGCTTTTAAGTGTTCCAGCTGAAATGCATAATATTTTTTCAATGCTAAAAGTTCTGCAAAGTTTTGTTTGGATTTTGGAAGATAGGAAAAAGAAGTTGCTGTGCTGTGATACCATTTGAAATAATTCCCGTTTTTAGTACAGACAAGTTTCCCAGGCGGAAGAAGTGTGATTTTTTCCTGAAGATTTAGAATTTCCTGTTCAAGATATTCCTTTCGTTTCAACAGTTGTTTTTGATAAATAGAAAACACCTCCGATTCATTGTTGTGAAGAAAAACATGTAATATGAATCTACTATATCACAGAAACCCAAATAGGGAAAGATACAAAAAAGAGCCATTGAATTTTCATTCAACAGCTCTTTGCCAAATCTAAAAAATTTAGTTGTCTTCCTCTGTCATAGTATATACCTGACGTTTTCTCGCCATTTCATCACTTGCCAGATATTCGTCATAAGTAGTGATCTTATCGATCAGTACACCGTTCGGAAGAATTTCCATGATACGGTTTGCTGTAGTCTGGACAATCTGGTGGTCATGGGAAGCAAATAAAATAACGCCTGGGAATTTGATCATACCGTTGTTTAAGGCAGTGATAGATTCCATATCCAGATGGTTGGTAGGCTCATCAAAGAGCAGTACATTGGCACCGGAAATCATCATTTTAGATAAGAGGCATCTTACTTTTTCACCACCGGAGAGCACCCGGACTTTTTTCACGCCGTCTTCTCCAGGGAAGAGCATACGTCCCAGGAATCCACGGACATAGGTAGCATCTTTGATTTCAGAATATCCTGTGAGCCAGTCAGCGATAGTCAGGTCGTTGTCAAATTCTTTGGTGTTGTCTTTCGGGAAGTAGCTCTGAGAAGTGGTAACACCCCATTTGTAGTTTCCTTCATCCGGTTCCATCTCGCCCATTAAAATCTGGAACAGAACTGTTTTTGCACGTTCATTTCCACCTACAAAAGCAACCTTATCATCATGTCCAAGGGTAAAAGTCAGGTTGTCCAGAACTTTTACACCGTCAATTGTTTTAGAAAGTCCTTCTACCATGAGCACTTCATTTCCGATTTCACGGTTTGGACGGAAATCGATATAAGGATATTTACGGCTGGACGGACGCATTTCATCTAACTGAATTTTTTCAAGAGCACGTTTTCTGGAAGTAGCCTGTTTAGATTTCGAAGCATTTGCAGAGAAACGAGAGATAAATTCCTGAAGCTCTTTGATTTTTTCTTCTTTTTTACGGTTTGCTTCTTTCATCTGTTTAATCAGAAGCTGGCTGGACTCATACCAGAAATCATAGTTTCCGGCATAAAGCTGGATTTTTCCGTAGTCAATATCTGCGGTATGAGTACATACTTTATTTAAGAAATAACGGTCATGAGATACGACAATGACTGTGTTTTCAAAATTGATCAGGAATTCTTCCAGCCATTCAATGGCATCCAGATCCAGGTGGTTGGTAGGCTCGTCAAGAAGCAGGATATCAGGATTTCCGAAAAGTGCCTGTGCAAGGAGGACCTTTACCTTCTGGCTTCCGTTTAAATCAGACATCTGTGTGTAGTGAAACTCTGTATCGATTCCAAGACCGTTTAACAGCATCGCTGCATCAGATTCTGCTTCCCAGCCATTCATTTCTGCAAATTCGCCTTCCAGTTCACTGGCACGGATTCCGTCTTCGTCTGTGAAGTCTTCTTTCGCATAGATGGCTTCTTTTTCCTTCATGATGTCATAGAGACGTTGGTTTCCCATAATAACGGTGTCCAACACAGGAAAAGCATCGTATTTAAAGTGATCCTGCTGCAGGAAAGACAGACGCTGGCCTGGTGTAATTGTAATGTTTCCGTTGGTGGTTTCCAATTGGCCGGAAAGGATTTTCAAAAATGTAGATTTTCCGGCTCCGTTTGCACCGATGAGACCGTAACAGTTTCCTTCAGTAAATTTAATATTAACATCCTCAAACAGTGCTTTCTTACCTAATCGTAATGTAACATTATTTGCTGCAATCATGTTTTGTTTTCCCTCACTTATTATAAAGAACAATTTTTATGCATAATCTCTTTCATTGTACCTTAAAATAAGGATTTTGCAAGTGTTTCTTACGAAAATCTTTTTGAAATTACTTGATAAATTAAGTACAGATAGGTATAATGTTTAAGAGACTATAAGAAACAGAAGATAACAGAGGGGAAGAAATCCATGTTAATTACAAGAGAATGCGACTACGGTGTAAGAATTGTCCGGGCTCTGGCAAAGGGCGAGAAAATGTGTGTGAACCAGATTTGTGAAAAAGAAGACCTGACACCGGCATTTGTTTACAAAATATTAAAAAAACTGGAAAAAAAAGAAATCGTAAAAAGCTTCCGGGGAAGTAACGGAGGATATGCCCTGAAAAAGTCAATTGAGGAATTAACACTTCTGGATATTTATCTGGCAGTGGATCCGGATTTCTATATGATTGAATGTATGAAACCAGAAAAAAGCTGTATTCACAATGCTGGGGATTGCGGCTGTAAAGTACATCAGGAATTGATAAGGGTGCAGTCCGTATTAGTGAAAGAGCTGTCTTCTAAATCTATTTCGGAAATTATGAGGCAATAAGAGGAAACAGAGCATGTTTTTTTGGGAAAACATTTCATTTTCTTATGTTTTACAAATAGACAGGCTTGTGAAATCGTGCTATAATTTCATATAGACTTCGTGAGCGAAGTAGAATATTGTTCAAAAACAACAATTTTCAAGGAGGAAAAAATCAAATGGCTAGAAAGATGAAAACCATGGATGGTAACCATGCAGCAGCTCATGCTTCATATGCATATTCAGATGTTGCGGCTATCTATCCTATTACCCCTTCATCCGTAATGGCAGAAGCTACTGATGAATGGGCAACACAGGGAAGAAAGAACATTTTCGGACAGGAAGTACAGGTTACAGAAATGCAGTCTGAAGCTGGTGCTGCAGGTGCAGTTCACGGCTCCTTAGCAGCAGGTGCCCTGACTACTACATATACAGCATCTCAGGGTCTTCTGTTGATGATTCCAAACCTTTACAAAATCGCTGGTGAGCAGTTACCAGGTGTTATCAACGTATCTGCTCGTGCTCTTGCAAGCCATGCACTGTCTATCTTCGGCGATCACTCTGACGTATATGCTTGCCGTCAGACAGGATGTGCTATGTTATGTGAATCTTCCGTACAGGAAGTTATGGACTTAACACCAGTTGCACACTGTGCAGCAATCAAAGGAAAAGTTCCATTTATCAACTTCTTCGATGGTTTCCGTACTTCTCATGAAATCCAGAAGATTGAAACATGGGATTACGAAGATTTAAAAGATATGGTAGATCTGGACGCTGTTGACGCATTCCGTAAACATGCATTAAATCCAAATCATCCATGCCAGAGAGGTTCTGCTCAGAACCCTGACATCTTCTTCCAGGCAAGAGAAGCATGTAACCCATACTACGATGCTCTTCCGGCATTAGTACAGGAATACATGGACAAAGTAAACGAAAAAATCGGAACAAACTACAAACTGTTCAACTACTACGGTGCTGAAGATGCTGAACATGTAATCATTGCTATGGGTTCTGCTTGTGAAACTATCGAAGAAACCATCGATTACTTAATGGCAGCAGGCAAAAAAGTTGGTCTTGTTACAGTTCGTCTTTACAGACCATTCTCTGCAGAAGCATTAGTAAACGCTATTCCTGAATCTGCAAAACAGATTACAGTATTAGACAGAACAAAAGAACCAGGTGCTCTTGGTGAACCATTATACTTAGACGTTGTTGCTGCACTGAAAGGTACAAAATTCAACGATACACCAGTATTCACAGGCCGTTACGGTTTAGGTTCCAAAGATACAACACCTGCTCAGATCGTTGCTGTATATGAAAATACAACAAAACAGAAATTCACAATCGGTATTGTGGATGATGTTACAAACTTATCTCTGGAAGTTGGTGCTCCACTGGTTACTACACCAGAAGGAACAATCAACTGCAAATTCTGGGGATTAGGTGCTGACGGTACTGTTGGTGCTAACAAGAACTCCATCAAGATCATTGGTGATAACACAGATATGTATGCTCAGGCATATTTTGATTACGACTCCAAGAAATCCGGCGGTGTTACAATGTCTCACCTTCGTTTCGGTAAGAGCCCGATCAAATCCACATACCTGATCAAACAGGCTAACTTTGTTGCATGCCACAACCCATCCTATGTAAACAAATACAACATGGTTCAGGAACTTGTTGATGGCGGTACATTCTTATTAAACTGCCCATGGGATATGGAAGGTCTTGAAAAACACTTACCAGGACAGGTAAAAGCATTCATCGCTAACCACAACATCAAATTCTATGTAATTGATGGTATTAAGATTGGTAAAGAAATCGGACTTGGCGGACGTATCAATACGGTTCTTCAGTCTGCATTCTTCAAACTTGCTAACATCATTCCGGAAGAACAGGCTATCGAATTAATGAAAGCTGCTGCAAAAGCTACTTACGGAAGAAAAGGTGACGCTATCGTTCAGATGAACTATGATGCTATCGATGCAGGTGCAAAACAGGTTGTTGAAGTTCAGGTTCCAGAAAGCTGGAAAGACTGTGCTGATGAAGGATTATTCATGGCTCATGCTGAAAACGGAAGCAAAGAAGTTGTTGATTTCGTAAACAACATCCAGTCTAAAGTAAATGCTCAGGAAGGTAATACATTACCTGTATCTGCATTCAAAGATTATGTAGATGGTACTACACCATCCGGTTCTGCTGCATACGAAAAACGTGGTATCGCTGTTGATATCCCTGTATGGCAGCCAGAAAACTGTATCCAGTGTAACCGTTGTGCATATGTATGTCCTCATGCAGTTATCCGTCCAGTTGCTTTAACAGAAGAAGAAGTAGCTGCTGCTCCGGAAGGAATGAGAACATTACCTATGACAGGTATGGCTGATTACAAATTCGCTATGACTGTATCTGCTTATGACTGTACAGGATGTGGTTCTTGTGCAAATGTCTGCCCAGGTAAGAAGGGTGCAAAAGCTCTTGTTATGGCAAACATGGAAGCAAATGCAGGAGAGCAGAAATTCTTCGATTATGGTGTAACATTACCAGTGAAAGAAGATGTTATCGCTAAATTCAAAGAAAATACAGTAAAAGGTTCTCAGTTCAAACAGCCATTACTTGAGTTCTCAGGAGCATGTGCTGGTTGTGGTGAAACACCTTACGCAAAATTGATTACACAGTTATTTGGTGACAGAATGTACATCGCTAACGCAACAGGATGTTCTTCTATCTGGGGTAACTCCTCACCATCTACACCATATACTGTAAACGCAAAAGGACAGGGTCCCGCATGGGCAAACTCCTTATTCGAAGACAACGCTGAATTCGGATATGGTATGTTATTAGCTCAGAAAGCAATCCGTGGCGGATTAAAGACAAAAGTTGAATCTGTAATGGCTGGCGAAAGTGCTTCTGAAGAAGTAAAAGCAGCTTGCCAGGAATGGTTAGACACATACAACAGCGGTGTTACAAACGGTGCAGCTACAGATAAATTAGTTGCAGCATTAGAAGGATGCGACTGTGATGTATGCAAAGATATCGTAAACAACAAAGATTTCTTAGCTAAAAAATCTCAGTGGATCTTCGGTGGTGACGGTTGGGCATACGACATCGGATTCGGTGGTGTTGACCACGTATTAGCTTCCGGACAGGATATCAACGTAATGGTATTCGATACAGAAGTTTACTCCAACACAGGCGGTCAGTCTTCTAAATCTACACCAACAGGTGCTATCGCTCAGTTCGCTGCAGGCGGTAAAGAAGTGAAGAAGAAAGATATGGCTTCCATCGCTATGAGCTATGGTTATGTATACGTTGCTCAGATCGCTATGGGTGCTGACTTCAACCAGACTGTAAAAGCAATTGCAGAGGCTGAAGCATATCCGGGACCATCACTGATCATCGCTTACGCTCCATGTATCAACCATGGTATCAAGAAAGGTATGAGCAAAGCTCAGACAGAAGAAGAATTAGCAGTTAAATGTGGATACTGGCATAACTTCCGCTTCAATCCAGCAGCAGAAAACAAATTCTCACTGGATTCCAAAGCACCATCAGAAGAAGGATACCAGGAATTCTTAAACGGCGAAGTTCGTTACAACTCTCTGCAGCGCTCTAACCCAGATAAAGCAGCCAGACTGTTCGCTAAGAACGAAGCTGAAGCTAGAGCAAGATATGAATATCTGAACAAACTGGTTACTCTGTACGGAAAAACTGAATAATTCAGATTCTTATATCCATTAAGATAATAAGGGACTCCTGCACAAGGCTTATGCCAGGTGCAGGAGTCTTTTTACGCTTTTTGCAGGAAAGATTTAACAGAATGTATCTTTCGTCTTTCTTCTTTTTATGGTATTATTATGATAATCAAAGTATTATGTAACAGGAGGAGAAAAGATGCCTGCGTTTTATGCACACAGCCGATTCGGCGCAAGAGTGACAGGGCGTATGAAGGGGGACTTAAAAGAAATTATCCGGAAGTACTACCGTCAGTTTGAAATTGGACTTCAAGGACCGGATCTTTATTTCTTTTACAGGGCATATGGGAGCAACCCCGTATCAAGATACGGAAACTACCTGCATGGAGTTTCTGCCAGACCATTTTTCGAACATGGTCTTCATGTGATCAGAAAGGTGGGGAGAGAGAGCAGAGAATATGCCTATCTTCTGGGATTTCTCTGTCATTTTGTGTTAGACAGCGAGTGTCATCCCTATGTATCAGAAATGATAGAAAAGACAGGTGTGGCACATATGGAAATCGAAGAAGAATATGAGAAATTACTGCTTCGTATGGACGAAAGAGATCCCTTTACCTATCCGATTGCGGAGCGGGTGCCAACGGATAAGATCACCGCAAAAGTGATTGCAAAATTTTATCAGCCCATGGAAAGCCGTACAGTCAGAGGAGCCTTGAGATGGCTGAAATTTGTAAAGAATCTCTTTACGGAGGATTCACCACGGATGCAAAATCTGATCAACCGGATTATGAAGGCAGTGGGAAAATATGAGAAATATAAAGGGGTTATGAATCAACTGGAAGATAACAGAAGGTGTCTGGAAAGTAATGTGGGACTTCTGAAGAGAAGCAATCAGGCAGAGCTCCTTGCAGTGCAGATGATACAGCAAATGGATGAATGTCTGCAAAAGGGAAAAGCGTTGCCGGAGCGTTTTGACCGTACCTTTGAGTAACGGAGGAGGAGAAAGATGGAAAAGATGAAACTGACAAAATTGGAAAAGTTCTGGGTTTTATACGATGTGGGAAATTCTGCTTTTATTATGCTGGTCTCTACGATTATTCCCATCTATTTTAACTATCTGGCAAAAGAAGCCGGAATTTCAGAGGTAGATTATCTGGCTTATTGGGGCTATGCTGCATCTGCAGCAACCATTATCGTAGCTTTGATTGGACCGATTTTGGGAACTATGGCAGACACAAAAAATTTTAAAAAGCCCATGTTTGCCGTCACCATGCTCATTGGTGTGACAGGCTGTGCCATGCTGTCCGTACCAAAATCATGGCTGATTTTTCTGGTTGTCTTTGTAATTGCAAAAGTCGGATACAATGCCAGTGTGATTTTTTATGATTCCATGCTGGTGGACATTACTGCACAAGACAGAATGGATACTGTGTCCTCACATGGATACGCCTGGGGCTATATCGGGAGCTGTATTCCTTTTGTGATTTCCCTGGTGTTTGTTCTGATGTATAAGAGTATAGGAATCACCATGGGAATGGGAATGACCATTGCTTTTAGCTTGAATGCAGTCTGGTGGCTTCTTGTAACCCTTCCGCTGCTTCGGAATTATAAACAGAAATATTATGTAGAAATGCCGGAACATCCGGTAAAAAGCAGTTTTCAGCGTCTTGGAAAAACTCTGGGTGCAATTAAAAAAGAAAAACATATTTTTGTATATCTTCTGGCATTCTTTTTCTTTATTGATGGAGTATATACCATTATTTCCATGGCAACAGCCTATGGAAGTGCTCTGGGATTGGACAGCACCGGACTTTTACTGGCACTTTTGGTGACACAGATTGTTGCCTTTCCCTGTGCTTTGCTGTTTTCCAGATTATCTAAGAAGTATGAGACTGGATTTTTAATTAAAATTTGTATTCTTGCCTACACAGGAATCGCAATCTTTGCTATTCAATTGGACAAACAGTGGGAATTCTGGTTCCTGGCTGTAATGGTTGGAATGTTCCAGGGAGCCATTCAGGCATTATCCCGTTCTTATTTTGCAAAGATCATCCCGGCTGAAAAATCCGGAGAATACTTCGGCATCTATGATATTTGTGGAAAAGGTGCTTCCTTTGTGGGAACCACGCTGGTGGGAGTGGTTGCCCAGGCAACCAATGTGGCCAATGCGGGTGTTGCTATTATTTCCGTGATGTTTGTCATTGGATTCCTGCTTTTCTGTAAAGCAGTGAAATTAAATCAATGCCGTTCCTGACGGAATACAGAAGGGGTACAGCCCCGATAATGCTTAAATTGCCGGATAAAATAGCTCATATTTTCAAAACCGGCATTCAGGGCAACCTCTGTGATGGGCAGGTCTGTTTTCATTAACTCTCCTGCGGCTTGATTGATGCGGTATTCATTCAGGTAAGCAAAGGGTGTTTTGCCTGCTTTTTCTTTGAAAAATCTGCAGAAATAGTTTTTATTCATATGAATGGAGGAAGATAAGTCTTCCAGTGTAATTTTCTCAGAATAGTGTTTCTCAATATAAGTAAATACAGGCTTTAAAGGATAAATCCCCCGGGCATCTTCCCGGGGGATTTCTGCTGCCGGGATATAACTGTGATTTCGATAAAGCAGTTCCAGAATCTGAAGCAGATGAATCTTGATACACAAAGGTGCAGTGGAACCACGGAGATCCGCATAGGCATCCGCAGTTTGTGTGACCAGATGAGCAATCTGTGCGGTCAGCGAAGAAGAGAGCTGCCTTCCGTCAGGAAACAACAGCGTTCCCATGAGAAGAGGTGTGAGAAATTCATTCTGACAGATATCATATTTGGAAAAACTCAGAAAATCAAGAGGAAAGATCAGGGCATAGTGATGGGAGACAGTACTGTGTCCAAAAACCCCGTGAACAGTACCGGGGTTAATAAAATATACATGTCCTTCTTCTAAAAAATAAGATTCTGATTCCGTACAAAACTGCAGACATCCCTGGGTGACATAGAGAAATTCCACTTCATCATGCCAATGGTAAGGGGCAAAATATTGACCACAGGTGTCTGTCTGAGACATGACCTGAAATGGAAAATAGGGAGTTCCGTGGGGTGTTTCTTCCGCAATTATATGTTTGTTCATAGATATTTTGTCCTTTCTTAATTCGGATAAAGCGGCATTTTCTTGTTTCTATAAGAATAACATACCAAAAGAAAAAAGTGAATATAGTACAATTAAGAAATAACATACTGCAAGCCGAACAGAGGAAAAATCCTTATGATAGAGTTATAAAAAGCCAAGAGAAAGAAGAGGTAAGAAGGTATGAAAAAAACATGGTGGAAAAATAGTGTTATTTACCAGATTTATCCGAGAAGCTTCGCAGACAGCAACGGGGATGGGATCGGAGATTTAAACGGTATCACAGCACATCTGGATTATTTGAAAGAATTGGGCGTGGATGTAATCTGGCTGTCTCCTGTATATCAGTCTCCGAATGATGATAACGGTTATGATATTTCCGATTATCAGGACATTATGAAAGAATTCGGCACCATGGAAGATTTTGACCGGATGCTGTCCGAAATGCATAAGAGAGGGTTAAAATTAGTCATGGATCTGGTGGTAAACCATACCTCAGATGAGCATCACTGGTTCATGGAGAGCCGTAAGAGCAAAGAAAATCCATATCGGGATTATTACATCTGGAAAGATCCAAAAGACGGAAAAGAGCCGAACAACTGGGGAAGCTGCTTCGGTGGTTCTGCATGGGAATACGACGAAGCCACAGGAATGTACTATTTACATTGCTTCTCAAAAAAACAGCCGGATCTGAACTGGGAAAATGACACGGTAAGAAAAGAAGTATTTGACATGATGACCTGGTGGTGCGAGAAAGGCGTAGACGGTTTCCGTATGGATGTCATCAGTATGATTTCCAAAGATCCGGCATATCCGGACGGAGAGGTACACGATAATCTCTATGGAGACAACAGTCCTTATGTATGCAATGGACCAAGAGTACACGAATATCTTCAGGAAATGAATCAGAAGGTATTGTCCAAATTTGACTTGATCACCGTAGGCGAGGCAGCGGGTGTTACCATTGAAGAGGCAAAGAAATATGCAAATCTGGATGGCAGTGAGCTGAATATGGTCTTCCAGTTTGAGCATATGGGTGTAGTGGAAAGTGAACATGGAAAATGGACAGATAAGAGATTTGAACTGAAAAAACTGAGAGAAGTATTAAATAAATGGCAGATTGAACTGGAAGGGAAAGCATGGAACAGCCTGTACTGGGACAACCATGATCAGCCTCGTGCAGTGTCCAGATTCGGAAATGACGGACCGATGTACCGAGAATTGTCTGCAAAAATGTTGGGAACCTGTCTTCATATGATGAAGGGAACTCCATATGTGTATCAGGGAGAAGAGCTTGGTATGACCAACGCCTATTTTAAGGATATGGAAGATTACCGGGATATTGAGAGTATCAATGCCTATAAAGAGTACACAGAAAATCATATCATGAATCACGAAGAGATGATGAGTGCATTAAAAGCAGTGAGCCGTGACAATGCCAGAACACCGATGCAGTGGGATGACAGTGCGAATGCAGGTTTCACTACAGGAACTCCATGGATTTCCGTAAACCCAAATTATCTCATGATCAATGCCAAGAAATCTCTGGCAGACAAGGACAGCGTGTTCTATTACTATCAGAAGCTGATCAGGCTTCGTAAAGAGCATGAGATCATTATTGACGGTGTGTTTAAAGGTCTGCTGGAAGATGACGAAAATATTTATGCATACGAAAGAATTCTGGGAGACCAGAAATTGCTGGTAGCATGTAACTTCAGTGAAAAAACAGTAGACTGTGATCTCTTTGATACAGAAGAAGTGAAAAAAGGACAGGAACTGATTTCCAACTATGCTTATCATAAAGCCGGTGTGCTGAAACCATACGAAGCCAGAGTGGTATTGATTCCATAAAAATAAAATGACAAAGAAACTGCCGCATCCTTACAAGCCGAAAAATCCGTCTGCAAGGGTGCGGCACTTCTTATGTTTCGAGTGCATCAATGATCTCAGAAGCCTTCAGTGCCTGCCGGATAATATACCGGATGGCAGGCTCCACCGGAGCATCCTCGTCCAGATGGAAAGGACGGTCTTCTAAGAAGGCACAGGAGAGCTGATAGACATAATACTGTGAGTCTGTCTGCTCCTGAGCCAGTACATCTCCCCGATTCTGCATCTCCCTGGTGTTTTTTTCCTGGCCAAGAGTCATTTCAGCCAGATTTCCTAACATGATACAAAAATGTTCCTCGTCCCAGGCTGACAGATACATACATTTGCACAGTCCCTTGGTGAAGAATGGATAGCCGCTGTAGCAATCCAAAAGTTCCTTGAAGCGTGTTTTGTGCCAGGAATCTTCAAAAAGATTCTGGTCGCTCAGTGCACGGATACATTGTTCCTGCCAAGTCATAGGCGTCCCTTCTCTCATTTGTTGATAATAAAAATTATAATAAAACAAAAGAGAGATGACAATAGAAATATGGAATGTTTTGGTAGAATATACAAAAAAATGTCAAAAGTTTATGCAGAAAAAATAGTAAAAATAAATAAAAGAACTGTTCCGAAATGAAAATTTATGTTATAATTGTAGTATCAGTTATAAGAAACTAGGGGGAATTAAAATGGCAAAAGAAATGATTGCAATGCTTCTTGCCGGTGGACAGGGATCCAGATTATATGCTCTGACTCAGAAACTGGCAAAACCTGCAGTTCCTTTTGGCGGAAAATATCGTATCATCGATTTTCCGTTATCAAACTGCATTAACTCCGGTATTGACACTGTTGGTATTTTGACCCAGTATCAGCCATTAGTACTGAACGAATATATTGGAAACGGACAACCATGGGATTTAGACCGTCTTTACGGCGGTGTACACGTATTGCCTCCATATCAGCAGGCATCAGGCTCTGACTGGTATAAAGGTACCGCAAATGCGATTTACCAGAACCTTTCATTTATCGAAAGATACAATCCGCAGTACGTGATCATCCTTTCCGGTGACCAGATCTGCAAGCAGGACTATAGTGAGTTCCTGAAATTCCATAAGGAAAAAAATGCAGAGTTCAGTGTAGCTGTTATGGAAGTTCCATGGGATGAAGCTTCCCGTTTCGGCTTAATGGTAACCGACGAAAATGACAAGATTTCCGAATTCCAGGAAAAACCAAAGAATCCGAAGTCCAATCTGGCTTCTATGGGTATCTACATTTTCAACTGGGACATCCTGAAAAAATACCTGACAGAGGACGAAGCAGATCCAAACTCTGAAAATGATTTCGGTAATAACATTATTCCGAACCTGCTGCGTGACAATCGTGCAATGTATGCATACCGTTTCAACGGCTACTGGAAAGACGTAGGAACCATCTCTTCCCTGTGGGAAGCAAACATGGAAGTTCTTGACCCAGAGCACAGCGGTATCAACCTGTTTGATGATGACTGGAAGATCTACAGCCGCAACAGTGGTATGACCGGTCACAAGATCAGCAAGAACGCAGTGGTAGAAAATTCTATGATTACCGACGGCTGCCGTATTGACGGACATGTAAAACATTCTATTTTATATGCCGGAGTTCGTGTAGAAGAAGGTGCAGAAGTAGAAGATGCAGTAGTTATGGGCGGTACGACGATTAAAGCAGGTGCCGTTGTAAAACATTGTATTGTTGCTGAAAATGCAGTCATCGGTGAAAATGCAGTGGTTGGTGCAATGCCTGCAGACGGTGAAAAGGGCGTGGCAACGGTAGGTCCTGGTGTTTACATTGGTGACAATGCGAAAATCGGACCAAATGCGATGGTTAGTGAAAATGTAAAAGGTGGTGAGGAACAATGGTAAATCTTAACGCAGATGCTTTAGGCATTATTTTCGCAAACAGCTATGATACTCTGGTTCCGGAACTGGTAAGCAAACGATTAATGGCTTCCATTCCATTTGCAGGACGTTATCGTATGGTGGACTTTATTCTGTCCAGTATGGTAAACAGCGGAATCGGCAATGTATCTATTCTGGTACGTCAGAATTACCTTTCTCTTATGGATCACTTAGGATCCGGCCGTGCATGGGACTTGACACGTAAAAACGGCGGACTTAACATTATTCCTCCATTTGCAGAAAAACATGTGAAAGTTTTTACCGGTCGTGTAGAAGCATTGGCAAGTATTCTTGATTTTCTGAAACATCAGAAAGAAAAATATGTAGTGATGTCAGATGCAAACATTGCTGTAAACTTTGACTTTAAGGCTCTGATGGAAGCACATATTGCCAGTGGTGCAGATATTACTGCTGTTTATAAAGAAGAAGAAATTCCGGAAGGAATGAAACATAAACCAACTTCCAGTACTGCGATGTATTATACATTCAGCATTGAGGACGAAAAGATTAAAAAGATTTATATTAATCTTGATGAAGATAAAAAACAGAATCTGGGTATGAATATTTATATTCTGGACAGAGAATTACTGATCGACCTGATCAACACTGCATTTGTGAGAGGTTATACATATTTTGAGCGTGATATTCTGGCACCGAACCTGGAAAAACTGAATGTTCATGCGTACAAATATGAAGGTTATTCCGCACGTATCTGCGATATGAAGAGTTACTTTGACGAAAATATGAAACTTCTGGAAGAAGAAAATCTGGATGGTCTGTTTGCAGGAAGCCAGATCTACACCAAGATTCGTGATGATAACCCAACCAGATACATGGAAGGTGCGAAAGTGAAAAATATCATGGCAGCAGACGGATGTGTCATCGAAGGCGATGTAGAAAACAGTGTGCTGTTCAGAGGTGTTAAGGTTGGAAAAGGTGCAAAAGTAAGAAACTGCGTGCTTATGCAGGATACGGTAGTGGAAGCAGGGGCAGATATCGAATATGTGATTTCTGATAAAAATGTAACCATTACAGAAGAAAAGCAGGTAAAAGGAACCGATACCTTCCCGGTATTTATTGCAAAACATCAGATTGTATAAAAGAATAACAGAGAGGCTGCTGTATTTTGTTACAGCAGTCTTTTTTTGCGGTTGAGAAAAGAAAGGGAGTATGTTTTTGTCGTTTTATGTACGATCCTTTTTCTTCTGTCCTTGTATTTGCAGCAAAAAGGAAATCATATACTTGTGGGAATGATTCTGAATCTTCTTTTTTTCTTGATGACTCTGACAGGAGCGTGGGATTTTGGAAACATCGTGCCTTGAGGCTGTCTAATATGTATTTGGATTCTGTGACAGGGGGAATGAATGAGAGCTTATTTCAGGAGAGATTTGAAGAAGAATTGCATCAAATGGAAGGAATCCTGGGATTTTTATATGTAAATATAAAAAAATTCACTGTTTTTAATGTGGAGTATGGACGGGAAAAAGGGGATGAAATTCTGAAGAAGGCATATGATGCTATGAAGGACAGTCTCTTGCCTGGAGAGCATCTTGCAAGAATAAATGCAGATACCTATGCACATGTGGTGGAATGTGCCAATTTTTGTTGCACAGAAAGCCCGGTGGCTTCCGACGCAGGGGCTCATTATGAAATTTATGATTATACATTGAAGGATAACCGAAAAAGGGAGAAGGAATTGCGGGAGATGCTCGAACCTGCTTTGGAGCAGGGACATTTGAAATTGTTTCTCCAGCCGGAGTATGAGCTGAAACATGAGGCATTGGCAGAGGCAGAAGCACTGGTACGCTGGATCGACCCGGTTTCCGGAATGATTCCGGTGGGAGAATTTATTCCTATATTTGAAATTTCAGAAAGTCTTATGATGGATCAGGAAGGAAAGCTGCTGGAATTCGTGAAAAAACTTCAGCGTTTAGGATTTAGCTGCTCTATGGATGATTTCGGAAGCGGATATTCTTCTTTGAATATGCTGAAAAGCCTTCCGGTCACGGTGATAAAATTGGATCAGAAAATATTTCGTGAGGAAGAAAAAGAGCGTGGAAAAATTGTGAGCAGGGGAATCATCCGGATTGCCAAAGAGCTGAATATGAAGGTTGTGGCAGAAGGGGTGGAAACCCGGGAATATGTGGATTTTCTAAAAGAACAGGGATGCGATATGATCCAGGGATTTTACTTTGGAAAGCCCATGCCTGTTGAAAAATTTGAAACTTATATGAATTAAAAAGGTCATATTGACAGAAGGTAGCTGGTTCGGTAATATAATAACCAACTACCTTTTTTGGTATATTTTGTACGAACATAAATCAAGCAGATTGATAAGGAGGAGCATTATGGCATTTTATTATTCTGAACCGTCCAGAACATTCAGCGAATACTTATTGATTCCGGGATATTCTTCATCCAAATGTATCCCGTCAGCCGTAAGTCTGAAAACACCGCTGGTGAAATTTAAAAAAGGAGAGGAGCCGGCACTTTCCATCAACATTCCTATGGTGTCTGCAATCATGCAGTCCGTATCGGATGACCGTCTGGCAGTCGCTCTGGCTCAGGAAGGCGGTATGTCCTTCATTTATGGCTCTCAGCCAATTGACAAACAGGCAGAGATGATTCGCAAGGTTAAGAGATACCGTGCAGGCTTTGTAGTGAGTGATTCCAATGTATCTCCGGATATGACACTTGGCGATGTTCTGGATATTACAGAAAAGACAGGACATTCTACTGTAGCGGTTACAGAAAATGGACAGGCAAACGGAAAGCTTTTGGGTCTTGTAACAAACAAGGACTATCGCGTGACAAGAATGGGGCGTGATATGCCGGTTGCAGAATTTATGACGAAATTTGAGGATCTTGTTTATGCAGGAGAGGAAACCTCTCTGAAAGAAGCCAACGATATTATCTGGGAGCATAAGATCAACTGTCTTCCACTGGTGAATGAAAAACAGGAACTGGTGTATCTTGTCTTCCGTAAGGATTACGATACCCATAAAAAGAATGAAAACGAATTGATTGATGCCTCAAAACGCTATATGGTGGGTGCAGGAATCAATACCAGAGATTACCGGGAACGTGTTCCTGCACTTTTGGAAGCAGGAGCAGATGCTCTTTGCATTGACAGTTCCGAAGGTTTCTCCGAATGGCAGAAGATTACCATTGATTATATTCGTGAAAATTATGGTGATACGGTTAAAGTAGGAGCAGGAAACGTGGTGGATGGCGATGGTTTCCGTTTTCTGGCAGAGGCTGGTGCAGATTTCGTAAAAGTCGGAATCGGCGGCGGTGCGATCTGCATCACAAGAGAGCAGAAAGGAATTGGACGTGGGCAGGCAACCGCCCTGATTGAAGTTGCAAAAGCCAGAGATGAGTATTACAAAGAAACCGGTATCTATATTCCGATTTGTTCTGACGGTGGTATTGTCCATGATTATCATATTACCCTGGCACTGGCTATGGGGGCTGACTTTATCATGCTTGGAAGATATTTTGCCAGATTTGACGAGAGCCCTACCAAACGGGTGAATATCAACGGAAGCTATATGAAAGAATACTGGGGAGAAGGAAGTGCAAGAGCCAGAAACTGGCAGCGGTATGATATGGGAGGAGACAAAAAGCTCTCCTTTGAAGAAGGGGTGGATTCTCTGGTGCCATACGCAGGAAGCCTGAAGGATAATGTAGGGCTGACGCTTAGCAAAGTACGCTCTACCATGTGCAACTGCGGTGCGCTGACCATACCGGAATTACAGGAAAAAGCCAAGATTACATTAGTTTCCGCCACAAGTATCGTAGAAGGCGGAGCACATGATGTTACCTTGCGGGATAAGAGATAAAGACAAGAGCAAAACAGCTTAAAAAATACAAAATTTTGGGATACTCCCCCGGCAGTGTTCGTTAAGGGCACTGCCGGATTGGGTAGTGTAAAAAAGTTTGTGTTTCTGGTAAAAAATTCGACAGATTATCTCAGAAAACAACATTAGTAGCGTTGCAGATGTATACACGCTTCTGAAAGACAGCTTCAAAGATATCCTGCAGGAGCTAATGGAGGCTGAACTGGATGCAACCCTCGGTTATGAAAAAAATCATAAGGGAGATCTTCAGACTGATAATAAAAGAAATGGTCATTCTACAAAGAACTTAAAAAGCCAGTACGGTGAATTCCAAATTGATGTACCAAGAGACCGCAATGGGGAGTTTGAACCGAAGTTGATTCCTAAATATCAGAGGGATATTTCCGGGATTGAAGAAAAAGTGATCTCTTTGTATGCACGTGGTATGAGTACACGTGACATTCATGATCAGCTTCAGGATCTTTATGGAATTGAATTATCAGCAGAAATGGTTAGCAAGATCACAGATAAGATCCTTCCTCAGGTCAAGGAGTGGCAGTCGCATCCTCTGAACCCGGTGTACCTCAGCATCACAGTGGGAGCCAATGAAACCAGCAAGTTCTGGCTGGGAATGCTTAACGATCTGAAGAATCGCGGGGTAAAAGATGTCCTTTTCTTCTGTGTAGATGGGCTTCCAGGCTTTAAAGAAGCCATCCAGGCAGTCTATCCGCAGGCAGAGATCCAGAGATGTGTCATTCATATGCTGCGTAATTCTTTCGAGTATGTAAACTATAATGATCTGAAAAAGTTTTCCTCTGATTTCAAAGCAGTATACAATGCCCCAAATGAAACAGCGGCTTTGTCAGAATTGGAGAACATTAAGGAGAAATGGGGAAAGAAATATCCCTATGCTATCAGCAACTGGGAAAATAATTGGGAAGATGTAAGTTCCTTTTTCCAGTTTTCCAATGATATCAGGCGCATTATGTACACGACTTATACCGATAAAAAAACTATGCCGATATTTCATGAGATCCCAGTAAATAAGGGATTATCAGGAAAAAATATCGGCATAGTTTTTTTGTGCGATGTATCATTCTTCTAAAGGAGGTGTTTTGCAATGCAAAAAGAAACTAAGTTAGAAGAAATCCTGCGTCTCACATTAGAATCCCTGCAAAAACAGGAATACAGTACGGAAACTCTTCTGCGATATCAAAAGAAATTTAATGCGCTAAATTCATTTGCACACAGCAGAGGGATTTCAGAACCATCCGATGGGCTGTTTCAGGAATACCTCAGTGACAACAAAAACAAGTATACTGGAGAATACTCTGTTTTTAAGGACCGCCAACGGATCAGGGTGGTTAACCTTATCAAATCTTATATCACTAACGGTGAAGCGGATACGTCAAGGAGAAAAGGAAAATCTGCCTATGACAGTATACAGACAGAACAATTAAAAAAGGAGCTGGATAGGTTTATTACGATTTTAGAAGAAGAGCCACTCCGACCTAATACTATCTATACCTACAAAAGGATTGTTGCTTATCTTTTGATCTATTGTGAGAAAAAGTCATACCGGTCGATCAATGAGCTAGTTTCTGGTGATATCAGAAATTTCATCTTATATCTCTATGAACAAGGTTATTTTAAACCGACTACTATTACAAGCGGTCTGTCAGGTTTAAAAAGGTTTCTATCTCTCCATCCTGATATAGAACATTTTATAATGGAGCTTCCGACCCGTCTCCCACGTGAGCGTAAGATAATAGAAATCTATAGCGAAACAGAGACCTATGCCATAAACGAAATACTGTCGGATGGAAGTCTTTCCAAACGGGATAAAGCCATTTGTCTCTTATTGTTGGAAACAGGATTGCGAGCAGTAGATGTCTGTAATATCAAACTTTCCGATATTGATTGGAATAAAGATGTCATCTATATAAAACAACAAAAAACAGGAATGGTACTAAACATCCCACTTCGGAAATCCTATGGTAATGCCATTGTTGACTACATACTGAATGAGCGGCCTGAATGTAATTCAAAATATCTTTTTGTCAGGGAGCTGGCACCATTTACACGCTTGAATGGAGAAGGTTCTTCCATCAGGGTTGTACTCTTGAAAATGGAAGCATTAGCTGGGATATCGAATGCATGCAGGATTTCCGGCAGCCGGATGACAAGGCACAATGCTGCTTCTTCCATGCTTAGATCCGGAGTCCCTATGGCTGATATCTCTGCGGTCCTTGGTCACACTGACCCGAATATCGTGTCTGTTTATCTGTCTACAGATGAAACAGTAATGGCAGCCTGTACACTTCCCCTTCCCCAGGAGGTGCATACGAATGAATAAAACCCTATCTGATCTGATAAAAGAATTTTTAGAGTATAAAAAACAGAATGGATATGTTTATACTACTGCCGGATATCATCTGAAT
Source organism: uncultured Blautia sp. (assembly GCF_947654165.1). GTDB lineage: Bacteria > Bacillota > Clostridia > Lachnospirales > Lachnospiraceae > Blautia. Next base: position 121,006 of record NZ_CANTKB010000009.1, read on the forward strand.
AATTATCTGGATTTTTCAATCAACCATTCCCCTGGTGAAAATATCCCTGGAAAAGATACTGTTCATGCATTTTTAAACAAATATGCGGGAACCCCGGGAAACCTATACAACATAGCGGCTGTGCTCAGGGAATTCTCAAGATATCTCATTGGTCTGGGATACACATCTGCATATGTAATTCCCCGGGGGAAAGTATCCCTGCCAGCACCTGTTCAGCCATATTTATTTACAGATGATGAGATTAAAGCTTTTTTTATCGCCTGCGACAGCCTCCCACATGATTATCATGTATCGAAGAGGCATCTTGTGCTGCCGGCAATGTATAGACTGCTTTATTGCTGCGGACTACGCTGCAAAGAGGCCAGAACACTAAAAATTGAAAATGTGCATCTCGCAGAAAACTATATAGACATCCTTCAATCCAAAGGTCCAAAAAGCAGAAGGCTTTTCATTACGCAGGAACTGTCAGATTATCTTGGAGCTTATAACATGAGAATGAACCATATATTTCCTGGCAGGACGTTTTTCTTCCCTGCCCGGAAAGACGCCCCTTATGGCGCAAGTGCATTCCAGCGTAACTTTCTGAAGATCTGGTATACAGCTTTTCCAGAGAAAAAAGGTGACGGTATCAGCATAAGAGCATACGATTTCAGGCATCATTTTGCCTATGCAAACATGAATCGCTGGCTTAGGGAAGGAAAGGACATAAACGTAATGCTGCCATACTTAATGAGATATATGGGACATCAGGATATAGAAAATACTCTTTACTATTTCCATTTAGTTCCTGATATCTATGATACAATAGTGCGAAAATCATCGTTATTTGAAAGGTTATTACCGGAGGTAAATGCTTATGGGCAAGAAAGCAACCGCAGATAAGGACAGTGCTTATTTCTGGAGCAGTGCATCTGAATACCTGAACAATGAGCTTCCGAATATTCGTAAAAAGAGTCCAAACACCATAGAAGCTTACAGGCGGTCGCTCAACGGATACATTGATTTTTTGGAAAAAGAGAAATCTATTAATAGAGCAAATGTGTGTTATCGGGATTTTGGTAAAAGCAACCTGAAAGAATACCTGTTATTTATGAAAGATTCCCAGAACTTAAGTGAAAAAACATGTAATCTACGGATCACCGCAATCAAGTCACTGCTCTCTTATGTAGCCGAAGAATCCATAGATATCACTGCGCTCTATGTAAGTGCAAAAACCGTAAAAGGGCTTACTGTGTCAAAAAATGAAATAGAATACTTTGAGGATGGGCAGCTTAAAGCACTTCTGGCTGCGCCGCCCGATGATACAAAAAATGGAAGGAGAAACCGGATGATACTGATACTCGGTTATGATGCAGGATTGCGTGTCAGTGAGCTAATAAATTTAGCAGTATCATCTCTTCATTTAGAGCCAGAAGTCCCATATGTGACTATACTGGGAAAAGGTTTAAAGTACAGAAACGTACCACTAATGAGCAAAACGGTACAGCATCTGAATACATATTTAAGTGAATTCCATCCAGTGATGAAGATGGATACACCTCTATTTTATGCTACAACGCATGGTGTAAGGCATCCTCTTTCTGACGATACAATACAAAAGTTATTAAAAAAGTATACCAACATATGCAGAAATACTATTCCTATGCCAAAAGAAGTTCATTTCCACATGTTAAGAAAAACGAGAGCAATGGATCTGTATCAGGCAGGATGCCCTTTGTCCTATATTCAACAGCTTCTAGGGCATGAAAATATTTCAACCACCAGAGGTTTCTATGCATTTGCAACCCTAAAGACATTGGCAGATGCTATTGAAAAGACCAACCCATCTGGATCAGAAGAAAAGCTATGGAAGAAGGAATCTGTATTAAAGCAGCTTTATAGGTTATAAAAACTATGCCGATATTTTTTGCTGATAATCCCTTATTTACTGGGATCTCATGAAATATCGGCATAGTTTTTTTATCGGTATAAGTCGTGTTAAGCCGATATCGGCTTAGCACGACCAACATCATAGAAGGATTGAACCGCCAATACCGGAAAGTCACAAAAACCAAGAGTGTATTTCCAAGTGATGCAGCGTTGGAAAAGATTCTGTTCCTTGCCAGTGAAAATGTAGTCAAGAAATGGACGCAGAGATATCGAAACTGGGATTAGGTATAGAGTCAGCTGATTGTCTTGTATGGAGAACGGCTTACCAATTATCTGTAAAAAAAGAAGAGCAGGAATGGATTTGCTCCAAAGCTGACCATTCCCGCTTCTTTTCTATTCCGTCGACATTTGTATTATTGCCAGGATTTCCCGATTCTATTCCAAAGGTCGGGTGTGGGCAGCGCCCACAAAAGGCAATCAATACAATGTCTTATTTGTCATGCAAAAAAATCAAAAAAGGTGTATAAAATCTTCTCACATGGTTATACTATAAATAGAAAGACAGATTCGACAACACCAAGATCTTAAAGTCGACAGCAAAATTTTACATATCTAATTTTTATCAGAAAGATTCACGTTCCAAAGACACAAGATTTTTTACGCCCTCTTACTAATAAGAATTATTCTGCAAGTGTTTCAAAAAAAAGTTTCAGATCATCTTCTACAGTACTAATTCCTGAAATGCCAAAGTTTTCTACCAAGACCTTAGCTACATTAGGACTAAGAAATGCCGGGAGAGTAGGACCGAGATGGATGTTCTTTACACCAAGATACAAAAGCGCTAACAGAACGATAACAGCTTTCTGTTCATACCATGCGATGTTGTAAATGATAGGCAGGTCGTTGATATCGTCCAGACCAAAAACTTCTTTAAGTTTTAATGCAATGACAGCAAGAGAATACGAGTCGTTGCACTGTCCGGCATCTAGAACACGTGGAATACCATTGATGTCGCCTAAAGGCAATTTGTTATACTTATATTTCGCACATCCAGCTGTCAGGATCACGGTATCCTTCGGCAGTGCCTTGGCAAATTCAGTATAATATTCCCGGTTCTTGGCTCGACCATCACAGCCTGCCATAACTACAAACTTTTTGATCGCGCCGCTTTTTACTGCCTCAACAACCTGATCTGCAAGAGCCAAAACCTGTGCATGTGCAAATCCGCCGATGAGCTCTCCCGTTTCAATTTCGGTTGGTGCAGAGCATTTTTGGGCGTGTTCAATGATAGTGGAAAAGTCCTTCTGCTCCCCGATTTCTCCCGGAATATGGGTGCATCCTGGATATCCGGCTGCGCCGGTGGTGTAGAGTCTGTCCTTGTAGCTGTCCTTGGGCGGAACGATGCAGTTGGTTGTCATCAGGATAGGACCGTTGAAAGATTCAAATTCCTCCTTCTGTTTCCACCACGCATTACCATAGTTACCGATAAAGTTGGGATACTTTTTGAATGCTGGGTAATAATGAGCGGGAAGCATCTCGGAATGGGTATAAACATCCACACCAGTTCCTTGTGTCTGCTCCAGCACCATTTCCAGATCTCGCAAGTCGTGACCGGAAACCAGAATACCGGGATTTTTTCCAACGCCAATGTTTACCTTTGTGATCTCGGGATTTCCATAGGCTTCCGTGTTGGCCTTGTCCAGCAAAGCCATACCGGATACACCATGTTTTCCGGTTTCCATTGTCAGGGCAATCAAGTCCTCTATGTTGAGATTATCATCCAGTGTAGCAGCCAGCGCCTGCTGAAGGAAAGTGTCCACCTCACTGTCATCCTTCAACAGCACATTTGCGTGCTTGGAGTATGCAGACAATCCCTTCAGACCGTAGGTGATCAGTTCTCGCAGAGAACGGATATCTTCATTTTTTGTGGAAAGTACGCCGACTGTTTGGGCCTTTTCTTCCCAGTTGCTGGAGCCATTCCATTTTGCTGCTTCTGGCAGGACAGAAGGATCTGTGATTTGCGCCAACAGTACCTCTTTTTCTGTCAGTGTGGCACGGATTCTCGCTTCAATGCTCTCTTTGTCAAAATTTGCATTGGTGATAGTAGTGAATAAGTTTAAAGTAATCAGATGATTGATTTCTGCAGACACCTGTTTGCCTTCCTGACGTAGTGCAGTTGTGACAGCCGAAATTCCTTTTGTGACATAGACCAGCAAATCCTGCATGGCTGCTACATCAGGTTTCTTTCCACACACACCAGACATGGTACAGCCTTTGCACCCAGCGGTTTCCTGACATTGATAGCAAAACATTTTTTGTTCCATAATAGACCTCCTAAAAGTTATTAAATAAAGTTATTTGATTTTCGTTTATGTGGTTGCCGTATAATCTGAAAAAGATAAATGTATTTAAATTAATCGTTCCAAACGATTGCAGACACAGGACACGAATCAATAGCCTCTTGTACGAAATCTTGATTTTCATTGGTTGACGGTTGATAAGCCTCTGCTTTTCCATGTTCATTTATGCGGAAAACTTCGTCACAGACACCACAGCAAAGTCCGCAACCAATACAGAGATCCTGTTCTACTCTTGCAGATTTCATAAAATCACCTCCTGATTATGGGAATTGAATTTCATTAAAATACAACGATTAAAAGCATTTTAAATGCTTCTTGTCCATATACTGCATGAGGGTGTCCAGCAGGCATAATGATGGATTCCCCTTCGTGTAACAGATACTCAGTACCGTCGATAGTGATTTTTCCAACACCATCCAAGCAGGTAACAAAAGCATCTCCATCTGACGCATGAGTGCTGATTTCCTCACCTTTTGCGAATGAGAACAAGGTAATACTTACTGCTGGATTTTGTGTCAGTGTTTTACTGACAACTTGCCCATCCTGATAAGAAATCTGTTCTTTTAGTGTTAATACTTCTGCTTGTGAAATATTTTTCATTTTTATACTCACAATAATCGCCTCCTATCATGTGTTTTTATTTTGTGCTGTTGGATGTATTTCCTGAATCCAAATGTAAGATTAATCCAGAATCTTACCGTCAACAGAGATGGTGATGACCTGCCAAGGGATAAATTTTCCGCTTGCTTGTAACGCTTTTTTTGCGGCCAATTCCAGTCCGCCACAGCAGGGAACTTCCATTCGTACAATTGTCATGCTTTGGATATTGTTGTTTTGAATAATCTGTGTTAATTTTTCGCTATAGTCTACATTGTCTAGCTTGGGACAGCCAATCAACGTAATTTTTCCGCACATAAAATCCTCGTGCATTCTGGCGTAGGCATATGCGCTACAATCTGCTGCAATCAGTAATTTACCTCCGTCAAAATAGGGGGCATTGACGGGAACTAACTTGATTTGGCAAGGCCACTGCGTTAGCTGTGACTCAGCCTGCATCGAGGCAGCAGGAGTAGATTCCTGTGAATGCTGGATTCGTTGCATTCGGCTGCCAGGGCAACCCTCATGAACACCAACGGAAGGAGAATTCATTCCGTTCTTTTTTCTTATATTTTCCTGCACAGCCTTTTCGTCATAGGCAGCAGCTTCTCGTTCCACAAAGGAAATCGCTCCGGTTGGACAGGTAGGGAGGCAGTCTCCTAAACCATCGCAATAGTCGTCGCGCAGGAGTTTTGCTTTCCCGTCTACCATACCGATGGCCCCTTCGTGACAGGCATCAGCACAAGCTCCGCATCCATTACACTTTTCTTCATCTATCTGGATAATTTTACGAATCATTATAAATTCATCCTTTCTCTTGTATTTTCAATGTTATTATAGTATTATTTTAAATAAAAATATGTTGTTATAACAACGGAAATGAGGAAAAAATGAATTTATCTAATACACAACTATTTCGTGGGTTAGAAACAGCTGAAATTACAAATCTTTTGAACTGCCTTAACACCACGGAACACAGCTACAAAAAAGGTGAAGTTATTCTTTCTGAAGGAAGTATTACAGAAAATATAGGAATTGTTCTCTCAGGCATGGTGATGATATCATGCAATGATATTTGGGGAAATAGCAGCATTCTGGGAAATGTTGCCCCTGGTTCCGTATTTGGCGAAGTATATGCTTGTATTCCAGGTCAACCAATGTTGGTTACAGTGTCTGCAGCCGAAGATACTTCTGTATTATTTATGAATGTAGGCCGTGTTTTGACTACTTGCTCTAAATCTTGTATCTTTCACACAAAACTTGTGCAAAATTTGCTGATTATTTGTGCATATAAAAGTCTTCAACTTTCTCAAAGGATTCAACATACCAGTTCTAAATCTATACGTGGGAGATTAATGTCCTATTTTTCAGAATGTGTGAAACAATTTGGCGGGAATTCTTTTCTCATTCCATATAATCGCCAACAATTGGCTGATTATTTGAATGTTGATCGTAGTACCATGTGCAACGAGCTTTCCAAAATGCAAAAAGATGGACTTATTGAATATAATAAGAATCAGTTTTTATTAAAAGACAGATTAATGCTTTGAATGGATGTCATAAGTGCTTAGTATGACTGTTTATTCAAGGAAAGTTGAAATTGAAAATATTTGACAAGGGGTTATTATATGAACATCAGAAAGGCAAGCAGAGAAGATTTATCAAGAATTGGAGAAATCTATGTCTTTAATAATCGTGCAAATTATTATCCGGTATTTAAAGACAAAATTTATTCATTTAGTAAGTTGCAAGTTATTTCAATAATTGATGAGTATTTTAAATTTGATGAAGTCTTAGAAAGTATTTATGTTTTTGATGATGGTTTGGTAAGTGCATTTATGGAAATAAAAGAGACAGAAATTTGCAAATTATATGTTGATCCTTTTTTTCAAAATAGCGGAATAGGCTCAGAATTAATTGAATGATGTTGGGGTCAAAAGTCCCTATAGTACCTTGAAAATTTTACACAAACACAC
>NZ_CANTKB010000010.1 GCF_947654165.1 uncultured Blautia sp.
GGATAGCATATTTTGTTGAAGTTTTTTATATTAACTAGCACAACAGGTTAAATTAAGAAAAGGAAATGAAATTTATGTATACATTGCTGAAACAAGAAGGCAGAGCCAAACGTGCAAGAATGGAAACCGTTCATGGCACCATTGAAACACCGGTCTTTATGAATGTGGGAACTGTGGCTGCCATTAAGGGGGCTGTATCTACGACAGACCTTCATGAAATTAAAACACAGGTGGAATTGTCAAACACATATCATCTTCATGTGCGTCCGGGAGACCACATTATCAAACAACTGGGTGGTCTGCACAAATTTATGAACTGGGATCGCCCGATTCTTACAGATTCCGGCGGCTTTCAGGTGTTTTCTCTTGCTAAACTGAGAAAAATCAAGGAAGAGGGCGTTTATTTTAATTCTCATATTGACGGCAGAAAGATATTTATGGGACCGGAAGAAAGCATGCAGATTCAGTCCAATCTCGGTTCCACCATTGCCATGGCTTTTGATGAGTGTCCCTCAAGCGTCGCAAGCAGAGAGTATGTTCAGGCATCTGTAGACCGTACGACCAGATGGCTTCAGAGATGTAAGGATGAAATGGCAAGACTGAATTCTTTGGAGGATACGGTAAATCCGAATCAGCTTTTGTTTGGAATCAACCAGGGAGCTGTTTATGATGATATCAGAATTGCCCATGCAGAGACTATTTCCAAGATGGATCTGGATGGATATGCCATTGGTGGTCTGGCGGTTGGTGAGACTCACGAAGAAATGTACCGTATTTTAGACAGTGTGGTGCCGCATCTTCCGGTGGACAAGCCTACATATCTCATGGGTGTAGGAACTCCGGCAAATATTCTTGAGGCGGTATCAAGAGGTGTGGATTTCTTTGACTGTGTGTATCCAAGCCGAAACGGACGTCATGGGCATGTGTATACCAACTTTGGAAAGATCAATCTGTTTAATGCCAAATATGAGTTGGATTCCAGACCTATTGAAGAGGGATGTCAGTGTCCGGCATGCCGTCATTACAGCAGAGCATATATTCGCCATCTTTTAAAAGCAAAGGAAATGCTGGGAATGCGTCTGTGTGTACTTCATAATCTGTATTTCTATAACACTATGATGGAAGAAATACGAGATGCTCTTGATAAGGGCTGTTATGAAGAATACAAACAGCAGAAGCTGGAGGGCATGGCAGCAGGTCCTAAAGATTAAAAAATCAGTTGAGAAAAACGTAAGAAAATATAGAAAATACTTGAAGAAAAGAAAAAAATTGTGTATTATTATAATAATGTCCAGAAATATTTGGATGAGACAAAGTTAAAAATGCAGGAGGATGTAACATGTTTTTATCAACAGCAGCAGGTGCAGGAAGTATGATTACTTTATTTTTGCCATTAGTTGTATTCTTTCTTCTGATGTATTTCATGATCATGAGACCCCAGAAAAAAGAACAGCAGAGAGTGAAAAGTATGCTGGCAGCTATGGAAGTAGGCGATACTGTGGTAACAACCAGTGGATTTTATGGAATTCTTATTGATATTACAGAAGAGGATGTTATTGTAGAGTTCGGAAATAACAGAAACTGCAGAATTCCAATGAAAAAAGCAGCGATTGCTGAAGTAGAAAAAGCAAGCGACGGCATTGCAGAATAAGAAAATCGGAAAGGTACTGAAGGAATCACCTGCAGTACCTTTTTTTTCACCTGAATGTTACAGAGGGTTTCTGCACATAAATACAAAAAGAAAGGAGAGAAGGTATGGCGTTTATCAGTTTGTTTGAAGTGATTGGTCCTAATATGGTCGGTCCGTCCAGTTCCCATACGGCGGGGGCAGCTTCCATGGCACTTCTGGCAAGAAAACTGTTTCCGGGAGAGATTCAGAAAGTGAAGTTTACCCTGTATGGCTCATTTGCAAGAACCTACAGAGGACATGGAACTGACCGTGCACTCCTCGGAGGTATCATGGGATATGAAACAGATGATTTAAGAATCCGGGATTCCCTGAATCTGGCAAAGGAAGCGGGGATTGAGTACAGCTTTGAATTGGGGGAAGATGAGAATCTTCATCCGAATACTGCCGATATGGACATTGAGGGGACGAAGGGTGAGAAATTATTTGTACGCGGTGTTTCCGTTGGCGGCGGAAAAGTCAAGATTGTAAAATTGAACCAGATTGATGTTGATTTTACCGGAGAGTACAGCACTTTGATCGTGAGTCAGACCGATAAGCCGGGTGTGGTGGCACATATTACGAAAATTCTAAGTGAAGAGAAGGTGAATATAGCCTTTATGCGATTGTTCCGGGAGGAAAAGGGTGCAGCGGCATTTACCATTGTAGAATCAGATGAGAAGATACCGGCAGAAGTATTGGGTAAGATCAAGGAGAATCCTCTGGTTTCAGATATCATGCTGGTGCAGCTATAGGAGGAGAATATGGAATTTAATCATGGATTAGAATTATTACAGTTATGCAGCACAACCGGGCTGCCGATTTCCCAGATCATGAAAAAAAGAGAAGCAGAGTTTTCGGGAATCTCAGAAGAAGAGGTTGATCAGAAAATGGGAAAAGCACTGGAAATCATGAAACAGTCCGTAAGAGAGCCCCTTGTATCCCCAACAGTGTCCATTGGCGGATTGATTGGCGGTGAAGCAAAAAAACTTTATGAGCACAGGAAACAGGGAAAATCAGTTTGCGGGTCTCTTGTGTCAAAAGCCATTACGTATGCTATGGCAGTGCTGGAAGTGAATGCTTCTATGGGAGTGATCGTGGCAGCACCTACAGCGGGTTCTTCCGGGGTGGTTCCCGGTGTCCTTCTGGCTCTGAAAGAGGAATTTGACCTGTCTGACGAGATTTTGCTAGATGGGCTTTATACAGCAGGTGCAGTGGGATATCTTCTTATGCGGAATGCTTCTGTGGCAGGTGCAGAAGCCGGCTGTCAGGCAGAGGTGGGAGCAGCTTCTGCCATGGCGGCTGCGGCAGTTACTGAAATTATGGGGGGAACGGCGGATATGTGTCTGCACGCAGCATCTGCGGCATTGTCAAATCTTCTTGGACTTGTCTGTGATCCCATTGCCGGGCTGGTGGAATCTCCATGTCAAAGCAGGAATGCCATCGGTGCATCCAATGCCCTGATCTGTGCAGAACAGGCACTGGCAGGAATCACCTGGCCGATTCCTTTTGATGAAATGGCAGAAGCCATGTACCATGTGGGCAGAAGTCTGCCCTTTGAATTGAGAGAAAGTGCATTGGGAGGCTGTGCAGGAACACCTGCAGCCTGTGAGCGAACCTGCCGTATCTTTGGATAAAAACAAGAAAAGGAGCAGTCTTTGGAACTGTTCCTTTTCTTGTTTAGAGGGAGAAAATAATGTTTATCTATATAAGCCTGTCGTAACAGGATAATCGTTAGTCGAAGTCCAGCAGCCACATCACATGTGAATCCTGCAGCTGCTGTCTTCTTTCTTAACAAGATTAAGTATACAGTGGAATTGTGACGTCCTTGTGTCCGGAAAATAAAGGAATTCTAAAAACAAAGAAATATATGTAAATCCTATAAAAAGAATAGAAGATATAACGAAAAGGCATAGCTGTGCGGCGTGTTATTACTTGAAATATGAGGGGAAAAGGATTATCATAGTACTAATTAAAATACATAATTGCATGGCAGAAAGAGGGAGAATTATGGATTATAGGATAGCATTGATTCCAGGAGATGGAATCGGACCGGAAATCGTAAGAGAAGCAAAAAAAGTGTTAGATAAGGTTTGTGAGGTATATGGTCACCATTTTACATATCAGGAGCTGCTGTTAGGCGGGGCTTCTATTGATGTGCATGGGATACCGCTGACAGAAGAGACTGTTGAGGCAGCAAAAGCATCCGATGCGGTATTAATGGGTTCTATCGGCGGCGATGCCAAGACTTCTCCATGGTATCAGTTAGAACCATCCAAAAGACCGGAGGCAGGACTTCTCGGTATCAGAAAGGCTCTGAATCTGTTTGCAAATTTAAGACCGGCCTATTTATACGATGAATTAAAGGGGGCATGCCCTCTGAAAGAAGAAATCATCGGTGATGGTTTCGACATGATCATCGTCAGGGAGCTGACAGGAGGATTGTATTTCGGAGAACGAAAGACGGTCGAGGAAGATGGAGTGAGAAAAGCAGTTGATACCCTGTCTTATGATGAAAAAGAGATCCGAAGAATTGCTGTGAAAGCTTTTGAAATTGCGAAAAAAAGAAGGAAGAAAGTTACCAGCGTGGACAAAGCAAATGTATTGGATTCTTCCAGACTTTGGAGAAAAGTTGTGGAAGAAGTGGCTCTTCAGTATCCGGAGGTGACGCTGGAGCATATGCTGGTCGATAACTGTGCTATGCAGCTTGTGCACAATCCGGGTCAGTTTGACGTGATCCTCACGGAAAATATGTTTGGAGATATTTTATCTGATGAGGCAAGTATGGTTACCGGATCAATCGGAATGTTATCTTCCGCAAGTCTGAATGAAACAAAATTCGGGTTATACGAACCAAGTCACGGCTCAGCACCGGATATTGCAGGCAAAGGCATAGCCAATCCACTGGCTACCATCTTGTCGGCTGCAATGATGCTTCGTTTTTCCCTTGATTTGGATCAGGAGGCAGATGCTGTGGAGGCAGCCGTGGCACAGGTATTAAAAGAAGGTTATCGGACCATGGATATTATGTCAGAAGGTATGACAAAGACAAGTACCGCTCAGATGGGCGATCTTATTGCAGAGAGAATTTAATTTACGGAGGAAAACAGCTATGAGAAGTGATGCAGTAAAAACAGGGATGCAGCAGGCACCACACCGTTCTTTATTTAATGCACTCGGCATGACAAAAGAAGAAATGGAGAGACCTCTGGTAGGGATTGTAAGTTCTTATAATGAAATTGTACCGGGTCATATGAATCTGGATAAAATTGTGGAGGCAGTGAAATTAGGAGTTGCCATGGCAGGAGGTACACCGATCGTATTCCCGGCTATTGCTGTGTGTGACGGAATTGCTATGGGACATACAGGAATGAAATATTCTCTTGTGACAAGAGATTTGATCGCTGACTCTACAGAAGCCATGGCCATGGCACATCAGTTTGATGCATTGGTCATGGTTCCAAACTGTGATAAAAATGTTCCGGGACTTTTGATGGCAGCAGCCAGGATTAATGTCCCAACGGTATTTGTGAGCGGAGGACCTATGCTCGCCGGTAAAGTAAAAGGACAAAAGAGAAGTTTGTCTTCTATGTTTGAGGCTGTGGGTTCTTACAGTGCCGGTACTATGACAGCGGAAGAGGTAGAAGAATTTGAAAATAAAGTATGTCCTACCTGTGGTTCCTGTTCCGGTATGTACACAGCCAACAGTATGAACTGTCTCACCGAAGTCCTTGGTATGGGACTGCAGGGCAACGGTACCATTCCTGCTGTGTATTCTGAGCGTATTAAATTGGCAAAACATGCTGGTATGCAGGTTATGGAATTATACCGCAGAAATATCCGCCCAAGAGATATCATGACAAAAGATGCTGTTATGAATGCCTTGACAGTTGATATGGCTCTTGGATGTTCTACAAACAGTATGCTGCATCTTCCGGCTATCGCACATGAGATCGGATTTGATTTTGATATCACTTTTGCCAACGGTATCAGTGAAAAAACGCCGAATCTCTGTCATCTGGCACCGGCAGGTCCAACTTATATGGAGGATTTAAATGAGGCGGGCGGCGTCTATGCGGTAATGAATGAACTGACAAAAAAAGATCTGCTGAATCTTGACTGTATGACAGTTACCGGAAAAACCGTAGGTGAAAATATTAAGAATTGTGTCAATAAAAATCCGGAAGTTATCCGTACGATTGAAAATCCTTACAGTCAGACAGGAGGTCTTGCAGTTCTTACCGGAAATCTGGCGCCGGACGGCGGCGTTGTAAAGCGCAGTGCTGTTTGCGAAGAAATGATGGTGCATGAAGGCCCGGCCAGAGTGTTTGACTGTGAAGAAGATGCCATTGCCGCAATTAAAGGCGGAAAGATCGTGGCAGGAGATGTAGTGGTAATCCGTTATGAGGGACCAAAAGGCGGTCCGGGTATGAGAGAGATGCTGAATCCTACTTCTGCCATTGCAGGTATGGGACTGGGATCTTCTGTGGCACTGATTACAGACGGACGTTTCTCCGGTGCATCCAGAGGTGCATCCATTGGTCATATTTCACCGGAAGCAGCAGTGGGAGGACCTATCGCACTGGTTGAGGAAGGAGATATCATTCGGATCAATATTCCTGAGACAAGACTGGAACTGGCTGTATCAGAGGAAGAACTGGCGAGAAGAAAAGCGAACTGGCAGCCAAGAGAACCAAAGGTCACAACCGGTTATCTGGCACGTTACGCAGCAATGGTCACCAGCGGAAACAGGGGTGCCGTATTGGAAATCCAGAAATAATCAAAAAAGCAAGGAAAACCGATATTAGAGAAATGGGGGATACTTTTTATGCAGCTTACAGGTGCACAAATTGTAATTGAATGTTTGAAAGAACAGGGTGTAGACACTGTTTTTGGTTACCCGGGCGGTACGATTTTAAATATCTATGATGAATTATATAAACATCAGAACGAAATCCATCATGTGCTGACCTCTCATGAGCAGGGAGCGGCACATGCGGCAGATGGTTATGCACGCTCTACAGGAAAGGTTGGAGTGTGTCTGGCTACCAGCGGTCCTGGGGCTACGAATCTGGTTACCGGAATTGCAACGGCTCATATGGATTCCATTCCCATCGTGGCGATCACCTGTAATGTGGGACTGCCGCTTCTTGGAAAAGACAGTTTTCAGGAAGTGGATATCGCAGGAGTGGTAATGCCCATCACCAAACATAGCTTTATCGTAAAAGATGTAACAAAACTGGCCAGAACCATTCGCCGTGCGTTTGTGATCGCAAAGACCGGAAGACCGGGACCGGTTCTGGTGGACATCACAAAAGATGTGACGGCAAATTCTACGGAATTTCTGCCCTACGTGCCGAAACCGGTGAAGCCTTATGTAAAAGAAATCCAAGAAGAAAGTCTGGAGACGGCAGGCAGAATGATCGCACAGTCCAAACGTCCGTTTATCTTTGTAGGAGGAGGTGCAGTGGCAGCCAATGCATGGAAAGAAGTGCGTGAACTGGCACATAAGATACAGGCACCTGTGACAGACTCCCTTATGGGTAAGGGTGTATTTTCCGGTGAAGATCCTTATTATACAGGCATGTTGGGAATGCATGGTACAAAAGCCTCCAATCTGGGTGTTACCAAGTGTGATCTTTTGATTGCCATAGGAGCCAGATTTTCGGATCGTGTCATTGGAAATCCAAGAAATTTTGCAAGAAATGCAAAGATACTCCATATCGATGTAGATGGGGCAGAAATCAATAAAAATGTTCTGGTAGACTGCAGTGTCATCGGAGATGCCAGAGAAGTGCTTACCAGATTAAATGCCATGGTGGAGCCGGCAGAACACAAAGAATGGATGGAAGAAATCCAGGAACTGAAAGCATCTTATCCTTTGAGATATCATCCGGAAGGTCTGACAGGACCGGCGATCATCGAAGAATTATATAAACAGACACAGGGAGATGCTATCATTGTTACAGAGGTGGGACAGCACCAGATGTGGGCTGCCCAGTATTACAAATATAATATGCCGAGGAAATTCCTGTCATCCGGAGGTTTGGGAACCATGGGATACGGTCTGGGTGCTGCAATCGGTGCTAAAATGGGAAATCCGGATAAAGTGGTAATCAATGTGGCAGGAGACGGATGTTTCCGTATGAATATGAATGAGATCGCCACAGCCACCAGAAATAATATGCCGTTGATCCAGGTGGTAGTGAACAATCAGGTTCTGGGTATGGTACGTCAGTGGCAGACCCTGTTCTATGAAGGAAGATACTCGAATACCATTTTAAGAGATAAGGTGGATTTCGTGAAACTGGCAGAAGCCATGGGAGCAGTGGGAATCCGTGTTACCAAACGAGAAGAACTGGCAGGAGCGATCCAAAAAGCCATAGAATTAAATACCACAGTGGTTCTGGATTGTATTATTGACAGTGATGACAAAGTATTCCCCATGGTACCGGCAGGAGCGAATATTGAAGATGCATTTGATGAGGAGGACTTGAAAGCAAAAGAAAAATAGATGTCCACCTAAAAAAGACAAATGTTTTTATTGACAAAAATATAACAAAAGAGTACAATATGAAACAATCAAAGAAGAGCTGTCGTATTCATTTTTATGATGCGGCAGCACCTTTATAAAATGGGTGCATTTGCACGCTAATAAAATGTCTTGCTAAAGTAAAAAGGCAGGACGTAACATGACAGGAGGAGAGAGCCGTGAGCAGAGTTTATAACTTTTCAGCAGGCCCGGCAGTTCTGCCGGAAGCAGTATTAAAAGAAGCAGCAGAAGAAATGATGGATTACAGAGGATGTGGTATGTCCGTGATGGAGATGAGCCACCGATCTAAAATGTTTGAATCTATTATCAATGAAGCTGAGTCAGACCTTCGAGACCTGCTCCAGATTCCGGATGATTATAGAGTCCTATTCTTACAGGGAGGAGCCAGTCAGCAGTTTGCCATGATTCCCATGAACCTTATGAAGAACAGAGTGGCAGATTATATTGTCACCGGACAGTGGGCAAAAAAGGCATGGCAGGAAGCACAGAAATATGGAAAAGCAAATAAGATTGCTTCATCTGAGGATAAAACATTTTCTTACATACCGGATTGCTCCGATCTTGCAATCAGCCCGGATGCAGATTATGTATATATCTGCGAAAATAATACGATTTACGGTACAAAATTTAAGACCCTGCCAAATACCAAGGGCAAACCGTTAGTTTCAGATGTCTCTTCCTGTTTCTTATCAGAACCTATGGATATCCGTAAATATGGCATTGTGTACGGTGGTGTCCAGAAAAACATCGGTCCTGCGGGTATGGTGATCTCAATCATTCGAGAGGATCTGATCACAGAAGAGGTATTGCCGGGTACGCCAACCATGCTGACGTATAAAACACATGCGGATGCGAAATCTCTTTACAATACACCAAACTGCTATTGCATATATATGTGCGGTAAGGTCTTTAAATGGCTGAAAAGCATGGGTGGATTAAGTGCAATGAAAGAACGCAATGAGAAAAAAGCAAAATTATTATATGATTTTCTGGATGAAAGCCAGCTTTTCAAAGGCACAGTCGAGCCGAAAGACCGTTCTCTCATGAATGTTCCTTTTATAACAGGAAATGCGGAACTGGATGCTAAATTTGTAAAAGAATCAAAAGAGGCAGGATTGGAGAACCTGAAAGGACACCGCAGTGTAGGCGGAATGAGAGCCAGCATTTATAATGCAATGCCGGTAGAAGGCGTGGAAGCACTGGTTGCCTTTATGAAGAAATTTGAAAAGGAGAATGCGTAGTATGTATCGTTATCATTGCTTAAATCCGATTTCTGAAGTTGGTCTGGACAGATTTCCGGGAAAATATGAAAGTACAGAGAAATTAGAAGAGGCAGATGCTGTTTTAGTCAGAAGTGCGGACATGCATGAAATGGAACTGCCGGAGAAAACAGCGGCTGTGGCAAGGGCTGGCGCTGGTGTCAATAACATTCCTATCGAAGCATTGGGAAAGAAAGGTGTCGTAGTATTTAACACACCCGGAGCGAATGCCAACGGTGTAAAGGAAATGGTGATCGCAGGTATGCTTCTTGCTTCCAGAGATATTGTAGGCGGTATTGAATGGCTGGAACAGCAGGAGGCAACAGAAGACATTGCCAAAAAAGCCGAGAAGAAGAAAAAACAGTTTGCAGGATGCGAGATCAGCGGAAAGAAGCTGGGGATAATCGGCCTTGGAGCCATCGGCGTAAGAGTTGCAAATGCAGCCGTGCATCTGGGAATGGAAGTTTACGGCTATGATCCGTTTATTTCTGTAGATGCGGCCTGGAGTCTGTCAAGAAGCATCCATCATATTAACGATATCAGCCAGATTTACAGAGACTGTGACTATATCACCATTCATGTACCATTGATGGACAGCACGAAGAAAATGATCGGTTCCGATGAGATCGCTCAGATGAAAGACGGTGTTGTGCTCCTGAACTTTGCGAGAGACCTTCTGGTAGACGAAGAAGCCCTTGCAGTGGCACTGGAAGAAGGAAAAGTGAAAAAATATGTGACAGATTTCGCAAATCCGATTGTTGCAAAAGCACCAAATACCCTGGTTACACCACATCTTGGAGCATCCACGGAGGAATCCGAGGATAACTGTGCAGTGATGGCGGTAAAACAGGTGATGGATTACCTGGAAAACGGAAATATTAAGAATTCTGTGAACTATCCAAATTGCGATGCAGGAACCTGTGTGGATGAAGGACGTCTGACCATTAATCATAAGAATATTCCGAATATGATCAGTCAGTTTACAAAAGTGTTGGGTGATGCGGGTGTGAATATTTCCAACATGACCAACAAAAGTAAAGGTGATCTTGCGTATACCATCCTTGATGTCGCTACTCCGATTTCCAAGGATGTTGCAAAAAGCCTGAAAGAAATCAATGGTGTATATAAAGTTCGTATTGTAAAATAAGAGTGAAGGAAGAAGCCCTGCTGTGGTTGCTTTGCAGCAGGGCTGTTTTTCTGGAATGATCTGTGATATAATGAGCAATAACGAGTGGAAGCAGGCGAGGAAGTTATATGAAGAAATATAAGAAGCGTTCATTTCGGAAAAGCTATCACAATAGTTTAAAGCTTATGAAATTCCTTTGTTCGTTTAAAAGAAATTACAGGAAAATCAAAAAAACAGCAGTACTTATCAGAAAAAAAGCATAAGGAGAGATTTATATGGCAGAGATAAAACCCTTTAGAGCAGTAAGACCGAAGGCCGCATATGCAGCAGCGATTGCGGCACTCCCCTATGATGTATATAACAGAGCAGAGGCAAGAGCAGTAGTGGAACAGCATCCCATGTCTTTTCTGAAAATTGACCGTCCGGAGACGCAGTTTCCGGAAGAACAAGATATGTATGCACCTGAGGTTTATGAACAGGCAGCAAAAACTTTATGGGGAATGTTAGATGAGGGGATTTTCTGTGAAGAACAGAAGGAGTGTTTTTATCTGTATGAAATCAGCAGTCAGGAACACAATCAGACCGGAATCGTGGCCTGTGCATCCATAGATGACTATTTGAATCAAGTGATCAAACGTCATGAAAACACAAAACCGGAGAAGGAGGCAGACCGTATCCGACATGTACAGGCATGTCAGGCACAGACAGGTCCTATTTTTCTGGCATATCGCTCCCAACCGGAGCTTCGCAGGCTGATCGAGATCAAGAAGAGAACCCATCCGGTGTACAGCTTCTGTTCAGAGGAGGGTATCACCCATAGAGTATGGGTTATCGAGGACCGTCTGACAATAGAGAAGATGATGACTCTGTTTCAGAAGATGAACAGTATTTATATTGCAGATGGTCATCACAGAGCTGCCTCTGCCATTCAAGCAGGACTGGAAAAGCGTAGAGAAAATCCGGATTATCAGGGGACAGAAGAATTTAATTATTTTCTTTGTGCACTGTTTTCTGCTGATGAATTGAAGATCATGGACTATAACAGGGTTGTTAAGGATTTAAATGGTTATACGGAAGCTGAATTTTTACAGAAGGTAAAAACGTGTTTTTGGGTAGAAAAAAAAGGCAGTGAGCAGGTCAGACCAGATAAAAAAGGTGTGTTTGGAATGTATATGGGAAAAACCTGGTATCGTCTGGAAATTAAGCAGAATTACAGATCGCAGGATGCAGTGGAAGGTCTGGATGTTTCTATTCTCCAGAATCACCTTTTGGAGCCGGTACTGGGGATTCATACACCGGGAGCAGATCCAAGGATTGATTTTATCGGAGGAATCCGAGGACTTTCGGAACTGGAAAAGAGAGTGAAAGAAGATTGTAAGGTGGCTTTTTCTATGTATCCCACCAGCATGGACGAGTTGATGCAGACAGCAGACGAAGGAAGGTTGATGCCTCCCAAATCTACCTGGTTTGAACCAAAGCTCAGAAGTGGATTGTTTATCCATAGAATTTAAATGTAGAAATAAAACGTTGCCCCGCAAAAGGCATGCCAGAACATACTGAGTGCTTTTTGCGGGGCAGTTATATTTTAGTATTCGTCTACATGGAGAAGTTCATGTACTTTTCCTTTCAGTAAACCGTCATACAGTGACATGATCAGTGGGTTTTCATCTGCTTTTCGGATGCTGGTGATATTATCAGCCTGATACAGACCTTCACTTCTTGCCATCTTGGTACGGTTTCCGGCTCTCGGAGGCTGTCCGCCGCCCATGATACATCCTCTGCGGCATGCCATGATCTCTACAATGTGATAATGTTTTTTGCCGCTCTTAATGTTTTCCATTACAGTACGTGCATTTGCAAGACCGCTGGCAACACAGACGTTCAGAGGAATGCCTTTGTAGGTGACAGAGAATTCTTTGATACCGTCTTCTCCTCTTGCACCGGATTCAGCTACAGTATCCATGGTTGCTTTGTCGTGTTTATCGGCAAAACGACGAAGCATAGCTTCCGTAACACCTCCGGTAACACCGAAGATAACACCAGCACCGGAACCGAAACCAAACGGCATATCGCATGCTTCCGGTACCAGAGTCTGGAATTCAATACCGGAGTTCTTGATCATGCGGATCAATTCTGTGGTAGTGATCACGACATCCGTATCCTGCTCTCCTTTGGTAAAGCTGTTTGGACGGAGAATCTCCATCTTTTTAGCAGTACATGGCATGATAGATACCACAAAAGTTTTCTTTCCCTGGTTCTTTTCGTAGCCACGGTAGTATTCTTTGATAACTGCAGAGAACATTCCCTGTGGAGAACGACAGGTAGAAAGGTTCTTTTTGTATTCCGGATACTGGTCACAGAGGAATTTTACCCATGCAGGACAGCAGGAGGTAAATAACGGGAGATTTTCCCCTGTTCCCACACGTTCCAGAAATTCCTTGGATTCTTCCATAATGGTAAGGTCTGCAGAGAAAGCAGTATCGTATACTTCATCAAAGCCCATACGGTGCAGCACAGCAACGATTTTTCCCATAACGCTGTTGCCTTTGGTAAGCCCGAAAGCATCACCCACAGCCACCCGGACTGCCGGTGCGATCTGAGCAACAACCCGGGTATCCGGGTCTGCAATGGCATCCCATACTTCATCCATATGCGTTTTGATGCTGATAGCACCGGTAGGACAGTATACACGGCACTGACCGCAGCTTACACAATCGGTAGCTGCCAGTGGTTTGTCAAAAGCAGGCATAACCATGGCATCGGTTCCGCGGAAAGCAAAACCAAGTACCCCAAGCCCCTGAATCTCGCTGCAGGCACGGACACAGTCACCGCAGAGAATACATTTATTAGGGTCACGTACCAGTGCAGGAGAGCTGGTATCTAAAGGACGCTGCTCTCTGGTGTTCTGGAAACGAACTGTGGTAATGTTCATTTTGTGAGCAAGATCCTGAAGCACACATTCACCGCTCTTTACACAGGTTGTACAGTCACGGCAGTGAGCAGAGAGAAGCAGCTCCACGATTAATTTACGGTAACGTTTGATCTTACCGGAGTTTGTGTAAATGACCATGCCATCTCTTGGCTCTTCTGAACAGGAAGCAAAGGTGCGGCCTCTGTCGTCTTCTACGGTACACAAACGACAGGCACCAAAAGTAGAAACCTCAGAATGATAGCACAGGGTAGGCAGATTGATGCCAGCATTACGAATGACAGAAAGGACATTTTTCTCATCTGTAAATTCCACTTTTCTGCCGTCTATTGTCATAAATCCCATAATAAGCCCTCCTAATATTCAACATAAACTGCGTCAAATGCACAATTTTCCCGGCAGGCATCGCACTTGATACAGAGATTTGGATTGATATGGTAAGCCTCCTTACGCACACCGGTAATCGCTCCCACAGGACAGTTCTTGGCACATTTGCCGCAGCCCTTACAAAATTCAGGATTGATCACATATTTTCTCATGGCAGTACAGTTTTTGGCAACACACTTGTGTTCCAGAATGTGCTGTTCATATTCCTCACGGAAGGTTTTCAGGGTACTGATAACAGGAAGCGGAGCACTCTTACCGAGACCGCACAGAGCCATGCTCTTGACCATGGTAGCCAGTTCTTCCAGGGTATCCAGATCTTCCAGTTTTCCTTCTCCGTTTACGATACGCTCCAGGATTTCCAGCATACGTTTTGTACCTTCCCGGCATGGAACACATTTACCGCAGGATTCTCTCTGAGTAAAGCTCATAAAGAAACGGGCAACTTCAACCATACAGGTGTTTTCGTCCATAACAACCAGACCGCCGGATCCCATAATGGCGTTGTATTTTTTAACAGTATCGAAATCCAGTCCGATATCAAGATGTTCTTTGGTCAGACATCCACCGGAAGGACCACCGATCTGAATGGCTTTGAAATCTCCGCCGCCTTTGATGCCGCCTCCGATATCATAAATGATCTCACGCAGAGTGGTTCCCATAGGAACTTCGATCAGACCGGTATTTTCAATTGCACCGGTGATGGAGAAGGTCTTGGTTCCGGGGCTTCCTTCCGTACCGATTGTTTTAAACCAGTCCGCACCCTTCATAACAATACTGGGAACATTGGCAAAGGTTTCTACGTTGTTTAAAACCGTAGGTTTTGCCCAAAGACCTTTGTCTACCGTACGAGGCGGTTTTACACGAGGCATACCGCGGTCACCTTCGATGGAAGCGGTAAGAGCAGAACCTTCTCCACATACGAATGCACCGGCTCCGCGGTTAATGTGCATATGGAAGGAGAAGTCGGTTCCCATGATATTTTCCCCTAAAAGACCTTTTTCCTCTGCCTGGCGGATTGCCTTGCGAAGTCTGGCAACAGAAAGAGGATATTCTGCACGTACATAAATATAACCTTCCTGTGCACCGACTGCATACGCTGCTATGGTCATACCTTCAATGAGACGGTATGGGTCACCTTCCATAACGCTTCCGTCCATGAATGCACCGGGGTCACCTTCGTCACCGTTACATACTACATAATGTTCTTTTACATCTTTGTGTGCGGCTACTTGTTTCCATTTCTTTCCGGCAGGGAATCCACCGCCTCCGCGTCCGCGGAGTTTGGATTTATCTACTTCGTCCAGGATTTCTTCCGGAGTCATGTCGAAAAGAGCTTTTGCAAGAGCATCATATCCACCGGAAGCTATGTATTCATCCAAAGATTCTGCATCAAACTTACCACAGTTTTCCAAAACGATCCTGGTCTGTTTTGCAATGAAAGGAATCTCGTCAGGAGAAGCGAAGCTCTCTCCGTTTTTCTTATAAAATAAACGTTCAACCGGCTCATGATTCAGTACGGAACGCTGGAATATTTCCATACAGTCCTCTTCTTTTACCTGAACATATTGAACATGGAGAGGCTCGATGCGAACCAGAGGTCCTAATTCACAGATTCCCTGACAGCCTGTTTTTACAGTGCCGATATGGGGAACATCCTTCTGAAATTCTACGGATACACCCTCAGCATCTTTGCACAATTCTGCCAATTTCTGATATATCTTCTCAGAACCAGAGGCAATACATCCTGTTCCGGCACAAACAAGAATACGGCAGTTATAAGAGTCAATCACTTTCTGGGCTGCTTCCCGTTCTTTTAATAAAGCGTCTCTGTTTTCAATTATCATACATTTTCACCTCTCAGTTGTGCAATTAATTCCAGGGCTTTTTCAGGAGTCATAGATGGATGCACCTCATTGTTCACGGTCATGGTAGGTGCCAGTCCACAGGCTCCGAGACAGGAAACAGTCTCTACTGTAAAAAGCATATCGTCTGTGGTGTGTTTCTTTTTGCTCAGTCCCAGCTCTTTCTGCAGGGCTTCCAGGATCGGAAGGGATTTGCGGACGTGACAGGCTGTTCCGTCACAGACCTTAATGATATATTTTCCCTTGGGTTCAAAAGAAAAATTCTCATAGAAGGTTGCTACACTGTAGGCTTTTGCCTCACGAACCCCGATCTCTTTTGCCACATAAGTCAGTAATTCACCGGGCAGATAACGATATTCGGCCTGAATGTCCTGCATAATGGGAATTAAAGAGCTTGCTTTGCGGCCATAGAATTCAATAATTTCATCAGCCTTTTCATAATAACTTTGGTCAAGCATGCTTTTGTTACCTCCTCATTTGATAGTAAACCTCTCTAAGCGAAGTTA
This sequence comes from uncultured Blautia sp., assembly GCF_947654165.1. GTDB lineage: Bacteria > Bacillota > Clostridia > Lachnospirales > Lachnospiraceae > Blautia. The sequence continues at coordinate 16,289 of NZ_CANTKB010000010.1, forward strand.
CTTATATTATACTAGATATATGTAAAATGCACAATAATTTAGAGGATAAAAAACAAAAAATATGCAAAATACAGGTGAAATGTGGATGCGGTATTGCTTTACAATGGAATTGTTTGATGATAAAATAGAAAAAAGGAGGGTTAGATTATGTCCGATAAATTATATGAAATGATGGATTGGGCCGAGATAGAGGCTGTAGTATATTCTGAAGAAAGCGAACCGAAAAAAATTTTAGGTCCCAAGGTGACAGAAAACGGGATTTTGATTCAGTGTTTCCTGCCGGGTGTACAGCGGGTCAAGGTGCTTCTGGGAAGAGGAAAGCAGGATTTCGATATGGTGATGGAAGATGAAGCAGGATTTTTCTCCGTATTGATTCCGGGAGACAAGATTCCGAAATACAAACTAGAAGCAGAATATGAAGAAAATGATGAGAAAAAAACGGTAAAATTTTATGATCCCTATGCTTTTGAAAATCAGATTACACCGGATGAAGAACAGCAGTTTAATGCAGGGATCTGTTATCAGATTTACGAGAAATTAGGTGCTCATCCGATGAAAATAAACGGTGTTGCAGGTGTGTATTTTGCCGTTTGGGCACCCAATGCCATGCGTGTCAGTGTGGTAGGCGATTTCAATCAGTGGGATGGCAGGATACATCAGATGAATCGGCTGAATACTTCTGGAATCTATGAACTATTTATTCCTGGATTGAAGCCTGGTGCATTGTATAAATATGAAATCAAGGCAAAAGGTTCTCTTGTATATTTAAAATCAGACCCTTATGGAAATGAGGCAGAGATGCGTCCTAACACAGCATCTGTTGTAGCAGATCTGACCCAGTATCGCTGGGGAGATGCCCAGTGGATGAAAGACAGAAAGCAGCTTCATGATGAGAAGAAACCTATGGCTGTTTATGAAATGCATCTGGGATCCTGGAGAAAACCAGAGGAAGAAGACAGGCCATTCTATAATTACAGGGAAATTGCTCCTATGCTGGCTGCATATGTGAAGGATATGGGTTACACCCATGTGGAACTGATGCCCGTTATGGAGCATCCCTTAGATGAATCCTGGGGATATCAGGTGACCGGATATTATGCTCCTACCAGTCGATATGGAAGTTGTGAAGATTTTATGTATTTCATGGATTACATGCATCAGCAGGGCATTGGTGTGATTCTTGACTGGGTTCCTGCACACTTCCCGAAAGACACCTTTGGACTGTCTAATTTCGATGGTACCTGTTTGTATGAGCATCTGGATCCAAGACAGGGAATGCACCCGCACTGGGGTACCTTGATCTACAATTACGGAAGGCCCCAGGTGAAGAATTTCCTGATTTCCAATGCACTGTTCTGGATTGAAAAATACCATGCAGATGGTATCCGTATGGATGCAGTTGCTTCTATGCTGTATCTGGATTATGGAAAGAATGACGGAGAATGGGTGGCAAATATTTACGGTGGAAATGAAAACCTGGAAGCCATTGAATTCTTGAAACATCTGAATTCTATTTTTAAAAAGCAGCATCCGGATGCTCTGCTGATCGCAGAGGAATCAACTGCATGGCCAAAGATCACCGGCAAGGTAGAAGATGACGGACTGGGCTTTGACTATAAATGGAACATGGGCTGGATGAATGATTTTATCGATTATATGGGCAAAGATCCATTGTTCCGAGGAGGTGCTCATGATGAGCTTACCTTCAGCATGGTCTATGCTTACAGTGAAAAATTCCTTCTGAGTCTTTCCCATGATGAGGTGGTTCACGGAAAGGGTTCCCTGCTCAATAAAATGCCGGGAGAGAAAGAAAAGAAGCTGGCGAATTTAAGGGCTGCCTACGGCTTTATGCTGGGACATCCGGGCAAAAAACTGCTTTTTATGGGACAGGAATTTGCTCAGGAGAGAGAGTGGTCTGAGCAGAGAGGACTGGACTGGAATCTTCTGGAAGAAAAAGAGCATCAGCAGATGCAGGATTATATGAAAGAATTGTGGAAGCTCTACAAAGAGCAGCCTGCATTATATGAGATTGATTACGATCCGTCAGGATTTGAGTGGATCAATCATATGGCATATGATAAGAGCATGCTCACTTTCATCAGAAAAGGGAAAAAACGGGAATCTACACTGGTATTTGTATGTAATTTCTCTGATGTTGCTTATGAGAAATATCAGATGGGTGTTCCGTATCCCGGTAAGTACAAAGAAATCTTTAACAGTGATGCAAAGAAATTCGGTGGAAACGGTGTAGTGAACGCAAGAGTAAAGGCATCAAAGAGAGAGGAATGTGATGAGCGTAAAAACTCTATTGTAATCAATGTTGCACCTCTTTCAGTACAGATTTTCTCCTTTACAAAAAATGAAACAAAAAAGGCAGAAAAGAAAACAGAGGAAAAGGCTCCAAAGGTTTCAAAAGTAAGAAAACAGCTTCAGGAAAAGATGGAAGCAGAACATTTGCAGGAAGCACAGAAGTATGAAGCGAAAGCTGAGAAGACAGTGACGGAAGAGGTTAAAAAGACCGAAAAACCAGAAGAGAAAACAGCAGCAAAAACACCAGAAAAAAAGCCTGCTGTACAACAAAAAACTGTTCTGAAAGAGTCCCGGGAAAAGAGGGAGGAAGCTGGAAAAGAAGTGAAGGCAGCAGAGCAAAAGACACAGAAAACAGTGAAAAAATCTGTGAGAACAAAGAAACAGAAATAATGATATAAAACAGCAAAAGAAAAGGGCTGACGCAGGAAAAAAAGAAATCTGATTTTTGCGGCAGCCCTGCTTTAAAGGACGGAATGTATGAATATAATTTTAGCAGATGTACTTGGTGAAGTAGGAGAAACCCTGGAAAAGGAAGGTGTCCAGGGATTTTTTGATAAGTTTGTTACCTGGGAATACTGGGAAAGTAAGCTTCCGCTGATTGGAAATTTTGCAGGAAGAGTACTGTTGGCTATTTTGGTATATATCATTGCCAGTAAACTCATTCACAAATTATGCAAATTTATTGTAATGTCAATGAAAAAAGCAAATGCAGATACCGGGGTTACCCAGTTTGTATCTTCGTTTGTAAAGGCGGCTCTCTATGGACTGCTGATCATCACCATAGCCACCAGCTTTGGTGTCAAAGAGTCGTCGATTGCAGCATTGCTGGCTTCCAGTGGTGTTGCTATCGGTCTTGCTTTGCAGGGCGGCTTGTCAAATCTGGCAGGTGGTGTGATCATCCTGATTTTAAGACCTTTCAGTATAGGCGATTATATTATTGAATGTACAGATAAACAGGAGGGAACTGTTGTAAAAATAGATTTGTTTTATACCACCTTATCTACTGTGGATAACAGACGAATCACGATTCCCAATGGTAACCTCACCAGTGCCAGCATTGTAAATGTAACAGCAAGAGATCAGAGAAAGCTGGAAATTAAAGTCGAAATAGCATATTCAGCAGATTTAAAAAAAGCAAAAGGAATTCTGGAGCGTTTGCTTCATGAAGATGCAAATATTTTGTCGGATCAGGAAATGCAGGTGTTCGTGGACGAACTTGGTGCCAGCGGAATTATGCTTGGGTTGAGGGCCTGGGTCAATACAGATCAGTACTGGCCTACAAAGTGGCGTCTGAACGAGGAAATCAAGCTTGCTTTTGATGAAGAAAATATTGAAATACCATTTCCACAGATGGATGTTCACATCCGATAAACAAATTATGTGCTATATTTTATAGAGTCTTTATAATTTTTAAGAATCACGAAATGTTTTTTCCATTGGTTTGGTGCTAGAATGTAGTTAAGACAGACAATGGAAGGAATGAGAAATATGAAAACACAGGTTCTTTATAAAAGCAGAACCGGAAATACGGAAATGCTTGCAAAATCTATTTTTGAAGCAATTCCCGGAAAACAAAAAGACATTGCTCCTCTGGATGGACAAATGGACTATGATTTGGGAGATCTTTATTTCATAGGATTTTGGACAGACAGAGGAACGGCAAGTGTTGATGTCCTGGATTATCTGGGAAGCCTGCAAGGGAAAAAAATAGCACTTTTCGGTACCTGCGGTATGGGAAACAGCCCTGCATATTATAAGAAATTGGAAGAAAACATCAGGGTCTTTATAGAAGATGACAACGAATATCTTGGATCTTATATCTGCCAGGGGAAAATGCCCATTTCTGTGCGGCAGAAATATGCTGGTATGAGGACAGAGAAAAATGCAGCACAGGTGGATGCCATGATTCAAAATTTTGACAGAGCTATGCTGCATCCGGATTGTCAGGATTTGCAGAATGCCAGAATATTTGTGAATCGGATTTTTGATAAAATAAAAAGGGAAGCGTAAAAATATGAATAAAATAAAAGAAAAATTTTCAAAGTTTATGTATGGACGATACGGAACAGATAAATTGAATATGTTCCTTGTGATTGTTCTTTTGGTTTGTGCAGTAGGAAATATGTTTGTGAGAAATGCGTATTTCAGCGTTGTTCTTACTTCCTGGGAATTCCTGGTGATCATCTTGATTTATTACCGGATGTTTTCAAGAAATATTTCCAAGAGATATGCAGAGAATCAGAAGTATCTGGCTTTGGAAAATCGTGTAAAAAGATTCTTTGGAAAGACGAAATATATGCAGCAGCAGAGAAAAAAATTTCATATTTATACCTGCCCGCAGTGCAAACAGAAAATCAGAATTCCAAAGGGAAAAGGAAAGATCAGTATTCGCTGTCCCAAATGTGGAAGTGAGTTTGTGAAGAATAGCTGAGGACACAAAATTTTTGTGTGCAGGTTATAAGAAGGGAAAGAATGTTCCCGGAAAACAGAAACGGCTGAAACCCAGTTTATGAGTTTCAGCCGTTTTTTAGCACTAAGCTGGAAATCGGACTCGAACCGACGACCCCTTCATTACGAGTGAAGTGCTCTACCAACTGAGCTATTCCAGCAACTGCATCTAAATATAAAATATAACGGATTTTTTTGATTATGTCAAGTGTAATTTTCTAAATTATAAAAGTTTCCAGAGAAAAATGTCGGGTTTAAAGAAGAACAGATAAGGCTTTTGTGTATTTATCTTTCAGTCTTGGCGTCAAGGTTTCCTGCTGACTCAGGTGGTCTTTCATATCAGCCAGTTTGACCCACCATACTTCGGGATAGAGGTTCTGGATACGTTTGATTGTCTGAATATATTCGGTATAATTTTGATCCTGTACCTGGTGAGTAATATAAGACATGTGAGTGACCAAAAGTTTCTGAGGGTCAAGAGGGAGAATCTCCTCTATTCCGCAGGAAGAATCTTCCCATAAATCATGCAGCCATGCAAGTGCAATACAACGCTCCCTTAGCTCATGAGGAATCATAGGGTTTTCTTCTGTATAGGCGGCTACTCTTTCTGAATGAAGATAAGTTGTTTTGTCCAGAAAATGTTTTGCAAGAGCCTTTGCTTCCTCTATCATCAGTTTCCTCCTTCTCTGTATAGCGAATGAATGATTTAACTTTACAATACCTTAAAATATGTTTCTTGACAACCCTTATTCAAAAAAAGAAGAAAAACTGGATAAAATTCATCTAAAATATATTTCCGGTAATTGACAGCAACTGGTATTTATGTCATTATATAACATGGTAACGTTTTAAATAGTGTAAGAAGAAGGAAAAAACATGAGTGAACAATTACTGGAATTAAAAAACATAAAGAAAAGTTTCGGTGAAACAGATGTACTCAATGGGATTACACTCTCTATAGAAAAAGGAGAATTTATCACCTTTCTTGGTGCTTCCGGCTGTGGGAAGACGACTACGCTGCGTATTATCGCCGGTCTGGAGCAGCCAGAAGCAGGTTGTGTATTTCTGGATGGAAAAGATGTCACAGGTCTGTCTCCCAACGAGAGAGATGTCAATACGGTATTTCAGAATTATGCCTTATTTCCGCATATGAATGTGGAGGCAAATGTGGGATACGGACTGAAAATCAGAAAAGTACCTAAGGGAGAAATCAAAACCAGAGTAAAAGAAATGTTAGCATTGGTTCAGTTGGAAGGATATGAGAAACGAATGCCTTCAGAGTTATCAGGTGGACAAAAACAGAGGGTTGCTATTGCAAGGGCTTTGGTGAATCGCCCGAAGCTGCTGCTTTTGGACGAACCTCTGGGAGCGTTGGATCTTAAACTGAGACGCTCAATGCAGCTAGAGCTAAAGCGACTGCAAAAAAAACTGGGAATTACTTTCCTGTATATTACTCATGACCAGGAAGAGGCCATCAACATGTCAGATCGAATCGTGGTCATGAAAGACGGACAGTTTGAACAGATTGGAACACCAGATGAGATATACAATCATCCCAAAACCAGCTATGTGGCAGATTTTGTGGGAAATGCCAACATTCTTACAGGGACTGTTCAGCATCTGGAAGGAGAGATGGCAGAAGTGGAAATAGAAGGACAGACGCTTCATGCAAAAGCCGTTCCGGAATTGTGTATTGGAAAGAAGATTTCCCTGGCAGTAAGAAGAGAACACCTTTCCGTTTGTGAAAAATGTACAGAAGGGCTGCCTGCGGTAGTGGAAGATAAATCTTTTAATGCCGGACAGCTTCATATGACCTTGAAGTTGAAATCAGGAAAAGAACTGACAGCCAGTCGCTATGGTATGGATTCTCATCTGATTCCGGGACAGAAAGTATGTGTAGGATGGAAACCTGAGCAGGCAGTGTTTGTGGATTTGGGGCAGGAGGCACTAGGATGAAAAAAAAGAAAACATCAGGCTTGTTTCTTACTGTGCTGCCTCTGTATGTTTTTACCATATGTTTTGTGGTAGGACCGCTGTTATACATGATCGCCCTGAGTTTTTCCACTCCGGGAGCCGGTTCATCCACCATTTGGAAATTTACCCTGGATAATTATAGAAAAATCGGGGAGCCGGTTTATCTGCAGAGTTTTGTCCAGTCTTTCCAACTGGCAATCACCAGTACTTTATTGATTGTACTTCTTGGATATCCTTTTGGATATTTTATGGCGAAGCTGTCTGAAAAAGGAAAGAGAAGAATGATGCTTCTGATCATGATTCCTTTCTGGACCAGTTCACTGATCCGTATGTATGGATGGATTCTGATTCTTCAGGCAAAGGGTGTGTTAAATACTCTGCTTTTAAAACTGGGACTGATAGATGAACCTTTAAAAATTTTGTATTCCTATCCGGCTGTGGTCATTGGGATGATTTATGCACTGCTGCCGTTTATGATTTTGTCTGTGTATTCCAGCGTGGAAAAAATGGACTGGTCCTTAGTAGAAGCAGCCAGAGACCTGGGGGCAGGTCCGGCGAAAGCATTTTTTACTATCACATTGAAATTGACTTTACCGGGTTTACTGACAGGAGTAATACTTACCTTCATTCCGTCTATGGGGTTGTTCTTTATTGCAGATATTCTGGGCGGAAACAAAATCGTACTGGTAGGCAGTGTCATACAAGATCAATTGACCAGAGGAAGTAACTGGCCATTTGCAGCAGCACTGGCTGTGGTGCTTATGATACTCACGTCTCTGATGATTTTTGTATATCGGAAAGTGACACATGTAAAGGATTTGGAGGGATTGTATTGAAAAAGAGATGGAAATGGCCGAAGGCATATCTGGCAGTTTTGACCTTTTTGATGTATCTGCCTCTGGTGATGGTTGTGATATTTTCATTTAATGAATCGAAGTTATCAGCCAGTTTTACCGGGTTTTCTTTGAAATGGTATGAAATCCTGGCACATGACAGAGACTTAAAAGAAGCTTTGATGAACAGTATCGTTTTAGGTGTGCTAAGTTGTGGGATTTCTGCTGTGATTGGGACTTTAGGAGCAGTGGGAATGGCCAGGGTGAATTACAGAAGCAAAGGGATGATGGAGTATCTTTCTACCATACCGATTATGATTCCTGAAATCATTCTTGGAATGGTGTTTCTGGTATTTTTTTCTTTGCTGAACCTGCCTTTTGGTATGGTAACGCTGGTGATTGCACATACTACCTTCTGTGTTCCCTATATTTTTATGATGGTGAAGGCACGGCTGGTAGGAATCGATAAATCCTTAGAAGAGGCAGCCAGAGATTTGGGAGCAGGTCCTGTGAGAACCTTTTTTGATATCACGATGCCCTTGATCATGCCTGCGGTATTGTCCGGCTCATTGCTGGCTTTTGCCATGTCCTTTGATGATGTGGTAATCAGTATTTTTGTGAACGGGCCAAGACTGAATACTCTTCCGGTGAAGATATATGCCCAATTAAAGACAGGAGTGACACCTGAGATTAATGCTCTGTGTACGATTATTTTAGCTGTTATTATCCTGGTTCTGGGGCTTTCTTCCCTGATTGCTAAGAAGACACAGAAATAAGACTAAAAGAAAGATGAGGTATTAGATATGAAAAAAAGAATACTTGCAATGCTGCTGTGCACAGTGATGGCCGGAACAATGCTGGCCGGCTGTGGTGAAAAGAAAGAGGAAGCAAACAAAGAGCTGGTATTATATACCTGGGAAGGATTATTTCCCCAGGAGGTTTTGAACAAATTTGAGGAAGAAAAGGGTATCAGGATCATTAGTTCCAACTTTGATTCTAATGAAACCATGCTGGAGAAAGTGCAGCAGTCCGATGGAAAAGATTATGACCTGGTCATTGGAGATGACTATATCATTGAGCAGGTGGTAAACAGCGGATTGGCAAAAGAGCTGGACAGGGCAAAGCTTACAAATTATAAAAATATCAATCCATTATATCAGAGCCAGTTTTATGATCCAGATAACAAATATACTATTCCTCACGGAGCAGGGATTCCGTTAATTGTATATGACCCGGAACAGGTGGATTTTGAAATCAAGGGTTATAGTGATTTGTGGAATCCAAAATTGGAAGACAAGATTGCTACCATTGCCAGCTATCGTGCCATTGAAGGAATGGTGCTGCTGACCATGGGCAAGAGTATGAATGAAGAAGATCCGGCTGTGATCAAAGAAGCGGGTGAAAAATTAAAAGAACTGGCACCGAATATCAGGATGATTCAGGATACGAATACTCAGAATGCTTTATTGAATGGAGAAGCAGCAGTGGGAATTCTCTATACTTCCCAGGTGATTGCAGCTCTTGCGGAAAATCCTGATTTGAAGGTGGTTTACCCGGAAGAAGGACTGGGATTTGGAATTATGAATTTCTTTATTCCAAAGAATGCACCGGATACGGAAGAAGCATATGAATTTTTAAATTATATTTTAGAGCCGGAAGTAGCGGCAGAATGCTTTGATTTCCTTGGTTATTATTGTACCAACAAGGCAGCAGATGAACTGGTAAATCCAGATTTGGTAGTGCCGGATTCTGTGACAAAAGGTGAGATCATTCAGAATGTGAGCCAGGAAGCAGAAGAGGTTTACAATCAGAACTGGACAGAATTTAAGGCTGCTTGCGATTAATTAAAATTAAGAGATACATAAGAGAAAAATTTGACGCATTTCAGAATACTTATACCATTCCAGCTCAGGCAGAACTGATAAGGTATAAGTATTTTGGAATGCTGTTTTGTTTTTATCATATTTTGTTTTAGGAGTTAGAGGACAGGGTATATGCGTGGTAAAATTCTGCTTTGTGTTTCATAAGTTCCTGGAAGGTGCCCTGTTCTTTGATTTCTCCATGTTCTATGTAGTAAATACAGTCAAATTTTTGCATATAACTGCCCAGGATGTCATGGGTGATGACAATCATAGTACAGTCTGTTTCCAGAAGCTGTGTCATGACCTCATGGGTGGTTTTCACATCTAAGCTGGCAGTAGCCTCGTCTGCAATCAGATATTGGCAGCGGCGGAGTAAAGCCCTGGCAAGAGCAATGCGTTGTGCTTGTCCGCCTGACAAATTTTTTCCGTTTTCTAATAATATGGTCTGTAATCCCTGAGGTTGTGCCTTTAGAAAATCAGACAAACCTGCCTTATTTATAGCGTTTTGTATTTCTTCTATAGAAAAAACTTCACCAAGACAGAGATTTTCATAAATGGTGTCTGAAAAAATATAAGGGCTTTGAGGAATCATCATCATTCTTTTTAGTTTTCGCCCATCGCCTTGTATGCTTCCTTCATAGGTATCAAAATAGCCGCATAGTAGTTTTCCCAGGGTGGATTTTCCACTGCCGCTGCTCCCTATGAGAGCTATTTTCTGATGCTTTGATAGAGAAAGGGAGATGTTTTTTAGCACAGGTAAAGTGGTGCCAGGATAAGTGAAACTCAAATTTTTTATGAGGATATTGACTGCATCTTCTGGTTCCGTAATCTGAGACTGGTCTGTTTCTTCATTTAAAATTCCTTCCAGTTTTTCTTTCACTGCCTTAGAAGCTTTAAATTTAGCATAAGCATCAGAAACCATTCTGCCGGGAGAAATAACAAAATTAGCCAGAGATTGTGCAGTGATTAAATATCCCATGGTTAGTTTTCCCTCATAAACCATTAATACACCAAACAAGAGTACCATGGTGTTGGGAATCCAGGAAAGCAATGAAGAAAGAACCGCAGAAAGATTTAGCATACCCTGGGTACGGAATTCTTCTTTTTGCAGCTTTTTGGCTTCGCTGGCATGAGTATGGGAAAAATAAGAAAGAGCACCAGTCACCAGCAAGGTTTCAAATCCTTTTAGAAGTTCCCCTGTTTTTGATGTATATTCAGCCATGGTTTTGGAATATTGCTTACGGAAAACGCCCATCTTTCTGGCGAGAAGCCTGGGAATTACCAGGGGAGCAATGCCAAGGAGCATGGATACGGCAAGAAGGAAAGGGGAAATCACGGCAATCATTACCAAAGCAGCAAGCATCATACTGCCCCACATGAACATATGGAAAATACTCATATAGTATTCATCATAAATTAGCCGCAGGTCATTGGTCAGACAGGAGAGCAGTTCACCGCTGTTTTGGGATAAATAACCTTCCATGCTCTTTCTTGTCTGTTTGTCCATGATATCCTTTCGGATTTGTTCACAGCTTTTACAGGATATTTTTGTGAAGGACATTCTGCTGGAATACTCCAGGATGTGGCTGAGCAAAATAATAGCAATGCCTTGGAAAAGGCAAAGAATGGCAGAGTGTTTATCTGGTGCGTCAATAATCCACTGCATAATATAGGATTTTAACGGTGCTGCTATAGCAAGACAGAAGGTGCTGAAAAGAAAAAGGAAATATAAGGGCTTTTTTTCCAGGAGATATTTCCACAAGGTTCGTTGTATGTGCATGATAAGCAACTCCTTTCTGAATGTAATGTGATAAAAGGTCGAATTAAGTATATACGGAAACAAAAGATAATACAAGAGAGAAACAAAAATAGAGTTGTAGTTTGTTTTTTCTTCGTCTATAATGATAATATAATATAGACGTGAAAGGCGTAGTTTGAAATGAAAATTGCAGTTAAAATTCTGGATATTGATGAAAAAAATGAAGAGATTACACTGATTGAAATGCGTGAGGGACATGAAATTTTATGGCTAAACAGTGAAAAAGAGTATGCAGGACCAGATTTTCAGATGAAGTTTGTTTTAGATAAAAATAGTATTGTGCCGAAAGAAATCTGTCTGGGAAAAAACATCATGGAAACAGAGGATGATTTAAAACACAAATTTTCAGAACTGTTGTTTGAGGAGCGGATGGAAGAGAGTATCAATCAAAATGACGGATTTGATTCTGCAGATGAGGAAGAGGAAGAAAAAGAGAAAATTAATCCTTATAATCCTAAATTAATCAGGGTGGATACTAAACCGTTTTCTATTTTTCAGATTAGCCAGATGATAGAGAATGAAGACATCGATTTGTCACCAGATTTTCAGAGAGGATTTGTATGGAATGATATTACCAGAAAGTCCAGACTTATCGAATCACTTCTTTTAAGGATTCCATTGCCTGTATTTTATTTTGCCCAGGATGAAGAAGGGTTATTTCAGGTAGTGGACGGTGTACAAAGACTGACTGTAATTCAATCTTTTATGAAGAATGAATTCAAACTTAAAAATCTGGAATATCTTCATGAGTGTGAAGGAAAATGGTTTCGTAATCCTAATGTAGAAAAAGATATGAGTTTATCAGGAATCTATACCAGAAGGATAGAACAGACACAATTATTTATCAATGTAATTGATCCTCAGACACCTTACAGGGTAAAATATGATATCTTTAAACGTATTAATACAGGAGGAAAGACACTGAACAACCAGGAAATCCGTAATTGTCTTGCTTATGCCAGAACGCGGGAATTTTTACATGCATTATCAAAATCTGAAGAATTTTTAAGAGCTACCAGAAAAAGCATCAGTCCTGTTAGAATGGCGGATGAAGAATTGATTCTCCGATTTATCGCCTTTTACTTAATTGATACGGGAATATCTGAAACAAAAGAATATAGAGGCGGAATGGATGAACTGCTGGATGAGACAGTGAGTTTTTTAAATGGAGCAGAAATTTCATTGTTTAAGGAGATACGGATGGCATTTTTAAACGCCATGAATCATGCATACTTTATTTTTGGTGACAGGGCTTTCAGAAAAGCAAATTATATTAATAAAGCTTTATTTCTTGGGCTCACAAGATGTCTTTGGAAATATTCAGGGGAAGAAATTGAGAAAAAGAACATTTATAAGATAAAACAAGAATTAGAAAGAGCGATTCAGGAAAATATTGGTTTTACAAATGCATTGTCTATGGCAACAAATGATGCACGCAATGTTATTAAAGTGTATGAGACGATTCATGATATTATTCAGGAGGCATAAATGAATCAAAAGGTTGAGATTAAGAATTTTAAGTGTTTTACAAAAGCTACAAAAATTTCTTTAGGAAAAATAACCGGACTAGTTGGAATGAATTCTGTTGGAAAATCATCTGCGATACAGACGCTGCTGATGGCCAGACAGATATATGATAATGCATATCTATACAGGGATACAAAAATACAGGAATATCATATTGATTTAAATGGAACATATGGTTTACAGTTAGGAGAAGCCCAGACATTAAACTCTTCTGTAGAAGGGGAAGATGTTGCTGTGAAAATAGATGATTATCTCTTTGTTTTTAGCTCTTCGCAGGAAAATCCTTTGCAGTTTTCTGTGAAATGTTCTTATTCCTTGCAGGAGCTGATGAAAGCAAAAGGGATTTTTGCAGAAAATTTTTATTATTTAAATGCAGAAAGACTTGGTCCAAGAACTTATCAGAGCATTCATATGAAAGAAACTATGGGATGTGGGATTCATGGTGAAAATACGTTTCATTTTATTAAACAGTACGAAACTAAGAAGATAGAACCGGAAAGATATTTTCCACTTGATGAGCTGAAAAAAGTGCCTACAGTAAACAAACAGATAGAATATTGGATGGATTATGTGATTCCAGGAATTGAATTAAATGTCAGCGAAATGACGAATTTAGGAATTAGTCATCTAAGTATCAGGCAACAGGTGTTTGATACAGGATTTATGACACCTTATAATTTTGGGTTTGGAATTTCTTATGTTTTACCCGTTATTGCGACAGGCTTGTTAGCAGAAAAAGAATCTATGTTTTTAGTAGAGAATCCAGAAGCACATCTTCATCCAGGCGGACAGTCAAGAATTGGATTTTTTTTGGCATGTATGGCTCTGGCTGGTGTACAGATTGTGGTAGAAACTCATAGTGAACATGTGATTAATGGGATTCGGATTGCTGCTATAAAATATGGTTTAGAGCCAGAAGATATTAGCATTAATTTTTTCTCAGCGGATTCTCTTTCAGGGGAGCACCGGGTGAGAAGATTAGAATTAGATGAAAAAATGGACATTATGGAGTGGCCAGATGGATTTTTGGATCAGGAAGAAAAGGATTTAAGGACACTGCGAAAATTGAGGAAAAATAAATGAAATTAGATGCCGTATGGACACAGGAGTTACCGGAACAGATTCCGCAGAAAGATAAAGAAAGTGTAGAAAATTTGCTGGAAATGTTGGATTTCTGTGATGAGAATGAAATCAAGAATTATCTGGATGAAGATGCACTTTATGAGAATAATGAGTTCTGTGATTGGATATATTCAAAAACAGATAGAGATATGAATGATATGAAAAGAGAACTCATGAAAAAGACAAGCAGATATACACATCTTACGCAGGAGCAGCAGAAAGAATATTTGCAAACCATAGGAAAGCCTGAAGAAAACAAAAGGTTTGGTGTTGATTTTAGAGAAGAAGAATTTTACGCAGCCTCCAAAATGAAATTATACCAGATAGCAAGACGGTATTTAAAGAAAGAGAAAAGAAGTGATTTTGTGCAAGATATATCATTTTGTTTTCCTGATATTTATTTTGATACAAGTGTAGATGCTTCTATGCATACGTTAAACAGAAGATTTGAGGATATCAGAGAAGAGATTGTTGAACATTTAACAGCACTGGATAGTTACAGAAAACAGTTTTTAAAGTCTACAAAAGAGAATAGAGGATATAGAGAAATCGCAGATGCGTTTCAGGAGTATAGTAAAATAGATTGTTCTCCTCAGGCAAATCGGAAAAATGTAAAAGAATTGAAACGAGAATTTGAAAATACAATTAGTCACACAGTTGAAAGTGTTAATTGTGAATTACATACAAAATTTAACAAATTTAATACTGACAGAACAAAACAAGATAGAATATACTTTGCACCTGCAAAAGAGGGGATTCAAGACGGAAAAGTAATTGTCATACATATAGGAAAGCATTTATAAGTCAATAAAACGTGCTATATTTTACAATTTATGTAGAATACAGCACGTTTTCTGTCTCTTGTGCAAATCTATTGAGCTGCCGAAAAAAATAGAATATAATCAAAGAAAAAAAGAATTGAGTTATAAGTATGAAAATAGCAATTTGTGATGATGAAAAAAGTGCAAGAGATATTCTTTTACAAATGTTATCTGAATATCCGGACTCCTTTTCCTGTTTAGATACCTATGAAAGTGGGGAAGCATTTCTGGAAACTCATAAAAACTATGACCTTTTGTTTTTGGATATTGACATGAAAGGGATGGATGGTATTGAAACAGCGAGGAAAATCCGTTTAAAGGATAAAAAACTGAAAATTGTTTATGTGACAGCTTACAGAGAGTATGCTGGAAAGGCATTTTCTGTTCATGCTTTTGGGTATTTGCTGAAACCAGTGAAAAAGGAAAAACTGTTTGCCCAGATTGAAGATGCGAAATCCTACCGGGAAGAGGAAAAACAGGAGGAAGAACCGCTGGAATTTGTGACAACAGAGGGCAGGGTGCTTTTGAGGCCAGGAGATATTTATTATTTTGAATTCTGGAACCGGAAAATTAAAATCAGCACCAAAGACGGGCAAATGGAAATGAAGGGGAAAATCAGTGATATCCGTGAGAAGATGCTGGAATATGGTTTTGCAGCTCCGCATAAAAGTTTTGTAGTAAACATGGGTCAGATAAAAAATATCAAAGGCTATGAAATTTCACTGATGAATGGAGAACAGATTCCCTTGTCTCAGAAACAGGCGGTGGGTTTTAAGGAAACCTTGAGTAAATATCTGGCAGACCGGAAGGAGGTATGATATGGAGATTCTATATGGAATCGATGTCCTGGTGCTTCTCTTCACAGGAATCTGGTATGGATATGGGATACGGAGCGGGAAGAAAAAGGAAAAACGCACCTGTGTGTTTTATGTTCTTTTATTTTTGGCAGGAGTAGTGCTTAGCTGGTCTTTTTCCGTTTATGTGGAAAATATGGTTTTTTCAGAAATAGTAGCCAGCAACTTCCTGTGGCTCCATATTCAGGATCCTTTTACAGAGGCTGCGAAGATTGCGGCTGCAAGCAGGTGGGGGCTGGAAGTTTTATGGGCGTGGATGTTGTCCGGACTTTTAAAGAAGGAACAGGATGCGGAAATTTTGAAGAAGCAAAAACTTCTATTCTGGGCAATGCCATTGATTTCTGTTTTTATATTACTTTCCTTTTATTGGATGAGCGAGTATTATGTGGCCTGGAATGGATACGGGCTGATTCTTGTAAATGTACTTTTGCTTTTTGCCATGAATGGCTGTTCGGTTTATTTTTACCGTCTTGTGACAAAGGGATATGAGGCAGAGAAGCAGTACCGCCTATACAGACAAAGAGAAGAACTGGTCTATGAGCACTATCAGAAATTGGAACAAAACTATCAGGCTTCCAGAAAGATTGTTCACGATATGAAAAACCACATGCAGGCCATGATGAAATTATATGAAGAAGGACAGACAGAAGAGGCACATTCCTATGGCCTGGAGGTGTTTCATTTACTGAATCAGACAGGCCATATGTGGTACACAGAAAACCGCATGTTAAATATTATTCTCAATGAAAAACTTTCAGAAGAAGAGATGAAAGGAGTAGCTTTGACACTGGACATAGAGGAGCACAGCCTGGATGGCATCCGGGAAATCGATCTTACTACGATTTTTGCGAATCTGCTGGATAATGCAATAGAGGCTCTGGGTGTGCAGGAGGAACATGATAAATTTTTGAAAATTTATGTAGGAAGAGTCGGGGATTTTCTTATGATTGAACTAAGTAATTCCAAAGGAAGGAGGCGTAAAAAGAAGGAAAATCACCAGGGGCTTGGACTGAAAAATGTAAAAGAAGCAATAGACAAATATGAAGGAACCTGTACTATAGAAGAAAATGAAAAGCAGTATAGAGTGATTCTTATGATACCTTCTCTTTTGCATGAGGAGAAGTAGTAGAAAGGGAGTGTGTGAATATGAAGAAATTAGTGGGAATTTTTATGATGATATGTTTAATGCTTAGTATGGCTGGGTGTGGAGGGAAACTTTCCAAAGAATTTGACGAAACAGAGGTAAAGGAAGCGGCAGAGGAAATGGTAAATCTTATTAATGCTGGTGAACTTTCCCAGGTTTATGAGAATTCCTTTACTCCAGTATTAACAAACAGTGTGAAACTGGAAGAGCTTCAGGAAACCATAGATTATGTATTGGATAAGCTGGGTGAATTTCAGTCTTTTGAAAAAGTCCAGATAAAAGGTATAAAAGATAAGAATACAGGAACCCAGTATGCGACTGCAGTAGTGCTGGCAAAATATGAAGAAGGAAATGCCATGTTTACCATTTCTTTTGATACGGATATGTTATGTGCAGGGTTCTTTATTAAGTAACTCAAATTTCACACACCATTTAGTGTGCTGTACTTTGAAAAATTAATACCTTCATCCATAAAAAAACTATGTCAGCATCAATAGAAAGTGCTTGTAGGGGTCGAGATTTTATCAGCCAGACCACAAATAGGTGGGGTTACATGTTTTTCTCATATAAGCCTACTTTTTTGTGGTCTCAATAGGCTAAACTTCAGGATTTCCACTTTTCAACTTATTTTTCTAGAGGAAAACATAGGCCAAATTTAGAGAATCTTGCTTAGCAGCCTATTTATCTTCAAAATAAGTAGGTGTAATTTCAGATTTTATTAAAACCCACCTATTCGTGTCCGAAAAAGGTAGGCTAAAATTTACAAAATAGCATTTTTAACCGAAAAATATTGAAACAGGGGTTCGCCTGCTGCCACAATGCTGTTTTATGAGTTGAAATATTGATTTTTTTTACATAGGAGTCCCATGTTTTGATGTGGGGAGTTTGAGTAAGTAAGATAAGTGATTTTCGGAGGGAAGGTTTATGTCAATAGAACTTTATCTTGCAGGTGGTGTGAGTATTCTGTTTCTGTTGTTGGCACTTTTATTTGCTGTTTTGGGCGAAAAAGGAGCCATGTTGGTGTCTGGTTTTAATACCATGCCAAAAGATAAGCGGGAGCAGTATGGCAAAGTTAGAATAAGCAAAGACCAGAGAAATCTCTTTTTTCTTTGGAGCGGACTTTGGGCTGTTGGGGCTTTTAGCGTTTGGCTGATTTCTGAAAAGATAATTTATGTGATATTGGTAATACAATTGGTGTTATTTTTTCGAGAAGTTCATATGGATGAAGAAAAGACGTTTGGGAAATACAGAAAGAGGGAAGGTTTATGAAAATCAAAGGAAAGGTTGCAATTTGGTACTGGGCAGTCTGCATTTTGGCAGAAGGTACCATGGTCTATAGTTTTTTTGTGGATCAAGAGGCAAGAATATTCCTGGGGATTTCTATTGTGTTTATGAGTTTCTTTATGCTGCCAATGCTGTTTCGGAATTATGTTCTCATAGAAGATAATCAAATTCGAGTTGTCTTTGGATTTTTCAAAGATTCCATGGAAATTAGCGAGATTTGTGAGATTTACAGGACACATAATCCATTAGCTTCTACGGCTGCGTCTCTAGATAGATTAGTAATCAAAGGACGGAGGCAGGAAATGATGTGTGCAGTATGTGATAAAGAAGCTTTGTTTCAGGAATTAACAAAGCGGAATCCAGGGATATGGATTCATTAAAAGTTTATGGGCAGTGAAAGCATATAAAAACACCTATTGCCCAATGGATTGGGTATTAGAAATAGACAGTAAATGAAAATACCCAAAAAGTAGGAAAATGGAGTTACTTTTTGGGTGTTTCCTACTTTTTTGGGTAAAGTTGAATACTTTCTTGTCTTTTCAGCCAAGCCTGTGGGCAGAAGAAAGAAAAAATAGATGCTGTTGCCCAAAGGAGTATGGAGATGAAGTTTTCCAGGGATTACTTATTTTTTTCATCTTCATTCTCAGCCTGCAATTCCTGGTTTAATTCCTCAATCGCCATGCGGAAACCATTCTGTGCAGCTTTAATCCGCCAAAAATCTGCTTTTTCTACATCTTTCTCCACACCTTCTCCGTAGCGGTACAGTACAGAGAGATTGTACTGTGCAGCAGGAATCTGGGCATTAGCAGCTTTTTCAAAGAGCTGGAAGGCTTTCTTTGGCTCATAAGGAAGCAGTTCGCCAGAAAGAAACTGAGCGGCCATGAAGCACATAGCACGAAAATCACCCTGGGCTGCCGCCTTTTTATACCATTCCAGAGCCTTGGACAAATCCGGTTTTACACCGATTCCTTCTTCATAACAGCGGCCCATGTTATAAAGTGCATTCATGTTATTGCTTTTTGCCGCCTGTTCCATGTATTGGAAGGTCTTTTTATCATCCTTTTCTACACCTCTTCCCTGGGCATACATCATGGCAAGACGCATGGCAGCTTCCACGTGTCCTTTTTTTGCGGCTTTTTCGTACCAATGGGCAGCCTGCACATAATCTACAGAGGTGCGGATTCCGTTTTCATAATAATAACCCACTCCGAAAATCAGATCTTTTTGGCCGTTTTCAGCTAAAATCATCAATTCTTCTACTGTGAAAATATTGTTATTTTTAATGTCCATATCTCAAATTCTCCATTTTTTCGTTGTTTTTTCTATTATAACATGCTGTGCCCTATTCTGAAACTTGAAATTTAGGAATGTATTGGAAAAAAGACGTTTACAATCACAAAATACCTGTATATAATAGAAATCAGACAAAAAATATCTATATTTTATATAAACGGAGGAAGAAACCATGCTTGAATTAAGAGACGTTTCCTTTCGTGTTCCTGAGGATTCCAAGGAAAAAGAAAAAGGAATTCTGGAACATGTAAGTTTTACCCTGGAAGACAATAAATTTGTAGCAATCACAGGGCCAAATGGGGGAGGAAAATCCACTCTTGCAAAAATTATCGCAGGGATTGAAAAACCAACAGAAGGAAGAATTTTTCTGGATGGAGAAGATATTACAGACTGGAGTATTACTGAGAGAGCAAAACACGGCATCAGTTATGCTTTTCAGCAGCCGGTCCGTTTCAAAGGGGTAACCGTTTTTGATTTGATTCATCTTGCGGCAGGAAAAGAAATTTCTCTGTCAGGAGCCTGTGAATATCTGTCAGCCGTTGGGCTTTGTGCCAAGGATTATATTAACAGGGAAGTGAATGCAAGTCTTTCCGGTGGGGAGATGAAGCGTATTGAGATTGCCACTGTTATGGCCAGAGGAACCAGAATGTCTGTATTTGACGAGCCAGAGGCTGGAATCGATCTTTGGAGTTTCCAGAACCTGATACATGTATTTGAAAACATGAAACAGAAGAAAAAAGGTTCTATCTTGATCATTTCTCATCAGGAGCGAATTCTGAATACAGCAGATGAAATCTTAGTGGTTGCAGATGGAAAACTGGTGAGAAGAGGAAGCAAGGAAGAGGTGCTTCCGGCATTATTAAATGCAGCAGAAACAGACACAGGATGTGCTGTCTGGCAGAAAGGGGTACAGGATTAATGGACACAATTCAAAAACAGCTTTTAGAGGCCATTTCAGGACTTCATGAAATTCCTGCTGGGGCTTATAATATCAGAGCCAATGGAGAAACAGAGGGCAGACAAACTACAGAAAATATTGATATTCTTCCAAGAGAAGAAGGCGATGGAATTGTCATCAAGATTAAATCCGGAACCAAAAACGAAAGCATGCACATGCCGGTGATTCTCAGCAAAGCAGGATTGAAAGAAACCGTATATAATGATTTTTATATTGGTGATGACTGCGATGTGACCATTGTGGCAGGATGCGGTATCCACTGTGGAAGTGATGACGGAAGCCAGCATGATGGAATCCACAGCTTTTTTATCGGGAAAAATTCAAAGGTAAAATATGTGGAAAAGCACTACGGAAGTGGTGACGGAAAAGGCCAGAGAGTTATGAACCCACAGACTATCGTGGAAGTGGGAGAAGGCAGTTACATGGAAATGGATACTGCTCAGATTAAGGGGGTAGATTCCACAGACCGTCTTACGAAAGTGAAGCTGGCAAAAGGTGCTACCATGAAGGTTATGGAGCGTCTTATGACACACGGAAACCAGAGAGCAGAGAGCCGTTTTATCGTAGATTTGGATGGGGAAGATGCAGGGGCAAATATTATTTCCCGTTCTGTGGCAAAGGATGAGTCTTATCAGTTGTTCCAGTCCGTATTAAACGGAAATGCGAAATGCAGTGGCCACACAGAATGTGATGCCATTATTGTGGGAAATGCAAAAATCAGTTCCATTCCTGAGATTACGGCTAATAATTCTGATGCAGCACTGATCCATGAAGCAGCGATTGGAAAAATAGCAGGGGAGCAGATTATTAAACTGATGACCCTTGGGCTTACCGAGGAAGAAGCAGAGGAGCAGATTATCAGCGGTTTCCTGAAATAGACGCTTTCTTGTCTTTTCATGTGGTATCATAGGAATAACTATTAATTGTATTCGGGAATGAGGGTGTTTTTATGGTTTATAACAATGTTAGGCATGAGTGCAATCTTTACAATTTCTTTTTTGCACCTAGGGGAAACCTGAGGATGATGGAGCTGGGGATGAAGATTACCCAGATGTATCTGAATCCTTTTGACAAGATTATTGGAATCATCGGTGCAAAGGACTCTGGCAAGAGTATGCTGATCAAGGGAATGTTTCCGGGGATTCAGACCGTAGAAGAGGATGACGAATTTGAAATTCTGAACATGCCGCTGCTGAACTCAGATGACGTGGGATTTTATACTCCCAGAACTTTTCATGTAGATGTTCGGGCAGCGAAGAAATATGTGCCTTTGAAGGATATTGCCCAGGCGGTTTTGGATGTTACATCTAAAAATAAAAGGGTTATTGTGGAGCATTTTGAAATTTTGTATCCTGTATTGAAAAGAAATGCAGATTTACTGATTGGACTGGGAGAAGAAGTTCTGGTAACAAGACCTTCCCTGTTTGGTCCTTTGCCTAATAATATTGCGGATATTGTATTCAAATCTTTGATTTACAGGAAAATGGCACACAGTGCGGAAGATGTCTTTGAATATTGTGTAAAGGACATGGCACGGCCGTTTTATACCCGCTCAGATATTAAACATGGATTCATGATCAATTACAAAGAAAAACCTAATTTTGATTTGTATGAGATTGAGGAAAAGATACAGGAAGTAATCCGTCAGGATTTACCTATTGTACCTTGTGGAGAAGAGAGAATCCGGATTGGTGACCATGAGATGATCTGTACAGGTCCTCTGATGCATGTGGAAAGCACCGGTAAAATCGAAGGATTTTCTTTGGTAAAAGAGTTTTATCATGAGCCTCGTTTTGACGAATACGTGGTTGCCGGAGTAGTAGGACAGCAGGAAAATCAAAACGAGTCAGATGAAGAAATCAACGCAATTGAAGTTTAAAATGAAAGAACCCCGGGAAGAATGCCCGGGGTTTTATCATGGACTGGAAGCAGAGGATGGAAGCATCTCTTTGCGGAACTGTCCGGGGGAAACTTTTTTGTGTTGCTGAAATAGTTTGATAAAATAACTGGTAGAATTAAAGCCGCATGCCACAGCAATTTCTGTGACAGCAGAGGTGGTGGAGACCAGGAGTTTTTCCGCTTCTGCCAGGCGTATGCGTGTCACATAATCGCTGAAGCTCATATGAAGAATACGGTTAAAATTTCTTGAAAAATAACTGTAGCTCATGCCGCACAGTTTTGCTGCATGGGAGGCTTTTACAGAGGTGTCAAAATGCTCCCGGACATAAGAAAAAGCAGGTTCCAATTGTTCTGCAAGTTCTTCGTTTGCCATAAAGTCAGAGGGGAGGACAATTCCCTGTTTATGCCAGTAACGTAGAATCCACAGGAATACATTTCCGATGTGATTGCGGACAGCCAGCTCAAAGCCATAGTTTTTTTCTTCGTCTTCCCTCAAAATTTCTTTTACCCAGAAGGAAACAGAGGTTTCTTTTAGAACCTCATGGGAGATGACCTGTTCCTGATGGGGATATCTTGCCAGAAAAGGGAGCAGATACTGGAATTTCAGGCGGCTGTAGGTGATCCCATTATAAATCAGATCTGGTAAAAAACGAATCACATAATAACTTCCACCCGCTGGGGACAGGCTGTTAATCAGATGAACTTCCCCGGATGGAATCAGAACTAAATCACCGGGACCAAAACGGTGATAAGAATTTCCAAGGTATATTTCAAAATCATTTTCTTTTCCAAATAAAATTTCTATATAATCATGATAATGGGCAGGATATACCATGCCCGATTCACAGACGTCTTGAAGATGGCAGATATATTCCAGGGGAATACCATCGATACAGGGCTTGTTTTCTTTTATATATTCCATATTCGTAACCTCAACAGGACAAAATTTTTTTATTTTTAAACAGAATAATTATAGCACAGAAGTTCACAGAGGGATATAATAAAACCAGAAAAAAGAAAGGACTTATTGCAATGAAAAAAGAATATATGGGAGTGCCCTTAGAAGGGTTTGGAGAAGTGGTAAGAAAAGCAGCTGCAGAAGGAATGGTACTGCTGAAAAATGAAAATCACATGCTCCCGGTTACGGAAAATGACAGGGTTGCTCTTTTCGGCAGATGTCAGATTAATTATTATAAAAGCGGAACCGGATCAGGCGGTGCAGTGAATACAGCCTATACCACAAATTTAGTAGATGGTTTCCGTGAGTACAAAAATATTATATTAAACGAAGAATTGCTTCAGGTATATGAAAAATGGATTGAGGAGAATCCTTTTGACAATGCAGGCGGTGCCTGGGCCAGTGAACCATGGTTTCAGAAGGAAATGCCGGTTTCTTTGGAATTAGCTAAAAAAGCCAGAGAAACTTCGAATAAAGCCCTGGTAGTAATCGGAAGAACGGCAGGGGAAGATAAAGACTATGAGGCCGTGGAAGGCAGCTATTTCCTTACACAGGAAGAAAAGAAACTCTTAGAAACAGTAGCAGAAGTCTTTGAAGACACTGCTGTCATTCTCAATGTTTCCAATATCATTGATATGAGCTGGCTGGAAAGCCTGGAACATAAAGATCATATTCGCAGTGTTCTCTATACCTGGCAGGGCGGTGTGGAAGCAGGCAGAGCCAGTGCAGATGTGCTGACAGGTGCTGTTACACCAAGCGGAAAATTGCCGGACACAATTGCATACGATATAAAAGATTATCCAAGCACAGAGAATTTCGGAAATAAAGAGAAGAATTTTTATAAAGAAGATATTTATGTAGGATATCGTTATTTCGAAACTTTTGCACCGGAAAAAGTGCAGTTTCCTTTTGGATTCGGTCTCTCCTATGCGGATTTTGATTTAAATGTACAGCAGGCGGAAATTCAGGGAACAGGAAAAGACGCAAAAATGATTCTGAAGGTATCTGTGACAAACGTTGGTACCCAGTACTTCGGCAAAGAAGTGGTACAGGTATATTATGAGGCTCCCCAGGGAAAACTGGGAAAACCGGTCAGAGAACTGGGCTGTTTTGCAAAGACAGAACTTCTTGCTCCAGGACAGGAGCAGATTCTGCAACTGGAACTTCCGGTGAACTCTATGGCTTCTTATGATGACAGTGGAGTAACAGGGCATAAATCCTGTTATGTGCTGGAAGCCGGATGTTATAAGTTTTATGTGGGAACGGATGTAAGAAATGCTCAGAAGATTAACCTGGAAAAGACAGAAGATTTTGAACTGCCAGAATGTGTGGTGACAGTAGAACTTCAGGAGGCATTGGCACCGACAGAATATTTTGAACGAATCCGCCCAGGGGAAAAAGGAGAGCAGGGAGTGTACACTCTGCTCAGGGAAGAAGTTCCGCTCCAGACCATCTCATTAGAAAAAAGAATCCAGGAAAATCTTCCAGAAACGATGGAAATCACAGGAAATAAAGGGATTTCGTTCCAAGATGTAAAAAATAAAAAGGTGGATTTGGAACAATTTGTGGCTCAGCTTACAAAGGAAGAATTAGCCATGATCGTAAGAGGGGAAGGCATGTGTAGCCCTCTGGTGACCCCTGGAACAGCATCTGCTTTTGGAGGAACAGCCCCAAGCCTTTCCGGTTATGGTATTCCTGTAGCATGTACGGCAGACGGACCTTCCGGTATCCGCATGGACAGCGGTCTGAAAGCAACACAAATGCCAATCGGAACTATGCTGGCAGCAAGCTGGAATGTATCTATGGTGGAAGAATTGTATGAGTGGGAAGGAAGAGAACTTCTTAGAAACGAGATAGATACTTTATTGGGACCAGGCATTAATCTGCACAGAAATCCGCTGAATGGAAGAAATTTCGAATATTTCTCAGAAGACCCTTATCTTACCGGAAAATTTGGTTCAGCCGTAGTAAAAGGAATCCAAAAGAGTGGTGCAGATGCAACGGTGAAGCATTTTGCATGCAATAATCAGGAACTGGCAAGGAGTATAGCAGATTCTATTGTTTCCGAACGTGCTGTAAGAGAGATGTATCTAAAAGGCTTTGAAATGACAGTGAAAGAAGGGCATGCTTGTTCCATTATGACTTCCTATAATCCATTAAACGGACATTGGTCTGCATCAAATTATGATCTGTGCACCACGATTTTAAGAGGTGAGTGGGGATATACAGGAATTGTCATGACAGACTGGTGGGCAAAGATGAACGATCCTGTTAAGGGAGGAGAAGCCCGTATGAATAATACTGCAGCTATGGTCAGAGCACAGAATGATTTGTACATGGTAGTTCCAAATGGCGGTTCCCAGGAAAATGAATATGAAGATAATACCTTAGAAGCATTGGAAAATGGAACATTAACCATAGGAGAACTGCAAAGATGTGCTATGAACATCTGCCGCTTTATCCTTCATGCACCGGTTTCTGAGAGAAAATTGAAAACACTGGAAGAAATGCAGGCGGAGAACGACAACTTTGCTTTTGCTCCAATCAAGCTCTATCCGCAAAAAGAAGAAACCATGACAATGCAGATTGAGCATTCAGGCAGATATAAATTTCTGGTAAAAACACGCTCTCCATTATCCTCTTTGGCACAGTCCTCCAGCAATCTGCTGTTAAACGGACAGCCAATACTGACAATCCAGAGCAATGGAACAGAAAATGAATGGGTAATATTAAAATTGAACAACATCCAGTTAGAAGCAGGAACTTATCAGGCAGAATTAACACCTGTAAAACCTGGCCTGGAAGTTGAATGGATTGAAGTGACAAGATAAGACTGCGTTTTATAAAAAAGAGAACATTCCTGTATTTGTGGCAGGAATGTTCTTTTTTGGCTAATGGTGCTTTCTGAAATAAAGATTCTGTATCAAAGAAATTATACCATATAAGAGAATGGCAATGATACAAAGAATCACAATGGCCATGAGCATTGTGGTTAGTTGAAATACCTGGCTGGAATAAATAATCAGATAGCCGAGTCCGCTTTTGCTTCCGATCATTTCCCCTATGACAATGCCAATCAGAGAAAGTCCGATGTTTACTTTCATGATACTTAACATCAAAGGAATGGAAGAGGGAAGAACCACTTTAAACAGGGCATCTGCTTTTGTTCCTCCGAGGGTACGGATTAATTTTAGCTTATCCGGATCAGTTTCGCAAAATCCGGTGTACAGATTCAGAATCGCCCCGAAGATAGCCACCGAAATACCTGCGATAATGATGGTTTTCATGCTGCTTCCAAGCCAGACAATCAAAAGCGGGGCAAGGGCAGATTTCGGAAGGCTGTTCAGCACCACAAGATAAGGTTCCAAAACAGCAGAAAGCTTTGGAAACACCCACAAAAATACAGCAATGACAATGCCAAGTACAGTAACAAGAATAAAACTGAAAAAAGTCTCCGTGAGTGTGACAGAAACATGCTTTACCAGGCTTCCGTCCAGAATCATGTCTTTCATAACCGTGAGGATCTGGGAAGGGCTGGAAAAAATAAAGGAATCAATGATACCAAGCCTGGCTGTAATTTCCCATAGAGATAAGAGAAAGAGCAGCAGAAGGACACGGAGGAACTGAACCAGGTACTGATTCCGTTTTTCATGCTGCAAGTAATGCTTTTGTTCTTTCGAAACCCCATGCAAATCAGCCATGAACATTCAGCTCCTTCCAGATTTTATTAAAATACGTCTTAAATTCCGGTGCATTTCTGGAAGACATAGGCGTACGGTTCTTCAAATCAAATTCAATGGGGATGATGTTCTGCACACAGGCAGGGCGTCTGCTAAAGATAATCACCCGGTCAGCCATGCTTACTGCTTCCGAAATATCATGAGTGACGAGAACAGCCGTTTTTCCTTCCTGGCGGATAATTGTACCGATATCGTCACTGACAGACAGACGGGTCTGGTAGTCCAATGCAGAGAAGGGTTCATCCAGAAGCAGCAGATCCGGCTCTAAAGCCAGAGTGCGGATCAGGGCAGCCCGCTGCCGCATACCACCGGAGAGCTGGGAAGGTCTGGAGTTTTTAAACTTATCCAGTCCATAATTTTCCAATAGATGGTCTACACGTTCTTTTGTTTCCCTGGTTACACGCTTCTGTATCTCTAATCCAAGGAGCATATTGCTGTAAATGGTCCGCCACTCAAAAAGATGGTCTTTTTGCAGCATATAGCCGATATTGGTTCCGGATTCATGGAAAGGTTTTCCATTGAGAAGAAGTTCTCCTTTTGCGGGCTTTATCAGCCCACAGAGCATATCTAAGAAGGTGGATTTTCCACATCCCGAAGGCCCTACAATAGCCACAAACTCCCCCGGAAATACAGAAAAAGAAATATGAGAAAGAGCCGGAGTTTCACCGGATTTCGTGTGATAGGTGTAGCTTACATCCTTCACCTGTAAAAGAGGCTGGTTCATAGTGAAGCTCCTTTCTGAAAATCAGGATATTTTGTACTTATAGTATCATATGCAGATTTTTATAGAAGGAGATTGAAAATAAATTGACAATTGACTACTATGTGGTACAGTATAGTTAAGAAGACTACTTGGCGGAACAAGGTAGAAGAAGGGAAGATGTGCGAGAGGTGTTCTAAATGAAAAGAAATGCGTGGAAGAAGTTAAAAAAAGAAAACAATGGAAGCAAATTAAATTTAACAGTGGAAGATATCGGATATGTTAATAAAGTTTGCACTTATGCAGAAAGCCATGGAGTTGGATTGATTGAAACACAATTGCTTCGGAAGGACTTGATCGGTATGGGTTTGGAAGCAAAAAAAGAAGGGGTTTTTCTGGAAGAACGCTTAGGTGCAGTAGAAGAATTTGCTGAAAATATTGTCCTGGAAGGAAAAAGAGAAGATCATAAAGAACAGATTTATACCTGGATTCAGGGAATGGGAATTGGTTCTATTTTATTAGCCGGATTTCATGGATTACTTGTGCTGATGGGGGATTCTGGAAACACTTTGTTAAGCAGAAATTGTGGGACAGTTCAGCTTCTGTCAATTTTGTCAGGACTTATCATGTTGACAGTTCTTCATTTTTTATCAGGAAGATATATACTTGGTAAGAAAAAAGATCATTTAAGGTTCGTGATGGTAGTAGGCTTTCTTCTGTTATTCAGAATTTCTTCGAGAAATTTCATGCTCAAAGAAATGGCAAATGAAATCATGTTTCCAAATTGGATATTATTAATTGTGATTGCCGTTGGTTTCTTTTTGTACATTTGTGGAACGTATTTATTTGACAAACTTTTGGAGGAAAGAGCCAGGGAGTATCATCTGGAAAAGAATTAGAAAGCCTGGGAGGTGAGAAAACGGCATGTATGACAAATCTCAAATGATGAGAGGAACATTGGAAGGCTGCATTTTGAAAATCATCAGTGTAGAGACCACATACGGATATGAGATTGTTATGAAACTCCAGGATTTTGGATTTGAAGATATGAAAGAGGGAACGATTTATCCTCTTCTGGTAAGGCTGGAAAAGAAAAAAATGATTTCTTCCGAGTTTCGCCCCTCCCCTCTTGGACCAAGCCGGAAGTATTATTCCCTCACAGAAGCCGGCCGGGAGCAATTAAGAGAGTTTGAAATCTGCTGGAGAAGCGTGTCGGATACGGTGGAGTCGATTCTGATGATGTAGGAGAAACGGGGTGAAGTGAATGAAGAAAGATATATGGAAGCAATTAAAAAAGCAGAACGATGGGAGACAGTTGAATCTGGAGGTGTCAGATCAGAAATATATTGATAAAGTGACTGCCTATGCGGTAAATCAGGGAGTAGGGATGATGGAGACCGAGATTATCCGGAAAGATTTGATTGGAATGGGATTTGAGGCAAAAAAAGAAGGCAAACTTCTGGAGCAGCGGCTGGGAGATGTAGGGGAATTTGCAAGAGAACTGGTAGATGCCGGAAAAGCGGAAAACCGAAAAGAAGAGAAGTATTATTTTATACAATCTACAGGATTTGTGTATCTGTTTGCAGGTGTTTTGATGTTTTTTGTGTCTATGACAAAAGCGGGCTGGAATATGCTGGAAGACAGTGCGTTTAATCTGGTTTCTATATCCTGGATGTTATTGGCACCCTGGCTCTTATCTGTATGGCAGATGTACTCTATGGGGCGGTTTGTGCTGGTGAAAAAAATAGGCGGAATACTCACAGTCCTTGCCGCAGGAATGATTTTGGTTCTGAATTTGGTATATCATTATTTTTTTAATGACATAAAAGGGTTTGGAAATCAAGCTGTTCCCAATTGGATTTTTCTATTGTTTCTTCTTGCAGGCGGCATCCTTTATTGGTACGGAAGAAAGAAGTTTACAGAAATCACAGAGCAGATAGCCAAAGAACAACATATAGAGTTTTGAAGAGGCTGGAGGTGTTTGATATGACAGAGAATTCTAAGAAAAAAAGATATTTTCCATTATCATTTTAGCACTTTTCTGTATTGTGCTCTTATTAGAATATTTACAAGTAATCACAGCTAATGTTAAATTCCTTTGTTTTGCATTTCTGGTTGTGATCGCAGGAATGGCATTTCATAAACCGGATAAACCTTTTAAAGAAATGACAAGTCATGAGAAATATATGACAATATTAGATTTATTTCTCTGGTTAGCTGTTTTGATTATAGCATTTACACGTTTTTGATTTCAGACGGTTGGAGATAGAGGAACTTTGAAAAGGAGAACAGGATAATATGAAAACCATGATACGTCTGCATTATTGCTTCCGGGGACAGGTTCAGGGAGTAGGATTCCGTTATAAAATGTATTATTTGGCACAGAAGTATGGTGTTACCGGATGGGTGAGAAATGAATATGATGGTTCCGTATCGGCAGAAGTGCAGGGAGAGGAAGCAGCAGTGGACATGATTCTGCAAGCTCTTTTTTCTGACCGTTATATTGAAATTCAGGATATGGAAACAAAGAAACTTCCTCTGTATGAGGGGGAAAGAGGATTTTTAATGGAAAATTGAATAGAGGGCTTGTTGGTATAAAATTAAACATAGCAGTTCAAATAGGTGCAAATTGTCGCAAGAAGCTATCTAGCCTACAAAAATTAGTTCCTAATAGGGTGTGAATGAAAAAATCAATCTTTTGGCCTATGAAAATTCATCCAAAGTAGGTGCGAACAATGTAAAATGGAAATAGAGCCTATGATTCATGCAGGAAGAGTAGGTGAGAAACTTCGTACAAGAATACTTAGCCTAATTGAGCAAGAAAAAAGTAGGTGAAAAAACCAGGAAAAGTGGTTTTAGCCTATGGGACTTGGAGAATGGTAGGCTAAAATCGTAAAGTTGATAAAACCCACGTATTTTAAAGAATTCTACGGATTTCTTTTCCAGAGATTGACAGAAGATTCCGGGACTGATAATCTAATGAATAGAGAAACACGGTGTGGGGAGGTGTTTTTATAAAGCTGAAAAATGTGCTGATTGTGGTAAAGGAAATAGAAAAATCGAAACAATTTTACAAGGACTTGTTTGGGCTAGATGTGGTTCTGGAACAGGAAGGCAATGTGATTCTGACAGAAGGATTGGTGCTTCAGGATGCGGATATTTGGATTCGGGCAGTAGACGGAAATATACAGCTTCAAAATCATGCTATGGAGCTGTACTTTGAAGAGCGGAATTTCGATGAATTTCTGGAAATTTTGCAGAATTCACACCATAAAATTTCATATGCAACTCCGGTGACAGAATTGCCAGGGGGAAAAAGAATTGTCCGGATTTATGATCCAGACGGAACGTTAATTGAAGTCGGAACACCCTAAGGAGGAAATGCCTATGAGAAAAAACAGGAAAAAGTATTTGGCAGCAGTGGGTAGCGTTTTAGCAGGAGTTTTTATTACAGGAACTTTGCTTTATACATTTTATGAAAAAGAAACAGCCAAGAATCAAATTTCTGACTTTGTTCCACCACCTATTTTTCAAGGGACAGTAGAAGCTATAGATATTGAAAACAGCCAGATGAAGGTTGCTATGGAAGAGAAAACTCTGGTACTAGACTGTGAGCAAGATGCCTATAAACTATACAATACAAAACCGGGAGATAAGGTGAATTTCCGATGCGAAAAAGAAAAACTGGAAGATGAAGTGGTGGAAATCTGGCATTTTGACAGGGAAGAATAATACGAAAGAAAAGGATAAAAAGATTTATGGATGGAAGAATTTATGACGCATATGTGGAGATACTAAAGGAGGAGCTTGTGCCGGCTATGGGATGTACGGAACCTATCGCCATTGCATATGCGGCCGCCGTTGCAAGAGAAACCTTAGGAAGTACACCAAAGACAGTGCGGATCAGTGCCAGTGGAAATATCATTAAAAATGTGAAGAGCGTAGTGGTTCCCAATACTGGTGGGCTGCGTGGTATTGCGGCAGCAGCAGCGGCAGGAATCATAGCAGGAAAGGCAGAAAAGAAGCTGGAAGTTCTGGCAGAGATTACAAAAGAAGAAATCGAAGAGATTTCTGATTATTTAAAGGCAGTACCATTTCAGATTACTGCTTCTGATTCGAAGTGTATTTTTGATATTTATGTGGAAGTACAGGATGAGGAGCATAGTGCAGAAGTTCAGATTCAGGGGCACCATACCAATATTGTGCAGATTCGGAAGAATGGGGAAACCCTCTTTGGAAAAGAGTATTCGGAAGACGAAAATGGTACAGGTACAGACAGGCACCTGCTGAATGTGGAACAGATTATTACGTTTGCAAATGAAGTGAAAATTTCTGATGTAAAAGAAACCATTGAGAGACAGATAGAATATAATATGGCAATTGCCCGGGAGGGTTTGCGAGGAAACTGGGGTGCCAATATCGGGAAGATTCTTCTGCAGTCTTATGGCAACAGCGTGCAGAACCGGGCAAAAGCCATGGCAGCCGCTGGTTCGGATGCCAGGATGAATGGCTGTGAGATGCCGGTTGTTATCAATTCAGGAAGCGGAAATCAGGGAATGACAGCTTCTCTGCCGGTAATTGTGTATGCTGAGGATATGCAGGTATCCAGGGAAACTTTGATTCGGGCACTGGTGGTATCAAATCTTGTTTCCATCCATTTAAAGACAGGGATCGGAACCTTGTCCGCTTACTGCGGTGCCATCAGTGCAGGCTGCGGGGCTGGTGCAGGAATTACGTACCTATATGGCGGCGGCTATACAGAGGTTGCTCACACCATTGTCAATGCACTGGCCATTAATTCCGGTGTGGTCTGTGACGGTGCAAAAGCAAGCTGTGCGGCCAAGATTGCATCTGCTGTGGAAGCAGGAACCCTTGGCATGAAGATGTACCAGTTTGGCAGCCAGTTCTATGGCGGGGATGGTATTGTGGCAACCGGAATCGAAGAGACCATTGATAATGTAGGGCAGCTTGCAAGAGATGGTATGCGGGAGACCGATAAAAAAATTATTGAAATAATGATTGACAAAATCTGAATTTCTGATAAAAAAGAAATAGAAAATAAGTTTTCGGCAGTTAAAGTCAGACAAGGAGGAACAGACTTATGAGAATTTTATTTTTTGATACAAAAAACTATGATAGAGATTCTTTTCAGAAACAGGTACCAAACTATCCTGAGATTGAAATTGATTATTTAAAAACGGATTTAGCACCCAAGACAGCACCGCTGGCAAAGGGATATGATGCAGTTTGTGCTTTCGTAAGCTCTGATGTGGGGAGTGAGACCATGGATGCCCTTCATGAAGCAGGGGTAAAATTGATCCTCATGCGCTGTGCAGGCTTCAACAATATAGATTTGGATAAGGCAGAAGAGTATGGCATCCAGGTGATGCGTGTGCCGGGATATTCTCCTGAAGCAGTAGCAGAACATGCCATGGCACTTGCACTTGCAGCCAACCGCCGCATTCATAAAGCCTATATAAAGGTAAGAGAAAATGATTTCAGCCTCAGTGGTCTTATGGGAATGAACTTTTATGAGAAAACAGCAGGTATTGTGGGAACCGGCAAGATCGGTGCAGCCATGGCCAGGATCTGCAGAGGCTTTGGCATGAAAGTAATTGCATACGATGTGTATGAAAATCCGGATTTAAAGGACTTTGTGACCTATGTATCCCTGGATGAACTGTTAGCCGGCAGTGATCTGATCTCTCTTCACTGCCCATTAATGGACAGCACCTATCATCTGATCAACAAAGAGACCATAGCCAAGATGAAAGATGGTGTGATTCTGGTAAATACCTCCAGAGGCGGTCTGGTGAAGACAAACGATCTGATCGAAGGAATCCGTGCAAGAAAATTTTATGCAGTTGGTCTTGATGTGTATGAAGAAGAGACAAAGAATGTGTTTGAGGACCGTTCCGATGAAATTCTGGAACATTCGACCACAGCAAGACTGCTTTCCTTCCCGAATGTTATGATTACCTCCCATCAGGGATTTTTTACGGAGGAAGCACTGGCTGCTATTTCTCAGACAACCCTGGATAATGCGAGAGCGTTTATCAAAGGAGAAACCACAGGGACTGAAGTAAGAAAATAAAAAACAGAAAAAGTACAGGCAGGATGACACAGGAAATGTGTATCCTGTCTGTTTGTCTATCTGTCAGAAACAGATTTCGGGAGCAGAGGTTTTGGAAGCTTCCAGGTTCTTACAGGCCCTGCAGAATTTCGAAGAATCAATTGAGCCCGTAACAGAAGGGTACTGATCGGGGTGTGGTTTAAAAGGCTGATCATGGCATAGTAGCCGCTGTTTCCCAGTGCAGTTCGATCCTGACGGATAGTCGTGAGGGGCGGTGTTGTGTAGGGGCTGAAAGGAGCATCATCAAAACCAATGATGCTGATATCTTCCGGAATCCGGTAACCAAAATCCTGACATTGGGTAATTATGGCATTGGCCAGTTGATCATGACCGCAGATCAATGCAGTGACGTGCTGTTTTAGGATGCGTGGAAGATGCTGTTGGGTACATTGGGAGATAAAAGAAGAACATCCGGTCACATCCCGGCTGGCAGGAAGTCCATGGGCTTCCATAGCATGAAAAAATGCCTGATAGCGTGCCTGGGTGATATGAGATTCAATGGTTCCTCCAATGTAGCCAATGGCAGTGTGCCCGAGGCTTTTCAGATAAGAAACAGCCAGGTCAAATCCTTCTTCATTGTTGATTCCTACATAGGAAACTTCGGGGTTTTCACGCACATAGTTATCATAAAGAACGGCCGGAGTCCGTGAGGTACGCAGTTCTTTCATCCAAGGATCCTTGAGCGATAAACCCAGGATAAAGGCACCTTTATATTCATTCTGAAGCATAAAAACATCATAAGAAAGCTCTTCCTGCATTTCAAAAGGGATTTCTACAACGTCAACTTCCCATCCTGCAGGGATGGCAAGTTTTTTAAAGCCCAGAACAATATCATAACCAAAACTTTCAGGAGTACGGTATTCCATGTTTTCTATGAGAATACAAAGCTTCTGTGCACTTCCTTTTCGTATTCTGTTTTTTTCATAGCCCATTTCAACGGCTGTTTCCAGAACTTTTTTTCGTAATGTTTCGCTGATATCGTCAGAATGATTTAAGGCTTTCGATACCGTACCTTTGGAAATTCCCAATTCTTTTGCTATATCATTAATGGTTGGCATATCCTTCTCCTTATGAAAAAATGAACTTCTTTATTTGATAGTATATAAAAAAACAAAGAAAAAAGCAATGGATATCCGCTGAAATGCTTCATGGGATGAGAAAAAGGCAGAAAAGAAAAATGATTGCTTGACTTTTTCAGAAAGAGGTAGTAAAACTATAATTACGGAAACTAAACGAAACTTTTTGGCATAACAATCCGGAAAACGATACAAAAAGAAAAGAGGATTATTGATGAAAAGAGCAAGTGGTATTTTACTTCCAATTTCGAGCCTCCCCTCTCCATATGGGATTGGCTCTTTTTCCAGGAGTGCTTATGAATTTGTGAATCAGCTCGTAAAAGCAGGGCAGTCTTACTGGCAGATTCTGCCTCTTGGCCCCACCAGTTACGGAGATTCTCCGTACCAGTCTTTTTCCACTTTTGCAGGAAATCCGTATTTTATCGATTTGGATGCTCTGGTAAAAGAAGGTGTCCTGACAAGGGCAGAGTGCCGTGCCTGTGATTTTGGCAGTGACCCGGCAGATGTGGATTATGGAAAATTATATCAGCAGCGTTATACTCTGCTGCACAAAGCTTATGAGAGAAGCAAAATTTATGAGAACCCGGAATTCCATGAATTCTGCAGAGAAAACAGTTTCTGGCTGGAAGACTATGCATTATTTATGGCAGTGAAGAACTGTTTTGACGGAAAAGCGTGGAGTGAATGGGCGGATGATATCCGCAAACGCTGGGCACCGGCTCTGGATTATTACAGAGAAAAATGTTACTTTGATATTGAATTTTATAAATATCTTCAATTCAAATTCAGCCAGCAGTGGAAAGCACTGAAAACCTATGCCAATGAGAAAGGTATTAAAATCATTGGTGATATCCCTATCTATGTGGCTTTTGACAGTGCAGATACCTGGGCAAATCCGCAGATGTTCCAATTTGACGAGGATAACAAGCCGCTGGCTGTAGCAGGCTGTCCGCCTGATGCCTTTTCTGCAACCGGTCAGCTCTGGGGAAATCCTTTATATCGATGGGAATATCACAAACAGACAGGATATGACTGGTGGGCAAAAAGAATGGAACACTGCCATAAGTTATATGATGTGGTGCGAATTGACCATTTCCGTGGTTTTGATGAATACTATTCCATTCCTTACGGGGATGAAACCGCCGAGAGAGGACATTGGGAACAGGGCCCGGGTATGGATCTGTTTCATGCACTGGAAGCCAGATTAGGTCATCAGGAAGTGATAGCAGAGGATCTGGGTTATATAACGAAATCTGTGGAAAAACTGGTGGCAGACAGCGGATATCCCAATATGAAGGTGCTGGAATTTGGTTTTGATCCAAGAGAGCCTGCTGATTATCTGCCTCATACCTATGAAAAAAACTGCGTGGTGTATACAGGAACTCATGATAATGAAACCGTAGCTTCCTGGTACCGGAATCTGCCGAAAAATCACAAGAAATTTTTGCACAGATATATGAATAATCCAAATACTCCGGCAGAAGAGATTCACTGGGATATGGCACGTCTGGCTATGATGAGCACAGCAAATCTCTGTATCATTCCTCTGCAGGATTATATGGGGCTGGGAGAGGAAGCCAGAATCAATCATCCTTCCACTCTGGGATGCAACTGGAGATGGCGTCTGATTAAGGGACAGGTGACACCACAGCTTTTGAAACAGATTCGGGAACTGACGGAGATCAGTGCCAGATTAGGTTAAATACAGGATCTTGAAAGTGTCTCAGAATCGGAATTCTGCTTTCGGACCTGAGCAGGAGTCTGGTGAAACTGGCGTTTAAACTGCCGGTTAAAGTTAGAGAGATTTGAAAAACCGGAATTTTCTGAGATTTCCAGTACGGTTAAGTCTGTATTTTTTAAATCCAGAAAGGCTTTTTCCAGACGGAAGCCATTTAAATATTTGGTAAAGGTGCTTCCGGTGGTGTTTTTAAACCACCGCATAAAATGGCTGGCACTGTAACCACAGACTGCTGCTGCATTTTCTACGGTGACAGGCTGGGAATAGTGTTCTTCCAAAAACTGCAGGATCAGTTTCAGCTTTCTGGTATCCTCAGGACGACTTTCTCTGGGAGAAAAAGCTTCTGTAAGAGAGAAGAGCAGGGAGAGAAAGCGAAGGGTGTTTCCTTTTACACCCAATTCATAACCCGCACATCTGCTGTCACACAGACGGTCAGAGTCCTCCAGACAGGAAGACAATTCCAGGTAATTCGGATCTTTGGAAGTAATATGGCAGGGAAGGGATACCTGATTCTGTTTTAATGGAATCAGGTATTTTTGACTGCATACATCGATTGTTCCGATTCCAAGGAAGGTAAAATCAAATATAATATTTTCATACTCCATGCGTTGATAATGAAGATGGCGCAGGCCGTGAAGATGCCCAGGAGGTACAAAGACAATGTCACCGCCCTGTACCTCGAATACAGACAGGTCTACCTGGGCAATCCCACGGCCTTTTTTGATGTATATAATTTCCGCTGTATCCTGCCAGTGCAGATAAACGGATGGAAAATCCTGGGGAATGGTACAAGGATACACATTGTAGGGGAACAGTACAGGTGTATGCTGCTTGGTTTCATGATAGCATTCAGAAACCGGGTTGGTAAATGGCTCATTTTTTTGCATGGTAACTCCTTTGAAAATTCTTTTGATGATAGGATTGTACAATATTTTGCGGATAAAGTACAGGAAATAAGGATAAAAATGTTGTAAAAATATAGTATCAAGAGAAAACGATAACACTCCCGTAAGGGATTTTGGAATGCAGGAAAGGAGCACTCATGACAGTAGAAGAAAGATGGACAAAATTATGCGGAAAGAGTATAGAGGAATGCAGCTATGAGGAATTATATCCGGCACTGATGCAGATGGTGCAGGAAAAAAGTCAAAGCAAGGAAAAGCCGGTAACGGGAAGAAAATTATATTATATCTCAGCAGAATTTTTGATTGGCAAGCTGCTCAGCAATAATCTGATCAATCTCGGACTTTACGAAGAGGTAAAGGAATGCCTGGAAAAACACGGAAAATCTATGGCAAGACTGGAAGAAACAGAACCGGAACCTTCTTTGGGAAATGGAGGACTTGGAAGACTGGCATCCTGTTTTCTGGATTCCCTGGCAACGTTGAATCTGCCGGGAGACGGTGTAGGACTTCGATATCACTGCGGTCTGTTTCGTCAGCAGTTCAGGGAAAATCTGCAGAAGGAGCAGCCGGATTACTGGCTGGAAAAAGACAGTTGGGCTGTCAAGACCGATATCGTTTATCCGGTCATGCTGGGCGGAAAAGAATACCAAGCACGCCTTTATCAGATAGATGTTACCGGTTATCAGGGACGCACGAATAAACTGAATCTGTTTGATCTGGATACGGTAGACGAAAGCATCATTCAGGATGGAATTCTGTTTGACAAACAGGAAATCAATAAAAACCTCACCTTGTTTTTATATCCGGACGACAGCGATGAAGCAGGACGTATTCTCCGTATCTACCAGCAGTACTTTATGGTCAGTGCGGGAGCACAGATGATCCTGGAAGAATGTGAAAAGCGAGGCAGCAATTTCCATGACCTGGCAGATTATGCGGCTGTTCAGATTAACGATACCCATCCTTCTATGGTGATTCCGGAACTGATTCGCCTCCTGGAAGAAAAAGGGATTGCATTTGAGGAAGCAGTGGAGATTGTCACAAAAACCTGTGCGTATACTAACCATACGATTTTGGCAGAAGCTCTGGAAAAATGGCCGGCAGAGTATCTGGAAACGGTAGTGCCTCAGTTGATGCCGATTATCCGAAAACTGGATGAGAAGATAAAAGCTTCTGTAAAGGATTCTTCAGTGGATATTATAGATCAGCAGAATCTGGTGCATATGGCTCATATGGATATCCATTTCACACACAGTACCAATGGTGTTGCGGCACTTCATACGGAGATTCTGAAGAACAGTGAGCTTCACAACTTTTATCAGTTATATCCGGAGAAATTTAACAATAAGACCAATGGCATTACCTTCCGCCGCTGGCTGTTATTCTGCAATCCAAAACTGACAGCGTTTATAGAAGAACTGATCGGAGACGGATTTAAGAAAGATGCGTCTCAATTAGAAAGACTGGCTGCATTTGCAGAGGACAAACAAGTTCTTAGCCGCCTTATGAAAATCAAGAGAGAAAACAAAGAAAATCTGGCACTTTGGCTGAAAGAGAAACAGGGTGTTTCTGTGAATCCGGATTCTATGTTTACCATTCAGTCAAAGCGCCTTCATGAGTATAAACGTCAGCAGTTGAATCTGCTTTATCTGATCCATCAATATTTTGAGATCAAAAACGGGCATCTTCCCGCAGCACCGATCACGGCTGTTTTTGGGGCAAAAGCAGCTCCTGCTTACACCATTGCAAAAGATATCATTCATGGAATCCTGACATTTTCACAGATAGTTGCGGAAGATGCAGAGGTTTCCAAGTGGATGAAGGTTGTTTTGATTGAAAATTATAATGTAGAAGCAGCAGAGAAGATGATTCCTGCCTGCGATCTTTCAGAGCAGATCAGCCTTGCGTCTAAAGAAGCTTCCGGTACAGGAAATATGAAGTTTATGCTCAACGGAGCCCTGACCCTTGGAACCATGGATGGTGCAAATGTGGAGATCGCCCAGTGGGTGGGCAGTGAAAATATATATATTTTCGGACAGAGCAGCGAACAGGTAATAGAACGGTATGCAGATGGCAGTTACCACGCAAAACAGTGGTATGAGGCAGATTACAATTTGCACCGTGCCGTAGATTTCCTGATCAGTGAAGAGATGTGCAGTCACGGACAGAAAGAGAATCTGCAGCGTCTGCATCAGGAATTGATCCAGAAAGACTGGTTTCAGACTTTCCCGGATTTTAATGCATATATTGTACGGAAAAACCAGGCAATCTATGATTATGCCGTGAATCCGGAAAAATGGGCAAAGATGACACTTCTCAACATCAGCAAGGCAGGATTCTTTTCCTCCGATCGGACGATAGAAGAATACAATGAAGAGATCTGGCATCTCGAAGTATAAAAAAGGTAGTAAAAAAGATTCTCGTAGGCTATAATGAAAGAAAAACGCCTGCGGGAATTTTTTTGCAGGAAAAGAGGAGTAAAAAGATTGAACAGAAATTATCAGAAAGAATTAGAAAAGCTGATTGAACAGATAAAAAAAGAAGGAAAAACACCCAGACTGTTTCTCCATAGCTGTTGTGCTCCCTGCAGCAGTTATGTGCTGGAATATCTTTCTCAATATTTTGAAATCACCGATTTTTTCTATAATCCCAATATTTCCCCAAAAGAGGAATATGAGAAGCGTACAGAAGAATTGAAACGACTGATTGAAGAGATGCCTATGATACATAAGCCGGTATTTCTGGAGGGAGAGTACTGTCCGCAGAAATTTTTTGACATGGCGAAAGGGCTGGAAGAAGTGCCGGAAGGAGGAGAACGCTGTTTTCGGTGCTACCGGATACGTATGGAGGAAGCAGCGAGACTTGCCGCAGAAGGGGGATATGATTATTTTACCACGACGCTTACCATCAGTCCTCTGAAAAATGCAGCAAAGCTTAATGAAATCGGTGAAGAACTGGAAAAAATATATCATGTAAAACATCTTCCATCGGACTTTAAAAAGAAAAACGGATACAAACGATCGACCGAATTGTCAAAGGAATATGATCTGTACCGTCAGGATTACTGTGGCTGTGTATTCTCGAAACAGGAGAGGGAAAAGCAGAAACAGAAGAATTTATCGCATGAAAATTGCGAAGTGAAGCTGTAGGAAAGTGCTTGCGGCAGTTGGCAGAACGTGATAGAATTCTACACAGAGAATAAAAACAAAGAAAGAGGAACGAGTATGGCACAATTATGGGGAGGCCGTTTCACAAAAGAAACGGATCAGCTTGTTTATAATTTTAATGCATCTTTAAGCTTCGACCAGAAGCTTTACAAACAGGATATTACAGGGAGTATGGCACATGCTGCCATGCTGGCCAGGCAAGGGATTTTAACAGAAGAGGAAAAAGAAGCAATCACAGAAGGACTTCAGGGAATTCTGGCAGATATTGAAGCAGGAGTTTTGGAATTTTCTCCGGAATACGAAGATATCCACAGTTTTGTGGAAGCGAATCTCATTGCCAGAAAAGGCGATGTAGGGAAAAAACTTCATACAGGAAGAAGCCGTAACGATCAGGTAGCCTTGGATATGAAAATGTATGTAAGAGATGAGATTGGTGAGATTGACAGCCTGTTGAAGGAACTGCTTACCTCTCTTCTGCATATTATGAAAGAGAATCTTCATACCTATATGCCGGGCTTTACGCACTTGCAGAAGGCACAGCCGGTGACAGTGGCTCATCATTTCGGAGCATATTTTGAGATGTTTAAACGAGACAGGAGCCGCATGACCGATATCAGGAAACGTCTGAACCTCTGTCCATTAGGAAGCGGTGCTCTGGCAGGAACGACCTATCCTTTAGACCGGGCTTATACAGCAGAGCTTCTGGGATTTGACGGACCTACTCTGAACAGTATGGACTCTGTGGCAGACCGTGATTATCTTATTGAACTGCTGGCAGCGTTATCTACAGTGATGATGCATCTGAGCCGTTTTTGCGAAGAGATCATTGTGTGGAATTCCAATGAGTATCAGTTTGTGGAAATTGACGACGGATACAGCACCGGAAGCAGCATCATGCCGCAGAAGAAGAATCCGGATATTGCAGAGCTGGTAAGAGGAAAGACCGGGCGTGTATATGGGGCACTGATGTCTATACTCACTACCATGAAAGGAATTCCCCTTGCATACAATAAAGATATGCAGGAGGATAAAGAATTTACTTTTGATGCCATTGATACCGTGAAGGGCTGTATTGCATTGTTCAAC
The DNA here is from genome assembly GCF_947654165.1 of uncultured Blautia sp. Taxonomy (GTDB): domain Bacteria; phylum Bacillota; class Clostridia; order Lachnospirales; family Lachnospiraceae; genus Blautia. The sequence continues at coordinate 57,940 of NZ_CANTKB010000010.1, forward strand.
GGTATGATTTCTACAATGGAATTTAAGAAAGAAAATATGGAAAACAGTGCAAAAAATGGCTTTACCAATGCCACAGATGCAGCAGACTATCTGGTAAATCACGGGGTTCCTTTCCGTGATGCCCATGGGATCGTGGGTCGTCTGGTCCTTACCTGTATTGAAAAAAATATCTCTCTGGATGAGATGTCATTAGAAGAGTACCAGGCAATCAGTCCGGTATTTGAGGAAGATATTTACGAAGCGATCAGCATGAAAAAGTGTGTGGAAAAGAGAAATACCATCGGTGCTCCGGGCACAGATGCAATGAGAGAAGTCATTGCAATTCAGGAAAAATATTTAACGGAAAACTAAAAAAATCTTGACATTTGAAAAAGATTTGCTATAGTAGTGTTTATGAAAAACAAATGTATGCGTATGGAAGACAAAAAACAAGACATGTATTCCTGCAAATATAGGATTAGGAGAAAAAACATATGAGTGAAAAATTGAGAGTGGGTATTTTAGGTGCAACAGGTATGGTAGGACAGAGATTTATCTCTCTTTTGGAAAATCATCCATGGTTTGAGGTTGTTACAGTTGCAGCCAGTGCAAGAAGTGCTGGAAAAACATACGAAGAAGCAGTAGGCGGACGCTGGAAAATGACGACTCCTATGCCGGAAGCAGTGAAGAAACTGGTGGTTATGAATGTTGCAGAAGTAGAAAAAGTAGCTTCCACCGTTGATTTTGTTTTCTCAGCAGTGGATATGTCAAAAGAGGAGATCAAAGCGATTGAAGAAGAATACGCAAAGACAGAGACTCCTGTTGTTTCCAATAACAGTGCTCACAGATGGACACCGGATGTTCCTATGGTAGTGCCGGAAATCAATCCGGAACATTTTGAGGTGATTGAATTCCAGAAAAAACGTCTGGGAACTACAAAAGGCTTTGTAGCGGTAAAACCAAACTGCTCCATTCAGAGTTATGCCCCGGTTCTCACAGCATGGAAAGAGTTTGAACCATATGAAGTAGTGGCTACTACATACCAGGCAATCTCAGGAGCAGGAAAAACCTTCAAAGACTGGCCGGAAATGGTAGAAAATATCATTCCTTACATCGGTGGAGAAGAAGAGAAGAGTGAGATGGAACCTCTTCGTCTCTGGGGTAAAATCGAGGATGGCGTGATCGTACCTGCAAAAGAGCCGGTCATCACCTGTCAGTGCATCCGTGTACCGGTATTAAACGGACACACAGCAGCCGTATTTGTGAAGTTCAGAAAGAAACCGACCAAAGAGCAGTTGATTGAAAAACTGGTAAACTTCAAAGGGGTTCCTCAGGAACTGGAGCTTCCGAGTGCACCGAAACAGTTCATCCGCTATATGGAGGAAGATAACCGCCCACAGGTTGTTGCTGATGTGGATTATGAAAACGGAATGGGAATTTCTATCGGACGTTTAAGAGAAGACAAAGTATATGACTTCAAATTTGTAGGTCTTTCTCATAATACAGTCCGTGGTGCAGCAGGCGGTGCTGTACTTTGTGCAGAAACATTGAAAGCAAAAGGATATATCACAAAGAAATAAAACAAGCAAAAGGAATGGCAGAGCGTGGTCTTGCAGCCATTCCTTTTTTCTTGTTTGACGCAGGAAGAATCCTATGCTAAGATTAAATGCAATCTACATGGAAATTCAATAAACAAAGGGGAGTTTGCATGAGCAAATCATTATTTATAGCAGAAAAACCCAGTGTGGCACAGGAATTTGCAAAGGCTCTGAAGGTTCAGACAGCCCGGCATGACGGATATCTGGAATCAGAGAATACCATTGTGACCTGGTGTGTGGGACATCTGGTAACCATGAGTTATCCGGAAAAATACGATGAATCTCTGAAACGCTGGAGTCTGGAAACCCTGCCTTTTCTGCCGAAAGAATTCAAATACGAGGTCATTCCGTCAGTCAAGAAACAATTTACCATAGTGAAAAATTTATTAAACCGTCAGGATGTGGATACGATCTATGTATGTACAGATTCCGGGCGGGAGGGAGAATATATTTATCGTCTGGTGGCTATGATGGCAGGTGTGAAGGATAAGGCTCAGAAGAGAGTCTGGATCGATTCACAGACCGAAGAAGAGATCATAAGAGGGATCAAAGAGGCAAAAGATATCCGGGAATACGATAATTTATCAGCTTCTGCCTATTTAAGAGCAAAAGAGGATTATCTGATGGGAATTAATTTTTCCCGTCTTCTTTCTTTAAAATATGGAAATGCGGTTTCTTCTTATCTGGGAAACCGCTATCAAGCAATTTCAGTGGGCCGTGTGATGACCTGTGTGCTCGGTATGGTTGTCCGCAGAGAACGGGAAATCCGGGAATTTGTCAAAACACCATTCTATCGTGTGCTTGGAAAGTTTTCCCTTCAGGAGCATACCTTTGAAGGAGAATGGAGAGCTGTAGAAGGAAGCCGCTATTTTCAATCGCCCTTGTTATACAAAGAAAACGGATTTAAAAAAAGGGAAGATGCAGTAACGCTTTGCAGGATGCTGACAGCCAACACGCCGTGGGAAGCTGTAGTGGAAAAAATCGAAAGAAAGAAAGAGAATAAAAATCCGCCGCTGTTGTTTAACCTGGCAGAACTACAGAATGAGTGTTCCAGACTCTTTAAATTAAGTCCGGATGAAACGTTGAAAATCGTTCAGGAACTGTATGAGAAGAAGTTAGTAACCTATCCCAGAACAGATGCAAGGGTTTTGTCCACTGCGGTTGCCAAAGAAATTTACAAGAATCTCTCCGGACTTGGTAATTATGAGCATGGCAGTGAATTTGTAAGGGAGATTTTGGCGGGTACTTCTTATAAAGAGATTGCAAAAACAAGATATGTCAATGACAAACAGATTACAGATCATTATGCCATTATTCCTACAGGACAGGGACTCGGAGCACTGAAAAGCCTTTCGGGACAGGGAGAGAAGGTGTATGAAGTCATTGTTCGCAGATTTCTCAGTATCTTTTATCCGCCGGCCGTATATCAGAGGATAAATCTTACTTCTGTGATGGAAAAAGAACGACTTTTTTCGTCCTTTAAAGTTCTGGTGTCGGAAGGGTATCTGAAGGTGACCGGCTACTCCTTTGGAAAAAAGAAAGAAGAGGAAAACGGAAAAGAAGAGGAACAGACGGCAGATACCACCTTGTTGGAAACCCTTCAAAATCTGAAAAAAGGAAGTGTACTCCCGGTGGAAAAGCTCACGATCAAAGAAGGAGAAACCTCTCCGCCGAAACGCTACACCTCAGGTTCCATGATCCTTGCTATGGAAAATGCAGGGCAGCTTATTGAAGACGAAGAACTCCGGGCACAGATCAAAGGAAGCGGTATCGGAACCAGTGCCACAAGGGCAGAGATTCTGAAGAAACTGGTGACCATTAAGTATCTGGCGTTAAATAAAAAGACCCAGGTGATCACCCCAACGCTTTTAGGAGAAATGATTTTTGATGTGGTCAATGCCTCCATTCGGTCTCTTTTAAATCCGGAACTGACAGCAAGCTGGGAAAAAGGACTTACTTATGTGGCAGAAGGCACCATTACTTCGGAAGAATATATGGTTAAGCTGGAGAATTTTATCCGAAGCAGAACCGAAGGGGTTATGGGACTTCGAAACCAGCTTGCCTTGAAACAGTTTTTCGATGCAGACGCAGTATATTATCAAAAAAACAATAAGACTTCCGGTAAAAAAGGAAAAAAATCCTGAAAAAAGGTTGGAAAATGCTTTTTGCTGTAGTAAAATAAAGCGGTAAAAAATAAGTCTGAAAGAAAGCAGGTAAAAAAATGGAACAGTTGACAATTCAAGAATTATACAGCGATTTAAGCAAGACACTTGCGAAAGAACTTCTGGAGAGTAAGACTTATCCATGGGAAGTCCTTCCCTGTATCGGTGATTTTATTGTAAAGACAGGGGAAACTTTAAGCGAAGAAGAATATGAAAAGTGCGGGGACAATATCTGGATCGCAAGATCTGCAAAGGTAGCTCCAACAGCATATATCAACGGTCCGGCGATTATTGGAAAAGATGCGGAGATTCGTCACTGTGCTTTTATCAGAGGCAATGCACTGGTAGGAGAAGGAGCAGTAGTAGGAAACTCTACAGAATTAAAAAATGTGATCTTGTTTGATAAGGTACAGGTGCCTCATTACAATTATGTGGGAGATTCGATTCTGGGATATAAATCTCACATGGGTGCAGGCTCCATTACATCCAATGTTAAATCCGATAAAAAACTGGTGGTTGTAAAGGGAAAAGACCAGAAAATCGAGACCGGACTGAAAAAGTTTGGTGCTATGCTGGGAGATGAGGTAGAAGTGGGATGCGGTTCTGTATTAAATCCCGGTACTGTGGTGGGAAGTCACAGCAATATCTATCCCCTGTCTTCCGTAAGAGGGGTTGTTCCGGCAAACAGCATTTATAAAAATAAAAACGAAATAGTAGAGAAAAACGAAGCATAAAAAGAGAGGGGCAGGCTCATCAGACAGAGCCGGCCTCTCTCTTTAAATTTGAAAGATCGCATAACGAATCAAATACAAAAGAAGCAAATGTGCGGGATAGAAGAGATAAAAAAAGTATTTTATTCCTTTTCCCTTCCGGAAATTATAGAGGTTTATGGGGATAAAGGCCAGGCAGGCAACAGGCTCCCATAAAAGTGCCAGACAGCCAGCAATGGTTTTTTCCAGTGGATAAAAATAAAACAAATAGAGCACAAGGATCAGGACAATACCCTTCCAGTTATAATCAGCATGAAACAGATACCCTGCCAGCAGTCCAAGGAAGGCAGGAACCAGACAGAGTGCAGGATGAATCCGTCTGATCTGTTCGATTCCCCATATGGTGAGAAATCCAAAAAGCAAGGTAAACATGACATTCTGATAAGAAAACTCCAGAAATGTTCCCCGGAAACAAAGATCAAAAGGGATTTCAGATATTAGTGCAAACAGAAAAAGCCTTAAAGCATATTTTTTTCGGTTGGAGGTATGGAAAAAACCTTCTACCAGAAGAAAACAAAAAATAGGAAAAGCAATCCGCCCGATCTGCCGGAGAACACGGTCTGTCTGGTAGGCCAGAAGACTGGCTTCGTAAGAAAGTGCTGTGGCAAGATGCTGGTTATAAGATTGAATGATGCCACATTCCAGAATAACAGCTCCGATATGGTCTGTGAGCATGGTGAGCAAAGCAATCCATTTCAAAGTGCTTCCGGACAGTACAGGAGGAAGCAGTCCTCTCTTGTGATATTTAGAAATCATGAAACAGTCCTCTCTTTTTATGGTTATAGAATGATAAAAAACCACACTTTTGGGTTCAGTATAGCATAGAAAAATCATGTATGGAATAAAATACTTGAATTTCCTTGCAAAGATTCTGGAAAATGTATATGATTATCCTAATAAACTTTGGAAAGGAAAGATAAAATGAGAGGTTTAGATACAAACGTGAAAAGAATAAGAAGGAAGGTGTTTAAGGAAATCGCCAGAGTTGGTTTTGAATCAGAGCCGGAAACCCTGGTAGCAGATATTGAGGCCATTCCTTATGAAATCGTAAAAGAGCGTGCTTCCTACAGAGAGAGCATTTACCGGGAACGTGCGGTTGCCAGCGAAAGAGTACGCCTTGCCATGGGAATGTCCCTGCGTCCGGAAAACACAGCCGTTCATATTACATCCGGTCTGGAAGCCAGCAATATCGATGAAAAATATTATGAACCGCCTCTTATGCAGGTGATTCCTTCTGCCTGTGACGCTTGTGAGCCGAAAATGTATGAGGTATCCAATATGTGCAGGGGGTGTGTGGCACATCCGTGTAAAGAAGTATGTCCGAAAGGTGCCATCCGCATTGTCAAAGGAAAATCTGTTATCGACCAGGAAAAATGTATCAAATGTGGAAAATGTAAAGCCGTATGTCCTTATGATGCTATTGCAAAAAAAGAGCGTCCCTGTGCAAGAGCCTGTGGGGTCAATGCCATTGAAAGTGATGAGATGGGCAGAGCAAGGATTAACAATGATAAATGCGTATCCTGCGGAATGTGTATGGTAAACTGTCCGTTTGGTGCAATCTCCGACAAATCCCAGATTTTCCAGCTGGCACATGCACTCAAAGAAGGAAAGCAGATTATCGCAGAAGTGGCACCGGCTTTTGTGGGACAGTTTGGTGCAGATGTGACACCGAGAAAGCTAAAAGCTGCTCTGTTGGAACTGGGATTTTCAGAGGTGTATGAGGTGGCTCTCGGGGCTGACATCGGCGCTGTTTCAGAAGCCCATCACTATGCAGAAAAAGTAGTGACAAAAGAACTTCCGTTCCTGCTTACATCCTGTTGTCCGTCCTGGAGTATGATGGCTAAGAAATTTTTCCCGGATATGATCGAGAATATTTCCCAGGAATTAACTCCTATGGTTGCCACTGCAAGAACCATTAAGAAGGAATATCCGGATGCAAAAGTTGTTTTCATCGGACCATGTGCTTCCAAGAAACTGGAGGCTTCCAGAAAAGATGTGAGAAGTGATGTTGATTTTGTTATCACTTTTGAAGAACTGGCAGGTATGTTTGAGGCGAAAAACATTGATCCGGCAGCCTGTGAGGGAGATTCTTCTTTCCACAATGCAACAGCAGCAGGACGTGGTTATGCAGTAGCCGGTGGTGTTGCAAGTGCAGTGGAAGCATGCTTAAAGGCATACTATCCGGATGTGGATGTTCATATTGAGCATGCCGAAGGATTGACCGAGTGCAAAAAAATTCTGACTCAGGCAAAAGCAGGGAAATTAAATGGATGTCTGATCGAAGGAATGGGATGTCCCGGCGGCTGTATGGCAGGTGCGGGAACCAATGCACCATTGGCAAAAGCAGCGGCGGAATTAAAGAAATATCAGAAAGCCTCTACGACACAGCTTCCGTCTCCGGAGTTGGCAGAAATTCAGTTAGATTAAGAAAAAGACAGGAAAGAACCATGAGCTGAATCATACAGCTTGTGGTTCTTTTTTGCATTTCTTAAGAAAATCTTTAAAATTGCGTCCAAGTTTTCTTAAACTCTGTTGCCTACAATAGAAACAGATCAGAAAAGAAACAGAAGAAGAAAAGGGGGAAACCTTTATGAAGATATTATTGACAACAGACTGGTATCAGCCGGTGGTAAACGGCGTGGTCACTTCTATTGTAAATCTAAAAAGAGAGTTAGAAGAACGAGGACATGAAGTGAGGATTCTTACACTTTCCAGAACTTACGAATCCTACAAAAAAGAAGAAATATATTATATAAAATCCATAAATCTGGAAAAAATCTATCCCAATGTAAGAGCAGTCCTTCCACACAGGGAAGCATTGATAGAGGAAATTGTCTGCTGGAACCCGGATATTGTACATTCCCAGTGTGAATTTATGACATTTTCTTATGCAGTGAAGATCAGCAAAAAATGCGGATGCCCGCTGCTGCATACCTACCACACGATTTATGAAGATTATCTGCATTATTTTCCGGGAAATCTTGCAAAATACCGTACAGGAGCAGAATTGGAGAGAAAAATTGTTGCAGGATTTTCCAGATATGTATTAGGGAAAACAGATCAGGTGATTGTGCCTACGGAAAAAGTGGAAAAAATCCTGGAGAAATACAAGGTGGAAGAGTCGGTTTCCGTGATTCCTTCAGGGATTGAGCTGAGTGCTTTCCAGGTTAGGTTGACGAAGGAAGAAAAACAAAGAAGAAGAGAAGAACTTGGAATTCCTCAAGATCATAAAGTCCTGGTAAGCATAGGAAGACTGGCAAAAGAGAAAAATTTGGAAGAGATTCTACGCTATTTTGCACAGATGAAAAATGAAGAAGAGAAAATGGATCTGAGCCTTTTGATCGTAGGAGACGGTCCGGACAGGGGACGTCTGGAACAGATTACAAAAGAGCTGGATTTGACAAAATATGTGATATTTACAGGGATGGTTGCACCTGAAAAAGTACCGGAGTATTACCAGCTTGGAGATGTATTTGTCTGTGCATCCAACAGTGAGACACAGGGAATCACCTATATAGAAGCTATGGCCAGCGGGCTTCCGGCACTTTGCAGAAAGGACGACTGTCTGAAGCAAGTGATCTCAGACGGATATAATGGTTTTCAGTACGAAAATTATGAATATTTCCGGATGCATTTGTATTATATCATGGAACAGGAAGAGAGGAGAGCCCAGATGGGAGGTTGTGCTGCACAGACAGCGAAGCTTTATTCTACCTGGAATTTCTGTACCATGGCAGAACGGTTATACAAAGAGGTTCTGGTACGTCAGGCAAGAGAACGTGCAGGAAAGGAACAGGAAACATCGAATTGGGGTTTGTCCTTTGGATGGGGCAAGAGAAATATGCTGAGAAGAGGAGTATGAGGGTATGAGAACGATCAATATGTTATCAAAAGCAGATATGGTAAAGGGACAAGGGGTATTGTCTGCACATGATGAACAGGTGGCACTTGCAAAAAAAGTCATGGCAGGAGGTGCCAGGGTTTTGGAGAATAAGAAAATTGCAGAAGGAATCACCCACTACCATTCCATCAATCCGGAATTTTATCTTTCTATTTCAAAGGCAAAGGCACAGGGGGCAGCCGTGGGCTATGTCCATTTTCTTCCGGAAACCGTAGAAAACAGTATTTCTCTTCCGAGATTTGCAAAGAATCTTTTTTACAAGTATATGATTTCGTTTTATAAAAGAATGGATTATCTGGTAACCGTTAATCCGGTTTTTATTGAGAAGTTAGCAGCTTATGGGATTGGTGCAGATAAGGTGACCTATATTCCCAACGTGGTTTCAGAAGAATGTTTTTATCCTCTTCCAAAAGAAAAAAGAGAGGCTGTACGAAGAAAATACCGTATTCCGGAGGAACGATTTACGGTTCTTTGTGTAGGACAGCTTCAAAAGAGAAAAGGTGTTTTCGATTTTGTAGAGATTGCAAAAAGAATGCCGGAGTGTCAGTTTGTCTGGGCAGGAGGATTTTCTTTCGGAAAACTTTCGGAGGGATATGAAGAAATCCGAGGTATGATGAAACATCTGCCTGCCAATGTGAAATTCCTTGGAATCGTGGACAGAAAGAAGATGAATGAAATTTATAATATGGCAGATATGATGTTTTTGCCTTCTTATGAAGAATTGTTTCCTATGACAATTCTGGAGTCCATGAACTGTGCATTGCCTGTTCTTGTGCGGGATCTTCCGATCTATGATCCGATTCTTTTTGACCATGCACTGCGGGGACGGCACAAAGGAGAATTTATCTCCGTGATCAGACAGCTAAAAGATGATCCGGTGTTTTATCAGCAAAGTGCCCATGCCTCCTATGAGGGACATCTGCGGTACAGCAGGGAAACGGTAGGTGCCATGTGGAAACAGTTTTATGAGAGAGTCTTTTTGGAAGAGGAAGAAAAGAAACGTCAGAAGGCCAGCGGCAAATGGAACAGAAGAGCCAGAAAGGATGCATATATATGGACAAACAAAAGACAGCAATATATCTGAATCTTTGTACAGTCATGGGATTGGTGGGAATGGTCTGGTTTATCTGGTACGGGATTCAAAATCGCTTGTTCGTTTCTCAGGACGCACTGGAAGCATTTCTTGGAAAATTCGGACTGTTTGCACCTGCACTGTTTATACTGATTCAGATGGTGCAGGTAGTGATTCCCATTCTTCCGGGAGCTATCGGATGTCTGGGCGGTGTATTGATCTTTGGTCCGGTCTGGGGATTTGTATATAATTATGTAGGGATTTCTATTGGATCGATCCTGGCGTTCTCATTGTCCAAATATTATGGAAAGCCATTTGTCCGGGGAATCATCGGACAGAAAAATTACGAAAAATACATTGGGTGGCTGGATAAAGGCAAGGGATTTGACCGGGCGTTTGCGGCAGCTATTTTCTTTCCGGCAGCTCCAGACGATTTGCTCTGTTATATAGCAGGACTTACAAAAATGTCTCTGAAAAAGTTTTCTGTGATTATTCTTCTTGGAAAACCTGGATCGATTTTCCTTTACAGCCTTGGATTGACAGGGATTATGGAACTTTTGAAGCATCTTTTTTAGAAATACAAAAATAACTCTGGATTTTTTTGTCACTTTGTGAGAGAATATTCATGAGTAAGGCGTTAAAAATTTGACGCACTTTAAGTATATATACTTGAAAGGAGTTTTAAAATGATTTATTCACATGAAGTAGAAAAAATGTGTCCAGTAGCTCAGGGTGTAAACCACGGGGCAGCTCCAATCCCGGAAGAAGCAAAATGGGTAAAAGCAAAAGAAATCAAAGATATTTCAGGTTTAACACATGGTGTTGGCTGGTGTGCTCCACAGCAGGGTGCTTGTAAGCTGACTTTAAATGTAAAGGACGGAATCATTCAGGAAGCATTAGTTGAGACACTGGGATGTTCAGGTATGACTCATTCAGCAGCTATGGCTTCTGAAATTTTACCGGGAAGAACTTTATTAGAAGCATTAAACACAGACTTAGTATGTGATGCTATCAACACAGCTATGAGAGAATTATTCCTTCAGATTGTTTATGGACGTACACAGAGTGCATTCTCTGAAGACGGACTTCCAATCGGAGCTGGTCTGGAAGACTTAGGAAAAGGTTTAAGATCTCAGGTTGGTACTATGTACGGAACATTAAAGAAAGGTCCTCGTTACCTGGAAATGGCAGAAGGTTACGTTACAGGAATCGCATTAGACGAAGAAGACCAGATCATTGGTTATAAATTCGTAAACCTTGGTAAATTCACAGATTTCGTTAAGAAAGGTGATGAACCAAACGTTGCTTGGGAAAAAGCTCAGGGTCAGTACGGACGTGTTGCTGATGCTGTTAAGATTATCGACCCAAGAGAAGAGTAATCAGACAAAACGCCACAAAAGGTAATTATTATAGGAGGATTTCATAATGGCTTTATTTGAATCATATGAAAGAAGAATTGATAAAATCAATCAGGTTTTAAATAGCTATGGTATTGCTTCTATTGAAGAAGCTGAAAAAATCACAAAAGACGCTGGATTAAACGTTTATGATATGATTAAAGGTATCCAGCCAATCTGTTTTGAGAACGCTTGCTGGGCTTACATTGTAGGTGCTGCAATCGCAATCAAAAAAGGCTGTACAAGAGCAGCTGACGCAGCAGCAGCAATCGGTGAAGGTCTTCAGGCTTTCTGTATCCCAGGTTCTGTAGCTGATCAGCGTAAAGTAGGTCTTGGACATGGTAATTTAGGAAAAATGTTACTGGAAGAAGACACAAAATGTTTCGCATTCTTAGCAGGACATGAATCTTTTGCAGCAGCAGAAGGTGCTATCGGTATCGCTGAGAAAGCAAACAAAGTTCGTAAAGAGCCTCTGCGTGTTATCTTAAACGGTTTAGGAAAAGACGCTGCTCAGATCATTGCACGTATCAACGGATTTACATATGTTGAGACAGAATATGACTACTATACAGGCGAATTAAAAGAAGTATTCCGCAAATCCTACTCTGAAGGACTTCGTGCGAAAGTAAACTGCTACGGTGCAAACGATGTTCGTGAAGGTGTTGCTATCATGTGGAAAGAAGGCGTTGACGTTTCTATCACAGGTAACTCCACTAACCCAACACGTTTCCAGCATCCAGTTGCAGGTACATACAAAAAAGAATGTATCGAAGCTGGAAAGAAATACTTCTCTGTAGCATCCGGCGGTGGTACAGGACGTACTCTTCACCCAGACAACATGGCAGCAGGTCCTGCTTCCTACGGTATGACAGATACATTAGGACGTATGCACTCTGATGCACAGTTCGCTGGTTCTTCTTCTGTACCGGCTCATGTTGAGATGATGGGACTTATCGGTGCAGGTAACAACCCAATGGTTGGTATGACTGTAGCTGTTGCTGTTGCGATCGAAGAAGCAAAAAAAGAAGGTAAATTCTAAGAAAGTTAAACCAATTAAAAAAGCTATCCTGGTGGTCAATAAGACTTCCAGGATAGCTTTTTTTGCGTGACATATTACAGCGTATTTTGCTATAATGAAACCGTAAAGTGATTTTTAGTATGTAGAAGGAGAAAAAACATGAATTCTGTATCAAAGAGAAATAAATACGAAATCGATATGTGCAATGGCTCGATTATGGATAAATTGATTTCGTTTTCCCTGCCCCTGATGCTGTCAGGAATCCTGCAGCTGATGTTTAATGCAGTGGATATTGTGGTGGTTGGAAGATTCAGCGGAAGCCAGGCCCTGGCAGCAGTTGGCTCAACCACTTCGCTGATCAATATGTTTACCAACTTGTTTATTGGAGTGTCTCTTGGGGCAAATGTGCTGGCGGCCCGTTTTTATGCTTCAGGCCGTTCCAAAGAAATGTCAGAGACCGTTCATACCTCCATTACATTTGCTCTGATTAGTGGGATTGTGATGGTATTTGTGGGGCTGTTTTTTTCCAGGTTTGCACTGGAACTTATGGCAACACCATCCGATGTCATTGACCAGTCAGCTCTTTACATGAAGATTTATTTCCTTGGAATGCCATTTTTTATGCTGTATAATTACGGGGCTGCGATTTTAAGAGCAGTAGGAGATACGAAACGACCCTTGTTTTTCCTGATCGTGGCAGGGCTGATCAATGCGGGACTGAATATGGTTCTGGTCATTGTATTTCACATGGGAGTTGCAGGTGTTGCCATTGCGACCGTGATTTCTCAAATGGTTTCCTGTATTTTGGTGCTGAGATGCCTTTATCAGTCAGACAGCAGTTATCAGCTTCGTTTTTCCAAACTTACCCTAAAGAAAAATCATTTAAAGCAGATTTTTCAGGTGGGGATTCCGGCAGGGATTCAGAGTACGGTGATTAATTTTTCCAATGTGCTGCTTCAGTCTTCAGTCAACTCTTTTGGTTCTATCGCTATGGCAGGGTATACAGCAGCCAATAACATCTTTGGTTTTTTGTTTGTGGCGGTGAATTCTGTTACCCAGGCATGTATGAGTTTTACCAGCCAGAATTTCGGTGTGGGAAAATGGAAACGTATGGATAAAGTTCTGGTGGATTGTATGATTCTTTCAATCACAGTTGCAGTACTTTTAGGTGGAGGTGCTTATGTGTTCGGTCCGGAGCTTCTGCAGATTTATACAAAAGATCCACAGGTGATTCAATGCGGAGTAGAGATTCTCCTGTACACAACCGTTACCTATTTTCTGTGTGGGCTGATGGATCTTTTTCCGGGAGCTCTGCGGGGAATGGGTCATTCAGCAGTTCCCATGTTCTTGTCTGTGATCGGAACAGTGGGAACCCGAATCATCTGGATTTTCTGGGTGTTTCCACAGCACCGTTCTTTGGACTGGTTGTTTATTTCGTATCCGGCATCCTGGATTGCGACCATTGTCCTACAGGTACTCTGCTTCTGGTTTGTGCGTAAAAGAGTTCACAGAAAATTAAAGGCAGGAGAAGAATAAAAAATATATGGCAGGAGGGGATATGAGAAAGAAAATAAGAGTGATGATCAGCATTTTGATGCTATGTTTGATGTGCAGTGTGACCGTTTCTGCCCGTGCCGGAGGTGGAGGTGGCAGCAGTTCAGGTGGAGGAGGGAGTTCTCATTCCAGTACAGGACATTCCGGCAGTACAGGAAGCCGGGTGGAGAATATAGCAGGGTTCCTGATGCAATGGATATTGATTGGAGTCAGTGCAGGAGGCGGAACGTTCCTTTTGCTGCAAAAGGCAAAAAAAGCCAGAAGGAAAAGCCGTCAGGCAATGGCATTTTTTGCACAGATGGGTGACAACTGGGATGCAAAGGAGATTCAAAAACAGGTAGAAGAAGCATATTTTCAGATTCAGGAATGCTGGAGGAGGATGGATATTACATACGGAGCTCCCTATCTCAGTGAAGAGCTGCAAATGGAATTTAACAGCAAAATCCAATGGATGAAAGTAAAAAATGAAGAAGTGATCCAAAGAAATGTGAGGTTGTTAAGTGCCATGCCTGTTTGTGTTCAGGATGAGCCGGGAGAGGAACAGGATGTACTTTGGTATCTGATACATGGAAAAATGACAGGGTATTATATAGACAGTACCTCCAGACAGGTGATCCGGGGGAATACGAAGCCGGAAGCATTTTTTGAATACTGGAAGTTTGTTTATCGGAACAAACGCTGGGTTCTCCGAGAAATCAGACAGCAGAACGAAATGGATATTGATGCTTTCGAAAATACCCAGAGTAATATCAAGAAATTGAAGGGAAGATAGAATGTAACGTGAATATGCGAATTACAGATTTGTTGGATAAAAAAAGTATTTCTTTAACGGCAGCACCGGATTCTAAGCAAGAAGCACTGGATGAAGCCATAGAATTAATCATAAAGAGTGGGAAAATCCGTGATCGGGAAGCGTATCGGGCACAGGTATACCATAGAGAAGAAGAAGGAAGTACCGGGATCGGACGAGGGCTGGCAGTTCCCCATGGGAAATGCGATGCTGTTGTGGAGCTGGCCCTTGCAGCGATGGTGATACCTCAGGGAGTGGAGTTTGATGCTCTGGATCAAAAGCCGGTACAGTTGCTTTTTCTGATTGCAGCACCGGATACGAAGGAAAATATTCATCTGAAGTTGTTGAGCAGATTATCAGCCTTGCTTATGGATAAAGCATTTGCAGAGCAGTTGAAGAAGGCATCTGATACAGAGGAGTTTCTCAGACTCATTGACGAGGCAGAGGAAAGAAATCAGAGCAGGAAAAAAGCAGCGAAACCCATGCAGATACAAGAAAAGAAAAAGAAAATCCTGGCGGTCACATCCTGTCCTACTGGGATTGCTCATACATATATGGCAGAAGAAGGATTAGAAAAGGCAGCAGAGGGAAAACACTGCATGATAAAAGTAGAGACAAGAGGTGCGGAAGGGACAAAGAATCTCTTGACGAAAGAGGAGATTCAGGAAGCTGACGGTATCATTGTGGCTGCAGATATCAAGGTACCCATGGAAAGATTCATAGGAAAAAAAGTTCTTATTTGTCAGGTATCAGATGGAATCAGTAAGGCAGAACAGTTGATCGATCAGATACTGGAAGGGGAAATTCCTGTTTTTGAAGGAGAGGATACAGCAGGAAAGCCCACAGGCAAAGCATGGCACAGAGTTTATATGCATCTGATGAATGGGATATCCCATATGCTGCCCTTTGTTGTGGGCGGTGGGCTGTTGGTTGCACTGGCTTTTATGATTGATAGTTTTTGTGTAGATGTTCCGGCACTTTCGGAAGAGGTGAGAGCGAAGTTCGGTTCCATTACGCCTTTTGCGGCAGGCATTAAAGGAATCGGAGATGCTGCTTTAGGATTAATGCTTCCTGTTTTGGCTGGATATATTGCCTTTAGCATAGCGGACAGGCCGGGGCTCGCTCCTGGTTTTGTGGGAGGGGTGATTGCCTCTTACGGAAAATCAGGATTTATGGGAGCATTGGCTGCCGGTTTTCTGGCAGGATATCTGATGCGGGCTGCAAAACGACTGACTGTTCGAAGCATCCCGGTATTACAGAGAATTGCACCTGTGTTGTTATATCCTTTTGGTGGAATCCTTATGATGGGATTGCTTATGAAGCTTCTTGTGGAGCCTCCGGTGGGGGCAATTAATATAGCATTGCATGCGGCACTGAATGGAATGGGAGATTCCAGTAAGATCCTTTTGGGAATCATTGTTGCAAGTATGATGGCAACCGATATGGGAGGTCCCTGCAATAAGGCTGCTTATGTATTTGGAACAGCGTCCATTGCTGCGGGAGATTATGATATTATGGCGGCTGTGATGCTGGGAGGAATGGTTTCTCCCTGTGCCATTGCACTATCGACGATTTTGTTTCCGGCCAACTTTACAAAAGATGAGAGGAAATCTGCACCTATGAATTTCATTATGGGCCTGTCTTTTGTTACAGAAGGGGCGATTCCCTTTGCAGCAGCACATCCCTTTCAGGTGATTCCTGCCTGTATGGCAGGTGCAGGTGTATCCGGGGCATTATCTATGATGTTTGGATGTACCATGATGGCCCCCAATGGAGGAATATTTGTTTTCCCGGTCGCAGAACATTCGATGTTGTATTTTGTGGCATTAACGGCAGGAACTATTGTGGGTGCGGTTCTTTTGGGAATTCTGAAGAAACCTGTGAGAGAAAGTGTGGAATGATGAATTTAAAAGACTTGGAATACTCTAAAGTAGTCTGTGAGCAAAAAAGCATCACCAGAATCGAAGAAAAGAGAGCAGCATTGGGAATTTGATCAAAATGTAAACTGTAATATCAAAATAGGTTGACAATTAAAGGGGCATATGATAAAGTAAACACGAAAAAAAGAAGAAGGAGTGTTTATGGATATGACAACAGCCGTACATGAGCAGAAAAAAAGTAAAACCTATGACATGGTATACATTAGTATTTTTACCGTTATTATTGCAGTTTGTTCCTGGATTTCCATTCCTACGACTGTGCCGGTCACTTTGCAGACCTTTGGAGTTTTTGCAGCAGTTGGTATTTTGGGAGGACGCAGGGGAACGATGTCTGTTCTGCTATATATCCTTTTAGGGGCTGTGGGATTGCCGGTGTTTTCTGGATTTTCAGGAGGAATCGGAAGGCTGACAGGAAATACAGGGGGATATATTGTTGGATTCTTATTTTCCGCCCTTTTGATGTGGGGTATGGAGGTGCTGTTTGGAAAGAGCAGACTGGTACTGGGAATTTCCATGGTTCTCGGACTTCTGGTATGTTATGCAGTCGGAACAGCATGGTTTATGATCGTTTACGCAGGAGGAACAGGTTCTGTGGGAATCATGACGGTTTTAGGATGGTGTGTCATTCCTTTTATCGTACCGGATCTTTTGAAGATTGCTGTCGCATTGTTGGTCAGCAAACGAGTGGCAGGAGCCGTGAAAATCAGATAAAAATAGGGTGCTGACTTTTTATAACACGTTTCTTAGGAAAATCTTAGGAATTACTTAACTTAATAGTAAAGTCTCGAATGCCTTTTTACGGTAACATGATTACGGTAAAAAGGCATTTTTTGTCATACAAAAATTTAGGAGAGGAAGGAAAAGATTTATGAAAAAAAGAAACCGGAAGCATCATGTAAAACGAAGAAAGGTGAATTCTGTTTTTATTCTTGTTATGATGATAATCGCTGCCCTTTTGATTTTTTACGCAAAAGAAGTACAAGGACATGTTGTCCTTACTGCACCGGTCAGTGACCATATCCCCGTCAGTGACAGGGAATGGAATTTAACTTTAGTAAATAAGTGGAATGGGATTCAGGATCAGTATGAAATTGATCTTGTAAAGGTTCCGGGTGGAGAAAAAGTTGACAAGAGGATTTATGAACCGCTTATGGAGATGTTAGAAGATGCAAAAGAAGAGAATTGGAATCAACTGTAAAATTGCGGACTACAAACAGGAGGGATATTCAGAGAAAGAAGCGATCATGCATGCTGAACAATGGGTTGCAGTACCGGGGTATAGTGAACATCAGTTGGGAATTGCAGTGGATCTCAACGGTGCGTCCTATGATCTTTATTTTTGGCTTCAGGAAAACAGCTATAAATACGGCTTCATCTTTCATTATCCCGGAGATAAAACTGACATTACAGGTACGGCCGAGGAAGTATGGCATTATCGATATGTTGGAGTAGAGGCAGCAACACACATGTATGAACAGGGACTTTGTCTGGAAGAATATCTTGAACAGAAGTAAACCGTTTTTTTTTGATGAATATATGTGAACGAATAAGGGAAAAACTAGATTAAAAACGAGATTAAATATGAACGATAATGATTGATTGTGAAAAATATATAAAAAATGGAGAAAATATTGTGAATTAATATGATTGAAAATGAATGAAAATGACTGTATAATACAAGCATAAAGAAAAGAGACAGGAGGTAAGAAAAGATGGTTTACACAGTTACCTTTAATCCTTCTCTGGATTACATTATTTCTTTGCAGGGATTTCAGATGGGATTGACCAACAGAACCAGGGAAGAACAGATGCTTCCGGGTGGTAAAGGAATCAATGTTTCCACGGTACTTCAGAATCTGGGGATTGAAAACACAGCATTGGGATTTACGGCAGGATTTACCGGACAGGAAATTGAGCGTATGGTAAGCGAGATTGGATTCCAATGCGATTTTATCAGAACAAGAACGGGATTTTCCAGAATTAACGTAAAATTGAAAGATTATGACGGAACAGAGATAAACGGAATGGGACCTGTGATTCAAGAAGAAGAAGCAGAAGATCTGATGGAAAAACTCAGAGGACTGCAGGAAGGAGATGTGCTGGTCCTGGCAGGAAGCATACCGGAAAGTCTTCCGGATTCTATTTATCGTGATATTCTGGCAGAACTTCAGGGGGAAGGAATTCTCTTTGTTGTGGATGCTACCAAGGATCTGCTTTTAAATGTATTGGAATATCAGCCGTTTTTGATCAAACCAAACAATCATGAGCTTGGAGAGATTTTTGATGTGGAATTAAAGACCAGAGAGTCTGTGATTCCTTATGCGAAAAAACTTCAGGAGAAAGGTGCCAGAAATGTACTGGTATCCATGGCAGGAGCAGGAGCTGTCCTGGCAGCGGAAAACGGAGAGGTGTATATGCTTCCGGCACCAAAAGGAACATTGGTGAATGCAGTGGGGGCAGGAGATTCCATGGTGGCAGGCTTTCTTGCCGGATGGTTAGAACATCAATCGTATTCCCATGCGTTTCGTATGGGAGTTGCAGCAGGAAGTGCCAGTGCATTTTCCCAATTGCTGGCTACCAGAGAAGAGATAGAGGAAATTTACAGACAATTAGAAGAGTAGAAAGAAGGAGAAAATCTATGCGGATAACAGATTTACTGGATAAAAGAAGTATTTCACTGGATGCATCCCCGGCTTCGAAACAGGAAGCTCTGGATCAGGCAGTCGCATTGATGGTTAAGAGCGGAAAAATCCGTGATGAAGAAGCTTATCGAAAACAGGTATATTTAAGAGAAGAAGAAAGTACCACAGGTATTGGAGAAGGAATTGCGATTCCTCACGGAAAATGTGATGCAGTTGTAAAACCTGGTCTGGCTGCCATGGTGGTAAAAAATGGTGTAGATTTTGATTCCCTGGACGGAGAACCGGTTCATTTGATCTTTCTGATTGCGGCACCGAATACAGAGGACAATATTCACGTTGATGTGTTAAGTAAACTTTCCGTACTCATGATGGACGAAACGTTTGTAGAAAAGTTAAGACAGGCAAAAAGTGTGGAAGAATTTCTGCAGATCGTGGATGATGCAGATGACGAAAAACCAGATTTGGATCAGCAGTTAGCAGCACAAAATGAAGTATCGGCAGAGGAAAAAGCCTGTAAGATTCTGGCAGTCACTTCTTGCCCCACCGGTATCGCACATACGTATATGGCAGCAGAAGGACTGGAGAAGGCAGCGAGAGCGAAGGATTGTTTCATCAAAGTAGAAACAAGAGGTTCCGGTGGTGCTAAAAATGTACTTACCGATCAGGAAATACAGGATGCTGACTGTATTATCGTTGCGGCTTATGCCAAAGTTCCCATGGATCGTTTTCACGGAAAGAAACTGATCGAATGCCAGGTGTCGGATGGAATCAGTAAGGCAGATCAGTTGATTGAACGTGCTATGAAGGGAGATGCACCTGTTTATCAGGCAGGAAATCCGAAGGCGGCTTCTTCGGAAAAAGCATCGGGAGGGGCAGGACACAGAGTGTACATGCAGCTTATGAACGGAGTGTCTCATATGCTTCCGTTTGTTGTAGGAGGTGGAATTCTCATTGCCCTTGCCTTTTTGATCGATGGTCTGTCTGTGGATATGAATGCTCTGTCCGCAGAAGCCAGAGCAAATTTTGGTACGATCACTCCGGTTGCTGCTACCTTAAAAGGAATCGGTGATGTTGCATTTGGATTTATGCTTCCGATCTTAGCAGGATTTATTGCTATGAGCATTGGCGACAGACCGGGGCTTGCACTTGGTTTTGTAGGCGGCATGATGGCGGCAAATGGAAAATCAGGTTTTCTGGGAGCGTTAGCGGCCGGTTTTCTGGCAGGATACTTGATTCAGCTTTTAAGGAAAGTGTTTGACAGACTGCCAAAGGCCATTGAAAAGATAGCACCCGTTCTGCTGTATCCCTTTGTGGGAATCCTGCTGATGGGACTGATCATGAATTTTATTATCGAGCCTCCGATCGGCGCTCTGAATACAGCATTAAATACAGCATTGACCAATATGGGAGGTTCCAGTAAAATAATATTAGGTATGGTTGTTGCAGGAATGATGTCCATTGATATGGGCGGTCCATTTAACAAAGCAGCATATGTTTTCGGAACTGCTTCCATTGCTGCGGGTAATTATGATATTATGGCGGCAGTTATGATCGGTGGTATGGTTCCGCCATGTGCAATCGCACTGGCAACGCTTTTGTTTAAGAATAAGTTTACCAGAGAAGAAAGAGAATCCGGTCCTGTAAACTTTATTATGGGTCTTGCATTCATCACAGAGGGAGCTATTCCTTTTGCGGCATCTGACCCTCTTCGTGTACTGCCGTCCTGTGTGGCAGGAGCAGCAACAGCAGGAGCACTGTCCATGGCTTTTGGTTGTACATTGATGGCACCACACGGTGGGATCTTCGTATCCCCTGTAGTAGAGCATGCTCTGATGTATCTGGTATCTCTGGTGATCGGAACTGTGGCAGGAGCTCTGCTTCTTGGTGTTTTAAAGAAAAAAGTAACAGAATAAAAAGAAAGGTTTATATAAGGAGGAAAAAATCATGAAAACATTTCAGTATGTCATTCAGGACAAGGAAGGAATCCATGCACGTCCGGCAGGAGAGTTTGTAAAAGCAGCAAAAGGTTTTGCATCTACAGTAAAAGTTTTGAAAAACGGCAAAGCAGCCGATGCAAAGAAAATCTTCGGACTTATGGGACTTGGTGTAAAACAGGGAGAAGAGATCGAGGTTCAGGTAGAAGGTGCAGATGAAGAAACTGCAGCAGCGGCACTGGAAGCATTTTTGAAAGAAAATTTATAGTTTTATAGGATGGACCAGGGGCTATGTGCAAAGAAGAAAATTCCGTACATAGTCCCTTTTTGTATCTTGACAGGAGGAAAGAAATATGAAGGTGTATCAGGGAAAAAGCGTGTTCAGCGGTGTAGCAATCGGGAGGATCTGTGTATATAAAAGAGAACAGCAGCAGGTAGTCCGCAGTAAGATTTCAGATGTAGAGAGAGAAATCCGGCGTTTTCACGAGGCGAAGGATGCTGCTGTTGTACAACTGGAAGAATTGTATGAAAAAGCTGTAAAGGAAGTGGGAGAAGCCAATGCAGCTATTTTTGAGATCCATCAGATGATGCTCAATGACGGAGATTATGTGGAATCCATTGAAAATATTATCAGAACCCAGGAGGTAAATGCAGAATATGCCGTAGGAACCACCAGTGATAATTTTGCTGCAATGTTTGCTGCGATGGATGATGATTATATGCGGGAGCGCAGTGCAGATGTAAGAGATATTTCAGAGCGGGTGCTTACGGTTTTAAATGGTGGTGCGAAAGCAGATCTGCTGGCAGAGGAACCGGTGATCCTGGTAGCAGATGACCTGGCTCCAAGCGAGACGGTTCAGCTTGATAAAGATAAAATCCTTTCTTTTGTGACCATACATGGTTCTTTGAATTCCCACACGGCGATTCTTGCCAGAACCATGAGTATTCCGGCGTTAGTGGGAACAGAACTGTCTCTGGAGGATGACATAGACGGAGCATTTGGTGCCGTGGACGGAAGTCTTGGAAGGCTGTATGTGAATCCGGATGAAGATACTTTGCAGGAACTGCGAAAGAAACAGAAAGAAGAAAAAGAAAAAAAAGAATTGCTGCTGACTTTAAAAGGGAAAGAGAGTGTAACTCTGGACGGACAGAAGGTGCTGACATATGCCAACATCGGAAACAGCAAGGATCTTGCCATGGTAATGCAGAATGATGCAGAAGGAATCGGATTGTTCCGAAGTGAATTTCTGTACTTGGAAAGTGATACTTATCCAACAGAAGAAGAACAGTTTAAAGTATATAAGACGGTGGCAGAGACCATGGCAGGAAAAAGAGTGATCATTCGCACGCTGGATATCGGAGCAGACAAGCAGGCAGACTATTTTCAACTGGCAAAAGAGGAGAATCCTGCCATGGGTCTTCGGGCTATCCGCATCTGTCTTACAAGACCGGAAATTTTCAAGACACAGCTTCGTGCACTGTTTCGTGCCAGTGTCTACGGAAAGCTTGCAGTGATGTATCCCATGATCACTTCCGTACAGGAAGTAAAAAAGATCAAAGAGCTTGTGGCAGAAGTCAAAAAAGAGCTGGATCAGGAACATCTGGCCTACGGAGAAATGGAACAGGGAATCATGATTGAAACACCTGCAGCAGCAGTCATCAGTGATCTCCTGGCAAAAGAGGTGGATTTTTTCAGCATTGGTACCAATGACCTTACGCAGTATCTTTTGGCTATTGACCGACAGAATGAAGAGCTGGATGGTTTTTATGATGCACATCATAAGGCTGTGTTGCGGATGATCTATCAGACAGTACAACATGCACATCGAGAAAATATCTGGTGTGGCATCTGCGGAGAACTGGGAGCAGACACAGAACTGACAAAATTATTTCTTGCAATGGGAGTAGATGAATTGTCTGTATCTCCGGGACGGATCCTGCCTATCAGAAAAATCGTCCGTGAGAGTGATATGGCAGAAGAAAAAGATGAATTATTGAAAAAGTGGCTGTAAGATAGTTGTCGGAATCTGGGATATTGTGTACAATAAAAGAAAGACTTTCTGCATCCGAGGCAGAGAAAGGGAGTGAGTAAACCATGCTGACAGAAAAAAGACAGGAAGAAATCTTGAATCTGCTGGAGCAAAAAGGAAGTGTTACAGTACAGGAATTGAAAGAAGAATTTCAGGCATCCGAGTCCACAATTCGGCGTGACTTAAATGTGCTTCATAAAAAAGGAGCACTGGTAAAAGTTTTCGGAGGTGCTGTCCAGGCAGAGACCAGACTTAATATGAAGGAGGAAGAGGTTTCACTTCGTATGGACCAGAACCGGGAGGAAAAAATAAAAATCGCCAGGTATGCCGCTTCTTTGATTGAACCGGAAGACTTCATTTATTTAGATGCAGGTACCACAACAGGATATATGATTCCGTATATCACCCAGCGTTCCGCTTCTTTTGTGACAAATGCAGTTTCCCATGCTTTACAGTTGGCAGAGAACGGATTTCGTGTCACATTGATAGGAGGAGAATTAAAGGCTGCCACAGAAGCGATTGTAGGAAACGAAGCTTATGTGAATCTGAAAAAATATCATTTTACCAAGAGTTTTTTGGGAACCAACGGTGTAAATCTTGTTTCTGGGTATACCACACCGGATATTAATGAAGCAATGATCAAGGAGTGTGCCATGGAGCACAGCCAAAAACCTTATATTTTGTGTGACAGCACCAAATTTCATAAGACGGGACCGGTAAGTTTCGGAGAGATGCATAAAGCAAAGATCATCACAAATGAACAGCCGGATGAGACCTATGCGTCATTTGGAAATATTCTGGTTGTAAAAGAGTAGACACCATTTCCAAGTTGTAGTAAAATAAAACAAAATCTGAATATTTAGGAGGTAGTGACGCATGCGTGCAGAATTTGATGAAACATTAGTAACCGGGAACGAGATGATCGATGACCAGCATAAGGAATTGATCGGCAGAATCAACCAGCTTCTGGAAAGCTGTGAGGATGGTCAGGGAAAAGTAAAAGCTGTAAAGATGCTGGATTATTTGATGGAGTATACAGATTTCCACTTCAGTGCAGAAGAAAAGCTTCAGGAAGAGATCAGCTATCCTGGCATTAAGGAACATAAAGCAAAACATGAGGAATTCAAACAGGCGGTAAAGGAACTTCAGGAGATGCTTCAGGAAGAGGAAGGTCCTACAGAGGCGTTTGTTGCACAGGTACAGAAAAACGTCGTAGACTGGCTGTTCAATCATATCAAAGGATTTGACCGCTCTGTAGCTGAATATAAATTCATGGCCTCCAACGCAGATAGATTATAAGGAGAACAGCGGATGTTATTTGTCGAATATCCAAAATGTACTACTTGTCAGAAAGCGAAAAAATGGCTGGTGGAACATGAGGTGGTCTTTGAAGACCGTCATATTGTAGAGCAGAATCCCACCAAAGAGGAGTTAAAGCAGTGGCACGGAATGAGCGGGCTCCCGCTGAAGCGTTTTTTCAATACCAGTGGCATGAAATATAAGGAACTCCAGTTAAAGGACAAGCTGCCGTCTATGACGGAGGAAGAACAGTTGGAGCTTTTGGCTTCAGATGGTATGCTGGTGAAGCGTCCCCTTTTGATCGGAGGGGATTATGCGGTTCCGGGATTTAAAGAAGCTGTCTGGATGGAAAAATTAGGCTTGACAGAATAGGGTCAGGTGGGTTAGACTGCATTTGTCAGGGAAACCTGTAAAGAAAAAGGAAAAGAGGGATAGGATGATTATTTGTTTGTAATGCATAAGGGAACTGAACATGGTTTTCAGAATATCTGTTGCAGGTGTGTAAATACCGGCTACAGGTTTATTCCGGTATGGATCACAGGCAAAAATCGTCTAATAGGTGTCTTTTTCAAATAGAGAATAACTCTGCAGATAGGGTGTGTTTACGGGGAACGTCTGTAAATACAGCAGAAAGCTGCGGAGCAGAGTATGCAGAGAGAAGCCTGTTTTCAGATTGGAATGTCTGAAAACAGGCTTTTTATGTTGCCGCAAAAGCGACATTTTATTACAGGAGTGAATGAGATTTGCAGATAAAAAATGTAACAGCAATACATAAGAAAGATTCCAGAGTTTTATTAGAAAATCTGTCCTTTGTACTGGAGGCAGGGGATAAGATGGCTGTGATCGGAGAAGAAGGGAACGGGAAATCCACTCTGCTGAAGCTGATCTGTCAGCCAAAGAAGACCGAAGAATATATAGAGTATGAAGGAGAGATCATAACAGAAAATGCCTGCATAGGATATCTGGCACAGGATCTTGCAGAAGAACAGAAAGAAAAGACGGTATGGGAATTCTGCTGCGAAAATCCTGGATTTTACCAACAAAGTCCCAGAGAACTGGCGGCGATTGCCGGGAAATTGGGGATAAATCCGGACTTTTTCTATGCACAGGAAAAGATGGGGCAGTTATCGGGAGGAGAGAAAGTAAAGATACAGCTTGCGGGAATTTTGATGCAAAATCCGGATGTGATTCTTTTGGATGAGCCTTCCAATGATCTTGATGTGGAAACCCTGGATTTTTTAGAACGGTTTATTCTGGATGCACAGGCTGCTGTGCTGTATGTATCCCATGATGAAACATTGATCGAAAGGACAGCGAATAAGATCTTACACTTGGAACAGATCAAAAGAAAGACCAGATGCCGCTACACGGTGGCAAAGTGTGATTATGGGACTTATATGGAGAAAAGGACATGCGAGTTTGCAAATCAGGAGAGAATTGCAGACAAGCAGAGAGAAGAATATGCCAGACAGCAGGAACGATTTCTGAAAATTCAGCAGAAAGTGGAACATCAGCAGAACAGCATTTCACGTCAGGATCCACATGGAGGACGGCTTCTAAAGAAAAAAATGCACGCAGTAAAATCCATGG
Organism: uncultured Blautia sp.; assembly: GCF_947654165.1. Lineage (GTDB taxonomy): Bacteria > Bacillota > Clostridia > Lachnospirales > Lachnospiraceae > Blautia. The sequence continues at coordinate 83,616 of NZ_CANTKB010000010.1, forward strand.
GAAGACGATTTGAGAAACAAAAAGAAGAATTCCTGGAGATTCCGGAAAAGGAAGACGCCATGTTTCTCCTGTTTTCTAAGGAGTGCTCTGTTCCCTGTGGGAAAAAGGTGCTGGAATATTCTCTGGAAACTCTTCAGATCGGTGAGAGGATTCTGGCACAGGATATTTTTCTGCGTGTGCAGGGACCGGAGCATATAGGGATCATCGGAAAAAACGGCTGTGGAAAAACGACACTTCTAAGAAAGATTGCAATGGAACTCTTAGAAAGAAAAGATATGAAAACAGCCTATATGCCTCAAAATTACGAAGAACAGATGGAGTCAGAGCAAACGTGCGTCGACTTTTTGAAGGAAACAGGAGACAGGGAGGAAGAAAAGCAGATACGGACTTATCTTGGGAGTATGAAATATACGGCGGATGAAATGAATCATCCGATCAGAGAATTGTCAGGGGGACAAAAAGCCAAGCTGTTCTTTTTGAAAATGAGTATGCAGGGAAGCCAGGTGCTGGTCTTGGACGAACCCACCAGAAATTTTTCTCCTCTATCCAATCCTGTGATCCGAAGAAATCTGCGAGAATTTCAAGGCAGTATCATCAGTGTCTCCCACGACAGAAAATATCTGGGAGAGGTGTGTACGGTAATCTATGAATTAACGGAGAATGGTCTGGTGAAGAGACGATAAAAGAAAAACTCTTATCGTCTGCTCACACAATGGGTGCAAAATTATTTCAGAAACATTCGCAGCAGCTTTTCGTTGCCTGTTTTATAAGGCTGATACCGCATGGGAAGATCCAGCCAGGTTTTTTTATCCACAATGCTTTTTTTGTGGGAGAAGGTCTGAAATCCTTCTCTGCCATGATAAGCTCCCATACCGCTTTCTCCGAACCCACCAAAGCCCATTTCGCTGGTGGCCAGATGTATGATGGTGTCATTGATGCAGCCGCCGCCAAATCCACAGCGGGAAGTCACCTTTTTCGCAGCTTTTCTGTCAGAAGTAAAGAGGTACAGAGCGAGAGGGTGTGCCATGGAGTTTATGGTTTCAATGGCACTGTCCAGCGAAGAATAGGTGAGAATCGGAAGCACCGGGCCAAAAATCTCTTCCTGCATCACCGGATCGGAAAACGTCACGGAATCCATAAGGGTTGGCTCTATTTTCAGAAGTTCCGGCTGAGAAGCTCCTCCGTGAACTACTTTTTCAGAATCCAGAAGGTTCAGAATTCTGGAAAAATGTTTTTGGTTAATGATCTTTCCATAGGAGTCATTGGAAAGAGGATGGTCTGTAAACTGCCGGACCACCTCTTTTTTCAGTTCGGTAAGAAGTTCTTCTTTTATGGAGGCGTCACAATAGATGTAATCAGGTGCCACACAGGTCTGGCCGCAGTTTAAAAATTTTCCGAAGACGATTCGTCTGGCAGCCAGTTTCAGGTTCGCAGATTTTTCTACAATACAGGGACTTTTTCCGCCTAATTCCAGTGTGACTGGGGTGAGGTGCTGTGCGGCATTTCGCATAACTTCTTTTCCTACATTCTGGCTTCCTGTGAAGAAGATATAGTCGAAATGTTCTTCCAGGAGACGCTTGTTTTCAGAGCGGCCTCCGGTTACCACCGCAACATATTCTTCCGGAAAACATTCCCGGATCAGGTGTGCAATAACTTTGCCTGTATTCGGTGAATAGGCACTTGGTTTCATGACCACAGTATTGCCTGCTGCAAGAGCATCTACCAGAGGGTCTATGGTGAGGAGAAATGGATAATTCCATGGGCTCATCACCAGAACCACTCCATAAGGAGAAGGTTTCTGGAAACTTCTGGAGTGAAATTGTGCAAGAGGAGTCCGTACAGTCTTTTCTTTTGCATAAGAACGGGTATGCCGGATCATGTGACTGAGCTCACTCAGTACCAGCCCGACTTCACACATATAGCTTTCATAGCGGCTTTTTCCCAAATCTTTTTTTAAGGCATTACAGATCAGGTTTTCGTTTTTCTGGATGCAGGCTTTTAATTTCTTTAATGCCTGTATTCGGTAGTCCACATCTAAAGGAATACCGGAATAGAAAAAATTCCGTTGTTTTTCTACAAGCTTGTTGATATCCTGTTTTTCCATGATTTATATATACCGGCCTTTCGTTTTTTCTTATTATACCCGTCTGTGTGGAAGGATGCAACCGGGGAAAAGGAAAGACATTGCTTTATCATGAACTTAATAGTAAACTATAGATACTGATAGAACGAGATGAGAGGAGGAACTTTATGAAAAAATGGAAATCAATATGTGGGGCAGCGGCAATCCTGGCAATGGTATTCAGTCTTTGTTCCTGTGCCGGCAGCAAGGATGCATCGACAGAGGTATCAAAAAGTGCATACGATATGGACACAGCAGCTTCCGATGCGGAGGCAGAAAATTTACAGGAAAAAGCGGAAGAAACATCCGCAGAGACAGGGACAGGAACCAAAGTACAGGATACCAGTCGAAAGTTAATTCAATATCTGGATTATTCCATAGAGACCAGGGAGTTTGATGAATTTGTAAAAAAGATGAATCAGTTGGTCTCGGATATGGAGGGATATATTGAGTATTCCGAAATCTATGGAAGCGATACTCAAAGTTACGGGGAAGGAAAACGATCCGCCTCTTACACTCTTCGGATTCCTGCAGATACCGCAGAACATTTTAAAGAAAAGATCCGGGAAATGGGAACCCTTACCAGACAGTCGGAGAGGGTGGAAGATGTGACCCTGCAGTATGTGGATACAGAAAGTCACATCGCTGCCTTGAAGACAGAGCAGGAAAGTCTCATGAAGATGCTGGAACAGGCAGATTCCGTGGAAACCATACTGGCGATCCAAACCCAGCTTACCCAAGTGTGTTATGAGTTGGAATCTTATGAATCTCAGAAGAAAACCTATGATAATGCGGTTGCATACAGTACCATTCAGGTTTATGTACAGGAAGTGGAGCGTGAAGCACAGGTTTCCGGTACATACGGAGAGGAACTGAGAGAACGACTGTCCGAGAACTTATATGGAATCAAGAACGGAGTTATCTCATTGTCGTTATGGTTTTTGGGTGCTCTGCCGTATTGGATCCTTTTGGCAGCAGTTCTTGTATTGATCTGGTTTTTACGCAAAAAATTTGTTAAGAGAAAAAGAAAAGACAGGGGGCAGAAAAAAGAATGAACCAGGCATTTCTCAATCAGATCACAGAATTTGTTTTTGCAGAGCATGAACTGGAACCTGCAGATATAATCTTTATTCCGGGAAGCGGGCATCCGCAATTGGCAGAGGAGGCTGCCGGGTTGTATCATCAGGGATTGGCACCCTGGATCCTTCCATCCGGCCGTTACAGCATTACAACAGGGGAGTTTTCCGGTGTGCTGGATAAGCAGGAATGTTATCAGGGCAGTTATGAGACAGAATGGGATTTTTTAAGTCAGGTTTTATTGGAAAAGGGAGTCCCAAAGTCTGCTGTTTTAAAAGAGAATCAGGCAACGTATACTTATGAGAATGCCATTTATTCCAGACAGGTAACGGATGGCATGGGACTGGAGATCAAAAAGGCAATTCTTTGCAGCAAACCATATCATGCCAGAAGATGTCTGTTATATTATCAGTTATTGTATCCGGATACCCAATTTATGGTGTATCCCATCAAAGACAGTAAGATACAGAGGGAGAACTGGTTTTTGACCGAGGAGGGCACCAGACTTGTCTTGGGAGAACTGGAGCGTATAGGCACACAGTTCCATGAGATCATGAGGGAAATGAGAGAACATCCGTAAGTGCAGAAAAGACCAAAGCAGAGGGGACGGGAAAAGAAACCGTCACATCTTGCTTTGGTCTTTTGTTTTAGTGTCTATGGTGTGCAATGCTTTGCAGAATCCTTTTCCGGGCATTGGCAGCCTGCTCTTGGGGCAGGTTTTTCATGCCTTTTAAGGGATAATCCAAGCCTAACTCTTCGTATTTCTGTTCGCCCATAGAGTGATAGGGAAGGACTTCAAAACCTTTAATATTAGAATGAGCAGCGATCATCCGGCCAATGCCATCTAATTCTTCCGGAAAATCTGTAATACCGGATACGATCACATGTCTTATAATGACCGGAGTTTTTCGTTCTTCCGTAAAAGAAAGAAAATCCAGTACAGCATCCTGGCTGTGTCCTGTGAGGGCTTTATGCCCGGAAGGATCGCTGTGCTTTAAATCAAGAAGAATCAGATCCGTAGCGTTCAAAAGACGTACATATGCCGCTGCCTGCTTTTGGGAAAAGAGGATTCCGGAGGTATCCAGACAAGTGTGGATACCTCTTTCTTTTGCTTTTTCAAACAGTTCGGTAAGAAAAGAGAGCTGGAGCAGAGGTTCTCCCCCGGTTGCGGTGATTCCTCCGTTTTGATAATATATTTTATTTTTTTCGTACACTTTCAGCAATTCTTCCACGGTAACAGGCTGTCCTTTTCGGGGAGTCCAGGTGTCCGGATTATGGCAGTAAAGACAGCGCATAGGGCATCCCTGGAAGAAAAGAACCAGACGGATTCCAGGACCGTCTACTGTGCCGAAGGTTTCCATAGAGTGAAGATATCCGATTTCCTCAGATACCGCTGTGGAAGGTTCGTGAGATGACTTCATCCTGCTGTTCCTTTGTGAGATTGTGGAAATTTACTGCATAGCCGGACACACGCACAGTAAGCTGAGGGTATTTTTCCGGGTGCTTCTGAGCATCCAGAAGAGTTTCTTTTGTAAATACATTTACATTTAAATGGTGGCCGCCTTTCTCGGCGTAACCATCCAGCAAACCTACTAAATTATCAATCTGAGCATCACTGATTTTCATGGTAAAATCTCCTTTTGTTTTCTTCTATTTTTTCAGTTCTATATTGGGTTCACAGCAGGCACAGTCCGGTGGAAGTTCGAAGGTAATGTCATCGAAAAGAATGGCATCCTCTTTTCCCAGGGCACCCGGAATAATGGAAAAGGTATTGGAAATCCCATCTTGGGCATCCGCGAAAGGCAGTTTGGAAACGGAATTCAAAGAAGCAACTGCTCCGTGACTGTCTCTGTGGTGCATGGGATTGGCACCGGGGGCAAAGGCTTCTCCTGCTTTTCGTCCGTCCGGGGTGGGACCGGTGGCTTTTCCGTAGACCACATTGGAAGTAATGGTAAGAATCGATGTGGTGGGAATTCCGCCCCGGTAGGTATGGTTTGCCTTCACATATTCCATGAAATCATGGACAACATGATAGGCCAGCTCATCGACCCGGTCATCGTCATTTCCGTATTTTGGAAAGTCCCCTTCCGTTTCGTAATCAATTACAATACCATGCTCATCCCGGATGGTCTTGACTTTTGCGTACTTAATGGCAGAAAGAGAATCGGCTACTACAGAAAGTCCTGCAATACCTGTTGCAAACCAACGGGTGACCTTTTTGTCATGGAGTGCCATCTGCAGCCGTTCATAGCTGTATTTATCGTGCATATAGTGAATGATATTTAACGTGTTTACATATACCTGTGCCAGCCATTTCATCATATCCTGGAAACGTGCCATGACTTCTTCGTAATCCAGATATTCTGAGGTGACAGGGCGATAGGCCGGCCCAACCTGTTTCTTGGAAATCTCATCGACACCTCCGTTAATGGCATAAAGAAGACATTTCGCCAGGTTTGCTCTGGCTCCGAAAAACTGCATTTCTTTTCCGATCCTCATGGAGGAAACGCAGCAGGCAATGGCATAATCATCCCCATGTGTTACACGCATGAGATCATCATTTTCATATTGGATGGAAGAGGAGGCAATGGATGTTTTGGCACAATAACGTTTAAAGGGAACAGGAAGCCTGGTTGACCACAGCACAGTCAGGTTTGGCTCCGGAGCCGTCCCAAGATTTGCCAAGGTGTGCAGGTAGCGGAAAGACATTTTGGTCACCAGATGGCGTCCATCGATGCCCATTCCTGCGATGGATTCGGTCACCCAGGTGGGATCTCCGGAAAACAGAGCATTATACTCCGGTGTTCTGGCAAATTTTACAAGGCGAAGTTTCATGATAAAGTGATCCACAAACTCCTGAATCTGTGATTCTGTGAACCGATGTTCTCTTAAATCTCTTTCTGCATAGATATCAAGGAAGGTAGAAGTACGTCCAAGAGACATCGCTGCACCGTTTTGTTCCTTGATAGCTGCCAGATAACCAAAATACAGCCATTGAATGGCTTCCTGGGTGTTCTTTGCTGGACGGGAAATATCAAAGCCGTAAATGTTTCCCAATTCCTTTAAATCTTTGAGTGCACGGATCTGTTCCGAGAGTTCTTCCCGCTCTCTGGTTACATCCGAATACATAGTGGTTCTGGTGGTGTTTTTTTGATTTTCTTTGTCTTCTATGAGGCGGTCCACACCATAAAGAGCAACTCTCCGGTAATCCCCGATGATACGTCCTCGTCCGTAAGCATCCGGAAGTCCGGTAATGATATGGCTGGAGCGGCATGCACGCATTTCAGGAGTATACGCATCAAATACACCGTCATTATGGGTTTTTCTGTGTTTCGTAAAAAATTCTACGATTTCCGGTGCCACCTCATAACCGTTATCCTGGCAGGCTTTCATGGCCATACGAATACCGCCGTAAGGCTGCAGGGCACGTTTAAAAGGTTTGTCGGTCTGAAACCCTACAATGGTTTCTTTTTCTTTATCCAGATATCCCGGTCCATGGGAGGTGATGGTAGAAATAATGTTAGTATCCATGTCCAGGACACCGCCTTTGGAACGTTCTTCTTTTGTGAGAGCAAGGACTTGCTGCCATAAGTCTTTTGTAAATTCTGTCGGGCCGCAGAGAAAGGCTTCGTCGCCGTCATAAGGTGTGTAATTCTTCTGGATAAAATCCCTGACGTCAATTTCTTTTTCCCAGATGCCGCCCTGAAAGGAGCTCCATTCTGCTGTCATAAATTGCTATCCTCCTATATTTGTGGTTAGTTTTATATAACTTTTGCGTTATAGTGGGATTTTATTATACTGGACAGAAATTGTCAAGGAGGTGCGTTGTTTAAAAAAGAGTGCAAAAAAGGAACGGCTGGAAACCGTTCCCATTTTTGCTAAATTTTTGATTTTTACTGAGGGTCAGAAGAATCCGGCAATTCTTCCGGTACGGTGTAGGCATCCGGATCAGAAGGTTCTTCTTCGGTATGTGGTTCATATTTCGCAAAGATTTTGCGGAACATCATAGATTCCACATATGCCACAACCGCAAAACCGAAAAGCATCCACAGCATGCTTCCGTAGACAAGAGTTCTTGTGGTGAGGAAGGTGGCAAATCCCAAAACCCCCGGAATCGCTACAATAAGAATGGTCCATGGAAGATTTAAAATAGCGATCAGCAGGGAATTCTTGAAAATATTTTTTATGGAGTTTGCGAACCGTGCGGTATACGGAAAAATATAAGATAAAACCATAGCGTAAAAAATAATCAGAGCTCCGATTAAAATACGGAAGATATTGCTCATATTTTCCGGAAGAATAGAGGCTGCCTGATAATCTACAAAAATAAAGACACCAAACACAGCCATGATCAGCCAGATGATGGTGGACTGCTTGAAATTCTCTTTAAATGCCTTGAAAAAGCCTTTAAAGATATAAGATTCTTCTCCCCGGACCATTTTCATGGTAACGGTGTATAAAGCAGTAACAGAAGCACCTGCTGTAACGATAGGAAGACAGCAGACAATACATAAAACATTTAAAATCATCAAATCACATACTTTGGACAAAAACCGCATAATGGGACTGTCTATGTTAAAAAAACCACTCATAAGTCATTTCCTTTCTAGTTGTTCTGGGAATCCGTGCTGTATTCTGTCTCTGTTTCTGACGGTGTTTTTTCAGGAAGATAGATATGCACGGATTCAATTCTGTTTCTTTCTATTTTATCTACCACAAGCCGTATGCCGGATTCTGTGGTGACCGATTCTCCTTTTTCCGGGAAACGGTCCAATTGCTCAATAATGTAACCGCCGATGGAATCATAATCGTCAGATTCAATATTCAAGTGAAGGACTTCATCTAGATCGTCCAGACGTGCAGAGCCGAGTGCAAGATATTCCCTGCCTGCAATGATCTCTGTGACATCATCCTCTTCTTCATTATCATATTCATCATGAATATCACCCACGATTTCTTCCACTAAGTCCTCCAGGGTTACGATACCGGAAGTAGCACCGTACTCATCCAATACCACCGCAAAAGAAACGGAATTTTCTTTCATTTCCATGAGAAGTTCCGAGGTCTTCTTATATTCATAAGTAAAATAAGCATCTCTCAGAATCTTCCGAAGTGTGAAATCTGTGTGATCAGTGAGCAGAAGATCCTTCACATTTACAATACCGATGATATTGTCTGTGGTATCTTCAAATACGGGGAAACGGGTATGCTTTTCTTCCCGGAACAGACCGATCAAATCTTCATAGGTGCTGTTTACATCAGCAAAAGCAACATCAATGCGCGGAACCATAACATCTTGTGCCTGAGAATCACCAAAGTCGAATACATTGTAGATCATCTGGCGTTCTTCTTTTTCGATAACACCCTCTTCATGTCCTACATTTACCAGAGTACGAAGTTCGTGTTCTGTAATGGTATTGCCCTTTACATTGTCATCTACCCTCAAAAGAGTAAGGACACCCTTTGCCAGTTTGTTGACCAGAAAGATGACTGGTGTCAGAAGAAACATAAGAAAATGAATGATTCTGGCATAGGACAGTGCCATGTTCTCTGCGTAAAGAGAAGCCATAGTCTTAGGTGTGATTTCTCCGAAAATCAATACCAACAGTGTGATAATACCGGTGCTGATGCTGACTGCTGCATTTCCGAACAGCCGCATCGTAAGGGTTGTGGCAAGGGAAGATGCACTGATGTTTACAATGTTGTTGCCAATAAGAATGGTACTCAGCAGTTTTCCCGAGTCTTCAATCACGGTTAAAAGGATCTTAGCCCTTTTGTTCCCCTGCTCGGCAAGAGACTGAATACGAATTTTGTTTACGGTTGTCATAGAAGTTTCTGCTGATGAAAAAAATGCTGATAAACAAATAAGTATGATCAGAGCCAGAAACTGTATGGCGTCACTGGAATCCAATATGTTCAACTCCTTTAAAATAATGTAATCATAGCCTTTGGCTATAAAGTCTAATATACATGATTTTTTTTGAGATTGCAAGAAAGCAGAGGGAAAAAAGTTGATTTAAGGGGTGTCGGAAACATAAAATTTGTGATATACTAAACCAAAATGAAAAAAAAAGACATAGAAATCTCTTTATGTCTTCCAAATTTTAAATGAGGGATGAAACAAATGAACAAAAATAGAAAAAATTTACATAAAGCGGCAGTGAACGTGCTGGGGCTTACCATTGCCTCTGTTATGGCAGCAGGAACGGTTGCAGAAGTTGCGGCTCCACTGCCTGTGTTTGCTGCTCAGACACAGAAAAAAGAGAGCGGAAAGACCATTTACTTAAATGGAACTGCCAAGGCTTCTAAAACAGCCGATGGAAAGACCAAAGAAAATGCTGTGAGTTCTTTTGGCAAAGCCTTAGAACTGGCAGGAGCACAGGGGGAAATCATAATTTCCGGTACGGTCACCATAGATTCTGAAATCAAACTGGCAATCCCATCCGGTGTTACCATAAAAAAAGAAAAAGATTTTAAAGGCAAGATGGTGAAACTGACAGGAAAAGGCAAATTGATCCTTACCGGCAGTGGTATCACAGCAGAGGATGTGGATGTAACCGGAGCAGAAGCCGGAACAGAAGCTTTTCAGATAAATAAGAAAGAGGAAAAGCCGGAAACGGAACCTCAGGAAACAGGAAAAGAAGAGAACCCCACAGAAGATTCTAAGCCAGAGGCACCGTCAGAGGAAGTAAAACCGGAGACAGAAGCACCGAAGGAAGAACTGCCAAAAGAAGAAATTCCAAAAGAAGAAACTCCAAAGACAGAGGAGCAGACACCGAAAACAGAAGTACAGCCGGAAGCCCCAAAACAGGAAGAAGAAAAGAAAGAACCGGAGCAGCAGCCGGAACAACCACAGCAGCAGCCACAGGAGGAAAAGATCACATTAGAAATTCCAGAGAAAGTGGTTTTAAAGACTGTAAAAGACTGGAAAGCATTTGATTTTACAGAAGCAGGTTTTGTGGGAAACGGTACATTTGCCTGGGAAGAAGAGAAAGAGCCGGAGAAATACGAGACAGAAAGAAATATAAGATTTATACCGGATAAGACCGAAGAAGATGCATATTCTAAACTTCCGGGCTGGAATAGTGAGACAAAAGCGATTGTACGCAGTGTCAAGATTCAGGTGGAAGAACTGAAGGAGACAGAACAGCAGGAAAACAGTCAGACGCAGAAACCAGAAGAGAAACCGGAAGAAGAACAGAAACAAGATCAGGTAACGGATACAAAACCGGAGGAAGAGAAACAAGAACAGGAAGAATCCAAGAAACCGGAAAAAGAAGACGAGGAAACTGAAGAAGAATCAGTGACCGAAGAGAAATCGGAACAGGAGTCTTCAGATGAGGAGCAGAAAGAGGAATCCACAGAGAAAAAAGAAGAAGTGATCATTATTCCGGTGGATCCAAATGCGGCAGAGGAAGAGGCAGAAGAAGTGCCGGAACAGGAAAACGAGGAAACAGAGAAGCGTGCACAGCCGGGAAAACTGGGAGAAGTGACAGAAGAAATTCCGGAATCAATCCCGGTAGGAAGTCTGATTGATGAGTCAGGTGTACAGGTTTTTGCGGATTTCCTTCCTTTTTATGTAGATCTTCAGGTGACATACAATGAAGCAGTTCATGAGCTTCCGGATGCAGGGATTGGCGAAATCCTTTCTGCGTATGAACTGAAATTATGGGACTTAAAAGAAGACACGGAATATAAAATCCCGGAAGGCAAAAAGGTCAAAGTAATGATTCCATTGCCGGAAAATGCAGATTGCTATTCAGATCTTGCCATTGCTCATTATCTTGGAAATAATCAGTATGAATACTTTATTTTTGATAAAGAAGGTAAAATCGGCAATATGACGGTGGAAGTAAAAGACGGAGCACAGTATCTTGCCTTTGAAACGGCATCGTTCAGCCCGTTTAATGTAGGCGGACATCAGATTGTAGGACCGGGAACAAGCAGCAGCGGACACAAGGCACCTGTGGGTGGAAACAGTACGGGAAACACAGGAACCGGTACAGGAACGGGAAATCAAACGAATTCTTCAGGTTCTGCCGGCGGAAGCAGCCAGACCTCCGGTACTACTTCTTCACAGAAGAAGCCTGCACAGAGCACTACTGCTGGAAGCAACACCGGAACAAAGGTGATTTATACAGTAAAAACAGGTGACGGAACAGAAATCGCAAGATATGTTCTGTTAGGAGCAGGAGCATTAGCCTCAGGAGCGGGAGCTGCTGTCGCCGGAAAGAAAAAGAAAGAATCCAAATAAATTTATGGTATGATTCTCAAACCCCTTCCATATAGTTACATATGGGAGGGGTTTTTATGGAACAGACCATTTCAAAAAATGCAAAACCGTTGCAGATGATGAAAGCTCTTTTTCTGTCTTATGCAGTGACCGGTATCCTGCTGTTGATCCTTGCTTTTTTACTGTACAAAATGGGATTGAGAGAGAGCCAGATAAACCTTGGGATTTTAGTGATTTACATAGTATCCTGCCTTGTAGGGGGCTTTTATATGGGGAAAAAAGCAGAAAACAGAAGATTTCTCTGGGGCATGGGAGCGGGAAGTGCGTATGCTGTTCTCTTGTGGGCGGTTACTTTTTTTACGGAACATCAGACAGGGAGAGACCTGAAAGAAAATCTTCTGATGTTTTTCCTTTGTCTCATAGGAGGAACCCTGGGAGGAATGTTGTCCTAAGAAAACCCAAAGAAATACTTGCCTGGCAAGTACAGCTATGCTATAATACCGCTTAGATATCATATCTGAATATTCAAATACATAAGGAGGATTATGTGATGGAACATATCAAAACATTAAATACAAAAAGCTTACAGAACACAGTGAAAAAAGGTGGATGCGGTGAATGCCAGACATCTTGCCAGTCAGCTTGCAAAACATCCTGCACAGTAGGAAACCAGAGCTGCGAAAACAAATAAACTGTCGTAAGGCATTTATATCTGCCACGGACAGCTTTCACGTTCAGAAACGAATGGGAGCAGCGGCATCAAAGCCGCTGCTTATTTGTTGCTTTTAGAGAAAAATAAAAATGCAGAAGAAAGGGGTAACACGGTGATTCATCGTTATAAAAATAATGGATACAACATTGTGCTGGATGTAAACAGTGGTTCCGTACATGTTGTGGATGAACTGGTCTATGATATCATCGGACTTTTGGATGAAGGAAAAGAAGATGCTTTTATCCATGACACATTAAAAGGACAGTACGAGGAGAAAGATATCGATGCAGCACTGAAGGAGATCCAGGAGCTGAAGGATGCAGAGATGCTGTTTACCGAGGATATCTACCGGGATGCCATTGAACATTTCAAAGAAAGAGAGACAGTGGTAAAAGCACTTTGTCTTCATATTGCACATGACTGTAATCTGGCCTGCCGGTATTGCTTCGCAGAAGAAGGAGAATATCATGGAAGAAGAGCCATGATGTCTTATGAGGTAGGAAAACAGGCTCTTGATTTCCTGATCGCAAATTCAGGAAACAGAAGAAACCTGGAAGTGGATTTCTTCGGTGGGGAACCGCTCATGAACTGGGATGTTATCAAGCAGTTAGTAGAATATGGAAGATCTCAGGAAGAAAAATATAATAAAAAGTTCCGCTTTACACTTACGACTAATGGGGTGCTTTTAAATGATGAGATCATGGAATTTGCCAATAAAGAAATGGCAAATGTAGTTCTCAGTATTGACGGAAGAAAGGAAGTCCATGATTTCATGCGTCCATTCCGCAAAGGAACGGGAAGCTATGATCTGATCGTTCCAAAATTTCAGAAGTTTGCAAAAAGCAGAGGAGAGAAGAGTTACTACGCGAGAGGTACTTTTACACGTCATAATCTTGATTTTTCTGAAGACGTGCTCCACCTGGCCGATTTGGGGTTTGATCAGATTTCCGTAGAGCCGGTAGTGGCAGATGAAAAGGAAGAATATGCTCTCCAGTGGGAGGATGTACCGAAAATCTGTGAAGAATATGATAAACTGGCAAAAGAGATGATCAAGAGAAGAAAAGAAGGAAAGGCCTTTAATTTCTTCCATTTTATGATTGATCTGACAGGAGGACCTTGTGTTTACAAACGCTTATCCGGCTGTGGCTCAGGTACCGAGTATCTGGCAGTGACTCCATGGGGAGATCTGTATCCATGCCACCAGTTTGTCGGGGAAGAAAAATTCCTTATGGGAAATGTATGGGATGGTGTAAAACGCAAAGATATCTGTGACGAGTTCAAAAACTGCAATGTCTATGCAAAAGAAAAATGTCAGGACTGCTTTGCAAAATTTTATTGCAGCGGCGGCTGTGCAGCAAACTCTTATAATTTCCACGGCTCGATTAATGACGCTTATGATCTTGGCTGTGAATTACAGCGCAAGCGTGTGGAATGTGCGATCATGCTGAAGGCAGCAGAAGCAGAAGAAGAGTAGCTGATACATACGGTTACGAAATAAAAGGTAAAGAAGGGAAAAACAATGAAAAAAAGCAGAGGTGTGCTTGTCCTTATCACTACCGTTCTGCTGACTGCATTTCTGGTATTTACTGCAGCAGTAGGACTCGGTCCCACAGGAACAGGTGCCGCAAAACATATTAAGACAGGTCTGGATCTTTCCGGAGGTGTCAGCATTACCTATGAAACATCAAAAGAGTCACCAAGTGCAGATGAGATGAATGATACTAGATACAAGCTGCAGAAGCGTGTAGAGCAGTACAGCACAGAAGCTCAGGTGTATCAGGAAGGTGCAAACCGTATTATCGTAGAGATTCCAGGTGTGACGGATGCAAATAAGATCCTGGAAGAACTGGGAAAACCGGGCTCCCTGTACTTTATTGCACATAAGGATGCTGATGGAAACGAAAACTATACACTGAATATGCAGACAGGGCAGTACGAGCTGGCAAAAACCCTGGAAGAGATTGAAGCAGACGGTGGTATTGTGCTGAAAGGTACAGATGTCAAAGATGCCAAGGCAGGAGTTGGTCAGGATGATTTGAAGAACAATATTCATGTTGTAAACTTGTCTTTGACAAAAGATGGAACAAAAAAATTTGCAGATGCAACCAAAGCTGCTTTTGAGGCAGGAAAAGATACCATTGGAATTTATTATGACGGTGTCTTTGTAAGTGTTCCGCAGGTTCAGGTAGCGATTGACAATGGTAGTGCTCAGATCACAGGTATGGCAGATGCACAGGAAGCAGAAAATCTGGCGTCTACCATCCGTATCGGCGGATTGAAGCTGGAGTTAAGTGAACTGCGTTCCAGTGTGGTTGCAGCACAGCTTGGAGAAGAGGCCATTTCTACCAGTTTAGTGGCAGCAGGAATCGGACTGGCACTGATTATCCTCTTTATGATTTTTGTGTATCGAATTCCAGGACTGGTATCCGGCATTGCATTGATCATTTATGTATGTCTGGATCTGATCGCATTAAATGCATTTGACCTGACGCTGACCCTTCAGGGTATTGCAGGTATTATCCTGTCCATTGGTATGGCTGTGGATGCAAACGTGATTATCTATGCACGTATCCAGGAAGAAATCGCAGCAGGCAGAAGTGTAAGAAATGCACTTCAGGCAGGATTTAAGAAAGCGTTTTCCGCTATCTTTGACGGAAATATCACTACCTTGATTGCAGCGTTTGTCTTAAACTGGCTGGGATCCGGTACGGTAAAAGGTTTTGCCCAGACACTGGCACTTGGTATCGTATTATCCATGTTTACCGCACTGGTGGTTTCCAGACTGCTGATGTATGCTGTTTATGCAGTAGGCGTAAGAAATGAAAAGTTCTATGGAAAGAGAAAAGAGAGAACACCGATTCCATTCCTTCAGAAGAGAAAGGTGTTCTTCCTGATCTCAATTCTGATGATTCTCAGTGCACCGGTAGCAATGTTGGTGTTCAAGGGAACAAGCGGAGAGGCTTTAAAATACAGCCTGGAATTTAAAGGCGGTACTTCCACAAACGTAATCTTTGAAGAGGATATGTCCATTGCAGACATTGATTCCAAGGTGACACCTTTGGTGGAGAAAGTGACAGGGGATAAGAACGTACAGGCAACAAAAGTTGTGGGAAGCAATCAGGTTTCCATTAAGACCGTTACACTTGATGTAAAACAGAGAGAGGCTTTGAACACTGCATTAGAAGAAGAATTTGGTGTGAAAGCGGAAGAGATCACCTCCGAAAGTATTTCTTCTACTGTCAGCAGTGAAATGCGTGCAGATGCCGTGAAAGCCGTGGTGGTAGCTACGATTCTGATGCTGCTGTATATCTGGTTCCGTTTCAAAGACATTCGGTTTGCAAGCAGTGCAGTTATAGCACTTCTTCATGACGTATTTGTAGTTATTGCATTCTATGCGATTGCAAGGGTTTCTGTAGGAAATACTTTTATCGCATGTATGCTGACCATTGTGGGATATTCTATCAATGCTACGATTGTTATCTTTGACCGTATCAGAGAGAACATGGCAGGCAGCAGAAAGAAAGAAGATCTGGAGACTCTGGTAAATGCCAGCATCACTCAGACTTTGACCAGAAGTATTTACACTTCTCTGACTACCTTTATCATGGTATTCCTGCTGTTTGTGATGGGTGTATCTTCCATCCGTGAGTTTGCACTGCCTCTTATGGTAGGTATTATCTGCGGAGGATATTCATCCGTATGTATCACCGGCGCACTGTGGTATGTAATGAAAACAAAAATAAAAAGCCGTTCATAAAAAGAATTATTAAAGAGGGCTGCTGCATCAAAGAAAGTGCAGCAGTCCTTTTTCAATATCATGGAGGAAAAGAATATGGAAAAGTGGGTCGTAGCTGCAAAGCGGGCAGATTTTCAGAAAATAGGACAAAGGTTTGGAATTGATCCGGTAATCGCAAGACTTATCCGGAACCGAAACCTGGTCACAGAAAAAGAAATTGACCGGTATTTGCATGGAAGACTGTCAGATCTTCATTCCTGGAAGCTTTTAAAGGATATTCAGAAGCTGCTTGGAATACTCACAGAAAAAATACAGGAAAAGAAAAAAATCAGAATCATAGGAGATTATGATATTGATGGAGTATGCTCCACGTATATTCTTTTGAAAGGACTTACAAGAGCGGGTGCCCTTGCAGATGTGGATATCCCGGACAGGATGAAGGATGGATATGGCATATCGGAAGAGCTGATTGACAGAGCTTTTGCCAGTCAGGTGGATACTATTCTTACCTGTGACAATGGCATCAGTGCGGTAGAACAGATTACCCATGCGAAAAAACTGGGGATGACCGTGCTGGTAACAGACCATCACGAGGTGCCGTATGTGGAGACAGAAGATGAGGAAACACACCCTATCCTGCCTCCGGCAGATGCCGTGGTAAATCCAAAGCAGGAAGACTGCACCTATCCTTTTAAAGGAATCTGCGGAGCCATGGTTGCTTTTAAAGTGATCTGTGGATTGTATGAAATCCTTGGAATTCCCGCAGATGAGATAAAAAAGCTGATTCCCTTTGCGGCAATTGCAACAGTGGGTGATGTGATGGATTTGACGGATGAGAACAGAATTATCGTGAAAGAAGGACTTCTTCGTCTTCAGAATCCGGAAAACATTGGTTTAAAAGCATTGATCCGTGTCAATAATCTGGAAGACAGGGAACTGACAGCCTATCATATCGGATTTATCCTTGGTCCTTGCATGAATGCCAGTGGCCGTCTCAGTACGGCAAAAAGAGCACTGGAGCTGCTTTTGACGGAGAATGAAAAAGAAGCATCTATACTGGCCGAGGATCTGAAAAAGCTTAATGACAGCAGAAAAGATATGACGGCAAAAGGGGTAGAAGAGGCAGTACACATGGTAGAATCCACTTCTCTTGCACAAGATCGTGTACTGGTTATCTATCTGCCGGACTGTCATGAAAGTCTGGCAGGAATTATTGCAGGGCGAATCCGGGAGCGATATGTTAAGCCGGTTTTTGTTCTGACTAAGGGAGAACATGGTGTCAAGGGTTCAGGAAGATCCATTGAGTCCTATCATATGTTCCAGGAAATGGTGAAATGCAAAGAATACTTTACAAAATTCGGAGGGCATCCCATGGCCGCAGGATTATCCATGGAAGAGGAGAATATTGAAAAACTGCGGAAAAAACTGAATGAGAACTGTACACTCACAAAAGAGGATATGATAGAGAAAATCGTCATTGATGTTCCCATGCCTATGTCCTATGTGACGATTCCTCTTATCCGTCAGCTTTCTCAGTTGGAGCCTTTCGGAAAAGGAAATACAAAGCCGATCTTTGCACAGAAAGGATTGCGGATCACGGATTGCAGAGTCCTGGGAAAAAACAGAAATGTGGTGAAAATGCATCTGAAAGACGAAGCGGGATTCCTGGCAGAAGGAATCTGGTTTGGAGATGGGGATGCATTTGTGGAAAAAATACAGGAAAAATCAAATTATGACGTGATTTATTATCCGACGATCAATGTTTTTCGCGGCAGAGAAAGCATTGAGATGGTGATTCAGGGGATTCACTAGAAAAAGGGGTTTGCGTCCGTGAAGAAAAGATGATATACTAATCCTCATAAAAATCTGAATTATGACAAGAATCGATAGCAGGCAGGGAGAGCATATGGAAAATTGTGAAGAAATCAAACAGGGAAAAAAGAAACTTGAAGATTATGTAAGAAGTATTCCGGATTTTCCGGAAGAAGGCATTATTTTTAGAGATGTGACCAGTATTCTGCAGGATGCAGACGGGTTGCAGTTAGCGGTAGACTCTATGCAGGCACTTGTGGAGGGAACAGATGCAGACGTGATCGTGGGAGCTGAATCCAGAGGATTTATATTTGGAGCTCCGATTGCGTATAATTTACATAAGCCTCTGGTGCTGGTCAGAAAAAAAGGAAAACTTCCTTGTGAAACCGTAGAGCAGAGTTATGAACTGGAATACGGAAGTGCCACAGTAGAGATGCATAAAGATTCCATTCAACCGGGACAGAAAGTCGTGATCGTGGATGATCTGATCGCCACGGGAGGTACTGTGGAAGCCACCGCAAAACTGGTGGAAGAATTAGGCGGAGAAGTGGTTAAGATTATTTTCCTGATGGAGCTTGCGGGGCTCAAGGGAAGAGAAAAACTTGCAAAATATGATGTAGCATCTGTTATCTGCTATGAAGGAAAATAAAAAACTCATGGATGAGAGGTGATGGTCCCATATGGAAGAAAAGAGGGAAACTGCTCAGAAGGCAGAAGAAATCGTTAGAAAGGCGGATGCCAGTGTGAAGTCTATGGATGATTTCACCAGCCCGGAGGTTTTGTACAATGAATTGATTGCCAGTGTGAAAAAATATCATCCGTCTGCCGATCTTTCCATGATTGAAAAAGCATTTCAAATTGCGAATAATGCACATAAAGGACAACTGAGGAAATCAGGTGAACCGTATATTATACATCCTTTGTGTGTGGGAATCATTTTGGCGGATCTGGAACTGGATAAGGAGACCATTGTTGCGGGTCTTTTGCATGACGTTGTAGAAGATACGGTGATGACAGGCGAAGAAATCCGCAATGAGTTCAGTGCAGAGGTGGAACTGTTGGTGGATGGTGTCACCAAACTGGGTCAGTTAAACTATTCTGCAGACAAGGTGGAAGTGCAGGCGGAAAATCTGAGGAAGATGTTCCTTGCCATGGCAAAGGATATCCGTGTTATTTTGATCAAGCTGGCAGACCGTCTCCACAATATGAGAACGCTGAAGTATATGCCTCCGCATAAGCAAAAAGAGAAGGCAAGGGAAACCATGGATATCTATGCACCCATTGCTCAGCGTCTTGGTATTTCTAAGGTAAAAATTGAACTGGATGACCTTTCCCTGAAATATCTTCAGCCGGATGTGTATTATGAACTGGTTGAGAAGATTAATCTGAAGAAAAGTGAACGTCAGGCATTTATCGATCAGGTGGTGGGGGAAGTACGCACCCACATAGAGAATGCGGGAATCCACGGACAGATAGACGGAAGGATCAAGCATTTTTTCAGCATCTATAAGAAAATGGTGAACCAGGATAAGACGCTGGATCAGATTTACGATTTATTTGCTGTAAGAATCATAGTAGATTCTGTAAGGGACTGCTATGCAGCTCTTGGTATTATCCATGAAATGTATAAGCCCATTCCGGGTCGTTTCAAAGATTATATTGCCATGCCGAAACCCAATATGTACCAGTCCCTGCATACAACACTGATCGGACCAAACGGGCAGCCCTTTGAGATTCAGATTCGTACCTTTGAGATGCACAGGACAGCGGAATATGGTATTGCCGCCCACTGGAAATATAAAGAGGTTTCCAATAACGGAAAAGTCAGTGTCACACAATCCGAAGAGGCAAAAATGAGCTGGCTCCGCCAGATTCTGGAGTGGCAGAAAGACATGTCCGATAACAAAGAATTCCTGAGCCTTTTAAAGAGCGACCTGGATTTGTTTTCGGAGAGTGTATACTGCTTTACACCGGCAGGAGATGTAAAAACACTGCCAAACGGCTCCACGCCTATTGATTTTGCCTACAACGTACATAGTGCAGTAGGAAATAAAATGGTAGGAGCAAGGGTAAACGGAAAACTGGTTCCAATTGAATATGTGATCAAAAACGGTGATCGTGTAGAAATCATTACCTCGCAGAATTCCAAAGGCCCAAGCCGTGACTGGCTGAAGGTGGTAAAGAGCACCCAGGCAAAGAATAAGATCAACCAGTGGTTCAAGCAGGAACTGAAGGTTGACAATATCATGAAGGGTAAGGAGATGCTTGCCCAGTATGCCAAGGTAAAAGGGGTTAATCTGGGAGAGATACAGAAACCGAAATACCAGGAAGCTGTTATGCAGAAATATGGTTTCCGGGATTGGGATTCAGTCCTGGCCGCTTTAGGGCACGGAGGATTAAAAGAAGGGCAGATCCTGAATAAGCTTCAGGAAGTCTATAATAAAGACCATAAGGCAGAGCTTACAGATGAAAAAGTTCTTCAGGCAACAGCAGAGAAAAAAGAAAAACTTCGTATCGTCAAGAGCAAAGGCGGTATTGTGGTAAAAGGAATTCATGATGTTGCCGTACGTTTTTCAAAATGCTGTAATCCTATACCGGGAGATGAAATCGTTGGTTATGTCACCAGAGGACGAGGTGTTACCATTCACAGAACAGACTGTATCAATGTGATGAACATGAGCTCAGAGGACAGAAACCGGCTGATCGATGCAGAATGGCAGGTTCCGGAAGTAGAGACAGGAGAGCGTTATATTGCAGATTTAAATATTTATGCATTTAACCGGACCGGTCTGATCGTAGATATCTCGAAGCTGTTTACAGAACGTAAGATTGACATTTCTGCCCTGAATACCAGAACCAGTAAGCAGGGAATTGCAACCATTAATATTTCTTTTGAAGTCGGCAGTAAGGAAGAATTAAACAGCTTAATCGAAAAATTACGCCAGGTAGAGA
Source organism: uncultured Blautia sp. (assembly GCF_947654165.1). Taxonomy (GTDB): domain Bacteria; phylum Bacillota; class Clostridia; order Lachnospirales; family Lachnospiraceae; genus Blautia. Next base: position 104,260 of record NZ_CANTKB010000010.1, read on the forward strand.
GTGTAAAAGACATTGAGCGTACTGCGGGCTAAGGAGTGTGTATGAAGCATTTGATTTTAAGAGGAATCGTGGTTGGTCCGGTTCAGACTAACTGCTATTTTCTGAAACATAAAGATACAGGAGCTATGTTGATTGTGGATCCGGGGGCAGAAGCGGAAAGAATCATTGCTGCAGTTACACAGCTTCAGGGAAATCCGGCAGCTATTCTTCTGACCCATGGGCATTATGATCATATGTGTGCCGTGAATGAGTTGAGAGAGCATTACCAGATTCCTGTCTATGCGGCAAAAGCAGAGGAGCATCTGCTTTTGGACAGTATGGAAAATCTATCGGGAAGCTGGTCAGGAAAGCCTTATACAGTAAAGGCAGATTACTACTTAGAAGACCAGGAAACCCTAGAACTGGCAGGGTTTTTTGTTCGCATGCTGCTGACACCGGGACATACCGTGGGCTCCTGCTGTTATTGGGTGGAGGAGGAAGGAATCTGTCTGAGCGGAGATACACTTTTTTACGGAAGCTGCGGAAGAACGGATCTTCCTACCGGAAGTATGAGTACCATGCGAAAAAGTCTTGGTAGGCTGCTTCATATCCTTCCTGATGAGACCGAGATATATCCCGGACACGGGGAAGCTACAGATGCAGCATTTGAGAAGAAACACAATCCATATTTATGAAAGGGAGAGATGAGACTCAATGATAGGAATCTCCTTTAATCAAAAAGAATTTGAATACGATGCTTATACCCTGGTGAAAGCCTTTTTCCCAAAAGAGGAAGTCAAGATGTTCTACATACAGGAAGAACAGATACCGGATGAGTGTGAAAACAGGATTTCCATAGAATACGGGGAACAGGTTGTGATTCGTCTTTCTTTTGGGGAAACCCTACTGGAAGGAAGAGAGGATTATCACCAGGAAGAAGACCGAAAAATCAGAAAAAACAAATTAAAACAGGTGTTATACAGATTGCTTTCAGAGGCCACAGGGCAAACCCTTCCGTGGGGGAATCTGACGGGAATCCGTCCTACCAAAATTGCCATGGGTCTGATTGAATCCGGTATGAGCAATGTCCAGGCAGCAGAATATATGAGAAACACTTATTTTACCAGTAATGAAAAGACTGCACTGGCGATTACCATTGCTAACCGGGAAAGAGAGCTTTTAAAGGATATTGACTATGAAAATGGATACAGTCTTTATGTGGGAATTCCGTTTTGTCCAAGCATATGTTTGTATTGTTCTTTTAGCTCTTCGCCTCTGGAGCGTTGGAGAAGCCAGGTGGATGCGTATCTGGACGCATTGTTGAAAGAACTTGATTTTATAGCAGAGGCCATGAAGGACAAGGTTCTGGATACGATTTACATCGGGGGAGGGACTCCGACGACCCTGGAGCCGTATCAGATCCGGCGTCTTCTTAGTCATATCGGTGAAAAATTTCCGGTGGAGCAGGTGAAGGAATATACTGTGGAAGCAGGAAGACCGGACAGCATTACCAGAGAGAAGCTGCAGGCACTCAGAGAATTTCCTGTGACCAGAATCTCAGTCAATCCTCAGACCATGAATCAGGCAACCTTGGATCTGATCGGACGAAAACATACAGTGGAGGACACACGACACGCCTTCGCTTTGGCGAGGGAATGTGGATTTGATAATATTAACATGGATTTGATCGTAGGTCTTCCGGGGGAACAAAAGGAAGATGTACAGCGAACATTGGAAGAAATCAGAAAACTTGATCCGGACAGTCTGACCGTGCATTCTCTGGCAGTGAAACGAGCTGCACGGCTGAACATGTTTAAAGACCAGTACCAGGAAATGGAATTTGTCAATAATCAGGAAATTATGAATCTTGCCATGGAATATGCCCGTGACTGTCAGATGGGACCTTATTATCTGTATCGGCAAAAAAATATGTGTGGAAATCTGGAAAATATCGGGTATGCTAAAGTTGACAAAGCCGGAATATACAATATACTTATTATGGAGGAGAAACAATCGATTCTGGCAGCGGGAGCAGGAGCTTCCACAAAGTTTGTTTTCCAGAACGGAGAGCGCATCGAGCGTGCGGAAAATGTAAAAGATGTTGCTAATTACATCAGCCGCATTGATGAGATGATTGAAAGAAAAAGAGTTGGAATCGACACATGGCTGAAATGAGTGGAAAAGTAATTCGTTATAATCTTGAAACGGAAATCAAACATGGGATGAAAGTAAGCAATCTTGCCTATGCCATTGGAATGGAGATGGGGCTTTTGCAGGAACAGTGCTATGAACTGGCTGTTGCCGGGATGCTTCATGATATCGGCAAGCTTCGTCTGACCCGGTATGTTTCAGGAGAAAGAAATCCTCTGGTGATCGAGGAAATCAAATATGTACGAAGACACACCCAGTTGGGCTATGATGCATTAAAAGACAGAGGATATTCTGAGTTTGTTTTAAAATCCATCTATTATCATCATGAAAACTATGACGGAAGCGGCTATCCGGAAAATCTGTCAGGGGAGGATATTCCTCTTGGAAGCCGTATTCTCCGTGTCTGTGATACTTATGCGGCACTTACGGAGAAGAGACCCTATCGTGATGCCTTTGACTGTTCGACGGCTGTACGGATGATGATAGACGAAGTGAAAAATTTTGATATGCAGGTATTTCTGGCATTTCAAAGGGTGGTTCATAATGAAGAAGAGAGAGGAGAAACAGAGTTATGCAGTTAAAGAAAAAACCAGTAACAGGGATGAAAGATATTTTACCACAGGAAATGGAAATCCGTGATTATGTTATCGGGCTGATCAAAGAAACTTACAAACAGTTTGGCTTTACTTCCATGGAAGCACCTTGTGTAGAGCACATCGAAAACCTTACGAGCAAACAGGGTGGAGATAATGAAAAACTGATTTTCCGTATCTTAAAACGTGGAGAAAAATTAAAAATCAGCGAGGCAAAGGAAGAAAATGACTTGGTTGACAGTGGTTTGCGTTATGATCTGACTGTGCCTCTTTGCCGTTTTTATTCAAACAATGCAAATGAACTGCCTCAGCCGTTTAAGGCACTGCACATTGGGAATGTATTTCGTGCAGACCGTCCTCAGAGAGGTCGTTTCCGCCAGTTTATGCAGTGTGATATTGATATTTTAGGTGATCCTACCTTCCTGGCAGAGATTGATGTAATCCTGGCAACCTCCACCTTAGTAGGAAAGCTGGATTTCGACAGCTTCACCATCCGTATCAATGACAGAAGAATTCTGAAAGCAATGGCAGCTTACAGCGGATTCCCGGAAGAATCTTTTACCCAGGTATTTATTATTCTGGATAAAATGGATAAAATCGGCTGGGAAGGTGTTGCGGCAGAGCTGGCAGAGGCCGGATATGAGCAGGAAGGCATTGATAAATATATTGAGTTGTTTAAAGCAATGGGTTCCGGTGTGGAAGGTGTTCAGTTCTGTAAAGAGAAACTGGAAGGATTCCTGGATCCACAGGTTGCAGATGATCTGACAACTATTATCGAAAGTGTTATGCAGGCAAAAACAGCAAACTTTACCCTGGAATTTGATCCGACTCTGGTACGCGGTATGTCCTACTACACAGGTCCGATTTTTGAAATCTCTATTGACGGATTTGCAGGCAGCGTAGGCGGCGGCGGACGTTATGATGAAATGATCGGTAAATTTACAGGAACTCCTACACCTGCAACAGGATTTTCCATCGGATTTGAACGAATTGTCATGCTTCTGATGGAAAAAGGCTTTAAGGTACCGGGAGCAAAAGAAAAGAAAGCATATCTTCTGGATAAAAAACTGTCCAGTGAAAAGATTCTTCAGGTAATGAAGAAAGCAGGAGAAGAAAGACAGAACGGACAGAGTGTCAATATTGTTTATGCTAAGAAAAATAAAAAATTCCAGAAAGAACAGTTAGAAAACGAAGGATATTCTGTGATTGAAGAAGTTTACAACGATACAGAATTATAAAGGAGCTTACACCATGGCAGAATCAATGAGAGGGCTGAAAAGAAGCCACAGATGTACAGAAGTAACAAAAGCGGATATTGGAAGTACGGTTACCCTGATGGGATGGGTACAGAAGAGCCGCAACAAAGGCGGAATCGTGTTTGTAGATTTACGTGACCGTTCCGGTATCATGCAGATCATTTTTGAAAACGGAGATATCGACGAGCAGGGATTCGAAAAAGCAGGACGTCTCAGAAGCGAATTTGTAATTGCAGTAAAGGGACATGTGGAAGCACGTTCCGGTGCTGTTAATACCAATCTTCCTACAGGAGAGATTGAAGTTCGTGCTACAGAGCTTCGTATTTTATCCGAGGCAGAGACACCGCCGTTCCCAATTGAAGAAAACAGCAAGACAAGAGACGAGGTTCGCTTAAAATACCGTTATCTGGATCTTAGAAGACCGGATTTACAGAGAAATATGATGCTTCGTTCTCAGGTATCTACTTTGGTACGCCAGTTTTTGGCAAAAGAGGGATTCCTGGAGATTGAGACACCGACTCTGATCAAAAGTACACCGGAAGGAGCCAGAGATTATCTGGTGCCAAGCCGTGTGCACCCGGGCAGCTTTTATGCATTGCCTCAGTCACCGCAGATTTTCAAACAGCTTTTGATGTGTTCTGGATATGACCGTTATTTCCAGCTTGCAAGATGTTACAGAGATGAGGATCTGCGTGCAGACCGTCAGCCGGAATTTACTCAGATTGATATGGAGTTGTCCTTTGTAGATGTAGAAGATGTACTGGATGTCAATGAAAGAATGTTGGCGTTCCTGTTTAAAGAAGTGTTAGGTGTAGAGGTACAGCTTCCGATTCAGAGAATGACCTGGATAGAAGCCATGAACCGCTTCGGTTCTGATAAGCCGGACCTTCGTTTCGGTATGGAATTGACAGATGTTTCTGAAGTTGTGAAAGACTGTGAGTTTGCAGTGTTTAAAGGTGCTTTGGAACAGGGCGGCAGTGTACGTGGAATCAATGCAAAGGGTCAGGGTGCCATGCCTCGTAAGAAAATCGACAAACTCGTAGAGTTTGCCAAAGGTTACGGTGCAAAAGGTCTTGCCTATATTGCAATCGGAGAAGACGGTACGGTGAAATCCTCTTTTGCGAAATTTATGAAAGAGGAAGAGATGTCTGCACTTATTTCTGCAATGGACGGACAGAATGGTGACCTTCTGCTCTTTGCAGCAGATAAGACCAAGCTGGTATGGGATGTACTCGGTGCTCTTCGTCTGGAGCTTGCAAAACAGATGGAATTACTGGATAAAAATGAATATCGTTTTGTTTGGATCACAGAATTCCCGCTTTTGGAGTGGTCAGAAGAAGATCAGAGATTTACTGCTATGCACCACCCATTTACTATGCCAATGGAAGAAGATCTGGAGTATCTTGATTCTGACCCTGGTCGTGTCCGTGCAAAAGCATATGATATTGTCCTCAATGGAAATGAGATCGGCGGTGGTTCTGTGCGAATCTTCCAGGATGATATTCAGAGCAAAATGTTTGAAGTGATTGGATTTACACCGGAAGAAGCACAGAAACAGTTTGGCTTCCTTCTGGATGCGTTCAAATACGGGGTTCCGCCACACGCAGGACTGGCATATGGTCTGGATCGTCTGGTAATGCTTATGGCAAAGGTAGACTCCATCCGTGACGTCATTGCATTCCCGAAGGTGAAGGATGCTTCCTGTCTGATGTCAGAAGCACCGGATGTGGTAGACGAAAAACAGTTAGAAGAATTAGGAATTGCCATTAGAGAAGTGGAAACAGAAGAATAAAACAAAGGATGAGAATCGCAGCAATGGTTGCCGGTTCTCATCCTTTCTTTTGTATAGAAAGAAAATTATTCATAAGATGTCATGCTCAGAAGATTACTGATATCACCGAAGATAGCTTCTGTGATACTGGAATCCATTTGTATTTTCCAATTAAATCCATCATTTGTCAGAGGAATGCTGATTTCACGGGAAGCATTTTTTTTATTTTTCTGGATACAGGAGAGAAACAATTCCTTTTCTTTTTCTCGTCTGCCTGTGGCACCCACAGACAGCGCCTCCGAAGTTTTGAGCCATTTGGATACCTTTTTTTTGTAGGAATTCAGGATGTTCTGAAAATCAATGCTGGTTACACATACCTGTACAGAGGCATTGTTTTCCTGTATTTTCTGTCCTATCAGTTTATAATCAAAAGAATTTTTAATTTGTTTTGCAAGGGCATCCGCTACTTTTTCATGATATTCAGAAACCGTATCTGAGAATTGATCAAGATTCAGGTATGTTTTTAACTGTTCTGCAGAGCAGTTCTTCATAGCATCAAAGTGAACTTCCACAATCTCTTCAGGACTCAGGACATTGGGATTGGAGGTATATACCAGAAAATGCCCGGTCAGTGCACTGTCAAGCTCAGAAGTATGAATGATCTGCCAGTTTTTTTCTTTTTTTTCTAACATGACTTTTGTCGTGAAGGCAGTTGTATCATATTGTTTGTTCTGCATCAGTTCCTTCAGAATCAGATAAGAATCGTTGAGATGAAAATCTTCCAGAGAATCATCAATATGATGATGGATCCGTTTAGACAATGCGGCTTTTGATAAATCTTTTGCCAGAGCTTTTGCATCAATGGTTCTGAGCTTTACCGTAACAGTTGCCGAGTCCTTTCTTACGGATGTATCTTTGATCTTATAAGAAAAATCCTGATAGAACAGAGAAAGAATATCCGCTACATCTTGTGTAGAAATTTCTTTCCGAAGAGACTCCGGCAGTAAATCTTTTGTATCCATGTGGTCTTGAATGGCAGTTGAATCGGAAGATTTCAATTGCTCAAACTTGTCTGTCACTGTTTTTTTTACGGCTTGTTTTTCTTTGATCGAGCAGCCGAAAAAAAATAGCAGAGAAAGAGCAAGCAGAATACACAGAAGATAAAAAGTCTTTTTCATGTATAGGGTTCTCCATTAACTTGTTTTTGGTTTCTCCGAAGAGAGTTTAATGTTTTTTAACATATTAACAAAAAAAAGTAGGATATGCAACATAATCCTGTAATATTTATAGACAAAGGTGAAAGACAAACGTAAAAATATTCTGAAATTTTAAGAAAATATTCAAAGACATTAGTCAAATTTTTTGTTATACTAAACATGTAAGTGTGCAGCACTGTTGAAGTAATCAATAATCCAGAAAGAAAAGAGGTTAGGTTATGAACAAAAAACAGAAAATCATCACAGCCACCTGTGTAGTAGTTTGTGCAGGATGTGTGGCGGCAGGTGTTTTTTTCAGTAACAAAAATAAAGGAGATTCAGGGGAAGAGATGGCATATGTTATGAGTGTTTCTTCTATGAATGAAATGGCAGGGACGCAGAGACTGGCCGGAGTAGTAGAATCCCAGAAGACTTTGGATATACAGAAAGATGCAGAAAGAGAGATCAAAGAAGTCCTGGTAAAAGCAGGAGATGAAGTAGAAGTAGGTACACCGCTGTTTACATACGATACAGCGACCTTGGAGACAGATATCCAGCAGGCTCAACTGGATTTGGAGCGTGAGGATAACAGCATGGAAAATTTGAAGGTACAGATTCAGCAGCTTCAGAAAGAAAAAAGGAATGCGTCTTCCGATGAACAGCTTTCCTATACCACGCAGATTCAAAGTGCTGAAATGGATTTAAAGAAGAGTGAATATGAGAGAAAAGCAAAAGAGGTAGAATTAAATCGTCTGAAAAGTAAGGTGGAAAATTCTACAGTCACCAGCGAAATGAAGGGTGTGGTCAAAAGTGTGAACAATGGACAGAACTCAGGAGAAATGTCCATGTATGACGGCTCCGGTCAGGCTTTTATGACTATTTTGGCTACCGGAGAATACCGGGTAAAAGGAAAAGTCAATGAGCAGAATGCGTCTCAGGTCATGGAGGGAACAAGAGCGATTATTCGTTCCCGTGTAGATGAAACAATGACCTGGCAGGGAACTTATACAGCGGTGGACACACAAAATCCAAATAACAGCAACAGCAATATGATGTACGGAATGTCTTCTGAGGATGCTGCCCAGACTACATCCACTTCCTATCCGTTTTATGTAGAACTGGATTCTTCAGATGGACTTTTGTTAGGACAGCATGTGTATATTGAACAGGACAGCGGTATGGAAGAGCGGGAAGCAGGAATCTGGCTGGATGAAGCGTTTATAGTGGATCTTGATAAAAAGCCTTACATATGGACAGAGACAGATAAGGGGACTCTGGAAAAAAGAAACGTTGTACTGGGAACTTATGATGAAAATATGATGCAGTATAAGATTGAAGAAGGATTAAAAAAATCAGATTATGTGGCATATCCACAGGAATTTCTGGAAGAAGGGATGAAGACGACCCATGACCCGGCAGAGGCTATGGCAGACCCGGCTCCGGAGGGAGATGTATTACCGGAGGGTGAAGAGCTGCCGGAAGGCGAGATGCAGCCAGAGGGTGAAATATTGCCGGAGGACGAGATGCAGCCGGAGGGTGAAGGACTCCCGGAAGAAGAGATTGTTCCGGAAGGTGAGGCCGAGGATGGTGCACTGCTGCCTAAAGAAGAAGGAAATAAGGTGGTTTTAGGAAATTCCCTTAAGAAGGACAAGGGATTCCTTCCGGGTGTGTGAAAGGAAGGGTGATGATATGAACAAAAAAATAAAGATTGCTGTAATCAGTGGCGGAACCGTATTGCTGCTTGGCACAGGAATCTGGTTCGGTATGAAACATTTCCGGAAAACAACGGTTCCTGTGTATTCTATGGAAGAACTTGCACAGGAGGTCTGGGGAAATACCACCAGCCTGGAAGGCTCTGTATCCTCCAATGTATCTCAGCAGGTAAGGCTCATGGATAAACAGATTGTGTCAGAGGTTCACGTAGAAGAAGGACAGGAAGTGAAAGAGGGAGATCCGCTGCTTACTTATGATATGACACTGGTGGATATTGACCTGGAAATGGAAAAAATCAATAAACAGCAGTTAGAAGTAAAGAAAAAGGGACTTGAACAGGAGTTAAAAGACTTAAAAAACGGAAAATGGAGTTCTGTTTCAGCAGATAAGGAATATAACTTAGAGTTTCTTGGAAATGCAGAAAAAGAATGGAAATTGGTTCAAACTGCACAGGAACAATTTACAGTAAACTTTTACGTTGACGAAACAATGATACATACTTTTTCGGTGGGGAATGGAGAGGCTATTGGAGACAATCTTCCAGGACTACAGGAAAAATATGGATTTTCTTTCGTCGGATGGAATACAAGCCCTAGTGGCGATGGTGTTATGGTAGATGCAAATACTTCCGTTACAGAGAATATGAATGTATATGCGATATATCAGGAAAATCCTCGAACAGACAAGGTGTTTATTACTTTTTTTATAGATGGTACACCAGTATCTGATCCGATTGAGGTCACAAAGGGAGAGGCTTTGGGAGGTATTGTTCCTTCGGCATCTGAAAAAAGCGAGTATAGCTTCAGGGGGTGGTACACTGGCGAGAACGGAACAGGAATTGAAGTTACAGGCAATACAATTGCAGAAACAGATATGTCAATTTTTGCATTTTATGAAAAAAATGCAGGTACAGAGCCAGACCAAAATCCGCAGCCAGAACCAGACCCGGAACTTCCTCCTGAAATAGAGGCAATTGCTTACAGCCGATTATACTGGGACATTACTTTGGAAGATCCAATTCCACCAACCGCAGAGGAAAACGTTCTGGTTGAGACAGCGGTACCTTATAAACAGGAAGGAAATACCTTGTATTTTCTCTGTAAAAAAGATGTCTGGGTACAAGGTGCATTTTTGAATCATATTGCAGGTTTCCGGTCAGGAGAGGAAAAGGAAGAAGCACCTCTAAACTGTGTGCTGGAACAGCATATTGAAGATAAAGTGGAAGAGCCTATGTTATCGCAGATAACCATCTACGGTGATAAAATCGAGGAAAAATTTAATTCAGATACCTGGTATCGTTCCAAATTAGGACTTTCGGAGTGGGAAGAAGTTCCGATTCCGGGAGTAGAAGAGCCAGGAGGAGATATTTTCTTCCCTACACCTGGTGATTCTATCATTGGCGGATATTCCAAAGAGGAACTGAACAAAGCCATTGGAGAGAAAGAAAGGGAAATCGCTACTGCAAATCTGGATATCAGGGAAGCTGATCTGAAAATCAAAAAAGTAGAACAGAAGCTTCAAGACGAAACAGTTCGCAGTACCATCAATGGTGTGGTCAAAAAAGTAGGGGATCCTTTAAAGGGAGAAATTGACGGAGAGCCGTTTATTGTTGTAGAGAGCAGTGGCGGTGTATATATCAAAGGTTATTTAAGTGAGGATATGCTTGAAAAGGTAAAGCCTGGACAGATGGTTTCCGGTATGGCTTATGAGTCCATGATGCCGTTTCAGGCAGAGGTAAAAGAGGTTTCCCCTTATCCGGCAGATGATTATAGAATGTACAATAACAGGGAAGTGACTTATTATCCGTTTACCGCCTTTATCCAGGACAGTACAGGGTTAAAAGACAGAGAGATGGTCACCATGGATTTACCCCAGGAGGATGGTGCCATTGCCGGAATCTTCCTCAGCAAAGAGTATGTCCGCAGCAAAGACGGGGAAGATTACGTCTTAAAAGAAGGAAAGAACGGAAAGCTGGTGAAACAGCCGGTTCGGACAGGAAGAACTTTCTATGGTTCCCTTATTGAAATCAAAGAAGGAATTACCAAAGAAGATTATGTGGCATTTCCTTATGGAAAAAAAGTCAAAGAGGGTGCAAAAGCAAAGAAATCAACCCTTGCAGAACTGTACAGCGGTTATTAATTAAGAAAGGAAGGCAGATAAATGATTGAAAATATAAGATTATCCTTTCAGGGAATCTGGGCACACAAGATGCGTTCCTTTTTGACCATGCTGGGCATTATTATTGGTATCGCATCATTGATTTCCATTGTATCTACAATCAAAGGAACAAACGAACAGATTAAGAAAAACCTGATTGGAGAAGGTGACAATGTAGTAGAGGTGTTCCTCAGTGAAAACGGAGGGGAATATCAGATAGAATACCAAGGGATTCCTGCGGGTGTTCCCGTCATAACCCAGGAACAAAAGGAAGCGATTCTGGATTTAGAAGAAGTAAACGGTGTAACCTTATATCAGTCCAGACCATATGCAGACGGAGTTTTTTACCAGGATAAAAGCATGGATGGAGGTACCGTTCTGGGAATCGATGAAGATTATCTGGATACCTGCGGATATCAGGTCATCCGTGGAAGAGGATTTTCCCAGAAAGATTACGATGCTTTTCAGAAGGTTGTGCTCATTGACGAAACAGCGTCAGGAAGTTTTTTTGAAAAGGGACAGGAAATCGGAAAGGTCATTGAGATAAAAGGGGAGCCTTTTACAGTAGTTGGAGTTGTGAAAAAAACAGAAGAGTATGAACCTGTAATCAATAGTCAGGAAGAATACTATACTTATTACAGTAACAACAGCGGCATGGTGCTGATGCCAAGTGCGACCTGGCCGGTAGTGTATCAATATGATGAACCTCAGCAGGTGGCAGTGAAAGCACCTTCGCCGGAAGAAATGAGTGCAGCAGGAAAGAAAACAGCAGAGATTCTCAATGCATCTGTGATGTCGCTTACAGGAAATATCGAATATAAAGCCAAGGATATGATGGAAAAGGCCAAGGGACTTCAGCAGATCAGTGAAAGCACCAACCGGCAGCTTCTGTGGATTGCCAGCATTTCTCTTCTGGTAGGAGGAATCGGTGTCATGAATATTATGCTGGTTTCTGTAACAGAACGTACTGGAGAAATCGGCTTGAAAAAAGCCATTGGAGCTAACAAAAGAAGGATCCTCGGACAATTTCTTACAGAGGCTTCTGTACTCACCAGTATCGGAGGTATTCTGGGTGTGTTCGGAGGAATTGCACTGGCAGCTATTATTGCAAAGATGTCAGGAACGCCGATGGTCATCAGTGTACCGGCGGCCGTTGGAGCAGTGGTTTTCTCAACAGTGATTGGAATCGTATTTGGATTGCTCCCATCCATAAAAGCAGCAAATCTAAGTCCTATTGAAGCATTAAGAAGAATGTAAAAGAAAAGACAGGAAACAGTAAAATGTGTCGGGAAGGCCGGATGATAACCTTTCCCGGCACATTTTTGTTTTTATCAAAATCCGTATTCTTCACCGATCAGAATGACAGAAATCCGGTCTTTGTGTCTGGAACGTCTGGTGATAACGGTCTGGCAGCAGATACAGTCAGGACTTTGACAGTCATGACAGCATCCTGTCCGGGTGCATGGGGTACTTGCTCCTACCCGGATAGCATTCGGAGGTGCAGCGATATTGCGAACTCTGCGGATACCATCCTCCAGAGTAGGGGAGACCTTGTTCATACCTGTTATTACAAGTACATGAGAAGGCCCCTGGATCAGACAGGCTACCCGGTTTCCATTTCCGTCTACATTGATAAGTTCTCCGTCCAGAGTGATGGCATTGGTGCTGGTGAGAAAATAGTCTGAAGTGACGATCTGTCCGTACAGGGCTCTTGACTCTTCCGGTGTCTTGGCAGATTTTCTGTCTAGAAATTGATAGTCCTCAGACTGTATCAGTTCCATAATACCTGTTTCCACTAAAGTTTCAGAACCACCGTTGGTCACAACAGCATGTTTTGGAAGCAGAGACTGTACCAGATTTCTGGCATCAGCAGCAGTTTCACAATAATAGCCTTTCATATTTCTTTTTTCCAGGTTTTTTATGATTGTTGAGGCTGTGTTTGCATAAGATTGTTTTTTATAGGACATAACAACTCCTCCTTTTTTTCTTTATTTTATCACGGCTGCCAGAAAAGAGAAAGAAAAAAGTGATTGTATTCCTGGATTCTGTATGGTATCATTTTAATAATGGGCAGAAAAGACCCTGGAAATAAGAGATACGGAGAAGGAAAAGGAGTCACAAACAAGTGAAAAATAAAATTGCAATTGTAACAGACAGTAACAGTGGAATTACACAGTCCCAGGCAAAAAAACTTGGTATTTCTGTGCTTCCCATGCCTTTTTATATTAATGATGAATTGTTTTATGAGGATTTTACTTTGACCCAGGAAGAGTTCTATCAGAAACTGGAAGAAGAAGCAAATATTTCCACATCTCAGCCGTCTCCGGCAGAGGTAATGGAATTATGGGAAAAACTTTTAGAAGAAAATGAGGAAATTGTGCACATCCCCATGTCCAGCGGTTTGAGTAATTCCTGCGAGACTGCGATGGTTCTTGCACAGGAATACCACGGACGTGTACATGTGGTGAACAACCAGAGAATTTCTGTCACCCAGAGACAGTCTGTCCTGGATGCTATGAATCTGGCAAATGCAGGAAAAACAGGTGCCGAAATCCGTGAAATTCTGGAAAAAGAAGCACATGAATCCAGTATTTATATTACATTAGAAACATTGAAATATCTGAAAAAAGGTGGCAGGATCACACCGGCTGCTGCGGCACTTGGCACTGTTTTGAATTTGAAACCGGTTCTGCAGATCCAGGGAGACAAGCTGGATGCTTTTTCTAAGGCAAGAGGAAAGAAAAAAGCAAAAAGTATTATGATCCAGGCAATGAAAGACGACCTGGAAGGAAGATTTAAAGCATTTCAGGAGCAAGGTGTGCTTGCACTGGAAGCAGCTTATACAGGAACCGAAGAGGAAGCGGAAGAATGGAAAAAAGAGCTGGAAGAACAGTTCCCGGGATTTGAGATTTATATGGCACCTTTATCATTAAGCGTTGCCTGCCATATCGGTCCTGGTGCGTTGGCAGTGGCAGCAACAAAAATTGTGGAGGCAGAGTGAAAAATTTATGAAAACAATAGCAGAATATATTGAAGAAGTGATAAAAGAAGCATTTAAAGCTTCCGAATATGATGAAAAATTTGCAAAGGTTACGATTTCTAATCGTCCTGACTTATGCGAATATCAGTGCAATGGTGCAATGGCGGCAGCGAAAACTTACCGGAAGGCACCGATCATGATTGCAAACAGCGTGGTAGAAAAACTGCAGGACAGCCCGGTATTTGAAAGTGTTGAGGCGGTAAATCCCGGATTTATTAACCTGAAAGTAAAAAAAGAATTTCTGGCAGATTACTTAAACCGTATGCTGGCAGATCCAAAGCTTTCCGTGGAGGAAGCAAAGAATCCAAAGACCATCGTGATTGATTACGGCGGACCAAATGTTGCAAAACCACTTCATGTAGGACATCTGCGTTCTGCAATCATCGGAGAGAGCATTAAGAGAATGGGACGTTTTCTTGGTCATAAGGTGATTGGGGATGTACATCTTGGAGACTGGGGTCTTCAGATGGGGCTGATCATTACAGAATTATCCAAGAGAAAACCGGAGCTGGTATATTTTGATGAAGCTTATGAAGGTGAATATCCGGAGGAAGCACCATTTACAGTCAGTGAATTGGAAGAGATCTATCCAACTGCAAGTGGAAAATCAAAAGAAGATGAAGCATACAAAAACGAAGCATTGGAAGCAACTCTTCAGCTTCAGCAGGGAAGAAGAGGATACCGTGCTTTATGGAAACATATCATGGAAGTTTCTGTGACAGACTTGAAGAAGAATTATGCAAAGCTGAATGTTGACTTTGATCTTTGGATGGGTGAGTCTGATGCAGATGCCTATATTCCGGATATGGTAAATTACCTGAAAGAAAATGGATACGCATACTTAGATCAGGGTGCATTGGTTGTTGATGTAAAAGAAGAAACAGATACAAAGGAAATTCCTCCTTGCATGATTCTGAAATCAGACGGTGCATCTCTGTATAATACTACCGATTTAGCAACGATCGTACAGCGTATGGAAGATTTTAAACCAGACGAAATCATTTATGTGGTTGACAAACGTCAGGAACTGCACTTTGTTCAGGTGTTCCGCTGTGCACAGAAGGCAAAAATGGTAGAGGATGATACCAAGCTTACGTTTGTTGGATTCGGAACTATGAACGGAAAAGACGGAAAGCCGTTTAAGACAAGAGAGGGCGGTGTTATGCGTCTGGAACGTCTGATTGGAGAAATCAATGAAGAAATGTTCCGGAAGATCGTGGAAAACCGCAGTGTTAAAGATGAAAATGCAGAAAAAACTGCCCAGATGGTAGGATTATCTGCGATTAAATATGGTGATTTGTCCAACCAGGCATCAAAAGATTATATCTTTGATATTGAACGTTTCACTTCTTTTGAAGGAAATACAGGTCCGTACATTTTATATACAATTGTACGCATTAAATCAATCCTCAGCCGTTATGCAGAAGAAGGAAAAAATCCAGAGGATGGCATGATCCAGTGTGCGGTTAATGCAAGTGAAAAGAATCTGATGCTGGAGCTGTCAAGATTTAACTCCATTATCGAGCCTGCTTTTGAAGAAAAAGCACCTCACAGAATTTGTGCTTATATTTATGATCTGGCAAATGCGTTTAACAGCTTTTACCATGAAACAAGAATTCTGGGAGAAGAGGATGAGATGAAAAAGCGCTCTTGGATTCGCCTGCTGACACTTACAAAAAAAGTTCTGGAAACCTGTATTGATCTTCTTGGTTTCTCAGCACCGGAAAGAATGTAATTGCTTATTTATGAGGCTGCTGTATCTATGTATGGAAATAGATACAGCAGCCCATTTTAGTTGTAAAAGCCAGTCTACAAGGGTATAATAAGGACATAAAATAACGTTATTGGGGGAAATAAAAATGGAACCTATGAAGCTAAAGTATTTGGAACGGATGTCAGAGCTGTACCCAACCATCGCCAAAGCATCAACCGAAATCATTAATCTTCAGGCTATCCTGAATCTTCCTAAGGGGACGGAACATTACATCACGGATATTCACGGGGAATATGAGGCATTTTCTCATGTGCTGAAAAACGGCTCAGGGTCAGTGAGAAGGAAGATTGACCAGGTATTCGGGCATACCATGAGTCAGCAGGAAAAGAAGAGTCTTGCAACCCTGATCTATTATCCCAGGGAAAAAATGGCACTGGAGAAGAAAAAAGAATCAGATATGGAGGAATGGTATAAAATCACCTTGTATCGTCTGATTGAGGTCTGCAAAAAAACAGCATCAAAATATACCCGCTCAAAAGTGCGAAAGGCTCTGCCGGAGGATTTTGCCTATGTGATTGAGGAACTGATCACAGAGCGTTCCGATGTCACAGATAAGGAATCTTATTACGAGCAGATTATTCAGACGATTATTGCCATTGGCCGTGCAGAAGAGTTTATTGTGGCACTTTGCGAGCTGATTCAGAGGCTTGTGATCGACCATTTGCATATTCTGGGAGATATTTACGACAGAGGTCCCGGACCGCATCAGATCATGGATAAGCTTATGACCTACCATTCTCTGGATATTCAATGGGGGAATCATGATATACTCTGGATGGGAGCCGCAGCCGGACAGTCAAGCTGTATTGCCACAGTGGTGCGTATCTGTGCCAGATACGGAAATCTGGATATCTTAGAAGATGGATACGGAATCAACCTTCTGCCACTGGCAACTTTTGCTATGACCTACTATAAGGATGACCCGTGTACCTGCTTTAAAATCAAAGGCACCAACAGACTGAATCCCGTGGAGCAGGAATTAAATAAAAAAATGCATAAGGCGATCACAGTGATTCAATTTAAGCTGGAAGGAAAACTGCTGATGCGGCGCAGGGAATTCGGCATGGCGGACAGAGCCCTTTTGGATGATATTGATTATACAGAAGGTACAATAAGGCTTGGACATAAAACTTACAATATGCTGGATACTTATTTTCCAACCATTGATCCGGAAAATCCTTATGAATTATCGAGAGAAGAGCGGGAAGTGGTGGACCGACTGGTGTTTGCCTTTGTAAACTGTGAAAAGCTGCAGAAACATATGCAGTTCCTATTGAAAAAAGGAAGTATGTATAAGATTTACAACCGGAATCTGCTGTATCATGGATGTATTCCTCTCAATGAAGACGGAAGTTTCAAAGAGGTTTCTGTTTACGGAAAAACCTATAAGGGCAAATCCCTGTATGATGTGCTGGATTCTTATGTGAGGAAAGCGTTTGTAGCAGTGAATGAAGAAGAAAGAGAAAAAGGCAGAGATATTCTCTGGTTTATTTGGAGCAGTCCGAATTCTCCGCTGTTCGGAAAAGATAAGATGGCTACATTTGAACGGTATTTTCTGGAAGAAAAGGAGACTCATACAGAAAAGAAAAATCCATATTATAGGTTCCTGGAGGACGAAGAAGTGGCAGACAGAATCCTGGAAGAATTTCAGGTTAGAGGAGACTGCCGACATATCATCAATGGTCATGTTCCGGTACACCACACGGCGGGAGAGAGTCCCATTAAATGCAAAGGTAAAATTCTGGTCATTGACGGAGGATTTTCAAAGGCTTACCAGAAAGAGACCGGAATTGCAGGTTATACGCTGATCTATAATTCCTGGGGAATGATTTTGGCAGCCCACGAACCATTTACCTCCACCAGTGATGCTATCAGCAAGGAGAGTGATATACTTTCAGACCGCATTCTGGTGAAACGGACAACCCAGCGAAAGACAGTAGGGGAGACCGATACGGGAATTAAATTAAAAGAAAGGATTGCAGAGCTGGAAGAGCTTTTGGAGGCTTATCGAAACGGTCTGCTGATTGAACGGTTATGATACATAAAAGCATAAAAATACAAGTACAGGGTTCTGATGAAAGAACGCATTTGGATACCTATATTTTAGGAGATTACCTTGACGAAGCACCAAATGCCAGGAAACCTCTGATATTGATCTGTCCGGGAGGTGCTTACCGGATGACCTCCAACAGAGAAGCGGAACCGGTGGCACTGCAATTTAACAGTATTGGGTATCATGCGGCGATTCTCCGTTACTCCTGTGCACCTGCGGTATTTCCGACTGCTATGAAAGAAGTTGCGGCAAGTATCCGTCTGCTTCGTGAACATGGAGAAGAATGGAATATAGATACCGAGAAAATCTTAATCATGGGATTTTCAGCGGGAGGTCATCTGGCGGCAAGCTACAGTGTTTTCTGGCAGGAATTAAAAGAAGAAAACTTAAGACCCAATGGGCTGATTCTGTGCTATCCTGTGATCAGTTCAGATGAAACCATTGCCCATACAGAGAGTATCCGCAATCTTCTGGGCAGGGCATATGAAACACAGAAAGAAAAAATGGCATTGGAGAACCAGGTGGGATCACAAGTTCCAAAAACATTTATCTGGCATACGTTTTCGGATGAGACTGTGCCGTTCTGGAATTCCATACGGTTTGTGGAAGCACTTGGAAAAGCAGATATACCGGTAGAATTTCATCTATATCCGGAAGGTCCTCACGGACTTTCTCTGGCAACGGAAAGCATTAAAAGACAGGATGGAAGCGGTACAGAGAAAGGATGCCAGAGCTGGATGCCATTATTATTGGACTGGCTCAGGAGAAATTTTGGATTTTAGAAAAAAGTCCTTGCAATAGGTAAAATATGTATGGTATAATACCCACGTTGCGAGTGTAACAAAAAATAACCACGCCTGTGAATTCCAATGGACGGTGCTGCAAAACAGAGTCCCGGAGGAGATGAAACAGGTGGAAGCGTAAACCAAAAGGAGAGAAAAAAATGAGCGTTATTTCAATGAAACAGTTACTGGAAGCAGGTGTTCATTTCGGACATCAGACAAGAAGATGGAACCCTAAAATGGCTCCATACATCTACACAGAAAGAAATGGTATCTACATCATCGACTTACAGAAATCTGTAGGTATGGTTGACGATGCTTACAAAGCAATCGCTGATATCGCTGCTGAAGGCGGCACAATTCTGTTCGTAGGAACTAAGAAACAGGCTCAGGATGCAATCCAGACAGAAGCTGAAAGATGCGGAATGTACTACGTAAACGAAAGATGGTTAGGCGGTATGCTGACAAACTTCAAGACCATCCAGAGCAGAATCGCAAGATTAAAAGAAATCGAAGCTATGGAAAGCGACGGAACATTCGATGTTCTGCCTAAGAAAGAAGTTATTCAGTTAAGAAAAGAACTGGACAAACTGCAGAAAAACCTTGGCGGAATCAAAGAAATGAAGAAACTTCCGGATGCAATCTTCATCGTAGATCCTAAAAAAGAAAGAATCTGTGTACAGGAAGCTCACACATTAGGTATTCCATTGATCGGTATTGCTGATACAAACTGCGATCCAGAAGAATTAGATTATGTTATCCCAGGTAACGACGATGCTATCAGAGCTGTAAAACTGATCGTTTCCAAAATGGCAGATGCTGTTATCGAAGCAAACCAGGGCGAAGCTGCTGATGTAGAAGAACTCTTCACAGAAGAAGCTGCAGTAGAAGAATAATTTTCAGTTTCACAGGAGGAAATCACAATGGCTGTTACAGCAAAAATGGTAAAAGAATTAAGAGAAATGACAGGTGCCGGAATGATGGACTGCAAGAAAGCTCTTGGAGAAACAAACGGCGACATGGATAAAGCAGTAGAATTCTTAAGAGAAAAAGGTCTTGCTACTGCTCAGAAAAAAGCTGGACGTATTGCAGCAGAAGGTATCTGCAAAACTTTAGTTGCAGCTGACGAAAAGAGTGCAGTTGTAGTAGAAGTAAATGCAGAAACAGACTTCGTTGCTAAGAACGAAAAATTCCAGGATTATGTAGCTCAGGTTGCAGAAGCAGCTATGGAAACAGAAGCAGCTACAACAGAAGAATTCCTTGCATCCACATGGAAATTCGACGCTGAAAAGACAGTACAGGAAGCATTATCTGCTCAGATCGCTGTTATCGGTGAAAACATGAACATCAGAAGATTTGCTAAAATTACAGAAGAAAACGGATTCGTTACTTCTTACACACATATGGGTGGAAAAATCGGCGTTTTAGTAGATGTTGAAACAGATGTTGTAAACGATGCTGTTAAAGAAATGGCTAGAAACGTAGCTATGCAGATCGCAGCTTTAAAACCAGAGTACACAAACAGCTCTGAAGTAAGTGCTGACTACATTGCACATGAAAAAGAAATCTTACTGGCTCAGATCATGAATGATCCAAAAGAATCCCAGAAACCGGAAAAAGTTATCCAGGGAATGATCAACGGACGTATCAACAAAGAGTTAAAAGAAATCTGTCTGTTAGACCAGACATATGTAAAAGCAGAAGACGGAAAACAGTCTGTTGCTAAATACGTTGCAGAAGTTGCTAAAGCAAACAATGCCAACGTTACAATCAAAGGATTCGTTCGTTTCGAAACTGGTGAAGGTATCGAAAAGAAAAACGAAGACTTCGCTGCAGAAGTTGCTGCACAGATGGGAATGTAATCCCGATTTTGCAAATCTTAAATAAGAACCCTAAAACCCTTGAAAATCCAGTATTTTCAAGGGCTTTTCCTTTCTAGGGCACTTCATATATTGCATTATAAATTCATGTAACTTTTTAGGTGATTTTTCGTAATTGGTTCGTCAGTGTTTTCGTAATGATCCTGTACGAACTTCTTAACGCAAACTTCGCATGATTTTTAAGAAAAATGTGGCGATTTCGGTAGCTATCTATAATGCGATTTATAATGCAACTTTTCATTTTCGTAATCTTCGTAAAAATCCACTATTATTTCTTACTATTTTTCCTTCCTGATACCGGAAAGGAATGAATATGGCAAAAATTATATCAGTAGTAAACCAGAAAGGCGGAACGGGAAAATCAGCATGTGCCGCTAACTTGGGAGTTGGTTTGGCTCTTAAGAATAAAAAAGTTCTTATTGTCGATGCGGATCCTCAGTCGGATGTGTCGGCAGGATTTGGTTATAGAGATTGTGATGACAGCAATGAAACATTAACGACACTTATGGAAATGGTCTTACATGATGAAGATATTCCAGATGATTGTTTTATTCGACATCAGGATGAGGGATTTGATATTATCTGTTCCAATATCGGATTGGCAGGAACTGAAGTTCAGCTTGTAAATGCTATGAGCCGTGAATTTGTGCTGAAACAGATATTAAATAATGTAAAAGACCGGTATGATGCAATTTTGATAGATTGTATGCCATCTTTGGGTATGATCACTATCAATGCCCTGGCAGCATCGGATGAAGTATTGATTCCGGTAGAAGCATCTTATCTTCCAATCAAAGGACTGCAGCAGCTCTTAAAGACAATCGGAAAAGTCAGAAGACAGATTAATCCGAAACTGCAGATTGCTGGTATCCTTTTCAATATGGTGGATGCCCATACAAATGATGCCAGAAACAATATGGAGCTGCTTCATAATGCATATGGAAATCAAATTCATGTGTTTGACAATTATATTCCATTTTCTGTCAGGATGAAAGAAGCGGTCAGAGAGGGACAGAGTATTTTTAAATACGAACCAAAAGGTAAAGTTGCGAAAGCATATATGAATTTTACGGAGGAGGTTCTTGAACATGGCAGGTAAAAAGAAATCAACGCCAATTCCATTACAGTCATTAGATGCCCTGTTCGGAACAACAAGTGAGGAACAGGCATCCAACAGATTGCTTTGGATAATCTGCATCCTTTCTCGAATCATCCTTTTAAGGTTCTGGATGATGACAAAATGGCTGAGTTGTCTGAGAGTGTAAGGAC
This sequence comes from uncultured Blautia sp., assembly GCF_947654165.1. Lineage (GTDB taxonomy): Bacteria > Bacillota > Clostridia > Lachnospirales > Lachnospiraceae > Blautia. The sequence goes on from NZ_CANTKB010000010.1 coordinate 125,874, forward strand.
GCATGGAGTTTTGGTGCCTGGTATTGTAAGAGTAAAGGATACCGGCGGTTATGAAATTATAGCGGGGCACCGCCGCAAGAGGGCGTGTGAGATTGCAGGCTTGAAAACTATGCCAGTTATTATTAAGGACCTGACAGATGATGAATCGACGGTGATTATGGTTGACTCAAACATTCAGCGTGAAGAACTGTTGATCAGTGAAAAGGCATTTGCCTATAAGATGAAATATGATGCATTGAAACGTCAGGGCAAACGAAGTGATTTAACTTCTTGCCAAGTTGGCAAGAAGTTGGCGGCAGAGGAAGTCAGTCAGAATACCGGAGATAGTACCAGACAGATTTTGAGATATATCCATCTGACAGAATTGATTCCGGAAATGTTATGTCTGGCAGATAACAAAAAGATTCCTTTTAATACAGCGGTAGAATTATCTTACTTGAAATTGGAAGAACAGAAACTATTACTCCAATATATGAATAATCATGCCATGGTACCTTCAATGAAGCAGGCACAGGAATTAAAACAGATGTCAAAGGAACAGACACTGACATATCTTGAGATTGATCAGATTTGTATGAAAGAGAAAATAGAAAAATTTCAAGTGCAGATTCCAGCAAAAAAACTGAAGCAGTATTTCCCAGAGACATACACAAAGAATCAGATGGAGGAGATAATTTTTATGTTACTTGAGTCGTGGGTAGAGAGAGAAGGTAAAAATGAATAGTGAAGATACAGTAAGAAGGTTGCAGAAATATCAGAGAAATATTGAAAAGACTAAAAGGAGCAAAAAGATGACGATTGAGGATGTGATTAAAAAAGCACTGATACCGATGATATCTATGGTGTTCTGGCTCTGGATGGTAAAAACGATTATGGGAGTAGCAGGGAACACAGATTTATTTATGTTCCTGTTCCTTGCGGGGCTTCCATTTGGAATACATAAAATGTTCATCATTTTAATCCCCCAAGGTTATGATGTTGGGGGTACCATTGGAATGATCGCATTGAGTGTTATTGTGGGTGGTTTATTGGGAAGCCTTATGATTCCATATTATGTTGTGAGAGCATTCTATGTGACCATTCGATATATAGTAAAAAGATAATGAATAGTAGATTTGAGGCAGGCTTGCGAAAAACAAATTCGTAAGCCTGCCTTTTTTTGTGCGATAAAGCTGGAAAGCACAAAGCCAAACTTGTTTGGATTTGTATTTGACAGCTAACGGTCATTGAGCAGCAAAGCTGCGAGATGTGCGATAAAGCTGGCAATTCAGGGGGAATCCCCTTTTGCATAAAGAATAAGACGGAGGAGAACGAAC
>NZ_CANTKB010000011.1 GCF_947654165.1 uncultured Blautia sp.
TGTGTTTGTGTAAAATTTTCAAGGTACTATAGGGACTTTTGACCCCAACATCATACAATATTTTTATCAGGCATTTTATCTTTTAATGCTTTTATTTCTAAAAAAGGAGCTTTTCCATGAAAACAAAACGAAAACGCAGTATACTGCTGCTGATGATTCTCCTGATGATCTTGTCTCCGGTCCTCCTGACACGTCTGCAGGAAGCCTTTTCTATACGGGTTGCCTGTGTAGGGGATAGTATCACTTACGGAGTAAAAATTCAAGATAAATTTCTTCATTCCTATCCGGCACAACTCCAACAGCTTCTCGGGGGACATTATCTGGTCAAAAATTTCGGTGCCAGCGGATATGCCCTCCAAAAAAATGCTAACTTTCCATACTGGGATCATCCGAATTTTCAGGAAAGCTGCGACTTTCAGCCGGACATTGTCCTGATCATGCTGGGAACCAATGATACCAAGCCCTATAACTGGACTGGTGTTGATCCGTTTCTGTCCGACTTAGAAGATATGGTAACCCATTATCAAACTTTAGACAGTCATCCTGAAATTTATCTGATGACTCCTGCCACTGTTTTTACCAGTCAATTAAAACTCAATACCCCTTACAAAATGCAGGAAGATATTGCAGATATCATCTCACAGGAAATTCTCTCCTTTGGTGAGGAACACCAGATTCCCGTCATTGATATCCATGAAACCACCCGGACACATCCCGAATATTTTCTTCTGGATGGCATTCATCCAGACCGTGCAGGAGCAGAAGCCATTGCCAGAAACGCCTTTTCTGTTATTCGAAAATATTCTAACTAACAACGAAATCCATCTGTATTTTTATAGGTTGTGATGCTTCTTCAAATATTCCAGAAAAGCTTCACAACCTTCTTTTACATCACGATAGGTCTCGTCAAAATTTCCGGTGTACCAGGGATCTGCAATGTCTCTGTCCGACCCTGCAAAGGTAAGGAATTTATAAAGTTTACCTTCCGGATCTCCATTCAACATCCTGTTCAAATTTCTCATATTATAAGAATCCATCCCTATAATATAATCGAACTTATTGTAATCTTCCAAGCTGATTTGTTTAGCCCTATGAGGTACTAAAGGGATTCCCACTTCCCTTAATTTGTTTACAGTGCCTCTGTGCGGAGGATTTCCGATTTCCTCCCTGCTTGTGGCGAAACTGTCAATGGTAAACAGATTCTCCAAGCCAAGTTCCTTTACTTTGTATGTAAATACGCTCTCACTGAGCGTTGATCTGCAAATATTGCCGTGACAGCAAAAAGCTACTTTGATCATTTGATTTCTCCTTTGTATAACGATTGTTATGGACAACTTTTTATGTTATTCAGGATAATTTTATCATATTATGGGTTGGTTTTCCATCTACGTTTTTCGATAAGAACAATATAAATCATCGAAACATCATTTGTAAAAATTAAAATCCCATTCGTGCTCTCATACCACTCAACCATTCGCCATTAACTTTAAAATATCTTTGACCAGCAATCCAATACTATGTTCTTCAACAGTAACCACGCCTTTTTGTCCCATATCTTTCAATAACTGTGTTGTTTTTGATTTTCCAAATGGTACATATGGTGCAATTTCACTGATTGGTTTCAACATTGTCTTGTCATACAGGTTCAATGTCTTCAAAGTATCCTGATTGAAAGTTTCAATCTAAATACTTTCTTTCAGCTTACGATGTAAAATTTCGAATGACAATTCCTGATCTTTACAAGGCAATTCTTCGAATCTAATATTTTTTCCATCCAATACAAGCCTGCTTTACATCTAGCAAACCTTTCACGTTTCCATCATCATCTACACCAAAAAGAATGATTCCACCATCGTAATTTGAAAAGGCACTGACTGTTTTCAAAATAGTAATCACATTCTTTCCAATTTTAATTGGTTTTGACTGTATTTTGCTTTTTCGTCCGTTTTAACTCTTAAATAGAGCTCAATCGTGGATAATCGGACTTGATTTAACCTTTTTATTTCGTTTTAACTTTTGAAAAGTTAAAATACGATGTTTTTGCATTAAAATATTGATAATTATTGGAGGAATTTACATGCGTAAACACCACGAATTCGGTCGTAAATTGAGAACACTTGTCTCTGTAATATTTCTGAAGTCAGCTGTTCACCAAGTGATACCCATTGACTATTTTTGTGCAGTGCACACTTTTAGGAATCTTACTGTTATTTTCATTCAAAAAAACATCAGTTTCCTGATGCTTTTATAACTGTTTATGTATATAATTTCTGTTAGTTATCAACCTTAATATCTGCTTTCTAAAGACCCAAATACATCCTTATATTCGTTTAGAAAATAATATGAACCGATGTATCTTGAACCAGATCTAAAAACAAATCGTTATCAACCACTTCCGTTACCAAAATCACCGAATGGTCATCCTGTACCTTACTGTAAGTAATCTTACGAATATCCTTCCTGTAATCTCCCAAGTTTTCAATGCTTATTTTCCCATCACGGAAAAGCTGGCAAAGAATAGCATCATTACTCTTATACGAAATCGGTACCGGCATCCTTGAGGTAAATATTTCTCTTAAACTGGCCTCGGCTTTACGCTGGAACTCATAAGTATCACTATCTTGTGAATATATTGTCAGTGCCTCCGTCTCCGGATAATACCAGGAAACCACTTCTGCTAAAATTGTAATAGAAACTTCTCCAGCATTCTTCTTTTTTATTCTGCCCGAAGATAACATTTGACCTGGAAGCGGCCACTCGTCATAAAGATTATTAATCCAGTCTTTGTATGCATCCATATCAAGTACCTCTGCCTTTTCCACAAAGCGACGCAAATAGCTTTTAATTCTTCCAATCTGATACGTAGAAGCAAGAACAATCTGATAAAGATTACCTTCCTCATTATTTGTAAGATTCGAATAATCTTCTTCTGCAATACTATGTATCGGATATCCAAGCTCAATCAGTTTCTGCAAATAATTCGCTCTGCCTTCAGCATCATTGATTTCCACCAGTACCCATTCTGGAATAAGTATCAAATCATAATCTTTCAAAATATCATCTGATGGTATTCCTTTCACCTCAAGACCCTGCATAAATGAAATGGATGATGTATCTAAAAGGGCGATATGCTTTTTATTATCAATATTTGTAATTCTCGTTATAGTCATTATTCGCCCTTCCTCGTAATCATAGAGATTTCTTTCATAATATTTTTCAGAAACTCTTCATTATCTTTATGGTAATTAAGTTCTGGATTCGCAGCTTTACTTCTTCTTATCCGTTCCTGTAAGGACGATGCGTTGACTACATAAGATGGTTTTACCAGACTATCATCCAAACCTAGTTCCTGAAATCTCTGTGGCATATTCTCAAATTCCAAGTCAAAAACTTCCTTTATTCTTTTCGCCAGTATTTCATTTTCGCTCTGAATTGCATATTCATAAAGAGAAACCAACACTGCTTTATAGGTCGCCTGAAACGCTGACATACAGAGGAATATTTTTGAAACAAAATCCATATCAGGAAGTTCTATAAAGTATCTGTCAACACCCGCCAACAACATACTTGCTGCAAAGCATTCCGCCTTTCGTTCCTCCATCGTATTATCTCTTTCAATAAAATGATCAAATGACACTTTATCAAAAATAAGATGATAGATTTCATGCCATGCTGCAAAATATTGATTTGCACGTGGCAGTGCTGTATTAAGGACGGGTATTATTTTCCCGCTTTTTACAAAAATTGCTCCACTCCAAAATATGTCTTCAATAGGCATCTGAACCAAACCAAATCCCTGTAAAATCAGCAAAGCAAGCTGCGGTCTTGATGCAACCTTCATAATTGCAGGATTCATCTGCAATTTCATTGCCTGTCCCAACACTTCATCTCTTATTTCATTATTCTTTTTTATAACTAAATCTATATTCGCAGCAGTTATTAATTCACTCATACATGCACATCCTTAATAATATATTTCACACAGATCAATAACATCAAGAAGCAGGTTATACTGTTTCTTCGCTGTTTCGCTCATTTCATGTTCCAAAGGGGCATTCTGTGAAAACACTGTTGCTGTAACAGGCTTGGCAGATACAGAATGATAAAGCAACAACTCTTCTACCGACATATTCAACACTTTCAAAATCTTCTGCAGATGACGATCAAATGTACTTTTGTTATCAACAGCACCATTTAACAATCTATCTAATGTCGGACGTGATATATCTGCCTTACTGGCAAAGGACACTTTGGTATAACCTTTATCCCTGATACACTCTTTTAACTTTGAAGCCACCAGACTTCTTTGTTCAAATAATTCATCAAACTTCATTGTGATGACCTCCTTCTATTTTCTCACCATTATTATATGCCAAAATGAAGGATTTATCAATATTCTTGTAAATTATTTTTTTACATTTTAACATTTCCAGACCATTAATTCATTTTGCATCGTTCTTCTGTCTTCTTTTGCTTGATTTTTCAATCTGTCCTTTACTGATATTGTGCTTATTATTCTCTCTTCCGTATTTTCATCATTCATAAATGGAAACAGCAAATGCGATGGCACCGGAATACATCCGTTCTTATATGCATGTGCGACAAATTCTATTGCTTTTTTCTTGTTCCCTTCAATGTCTCCGGAAAACAGAGAACAGATATAGACCAGTGGACGGAAGGCAGATCTTTTCTCTGCCTTCTTTTCACGGTCGATATTTGCAATGGCTTTATATGGAACCAATTCCATATAACCTTCTGAATTTCGAACTCCCATGATTAAACCTCCATCTCAATCTGCGGATAATTTCTTCCTCATCCCTGTTTGTTGGAGTGTTTTTTCCATACACAATTGCTGAACTCTAGTGCTTGTTGTCACACTCTTCTCTATTTTATTGGATGCCTCTGTACTTTGAATCTCTGAATCCCAGTGGTAATTCTTTAATGTACTGCAATCAAATACTCTCATTCTCCTACATCCTATCTATTTCGCCTATCTTTATTTCAGACGTATATTGCCTATTTATATTTTGATTTAAGCATACCCGTTTCTCCAATTATATTTAATTCATTTTTCTGAACAATGACTATTCCATTTTCTGATAGTACTCCCCCCTTCTCTCCTTGCGCTTTTTCCCTTTCTATGCTATTCTATACTCACGGTTTGAAACGCTCCCGAGTACAAAGGCTACGTTGTACTCAGGAGCGTTTTTCTTGATATCACTTTTTTATCTGGAGGTCATATGAACGAAAATATTCTCAAGGATTTCTCAAAATATGTTTCTTTCAACATTTTAGGGCAGATTGCCTATTCCTGTTATACGCTGGCCGACACTTTTTTTGTATCTGCTGACATCGGTACAAATGGGCTTACTGCACTAAATCTTGCCTTTCCCGTATTCTGCCTGATCAGTGGAGCAGGACTTATGATTGGCATTGGCAGCAGTACACGTTTTTCTATTCTGAAAAGCCGCAAAGAATCAAACTCTGCCAATCAGGTGTTTACAAATGCCCTTGTACTGGTATTGATGTTTGCAGCAGTCTTTTTCTTTACGGGATCATTTGCGTCCCATCACCTTGTAAAAGTTCTGGGTGCGGACAGCCAGGTATTTGAAACAACCAACCTTTATTTAAAAACACTTATGATGTTTGCTCCTGCTTTTATGTTAAATCATTTGCTTCAGTGTTTTGTCAGAAATGATGGATATCCATCCCTTTCCATGGCAGCCATGATGACAGGAAGTTTTTCAAATATAATTCTGGATTATATTTTTATTTTTCCATTACATATGGGAATTTTCGGAGCCGCTTTTGCTACCGGATTATCTCCTATTATAAGCATGCTGGTGCTGCTTCCCCATTTTATTAAGAAAAAGAATTCTTTCCATTTAGCAACTTTGAACCTTGCACAAATGAAAAAAAATACCGGTAAGATTCTTGCCAACGGCATCCCTCCATTTTTAACAGAAGCAGCTTCTGGCATCGTTATGTTTTTATTTAACTTTATTATTCTGAGGATTTCCGGAAATGTAGGAGTTGCTGCTTTCAGTGTTATTACGGTGATTTCACTTGTTGTAATCTCTCTATATACTGGTTTATCACAGGGGATGCAGCCTTTGATCAGCCAGAATCACGGAGTCCAAAAAAAGGAAACGGTTCATACTCTTTTGAACTATTCCCTCATTACTTCCATACTTTTATCCATGATCATCTATGGAATTATCTTCTTTCGTGCTCCTGCTCTTGTTTCTGTTTTTAACAGTGAACAGGATTTAGTATTGTCGCAGTATGCAATTTCTGGGTTAAAGCTTTACTTTACCGCATGCCCATTTATTGGATTTAATATTGTATTATCTACATACTTTATATCCATAAATCATCCCAGACCGGCACAGATCATTTCCATCTTACGCAGTTTTTTTGTCCTGATTCCTATGGCATTTGTGCTCTCTCACTTTTGGGGAATGACAGGAGTCTGGCTGTCATATCCTGCAACGGAACTATTGGTTTTTATGTTTGCATTAGCAAAAAGGCCAAAGAGGATACAAAGTAAAACAACATAATGAAACAAAGGAAGCCTGGATAAAACTTTTTTGACCAGGCTTCTCTTCCACATCTATTTTATTGGAAACGTTCCATCACATCCTTAAACACTTCATAATTATCTGTTTCACGTTTCGTATGATAAACTGCATACTCAATGGTATCAAAACATCCACGAAATTTTTCTGTAAACTCCGAGAATACCTCTGCCACAAGTTTCCGTGGATTCCGAAAGGCACCACATCCAAATGCACCAAGAATCAGTACTTCTGCCTTATTTGCAACCGCCACCTCAAAAATTCTTTGAATTCTGCTCCTGTGTAGCTTTTTTAATTCATGATAAAAAATATCTGCTTTCTTATTTCCGGCATTAGGATTCATTCGATTGTGAGGTGTATTTCTTAGATTTGGTGCTGCACATGTGAGCACATCTACCTCCCACCACTCTGATTCTGGTAATAATCTTGGAAAACTTATGTTACTCTTAAATACTTTCACTGCCGGAGTGAAAATACAGTCATCATTATTCAAGGAATTGTTTGCTTCTCTGTGAGGGATGTAAAACTTGTTCCACATTTCTTTCCCTATCATTTTCCCCCTGAACTTTTCATTTTTCTACGCACTTTCTTATGATTTTATGCCTCTTCTTATAGTCTGCTTCGATCTCCTTTTTCCAGCCTTTGCCAAGCGATACATCTATATTGGCTCTCAGAAATAAGAATTTCGTTCAAATACATATTCGGATTCCGAAGATAGTGCATCCCGAAACACATATCCAAGCCTGTCAAATTTCTGTATTTCCACCGGATTTTCAATATGATTCTCAGCCATAAACCGAACCATTTCACCTCTTGCCATCTTGGCATAAGTACCTTTTGTCACCAGCTTGTCACCCGACTTTTCACAGAAGGTTATGGTGATATATCTGTCCTTTTGAGTCAGATATTTTTCAATACACTTTGAATACTCCTTGGAAGCCAGATTAATGATGATTCCGCTGTCATCTCTGACTCCTTTGTACAAATCATTTCCCCAGAATTCATATAAATTCTTCTTTCCATGAATACATGCCTTTGCTTTCATCTCTAAACGGTACGGTGTCACACCATCCATGGCTCTAAGCATACCATAAAAAGCAGATAAAATACGCAAATGCTCCTGAATATAATCAAAATGTCCATCCTCAAATACAGAGGGTGCCATATACTGATATGCAATCCCTTCATAGGAAAGCACTGCCGGTGTGAGATGGTTATTCAGATTCATATTTTCCAGTCGCTTAAAATTCTGTTCTGCGATTTTATCGTTACATTCCCAAAGTTTCTTCAATTCGTCATAAGACTGGTTTCTAAGCCAGGCTAAAATATCTTCTGTTTTCTTTAAATAAATAGGTTGTGTAACCGTGCATTCAAAAACAGCTTGTCCAAAAGAACTGCATTGCTCTTTGTCATTCATTTTCTTAGCCGGTGAAAGAATTATCTTCATTCTGATAACTCCTGCAGCATACGTTCCGGGTCATCTGCTGCCTTCACTTTGTCATTGCTTTTTATGATGATTCCCTGCTCATCAATCAGATAAGTGGTTCTCACCACACCCATAGAAACCTTCCCGTAATTCTTCTTTTCTTTCCAGACATCATAAGCTTCAATTACCTGACGTTCCGGGTCCGAAAGTAAGGTAAATGCTAATCCGTACTTTTCTTCAAACCGCTTATGGGAAGCAACAGAATCTTTGCTCACTCCTAAAACCACTGCTCCTTTTTCTACAAACTGCGGGTATCGTTCCGAAAAACCGCATGCCTGTTTCGTACATCCTGGTGTACTGTCCTTTGGATAAAAATATAAAATCACTTTCTTTCCGGCATAATCACTTAACTTATGCATCTGTCCATTTTGATCCGGCAATTCAAAATCCGGTGCTTTTGTTCCTGTTTCTAACATGGTAGTTCCCTCCTTATCCTCTCAATTGCTCTCTCAATTCTAAAACTCGCTTTTCAATTTCAGCAATAATCTTCTTAAATTCGAGATCTGATTTTCCTGTAGGATCCTCCAGTCCCCAGTTTTCGTCAAATGGTTTTCCGATAAACGGACATTCTACATTACACCCCATGGAGATTGCAAGATCCGGCTCCGGGATTTCCCCGATTAATTTGGAATACTGTGTTTGTTCCATATCGATGTCATACAATTCTTTCATAATGCGGACTGCATCCTGATTGATCTTGGGCTTTGTTTCCGTTCCTGCCGAATAACTCTCAAACACATCCGACGCAACGTGTTTCCCAAGTGCTTCCGCAATCTGACTTCGACAAGAATTATGAACACAAATAAAGGCTACTTTCTTTTTATTGGACATTTTCTTTTTCTCCATGAAACGGGCAATTATTTTTCAAACATTGATTGTTCTGGTCAGAGCGTGTACAAAAGAATTCTTTTGTTTCCATAGCAATTCCCAGATGTTCTTCCGTAAACTTGACAGCTTCTATGATTGCTAAATAGGAATCCCGCTTACAGCAGCGAGGACCATTCATTTCACCGATTTTCCCAAGTGCTTTTGCTGTCATTTGATTGCACAGGCCCCAGGCTTTTGTTGCCAGGGGTGTTGATTTTGTGATGATCGACAGATACATTCCTGTACTGATTCCGGCACCGCAGGCTCCCCAGAATCCACAGGCACCACCGGGAACCTCTTTTCCTCTGCGATACATTTCCAGCAATGCTTTTTCAAGCTCTATCTCTCCCCCTGCATTGTAATAAGCCGTAAGCAAGGCTGCTCCCACCATCACATGATGCTCTGGTCCATGCATATGACAAAATGGCTGCGACATCATCTTATTGATGATTTCAATTGGATCTTTACTATGCTCGTTGAGACATGATCCCACAATACTATCCATACCCTTTGTATGACATTCGCTGCACACATAATGCCCCTTGACACAACGTGTTTTGCTGTTTTCTTTTTTGTGACAAATCGCACATTCCATCAAAATATCTTCTTCTAAATATTCCAATGGCTGTTTACAGATCAAACATTCTTCTTTCACTTTTTCTACCTCTGTTATCATTCTCATTAGATGTGTTATATTATAACAGATATTCGTAACACAAGAAAAGGAAAACTTGACAATTCAAATAAATTCTGTATAATGAACATTGTTCATTTAGAAAAGAGGAGGCACAAATGAATACCGTTGTTACTTCAAAAGAAGAAATTCTCTGTGTCAGTATAAAACTGATTCAAAAACAGGGGTGGCAGGCACTCAACATAAGAACGGTTGCCAAAGAATGTCATATTTCTGTAGGCTCCATTTACAATTATTTTCATAATAAGTCTGACTTAATCGCAGCAACCGTAGAACGTGTATGGCACGATATTTTCCATTTTTCTGAAAACACCGCTGATTTTAAAGATTTTGTCCATTGTGTGGAGTGGATTTTTGAAAGTTTGAAGCAAGGAGAAGAAAAATATCCTGGTTTTTTTGCCTTTCATTCTATGATTTTCATGGAAGAAGATAAAGCTAACGGTCAAAAGTTAATGGCAGAATCCTGGCAGCACATGAGAGATTGCTTATATCAGATATTGATCCATGATTCCAATGTTCGTATAGAAGTCTTTGATCATACCTTTACCCCTGAGAAATTTGTAGAAATTCTTTTTTCTTTGATCCTGGCAGCCATGGTTCGGCATGATTATGATTGCTCCGGTATAATCGGAATGATTCGCCGGACGATTTATATAAACTAATATATAACAAAACGGATAATCCCAAAAAGAGCATCCGTTTTATTTTCTCGAAATTGAACCTTGTTCAGAAAGGAGGTTTTATCCAATGAAAGTAACAAAAAAACGCTCTTGCTTCTTGCATGTGTTGTATGGTTTCTAGCCGGATTTAATATTTTACGAATAGGTCTTCTCTCCTATCCACCCTATATTTCGGTGATAAACTTTCTGCTGTCTGCTATTGTTTTCTCTGTTTTTCAATATTTTATTTTTGGACGTCTTGTAAAAAAACATACCGTTCGAATAAAAAATTATGAAGAAGAAAAACATTTTTTCTTAAAGTTTTTTGATGTTAAGACAACGTAAAACAAGGAAAGTGAGGATTTTTTATGCAGGCAATTGTTGAAACTCTATTTGATGCTCTCTATTTAATTTCTGTGATCACCATCGGAATCACTATGATCCGCAACTGTAACGGAAACAAAGAATACCGTTTCTTTGGTATCATGGCGGTTGTACTTGGTGTTGGTGATTCCTTTCATCTGGTGCCAAGAGCGGTTGCACTCTGTACCACAGGATTAGATCATTTTACCGTAGCTCTTGGTACAGGCAAGTTCATTACTTCTATCACCATGACTGTTTTTTACATCCTTTTGTATTATGTGTGGCGTATCCGATATCAGGTAAAAGGGCAGCATACCATCACTGCTGCCATCTACATACTATCCGCATTGCGGATCATTCTCTGTCTTTTCCCACAGAATCAATGGCTCAGTGCTGCTTCGCCGCTCTCCTGGGGAATTTACAGAAATATTCCTTTTGCGTTGCTTGGCCTTTTGATCATTATTCTTTTTTACAAAAGTGCCCGCAAAAACCATGATACAGAATTCAAAAACATGTGGCTTACCATTGTATTGAGCTTTGGATTTTACATTCCAGTGGTGCTTTTTGCAGACCAAATTCCAATGATTGGAATGCTTATGATTCCCAAAACATGTGCTTATGTATGGACTGTTTTAATTGGTTATAAAGCTATGAAAAATCATAAATAATGTCAAAATAACTGCCGTTTCCTGACCGGACTGGCAGTTATTTTTATCACAAAAATTCCACCCGTTTATATGATTCATGCGGTATAAAATTCCTATACAAGAAACAAAAAAGACCGCCTGGGCAGCCTTTTTCTGTTTCCTTATTTTACTTCCACTAATTCAATGCGGAAATTTAATTCTTTTCCTGCCATTTCGTGATTGGCATCAAAGGTAATGGTTGCTTCTTCCTTTGCAGTTACTTTAACAGGAAATGGCTGTCCAAGCTGATTGGATAAATACACCTGCTGTCCAACTTCCAGATTCTCTGCTCCCGGAAGCTGTGCAATCTCCACTGTAAAAATGGCATTGGGATCCGGCATACCATATGCTTCCTCTGGCATTAAATGGATATCTACAATCTGTCCCACTTCCATATCAGCCACTGCTGCGTCAAATCCTCTAATCATCTGTCCTGCTCCGCAGGTAAATTCCAGAGGCTGTCCTCTGTCATAAGATGAATCAAACTGTGTTCCGTTATTAAAGGTTCCTCTGTAATGAGTACGGCATGTTTTTCCTACATTACGTCCTGTCAATGCTGTTTCCATAATAAATCCCTCGTCTTTCGTATACTATACACATAATTTTAAAAAAGGCCCTTCCATCCGGAAAGGCCCCTGGATCTGTTGTTTCTTATTTCTCTAAAATCAGTTTTGTAAGTTCCATAGGATCTACGATCTTACCATCTTTGTATACACGCATGTTGCCGCTTGCGATCTCGTCAATGAGAATAACTTCATCATTGTGATATCCGAATTCAAATTTGATATCATAAAGATCAAGACCTTTTTTTGCAAGATCATCTGCAACGATTCTGGTGATACGAAGTGTCTGTTCTTTCATGTCATTAAACATTTCCTGGCTCATGACACCAAGTGCCTCAAGTCCTTCTGATGTTACAAGTGGATCGCCTTTGGCATCATCCTTGAATGTTGCTTCTACATATCCACCTTCTAATGGTGTACCGTCTTCAATATAAGCACCATAACGGCGGATAAAGCTTCCTGTTGCTTTTAATCTGCAGATAACTTCCAGACCATGTCCAAACACTTTTCCCGGAAGTACTTCCATGGTTGCATCTTCAAGATTTGCACTGACATAATGAGTTTTCACTCCGGCTTCTTTTAACAATTCGAAGTAATGAACTGATGTCTCAAGGTTTGCACGTCCGATTCCTTCAATTGTTAAACCAACGCTGTTTTCGCCTGGATCGAATACGCCATCTTTTCCTGTACAATCATCTTTAAACTTTAAAAGAACATTTCCATTCTCAAGTTCATATACGTCTTTTGTTTTACCTTCGTAAATTTTCTTCATTGCTATACGTCCTCCCTGTACACTTAAATAAAAGACCACATTATATTATTAACACATTCGAAGGTATCTGAAAAGCCCTTTTTACAATTATTTTCATTTTACACTTAAATTTTCATTTTTTCTGTTTGTTTCTTCCTGTATCAGATAAAATCCAGTGCCGAAAAAATCTCTGTAAATATCACACCCAATGCATGTGCACCGGCATCCGGATGTCCGATGCTTCGCTTTCCTACAGTCCCTGCGCGCCCCATTCTTGCGGCAATGTTTTCTGTATTTTTTGCCCCCTGAACAGCTTCCCTGGCTGCAAATTCAAAGATGGTCTTCATGTCCTGTCCCTGCTCTATCTGAATCTCCCAGGAATCAACACAGGGCACCAGTGCATCGATCAGAGTCTTGTCTCCTACTACCGCTCCTCTTCCAAAAGAATACTCCCCGGTTTTCTGGATTCCCGTCACAGCCGCTTCCAACATATCTGCAAACTCTCTTTTCGACAATTCCTGTTTCTTCCCTGCCTGTTTTCCTGCCATTCGAAAAGCAGAGCCCCAGATAGGACCAGACGCACCTCCGCAATGCTCCATAATTACCATGGAGCAGGCATCTAAAAAATCACCTATGGTAGTTCCATGCTCTTCCACAATTTCCTTCCACTCTCTTTTTAATTGCTTAAACCCCTTGGAAACACTCATACCAAAGTCTCCGTCTCCGGCATAAGAATCCAATTCGCAAAAAGCTACCTCATTTCGAATCACACAGGCACTCATGACGTCTACCATGTAGATTATATTTTGCAGAGTGATCTGTTCGTCTCCGATTCTTCCACTCTCCGGATTTGTCGTAACCCGAAAATTTTCTTCCCGCTCTTCCTTTCCGGTCTCCGGAAAGGGCCTATACTGACTTTCTAAAACCGGTCCATCCACATGAAATGCCGGTGTCTGACAGTTCTCATCCAACAGTTCCTTCAGTTGATGATTCATCTTCATAAGCGTAATAGATGCACCTGCCATATCAATGCTGGTCATATAGTTTCCCACAAATTCCCGGTATATTTTCACGTTTTTCTGAGTTAATATCTTTGCCGCTGCATGGTTAAGAAGATACAATTCCTGTAAAGGTGTTCCTCCAAATCCATTGATAAGGACTGTGACCTCATCCTTTTCCTGTACATCCAATTCCTCTAAAAGAGCCGTTACCATTCTCTGTGCCAGCTCATCTGCAGATGGAATACTTTCTCTTTGAATTCCAGGTTCGCCGTGGATGCCCACTCCATACTCCATTTCGTCTCCCTGAATATAAAAAGTTGGAGTTCCTTTAGCCGGAACCGTACAGGAAGTAAGTGCAAATCCAATGCTCCGGATATTAAAAACCGCATTTTCAGCTGCTGCTTTTACCTCTTTTAATGAATACCCTTTTTCAGCAGCCGCACCTGCAATTTTATGCACCAGTACTGTTCCTGCCACCCCTCTTCGTCCTACAGTATACAGACTGTCCGTCACTGCAATATCGTCATCCACCTTGACATATTCCACCGGAATTCCATCTTCTTCAGCCAGATGTGCCCCGTTCTTAAAATTCATCATATCGCCGCTGTAATTTTTAATGATCAGCAAAGTTCCCTTTTCCCCTGCTGTGGCTTTGATTGCCTGATACACCTGAATCTGGGATGGGGAAGCAAAGACATCGCCGCAGACTGCCGCATCCAACATTCCCTGTCCGACAAATCCGCCATGTGCCGGTTCATGTCCACTTCCTCCTCCGCTGATTAATGTGACTTTCTTGGGATTTAATGTCTTCTTTTTGATGATTTTATATTTCCGGATCACTTCTAACTCCGGGTGTGCCAACGCCATGCCACTGCACATCTCTTCTACCAACGTTTCGGACCGATTGATGATTTTCTTCATTCCGTATCCTCCTTTATCTGTTCATCTTTTGTTTGTAAGACTTTCCTATGGTGTCTGCTGCCTTTATGGCAGCCGCTACCTGTTCCACTGTAATCGGAAACGGCATTGCATAGATAGATTCTTCAGGTATACATGCTTTTTCCGCTACGTTTCTCAGTTCTTCCTCCGTAATATGTGCAACTCCGATATCTTCTAAGCAGACAGGAAGACCTACAGATAGACAGAACTCCAGAACCTCTTCTATTTCCTCCATTGGTGCATTTTCCAGTGCAAGCTGTGCCAGCGTACCAAAGGCTACTTTTTCTCCATGAAAATAGTGATGTGTTCCTTCCAGAATCGTCAGTCCATCGTGAATTGCATGGGCTGCAGCCAGTCCTCCACTCTCAAATCCCAGCCCGGAAAGAAGAATATTGGTTTCCACAATTTTCTCTAATGCATCGGTCACTACATGATTTTCACATGCAATTTTGGCCTTCCATCCATCTTCCAATAAAGATTCATAACAAACGGTTGCCAATGCAAAGGCTGCTTTTGTTCCCCTCGCTTCCCCACAAACTCCCTCGCGGAATCCGCATGGAAGACCAGCATTTACTCTTGTGTTAGACTGTACATTTGCTCTTGCTTCAAAGTACGTAGACAACGCATCCCCCATACCAGATACCAGAAAACGGACAGGAGCATTGGCGATCACTGTAGTGTCTGCCAGGATCACACTGGGACTCTGTTTAAAATAGGCATAATCATCAAAAGCACCTTCCGGTGTATAGAGTACTGCAGAATGACTGGTTGGTGCATCTGTTGCAGCAATGGTAGGTACGATAATTAAGTTCTTTCCTTCCGCCACACATTTTGCTGTGTCTATTGCTTTTCCGCCACCGAGTCCCACGGTACAGGTACAGTTCCACTGTTTTGCAAGTTCCTGAAGTCTGGCTACTTCTCTTCTGGAACATTCTCCGCAAAATCCACTTTCAATAAACTGTATCTGAAACTTTTCTGCTGTTTTTTCCAGCTTTTCTCTGACTCTTTCCACATCTTCCGGATGTGCGATCAACAGTGCAGATTCCCCAAAAGTTTTTACGAAATAACCAAGATTTAAAATCTCATTTTCTCCCTGTACATATTTTGTAGGACAAATAAATGCTTTTCTCATACTGTTTCCTCCGCTTCTATAAATGTTAAAATATCCTGATACACTTGTTCTTTGTTTTTCTCATTCAGAAGTTCATGCCGCATCCCTTCATAGCACTTTCGCTGCACATGTGCATAACCTATATCTTTTAAAAACAGTTCCAGTTGTTCGAACTTCTCTCTGCTTTGTATGACCGGATCTTCAGCTCCTGCGATCATCAGAATCGGTAAGGTTAAATGATTTTTTTCCCATCCTTTTATAGAAAAAGCCTCCTGCATCAGTTGAAACAAATTAATAAATCCATTATTCGTAAAGACGTATCCGCATAAGGGATTTTTATTATATGCTTCTACTTTTTCTGTATCTGTAGAGAGCCAGTTATTGACGGCTTCTCCCTCTCTGTCATATCCTTTAAACGCCAGATTATGAATATAACGATTCCGATACATTCCCCCTTTCATGGTTCTGGATGCTTTTGCCATAAGCAGGGCAGATGCCGCTCCGGAATTTTTCGTAGGAGGTCCGCACAAGATCACTTTTTCGATATCTTTATCGTATTTCTTCATATAATTTCTTGCCACCAGAGTTCCCATACTATGGCTGAACAAATAAATTGGAAGCCCCGGATATTGTTCTTTGATCCATTTTGTTACCTGATGAAGATCTTCCACGATTCCCCCGATATCTTCTGTATAAAAATACCCAAGCTCCACCAGATCATTGACACTTTGTCCATGTCCTCGGTGATCATGGATCACCACCATATAATCCTGTTCTGCCAGAAATTTCATGAAATCTTCATATCGTTCTTTGTGTTCTGCCATACCATGAGAAATCTGAACAATCCCCCGGATCCGATCCGGAACGATTTCTTCCACCTCTAATCTCAATCCATCAAATTCCGATATGAGTTTATATTTTTTTAGATCCATTATAAAAATCCCCCTTACATTTTTTCTGTTTTCTTAAGGTTCTAAACACAAAGATGCTAATAAAAAACGGTATGAAATACGTGAAAACTCGGTATAAAATCAAGATGGAAGATACCATGCTGTCTTCCATAAAAGGTAAATAGACAAACAGAAATGAAACTTCTGCTGACCCCATCCCCGAAACATTAGGAAGAACACCGGACAATAAATTAGATACTCCTGTAAGGAGCTCTGCCTTCCAAAAAGAGATCTGGTGATTCCCAAGAAACTGCAGACATGCAAATGGAATGGCATACATCACAAATAATTTGCACCCATGAAACGCAATCGCTTTTATCATATTTCTTTTATCGGTTCCAACCCTTTTTCCACTTTGATGCATGATTTTCAAATGATGTCTGCAGATATTTTTTCTTTTTTTCCATTTCCCCTTATCCGGCACTAAAAACAACAGAAAACAGATTCGTTTGTAAATAAATTCCGAAAAAACAATACCCGCCAAACCCAAAATTACAACGGTATAAAACCCATATCCAATCAACAGATATTGTTTCATCTTTTCGGAACCAGAATCCAGCCTGTTTCCCAGAAACAGCAGCATAAGTGTATTGCAGAAAAGAACCGAAAGCTTATGCAGCATGTAATCCATGTTTAAGAAACTGATCCCCTCTCCGGCCTCTATCCCAAGAGTATGCAGATAGTAGGTACGCAGCGGAACCGATCCAAGAGAAAAGGCAGCAGCATTTCCGAAGATGCCTAAATATACGGTTTTCATTGCCTGCTGAAACGTAAATTCCGGATGATATTTCCGTACCAGTATGTAGAATGCCGCTGCCCCAAATCCGAAATAGAGGTTTCCAAGAATGAACAGGATCACACAATCTACCGGACGAATGGTTCGTATGGTCTCATAAATTGCCTTATAATCCTTATGAAAAATCAGCCAGATCAGGAGACAAAAGAAACCACAGCGAAAAAGAAAAGGTCCTATCTTTTTTAGTTTTTCTGCTCTTTTCCCGTCCATAATCGCTCTGCCTCCGGCTTCCACTCATGGGCATATACCACACATTTGTCACACAGATGATCCACTGGTTCCGGTGATTGTAAATCTGTAGAGTGGGCACCTGTTTCACGTACCATATTTCTTAATATTTCCGGATTCTCCAGCATCGGACACGGCCGTAAATGATTTTCATTAAATGGCTGTCCTTCATGATATGCCATGAAAATCGGAGACTGCAGACAGGCTAATAAGGATTGTTCTCTGATATTGGCATTGGAATAATGTACGAATACACAAGGATCCACATCTCCATTTGCGTTGATATGAAGATATCTTCTACCTCCTGCAATACAGCCTCCTACATACTCTCCATCATTTTGAAAATCCATGGCAAAAATCGGTTTTGTACTTCTGATTTCTCTGATTCTATGATACATAAACCTCCTCTGATCCGGATCCGGAAGTAATGCCGGAACTGCATCATTTCCCACTGGCATATAGTGAAAATACCAGACAAAATATGCTCCCCACTCTATCATCTGGTCTACGAATTCATAAGAACTGATAGAATCCAGATTTTGACTGGTATAACAACAGGAAATCCCAAAAGGCAGATGCTTTTCTTTTAGTATTTTCATGGCTTTTACAACTTTCTGATACGTTCCGTTTCCGCGTCGTCCGTCCGTGGCAGTTTCGAATCCTTCCACACTGATGGCAGGAATAAAATTCTTTACACGGAGCATTTCTTCTGCGAAAGCTTCATCTATCAACGTTGCATTTGTGAAACTTAAAAACTGACAATCACTATGCTTTTCACATAATGTAATCAAATCTTTTTTCCTTACCAGAGGCTCTCCCCCGGTGTAAATATACATATAAACTCCCAGTTCTTTTCCCTGCCTGATAATAGAATCAATCTCTTCCACTGTCAGATTCAGCTTATTCCCATACTCCGCTGCCCAGCATCCTGTGCAGTGAAGATTGCAGGCTGATGTAGGATCCAACAGGATTGCCCAGGGAATATTACATCCATATTTTTTTCTGTTTTCCTCCTGTTTTGACCAACCTGTAAGATTCGCATTAAAGAAAAAATTTTCCAATGTTGCTTTTAAAACATCCCGGTCTGTTTCTTTCAGAACCTTCATGATCAACTGGTTCATATTATTCTCCGGATCTTTTAAAACTTTACGAAATGCCGCTCTTTGTGTAGGAAAAGAGTCCGGTCCTTCACCAGCAAAACGATCTACCAGCTCCATTAAATTTTGTGCATTTTTCTCCGGATCTTTTTCCAGATAATGAAATGCCCGTTTCATTGTTGCTTTTTTTACTTCTTTTGCTATTCCCATATCACTCATTCTCCTTTGTTTTCTTACTTGCTATCATAAGAAAAAAAAGGCAAAAAAAATACAGACAAAAACAGAAGTTCATCTGAAATTCAGACACTTTCCCTGTTTTGTCTGTACTTAATTAAGCGACACTTATTCCATCCTACATTCTCCAAATTCTATATAGGTTTTTATCATATCATCTACCGTAGCTTCAAAAGATTTGGAGATTAAAAATAAAACTTTTTCCCTGTATGGAGGCATTCCCTCTTCCACCCAGTGCATGGTATTTCCGGTAATGGCATTGCTGTAAAATCCGGTAAGATACTCAAACCCTTCCTCTGAAAGATCATACGATACTGCGGCCTCTCTTACAAAACGCTCCACAAAAATTCTTGCTACCCGCTCGATATAAATACGGATCAAATCTCTGTCTTTTGACTTGTAAACATGTTCCATGGCATGGCGATTCTTCATAATAAAATCGGCTGCCCGTATATATTCTTCATAAAAGTTTTCCTTCTTTGTTTCGTCGCAGAAATCTTTAAATTGTTTTTTAAAAACTTCATGCAGTAAATCATAAATATCTTCAAAATAATAATAAAACGTATTTCTGTTTACTTCTGCTGTCTCAATGATGTCTTTGACGGTCAATTTATCCAAGGACTTTTTATTTAGCAGTTCCAGAAAAGTATCCATAATCCTAAGCTTCGTGAATTTAGACATGACTTCCCTCCAACCTACAGGTTTCGTAAAAAAAGATCATCGTATTGATTCTATTATACAAAGAACCAATACGATAATCAACCTTACGTTTCTGCTAATCTTCTGTATCTTGTTCCTCTTCTCTGTCACTCTCTTCTGTGTCATCGCCATCCTCCAAGACATCTTCCTGATAACGGCTCCAGGCATTCTCAATCTTTTCTTTTGCCTCCTCATCTTCCATGAGCATCGGCTGCTTTTTCAGCAGTTCCCAGATTTCTTTTTCCGACAGATCACTTTGGATTCTGTCCAGATCATCCTCACTGACCGCCTGTTCTGCAAGATAAATACCAAGGCTTTTTCCGGCTTTTTTCGCCTTCTCGGCATCCTCTTTGCTTTCACACATATAAAGAACTCCATCCGTACCGAAAACCTGCTCCAGAGACCTTTGAAGAGCCTCTGCTTCTTCCTCAGACGTTGTACGGCAAAGTGCGTATCCTATGATTGCCGTTCCTTCTTTTTCTGCGTCTGCATAGTTCTGTGCTGCGTTCACCTTCTGTCCCACCAATGTTTCCATCTCTTGCTCCGTGAACGAACCATCTCTGGACAATGCGTCTTTTACCACATGTTTTTTATCCAGTGTAAGTTCTACATTTTTAACCCCATCTACGGTCACCATAGCATAAGCAGTCCCCGGCTTCATACTCCAGGTAAACAAGACTGCGAATAATGCCGCTGCGGCAGCTACTGCTGTAAGCTGTTTCCAAAACGGATGAAGATGCACAGACACCGGAGGTTCTTGACGCTCTGGTTTTTCTTCCTGGTATAAGTCTTCTTCCAGAATATAAATGCAATCCCCTATCTGTATACCCTCTTTGATCCTGATCCGGACAATCCGTTTTTTTCATCTGCATGATTCTTTTTATCCATGTAATCTTCATTGACAATGCTGTCAAAATAAACACTTCGCACCGTATAACCGTTGTATCCCCCGTATGCATCCGGTGTCAGCAGTCGGTCCAGTGCATCCAGCAAATACAGTCTGTCCGGAAGGGAAAGCAGATTTTTTACTTCCCGTCTGGAAACTGACAGTGTGTTCCTTGTTTTCTCATCACATCCCATACCAGACGCTTTTTCTTTCTTCACTACATAATACAAAAGGGATTTTTTGTTTCGGTACCATTTTGAGGATTTTTTTGAAAATTTTTTTGAAAAGGCAAAAAAAAATTGCCACATGAAGTTTTTTCCATGTGACAATTTTTTGATACTACTCTTATCCTAATAGATTTTCCACCATATTCCGGTCAAAAATCACACTCTCGGCATGCTCTGCTTCAATCTGATACAGAGCGTTTGCTGCCAAATGCTCTGCTGCCTGCTCCAGATCACGAATTCCTGTGGTATGCTCATATTTTTCGATCACAGCGTCCAGTGCTTCCGCTGTAATGACACACTCGCTCTCTTTCATCTGCATCCGTTTCAAAACTTTCGGAAGTGCAAATTTAGAAAAGATGATTTTCTTTTCTTCCGGAGTATAGTCCGGAATATCAATGACCGCAAATCTGGACATTAAGGGTGCACTGATCTGGTCTTTTTCATTGGCTGTGGCAATGGGATATACCCCTCCTGTTGGAATCATACATTCCATATAGTTATCTGTAAATCCAAGATTATCCAGAAGTGTCAGCAGCACATCTGCCGGATTTCCATTTCCTTTTCCCGAAGATGCCTTGTCCAGCTCATTGATGATAAATACCAGGTTGGATGCTCCTGCCATAGAAAATGCTTCCATAATGATTCCAGGCTTGGCATTGGCATACACACGAGAACTTCCCGTAAGCTGTTCCGGGTCGTTTATGGAGCTCATATCAAGAGTTGTCCAGGGCAGCTTCAAAATTCTGGCAACCGCATAGGCAATCTGCGATTTCCCTGTTCCGGCAGGTCCTACCAGCAGCAGTCCATAAGCCGGAAGCGTATGCGTACGGTTAATCTGAATAATCGTTTCAATGATCCTCTGCTTCACCCGCTCCATTCCATACAGTTCTTCATCTAAAATTCTTCTGGCTTCCTTTGGATCAATGGCACTGAAATAGTTTTGTTTCCATTGAATGTTCATCATAATGGAAAGGGCTCGCTGTGCATGGCGGCGTTCTTCCTGGGAAACTTCATTGGAACGTGCAACTGCCAGATTTCTTCTGGCCCAGAGGCGGATATTCTCTGGAAGTGTTCTTCCTGCACAGGTCATAAAATCCGTGATACTCTGAAGGCTGGTAAGCTTCATGTCATCTCCCATTTCCTCCTGCTCTTCATCCAGGATTTCCTCTGAAGGTGCATTGCTGGCCAAAAGACGCTCGATCATAAACTGCAAAAAGCCGTCCTCTGCTGAAAGCTTTGTTCCTCCTCCAAAGGCAATTTCCCGGATTTTATAAACTGCATATCCTTTTTCTGTATTTTTTCCCGAAAGACGTACATGGATGTGATGCTCTCCCAGCCAGCGGAGCAGGCTGACAAATCTGGAATCCACCTGAAGGATATCTGCACTTGGTTTTCCTTCTTCTTCCTCAAACTCAAAGGCTGTTCTCTGATTAGGATTTGTAAAAAAACCATTGGAATGATGTGCCCATTCTTTCTGCTGATGATCCAAAAGAAGAATCGGTTTCTCCGGTGTCGCAGCAGGGTCACTGGACGAAAACGTAGTGTAGGTACATTCTGTTACTTGTTTCTCTTCTGAAGTTTTACTAAAATCAAATACCGGCATTGTCTTTTCTCCTTCTCACTGTTTCTCTCTGAATGTCTTTATCAATTTAAGAACTTTCTCCTGATTCATCTGAGAATATAACTCCCCATCCACCAGCATATTAGGCGAAGTTCTGCACTGTTTCAGGCAATTTCTGGTACAAAGCCGTACCGTTCCATCCCTGGAAATTCCGTCTTTTGATATGCCCAGTTCTTCTTTCAGCAGGCGAAGAAGAGCCATGCTGTTTTTATTTCCGCACCGCTCTCCTGTACATAAGACAATCTCGTGACTGTAATCCACAGATTTCAGACTGGGATACAGTTTCAAAATACAGCCGAGAAAGGATTCCTTTATGCCCATCCGTTCCTGTATCAATTCCCGTACTTCCCGGGAAATGCACCCCTCGGTCTCCTGAATTTCTCTAAGCATGGCAACCAGATTATCCTGGTTGCCTGCATCTTTCTGACCCGCATAGTAATCTATAATTTCATTTACTTCGTTTTGATTTTTCATGATAAATACTCCTTAAAATTTGAAGTTTTTCATGTTTACTATGCAGGAAACTCTGCTTTTTGTCAAGCAAAACACCTTTTCTTTTTCACGTTAAAGAAGAAATGGAAGAAGATACATAACGAGTGCAAGGACCACTGCTGCCGCTACGATTACAGACCAGATTTTAAATTCTTTATCCATTTTGGCTTTTTCCTGTGGAGATGGAATTTCCTCTTTTAATATCAAAACTTCGTCCTCTTCTATCGGTTCTCCATATTTTTTTCGACAGACCGCATATACTGCCAATCCCAGCACACACCAAATGACTCCCGTGATTAACGCTTCCCTGTCAAGCTGAGTCATCATAATAATATAAATCACAACACTTAATGGAGCACCTATCATAATGCCCGGTGCTTTATAAGGCCGTTTTAAATCCGGACATTTTTTCCTCAGTCCAAACGATGCTGCAATCCCAATTACATAATAAAACAAATCTGCAAATAAACTAACTGATGCTATGTAAATCATTGAATTTGATGCAATAAGCACGGCTGATAAAATACCAAGAGTCAAAATTGCCACATACGGCGTCTGATACTTTTTGTGTATCTTTGCAAATACTTTTGGCATAGCACCATCTCTTGCCATAGTAAATAAATATCTGGGAGGTACAGCAATACTGGCATTTAAAGTGGAAAAATCTCCACCAAACGCAATGCCAGCCGCCAGAAGTACCAATGGAAATCCTAAAATCCCCGCTTTTGTCATAGCTTCAGCAAAAGGTGCAGAAGCTGTGGCTAAAGACGCAATCTCTTCTGTCGGTACAATCCCCACTAAAAACCACTGAAATGCCGCATTCACAGCAAACACAATAAACGGTGCCAAAAACAAAGCTCTCGGAATATTAATCTGCGGATACTTAATCTCTTCTCCCATAGCACAGCAAGTCTCAAATCCCGCAAAACACCACCAGATCATACTAACTGCTGCCACGAAACCAAGAGGTGTTGTATTTTTCATAAATTCAGGAAGTTGAACAAAATTCGGCATTTGTACATTAGGAATCATAGTAAGAAACCAGATAATTGCTACACCCCAGAAGAAAAACATAAACCCATTCTGCAAACGTCCTGTCATCTCCACGCCTCTTACATTGGTGATGATAAAAACAATAACCGTAATGGTCGCTATCACCGTATCACTTACCGGTAAGTCGATCCCAAGAGCCGAAAAAAAGGTCTTGAAATAAAAACTGAATGCCAGAGCTTCTCCACTGGTAACTGCAACCAAAGAAATAATAAAATTCCATCCTGCCAGCATTCCCATGGGTCTTCCGATTCCAAGAGAGGCATACTTATAAGTTCCTCCCGCATAAGGTAGTGCTGCACCCATCTCTGCATACAAAAGTGCCGGATAAATACTGATCAACATTGCCACCAGTGTGGCCAGAATGACTGCCGGACCCATAGTTCCTACTACATTGGCTCCTGTGGTAAATAAACCTACCCCTACTACGGTTCCCACGGTTATGGTCACTGCTTCTTTCATTCCAAAGGTTCTTTTTAAGGTATTTCCACTCATCTTTTCTCATCCTCTCTTTTCTCGTTTTCCTAATTTCAAAAACATCTTAATTTCCTGAGTATACCTCATGTCAACCTGTATTTTTTTCCAAAGAATAAAAAAAACTGGAGTATACTCCAGCTTTTTAGGCATGCTCAATGTCTAAGGACACCACATCCTCCACAGGAATTTCTTCCCCGTTTTCGAGAACGAATTGATGTGTATAACTGTCTATTTTCTTTAATACACCTGTAACGGTCACATACTTCCCGCCTTTTTTCCTTTCATCTTTCATGAAATACGTCACGGTAATGATTGGTTGTTCTTTCACCTTCTCTTGTAAACACCGAAGTTTCCAATCCAATTGAACCTTACTGTCCTCATCCAATATCATCTTTTCTTCTGTGATCCGTGCCGCTTCCCTCACAGCTTCCTCATACCCTGTAAGTGCCGCAAAAGGGGCAAACTGGGCTGCCCGGTCTCTTCTTGGCATCTGCGGATGCATCTTTGATACCGGATGCGGCAATTCCAACATATCTTCATATGGATTCCCAGGTTTTTGTTTCATGCCTTATGCCCTCCAATCTGCTGATTTCGGTCTCTGGTTGTGGCTCCTTTTTCCAGATTCATACCTTTTAAAATGGCATTTTTTCCGAATTTCTTCTTAATGTCCAGCATGGCTTCCTGCAATTTCCGCTCCCGTTCCAGCATGGCATCTTCTTCCTTTTTCTGCTTTTCTAAAGCAGCATAATCGGTAAACAGATCCAACTGCTCCCACACCGGTTCCTGTTTCTCCTTGGTTTCTTCTGATACATGGTTTGCTGTAAGCTGTAATCTCCGTACTAAAAGGTTTGGATCCACAATGTTATCGAACAGTTTCAGCACAGCATTCGTAATCTGACTGGTAGAAGAAGAAAACTTCTGCAAATTCACGGTACCGTGAGCATGCTTGGGAATCTTCCTTCCGTACCGGTCTGTGGTAACCGTACCTTCGTATGCTCTCTTTCCTGTTCCCCGGGATAGATTTTCAATATCATATCCAACGGTGAGCACCATCTGGTCTGTCACCAGCCCCTTGTCCACCAGATCCAGCACCAGAAGATCCGTCATCTCCTGCACCACCAATCTTGCCTTTTGTGCGGAATAGGGACATGAGAGCACCTGCCCGGAACCAATGCTGTTGTTTTCCGGCCGATATGCCTTAATATCCTCCATGGTACACGGCTCCCATCCCCATGCATGGTCAATGAGCAGCTCTGCATTGACCCCAAACAGCCGGTACAAAAGCTCTTCATTGTGATAATCATTTGGTTTCCCGATAGAGCATCTGGCAACATCTCCCATTGTGAACATACCGTGCTCCTGCAATTTCTTTGCATACCCTTTCCCTACACGCCAGAAATCAGTGATCGGCCTGTGATTCCACAAAAGCTGTCTGTAGCTTCTCTCATCCAGTTCTGCAATCCTCACACCATTTGCATCCGGTTGAATATGCTTTGCTACAATATCCATGGCAATTTTGGACAGGTACAGATTCGAACCGATCCCAGCGGTTGCCGTGATTCCGGTTTCCTGAAACACATCCGTGATGATTTTTTCTGCCAGTTGTCTGGGTGTCATGCCATAAACATCCAGATAATGTGTCACATCCAGAAAAATTTCGTCAATGGAATAAACATGGGCATCTTCCGGAGCAATATACTTCATATAAATCTCATAGATTCTTGTACTGTATTCCATATACAGTGCCATTCTTGGCGGTGCGATCACGTAATTCACTGCCATATGGGGAGAGGACTTCAGTTCTTCATCAAAACAGGAGGAACCGGTAAATACCCCACCCGGGGCAAACCGCATCCGCTCCTTGTTCACCTCCCGCACTTTCTGCACCACCTGAAAAAGCCTTGGTCTTCCGGGAATCCCATATGCCTTTAAAGAAGGCGACACGGCCAGACAGATGGTCTTCTCTGTCCTTCCTGCATCTGCCACGACCAGATTGGTTTTCATGGGGTCAAGCCCTCTTTCCCTGCATTCCACAGATGCATAGAATGATTTTAAATCAATGGACAGATAAACGTTTTCCTTTTTTGCATCACTCACAGCCGTTGTCACTCCTTTCTTTATGCTATTTTATAACTATCCTTATACTTAAACTTCCCACACTGTTTGGTATTCTATACCTTGAAAAATCAATACTTTCAACCATAAAGAGATGTACACGCATCGGTAGAAAGCATTTGTAAAGTTCGAGATTTTATCAGCCAGGCTAAATTTCGTAATTTCTTCGCTCCAACCTACCTTTTTTGTAGTCCAAATAGGTTGGATTGCATGTTTTTCTCATATAAGCCTACTATTTCCTGACCTAAATAGGCTAAAGTCCAAGATATCCACTTCTCAACTTATTTTTCATCATAAGATGTAGGCTAGATTTAGAGAATCTTGCTTAGTAGCCTATTTTGCTTTAAAAAATGTAGGTCTAATTTCAGGAATTATTAAAATCCACCTATTCTGACCTGAAAAATGTAGGCTAAAAATCACGAAATAACATTGTCAACTCAAAGCATGGAAGCAGGAGGGCATGCACTGCCATAATGTTATTTTATGAGCCGAAATATTGATTTTTTAAGATATCAGTCCAATTTTTGATGTGGGAAGTTTGAGTCTTATACTTATTAGAGTATGCACATGTCATGCAACTGAAAAATGGAACTGTAAGAGTGCAGTTCCACTTTTATCACCTGATTATTTGGGAATGTTCATAAATCTGCCAGTTTTACTTTACATCGTTTCCTATAACACGCAATCCCATATTTCAAAATTTTATCTACTCCGTTTTCCCGGAGTTCCTGGTCATACTTTCTTTCCTCCACCTGTTTCAAAGCCCTTTCACAAGCCTGATCAAGTTTTTCATCATTGGCATATTTCACTTCTATCAAAATCGCCACTTCACTGTTTTCCGTTTCTATCAGGATATCGCTGTATCCTTCACCGGTTTCCTGATTTGAAAATACACCCCAGCCTTCTTTCACACCCAAAATTCCCAGCAGAATTCCATGATAAAAATTCTCTTTCCTTGCTTTTCTCACAAAAGTATCTCGGATACTGATGGTCTTTTTCAGGTAGCTTTCGAAAATATCCTCTACCTTCTTTTCCTCTCCGTTTTTCAACGCATCACAGAAACGGCTTAGCGTATCTCCGTCTTTTTTTACACTCTCTTTAAAATATTCCATAATCTGCGTTTTAAAAATATCCCTTATTTCCAAATTTGGGATTTTGAGCTTATACTTCTGCCCATCCAATGCCCCTGCCTGTGTTAGATATCCGGTTGTGAATAATACGCTCCAAATATTTTCAATGGAATGGTACATTTCTTTATAGGTCAATTCCGGGCGAATGGTTTTTATGATTTCTTCCCCCGCCATCAAACATTCAATCTCTCTCTTTGTTGTCGCACTTTTCGACTGTCGAATAAATTCTTTCACCTCTGCATTTCCGCTGGTATTTACCCAATAATTCTGTGGGATGGCTTCTTTGTTTGTACGAAGGCTTCGAAGATAAGAAACCACATCCCATGGACAATATACCGCTACATTTCCAAAGCGGTATCCATCATACCATACTTTGATTCTTTTATACTTATCCGTACATTCATAATACGTTAAAAGGTCACGTACCTCTTGATCTGTAAATCCAAAATATTCATCAAAGTCAACATCTGTAATCGTGAAAGTGGTAAAATTA
The DNA here is from genome assembly GCF_947654165.1 of uncultured Blautia sp. Classification (GTDB taxonomy): domain Bacteria; phylum Bacillota; class Clostridia; order Lachnospirales; family Lachnospiraceae; genus Blautia. Next base: position 28,194 of record NZ_CANTKB010000011.1, read on the forward strand.
TTAAGACCAGTAAAGATGCTCTCCTTAGAGATACGCATACACCCTGTCATCACTGCAAATTTCAGACTGTTATTTGTTTTTAACGCCTGTTCCAACAGATTACGGATTAGAAATATCATTTGATCGTAATATCCATTCTCAAATGCTTTTGCTAACGGAACATCATACTCATCAATCAAAAGAATAACTTTTGTTCTGTAATGTTTTTCTAATAAAATAGATAACTTTTTCAGGCTGCTGCAAAATACAGCTTCACTCATACTGTCATCTAAAAGTTTCTGATATTCTGATTTATCATACGCACTCAGTTGTTCGCTTTCCAGAAGAAATTGCATGGTAGCTGCTACTTCTTTCACTATTTGTACTGCAAAGGAAAATGCAGTCTCATAAGTAGCTGCATTGATACCTTTTAGGGAAACTGAAATCACAGGATATTTTCCCATATAGTCTTCACACAGTTTTTTATCTTTTGAGATTTCCAGACCGTCAAAGATATTCTTATCTCCCTCTATGGAAAAAAAGTGTTCCAGCATACTCATATTTAAAGTCTTTCCAAATCGTCTTGGCCTGGTAAAGAGATTTACCATTCCGCCATTGCGGAGCAGTTCAGAAATCAATCCCGTTTTATCTACATAATAATAGTTATCTTTTATCAGCTGCTCGAAATTTTCTACTCCTACCGGAAGGCGTTTCTTTTCTTCACTCATGTTATCACACTCCTTCTCTGTTAGTTGTATTATAACAGAGATTCACGCGAAAGCCTATACATAACCTTTTTGGAGGATAAATAAATATAATGCAAGGAAAAACAAAGAGTTTACTTTATCTCTGCTTTTCGATAGATTTTATATAAAACAGGTTGAAGAATCAAACAGATAATTGCATACAACGGAATGATAAAACTTGCAATTGTTGTTACTTTTCCGCCCAAATTTATAAGTCCAGATTCTTTAATGTCAATATAGATTTCTAATAATTGATCAGGAAAAAACGAACATAATTGCGGCAGTGTAATAATTCTGCTTAAAAATGGAAATGCACATAATACAACAAATGGTACAATAATTGCTGTTGTTGTAGAATGCGTGATTGCTGATATCAGCATTGCCAATAAAGAGTCAAATAATGTACCAACATATCCGCCAAGTACAATAAGTAAATATGCCTGCAAAAAAGTAACATTATATACACTTCGCCACAAGTCTAACTGAATCGGGCAATTTGCTCCGTCTGCTCCTAATACCAAAAGAACGATACCAGTATGATATTCTGTAACATTTTATCCCTAATCTTTCCGAATCTGATTTCATTTCAGGTGAAATATATGTTTCATGCCTTACCACCTTGTATATATTTTCCTGCCTGTTTATTTTCTAATTTATATCTCACACCACTTCTACCCCGTACTTCTCCATCCAATAATTCACCTGAAGCATATAAGCCAGCATCTGCGGCCCTGCCATAAGCTGCCCGTACCATGGTTTTCCGTAATCCTTCGGACTGTCCAGAAACTGCTGTACCTTTTTTTGATCCAGGAACTGACGTACCGGGGCATTGGGATTTGCCAACACTTCTTTTAGCTGTTCTCCCAGCATGGTCTCATACTGTGGATGATAGGTTTTGGGATAAGGGCTTTTCTTTCTCCATAATACTTCTCTCGGCAATTTTCCTTCTCCGGCATGACGCAGCAAACCCTTTACTACACCGTTCCTGCACTTCATTTCCCATGGAACATTCCATACATATTCAATGATCCGGTAATCTGCCAGAGGTACTCTGGCTTCCAGGCCGGAATACATGCTGGTGCGGTCCATACGATCCAAAAGCGTCACCATAAACCATTTTAGATTCAGATAAGCAATCTCCCTTCTTCTTTTTTCTTCCTGGCTTTCTCCTTCCAGAACCGGTGTTTCTTCGATAGTTTTCTCGTAAGCAGCTCTGGCATATGCCTCCATGGGAAGGCTGTGAATCACTTCCTCCGAAAGTAGGGTCTGACGCACCTTCATATCCGGCGACCATGGAAATGCTGACATCTGAAACGCTTCTTTTGTATGAAACCAGGGATATCCTCCGAAGATTTCATCGGCACATTCTCCGGTGAGAGCTACCTTATTTTGTTTCACCACCTGGGAACAGAAATAAAGCATGGAGGACTCCACGTCTGCCATACAGGGAAGGTCTCTGGCATCCACGGCTCTATACAGATTTTCCAGCAGGTTCCGGTTATCACATTCCAGAAAATGATGGTTGGTATGGAATTCTTTTACCATTTTTTCTACCCACGGGCGGTCCTGGCTGGGCTGAAAGGAATTTGCCTGGAAATACTGCTGATTCCCCTGAAAATCAAAGGAATAGGTATCCAGCACAGCTCCCTGTTTTCTTAGTTCCCTGGCACAGATAGCGGTGACCAGGCTGCTGTCTACACCGCCTGACAGAAAGGTACTGATGGGAACATCGGACAGCATTTGTTTTTTCACAGCATCTTCTACCAGCCAGGCTGTTTTCTCTACAGTCCGTTCAAAAGAATCTTCGTGGCTGCGGCTTTCTAATTTCCAATAATCATGTTCTTGCAGGACACCATGTGAAAAGGTGAGATAATGCCCGGGAAGCACCTCCCTGACCCCTTGAAACACCCCTTTTCCGTAAGTTTTCGCCGGGCCAAGTGCAAATATTTCACATAATCCCTCTTCGTCTACCCTTGCCTTTATTCCCGGATACTGGAATAATCCTTTGATTTCTGATGCATAAACCAGACTGTCTTTTGTCCTTGTATAAAACAAAGGTTTCACGCCCACACGATCCCGGAACAAAAATAACGTTTCTTTTTGCTCATCCCACAGTGCAGCAGCAAAAATTCCGTTTAAACGAGAAAGAACTTCCTCTCCATACACCAGATATCCCAGGAGCATGACCTCTGTATCACTGCTGGTCTCAAACTCCACGCCAAGATTCTCCAGTTCTTTTCTCAATTCATGCATGTTGTAGATTTCTCCATTCATAACCAGAGTACAGGTATGTTCCTGTCTGGTTCTTGTCATGGGCTGCTGTCCTGTCTCAAGGTCAATCACCGACAATCTCACATGTGCCATGCCGCAATGACTGGAAAGGTACCATCCCTCCTCATCCGGCCCTCTTCTCTTCTGTACCTGATTCATATTCTGCAAAATGGTCTTCCACTTTTCCTTCTCCTGATCATAGCTCACCTGATCACTGCAAAATCCTGCAATTCCACACATAGTCCTTCTCCTTTTTTCGAAACATTACTGAATGACTGGCTGGTATTGTTTTCCTTCCAGAGCAGCCTTTGCCGCCGGAACCAAAAGCTCTGTATGTGCAATCATGGAATTTGGTTTTTTCTCTGCATTGTCCTGGCCAAAAGGAACAAAATACACATGCTTTGCGTTTAACAGAAGCCCGATATTTTTCATGTTCATTCCCAGTGCATCGTTGGTGGAAATGGATAAAAGCAATGGACGCTCATTTCTTAAATGTGCCTTTGCTGCCATAAGCACCGGGGTATCTGTGATACCATTTGCCAATTTTGCAATGGTGTTTCCCGTGCAGGGAAGGATCACCAATAAATCCAGCAATCCCTCCGGTCCGATAGGTTCCGCCTGGGCTATGGTGAGCATAGGGGCAATTCCCGTAATCTTTTCTGCTTCTTTTACAAAATCCTCTGCTTTTCCGAAACGGCTGTCAATGGTCTGTGCCGCATTGGAAAAAATAGTCTGTACCTTTGCTCCCTCCTGTACCAGCTTCTTCAATTCTGTAAATACACGTTGATAGGTGCAAAAAGAACCTGTAAACGCAACTCCGATTTTTTTGCCCTGCAATTCCATTTTACTCCCCCTCCAATTCTTCTTTTCTTCTCACTTTTTCACGGAAACTCTCCATCATCTTCTCTGCCATACACGCTCCCAAAGAAGCAGGTGCATACCTTCCGGGCAGACCTGGGAGCAATACAGCTTCAATGCCCATCTCTTCGGCTGCCTCATAATCCACTCCACCCGGTGCAGAAGCCAGATCCAGAATCAGACAGTTCTTCCTGACATAGCCAAGCATAGCTTTTGGCAAAACCATAGCCGGTGCAGTATTAAAGATAAAGTCCGCTTCTTTCAGAATTTCCGGCAGTTCCTCCTGACACACACACCTGTCTGCGGTTATCTGAGCACGTAAAGAGCGTATTTTCTCCTTCTCATAAACCATCACATGACAGCCCAGTCTTTTCAGATACGATACCAGGATGCTACCACAGGTTCCGTAACCAAGAACCAGACAATGACTCTGAAATAACGTTCTGGGACTTCTTGTAATTGCTTCTGCAAGAATTCCCTCTGTTGCTGCAATGGTATTTTGGGTAACTACGGATTGTTCCTCCAGAAAATCTATACATTGGATCTGTTTCTCTTCTGCCTGTATTCGAAACTCCCCGGGAATTGCTCCGGCAAAAAGAATAGATTGCGGCTCCATTTTCTCCAGAAGATTTTCTCCCGTAAGGTCCGGACAGCTTGCACTCCCCGGTATAGAGCCATTTCGATAAAAGGGAACCGGTGCAGCGATCATATGGGCTGCCTGCAATGCCTCACAAAGATTCGCTGCTTTTTGAACCCTCGGGTGTGAGCATGCTTGATTTATTCCATAAACACTGACGGATATCCCACGTTCTGCAAGAGTTTCCGCCAGATAGACCTGACGCAGATCACCGCCAAGGACGGCTGCTTGATAGAAACTTGTTTTCAATAATCTACAGATACCTTTTTCTTTTATGGTATGCAGCTTTCAAAAACTTGGTGTTCTTCTGTTTCCATAGACACAAAAAACGCATTCAGGTACAAAAAAACCTTTGAACTGAAAAGTACGCACCCATCCGTTCAAAGGTTTTATCATCTTTCTCTTATTCTCTTATATTACTACAATAATCCCGCCGTCATTGGCATACATGGTACTGACTCCCGCAGTATCCAGCACAAAGACATCCTTTACGGATATTCTCTTTAAGATTGCTTCTTTTACGATTTCTGCCCTCTCAGGACAGTTACAGTGGCTGATTGCCAGAACCTTATTCTCGCTGTCTTTGGCACCTTCGGCAATGTAATCTACCATTTTCATCAGTGCTTTGTTGATTCCTCTTGCCTGATCCAACTGAATAATGGTTCCTTCCGGAGTTGCCCCCATCACCGGTTTAATTTTCAGGGCAGATGCCACAAAAGCTTTCAGATTACTGAGTCTGCCGTTTTTACGCAAGGTTTCCAGATTTTCCAGAACAAAATAAGTATTCTGGGATTCAATGTAGGCTTCCACAGTCTCTACCACCTGCTCGAACTCCATACCCTGATTCTCACATTCCTCAATCTTCAGAGCTATGAGAGATTCACCTACGGATGCAGAACGGGAATCAAAAACATGAATCTTCTGTCCCGGCTTCTCATCTAAAAGCAGATTTTTGCCGAGAACCGCACTATTGTAGGAACCGCTGAGGTCCGCAGATAATGTCACTGCATATACATGGTCTGCTCCGCAGTCATAGGCCTGCATATAACGCTCCGGAGAAGGACAGGAAGACTTCGGACAATTCGGGCTGTCTGCCACTTTTTTCAAAAATGATGCCTGGTCAAAGGTTTCATCATCTACAACATCTTCTCCTTCTACTGTCAACGTGAGCGGTACGCTTTCAATACGCTCATCTTCTTTCCATCTCTCTAATAATTCTCCACAACTGTCTATTACAATTTTATAATTCATTTCACACAACCTCTTTATGTAGTTTTTAATACTATGTTTTATAATAACATATATCACACCATTTGAAAAGGTTTTTCCCGAAAACACTGGGATTTTTTTTCTTTTTCGTTTATACTGTTAGTATCTTTGATTTTACACTTAAATATTCACTTAACAATGAAGGAACGATTGATTATGATTGCATTACAGATGTTAGATATTAAAGACTTTATGTCAAAACTTTTGATTGGGAATGCATTCGACCCATTCTGGCTGTCCGAAGCATCCATTACCACTTCTGTCACTTATACCCTGGATGGTGCACTCCACCCTGATTTTTTTGACACAGAAGAGAAAGAAGCCTTAGATGCCGAAGGCAGAACTTATGCTCTCTGGAGGGATTTGAAACCTCTTTGCTTTTCCATTATGAAAGGGAAAAAAACACCACTCCACTTTAAGATTGTATTTCTGCTTTCTCAGAAAAATGTGGAAAAACTCCTGCGGGATCATCCCACAGGACTTACCAAAGAAGAAATCTTCGGGCTTTTCGTAAACTTCCAGTATGACGGAACCCACCTGGCCTGTACCACAGGGACTTCCATAAAAACGTTTACTCTGGACAAAACCCTGGAACATGTGTGGGATGAACTGATCCAGAAGTTCTTTCGTCAGCAGAAAATTCCTTACGAACAATTATAAGCATCTTATGAACAGGAGCATTGATTTATGATTCAAGATTTAGAAAAGCATATTTTTCACAATGAATATCAGCCGGTTCCACCGAAAAAAACAGACTGCATCTTATACTATGAAAAACACGCTGTTCTGGTACATACTTCTCACGACATGCTCACATTTCCCTCTTTCGGTGAACTGGAGCAGACGGTGCCTGATATTTATAAAGACTATGTCTATTTATTCTCTATTGATGAAACCTGCTATTATCTGGTTCCGTCCTTTTGTCCTGAATGGGCACCGGACTTTACTCTGGAGGATATCTCTGTATTCCGGACACTTGGTCCACGCAAGCATGCTTTCGCCCTGATTACCGGGTTCCATCTCTTTACCTGGTATCAGACCCATCGCTTCTGCGGTGCCTGCGGTCATGAAAATGTACATGACAAAAAAGAGCGGATGATGCTCTGCCCTGCGTGCGGCAATACCCAGTATCCCAGAATTTCTCCTGCTGTGATTGTGGCTGTGCGAAATGGGGAAAGACTCTTGCTCTCCAAGTATGCCGGCCGAAATCACACCAGGTATGCTCTCATTGCCGGATTTGCAGAAATCGGTGAGACATTGGAGGAAACAGTCAAACGGGAAGTCCTGGAAGAAGTAGGGCTGAAAGTGAAAAACATCCACTATTACAAAAGCCAGCCCTGGGCACTCTCCGGCAGTCTCTTATCCGGTTTTTACTGTGACTTGGATGGAGATGACCAGATCACTCTGGATGAAACAGAATTGGCTGTAGCAGAATGGTTTGAACGAAAAGACATTCCTTATGAGGATTACGACGTAAGCCTTACCAGGGAAATGATGCTGCAATTCAAAAAGGGTCTGGATGTTTAAACGCTTTATACTTTGCAAAAGAGGAGGCATATCATGCAATATATCAGTCACTATGAATCCCCCCTTGGGAAGCTCCTTTTATCCGCAGATGGCCTTGGATTAACAGGCATCTGGTTTGAGGGACAGAAATATTTTGCCCATTCTCTAAAAGAACCTTATGAAGAGAAAGAAGTTTCTGTTATAGAAGAAGCAAAACGCTGGCTTACCATTTATTTTTCCGGAAAAGAACCGGATTTTACGGTTCCCCTTCACTTCATTGGAACGGATTTCCAGAAAATGGTGTGGGAGATCTTATACTCCATTCCCTACGGAAAAACCATGACTTATGGAGAAATTGCCAGACAGATTGCCTTTCAAAAAGGCATCCCGCACATGTCTGCCCAGGCGGTAGGCGGGGCTGTGGGACACAATAAAATCTCCATTCTGGTTCCCTGCCATCGGGTTGTGGGAACCAACGGCAGCCTCACAGGGTATGCAGGCGGCATGGATAAAAAGGTGAAACTACTGACCCTGGAAGGGGTGGATATGAGTCACTTTTTTCTTTAGTTTCCCTTATTGCACTGGCAATATCCGGAGATTTCCATGGAAAAAGGCAGGATACCTTCCCTTTTATTTATGGGGACATATCCTGCCTGATGTTTTATATTTTTTAATTTTCTCATTTAACCTTTTAATCGGCTTTCAATATCTGATGCACTATACAGTACATCTGTTACAATCACTTTATCTCCCTGGATTACAAAAAAGACGGAATAATTATCTACCAACAATCTTCTCATCTCTTTGCTTCGTTCCGGCTCTGATTCCATAATACGGATTCTCTCAGCCATAGTATCCAATGTCAAAATAGCGTCTGCAATCCGGTTGTATTGATTCATTGCATTTTCCGGTGCCTGAAGGATATAAGCAATGTGATTATATAACTGCTCCATATCAGCCAATGCTTCATTTGTAATCTCAACCGTATATTGTTTTATATCAATGATTCTCCCTGAATTTTGCAAACGCTTCCGCTGCATTCTGCACTCTTCCTGTAGCTATATCATTGTAACCTTTTTCCAATTTTTGATGGATTTCCTCTACTGTCATGGCATCTGCATGAATTGATGCCGGTACTTTGGGTAAAGAAACAGAAAATGGGATTCCACCTGTAAGAGAAATTTGATTCAAATACATATTAATTGCTGTTGACATGGGAATACCTAACTGAGACAATACTTTTTCTGCCCGCTCTTTGACAGTTGGATTTATTCTTAAGTTCAAGGTTGCTGTTTTTTCCATAATCACACCTCCTCGTATTTCTTTTATTGTAACGCTTTTGTCATTACAAATCAATCAATATTTTGATATGAAAGTAAATCCACTCCCACATACCTTCTACCAATACACCACATAGGACTCCAACGGCTCATCCCCACGCTCAATGACCCAGGCTGCCAGCTTTTTGGCAATGTCATCCAGCATGGCAAAATCCAGATTTTCCGGTATATCGTCAGTAGCATTTAACACAGCAGATGCTTTCGGATCACTCACGCTGGCATCCTGGAAAAGAGAAACACTGCTCATATTTTCCTCACGAAATGCAGCCTCATCTCCTCCCACATCCCGTTCCGCATATGGAATCCCAAGACCACCGGCAAGACTTTTTCGCAAATCTGCTTCCGAATCTGCACCATAAACGATCACTGGCTGCTCTTTCCAGCCAGTGCATTTTAAGTTTACCATGCGAATCTGTACATACTGCTTTTCTATATACGCAGACAATGCAGAAGAACCTTTTTTGTTGCTATCCTCTGTATAAAAAGCAGCGAATATAACATCACAAGGCAGTTCACTGGACTTTGCCAGCCATTTAGCTGTTTGCAGCAGTGCTGCTAAATTGGGATTATCAAAACCTACACCCAAAACCACCGCCTTTGTGTGGTCTTTACCAGAAAGATAACCAATGATATTGTCCGCAGTTCCGTTTTTTTCATAATCAGCCGAATAGTTCTGTTTCCAGCTTCCCAGACCCGGAAGCTGCTGCAAACCTGTCCGTTGAAATTCCTCTACAAGCCAGTCTACGGCTGCCTGGTTTCCTTCACTGACCCCAGTGCTCCCCTGATATTGAGGTTTCGTCAATTCCCGGATGCAAGTTTCTGTTGTTCCCTCCACTTCCCAGTCCATCTCATATTGCACCGGCTCCACATCTGCAGCCCAGAGTAATTCCACTTCCTTTTCCACATTTTTATATGTCTTTGGATTTGGCTTCTCTTTGGCTGTGTCCCCAAGCGTTTTTCCTCCTCAGCGACTGATTTTTCAGAAGAATCTGTTTCTTCAGAACAAGCTGCTTCCTCAGATAAAGTCCTTTTCTCAGTCTCACAACCTGTTGAAAACAGCACCGAAAGAGCCAGGAAACACCCTGCAAAAAAGTAGTATGTTTTTTCATAAAGCACCTCCTACGCAAGCAATGCTCCATCCTTCAAACGCAGAACTTCATCCGCCTTATCTGCAATATCCAGGTCATGGGGCACGACAATCACACAGTAGCCTTCCTCGTGAGCCAGACGCTGAAACAGGGAAAAAATAAGCTCGCTGTTCTCGGTATCCAGGTTTCCTGTTGGCTCGTCGGCAAGAAGAATACGGGCGTCAGAAACCAGTGCCCTTGCAATCGCCCCCCTCTGCTGCTCCCCGCCGGAAAGCATGGCCTGAAGCCTCTTATAATAAGAGCTGTCCAGTCCAACTTCTTTTAATTTCTCATGGACAATGGTTTCTGCTTCCCTTGGTTTTATTCCCCTGAGAAGCATGGGATAGGTAACATTTTCTTCCACAGTCAGCAACGGAAACAGGTTATAATTCTGGCAGATCAGGGAGATGGCTTTTAAACGGTAGTTGTCTCGGTTGCACTGTGCGGTACTCTTTCCATCATAGAGGATCTGCCCTTCTGTTGGCAGATCCAGACCAGCCAGCAAAGACAAAAATGTGGTTTTGCCACAGCCACTTTTGCCAACAATCGCATAGAATTTTCCAGCCTGAAAATCAAAATCAATGCCCTTTACAGCATGTACTTTCTGATATTTGCTTTGATAAACATAATGCACATTTTTTGCCTGTAAAATACCCATAATACTACTCCTTATCACGTAGAATATCCATCACGTTTACGCCCACGGTAAGCATCACCGCAGCAGCAGCCCCCAAGCTATAACATAGAAGAATCACAGCACAAATGGCTGCATGGAACCGTTCTGCCTCCATAAAGGCCATTGCTGCTGCCCCCAGTGTCACACCACCAAGACAGAATATAAACTGCTCCAGCAATGCTTTCAGGGTAATCTTCATCCTGCTTTCTCCCAGCATCCTCATAACCGCATACTCCGGTTTCCGCCCCCGGACCTGCAGAAAACTGATGAAGAAACCAATAGCAGTAATCATCAGGAAGAAAAACAGGTAAGAGCCCTCCAGCTGGGCAAGGTTGCTTTCAATAGGGCCAACGGCTTCCTTCAGAATACGGTCATCCATGCGGATCTGGAAAAGCTCACTGCTCTCACTGCTAAGAAGGCCATTCTCTATCATCCCAGCCTTTATGTTCTCTAACTGCTGGTTATCCTTGACTGTAAAATAGATTTCATCCATGCAAAATCCCCATTCATAATAAGCCCCATTCTGTTTGTGCACCTGATTGGCAGTTTCCACAAGTTCTTTCATGGTTTTCAGCGGCATTCCACCGGAAATCCCTGTGATTTTACCAGGGTACGTGCCTACCACTTTCAGATGAAAAATGCCTTCTACTTTGTTTTGCCCTACCCAGACACTTGCAAGAAACGGAGCCGTATCTCCCAGGCCATACCCCCAGTCTTCCGAAAGGATGCAGATGCGTTCCCCGCCCTCCAGGCAGCTTTCATCATACCCCTCCAGCCACTGGATATCCTCCCTGATACGGACCAGCTCATCCTCTGCCTGAAAGGTATTATATGCCTTCATAGAGCCTTCCATACCGCCACTGTCCCTGGCTTCAAACTGGAAAAGTAGGGACTGGAAACCAATATTTTCCCTCAGTTCAGATGGATTATCTCCAGTCTTTTCTTCCAGAACTGCTTTAGGAAATGTGCGGATTTTAAAATTACTTTTGGCATAGCATTGTCTGAAATATCCGCTTTCCTCCATTTCTTTCCATAGGTTTCCGGGAATCAGCGGAACAGCCTTTGTCTTGTTGCTGATGATACTGCCTGTCACTGTAATACCGTCATAGGTTTCCTCAAGCCTCTTACGGGTATTGTCAATGAGGCCAGGGTAAAAAAGCATAAATACGGTCATCATCATGGTAGAAACCACCACCAGCAGACAGGCGGCTTTCCTTCTCATTGCCATACGCCAGATATAAGAAAACGTCTTCAATTCAACACCCCCTAGCCTTTTCCCTTGGGAAGCAGCTCCCTTGGTTCTTTGTTGATATCCATTGCTGCAAATCCCAGCCAAAACAAAGGATATAGCAGTGTGGCACTACAGGCCCCCAGTGTTGCCAAAGGGTCTGCCTGGATTCTGATGTCTGCCTCCTGCTCTGCAAACCCGGACATATCATACGCCCCTGTCATGTCCGTCTCAAGCTCTTCCAGGTTTTCTTCCATGATTCTCGTTCCCGCCAGATTAGTCACACCACATCCAAGGATTCCTCCTGCCGCTGCCCCCAGAACCGTCAGAACCAAAGCACAATGCAGTACCGCCAAAACAGCCTGTTTTTTCGTTCCACCAAGCAAACGGAAGATTCCTACCGTCTGCCTCTGGTTCTGCCAGAAAAAATATGCCACCAGGATACAGACAATCAAGAGAAGCACCGAAGAAAGAAGCAGCAGCTTTGCCGTGCTGTTCATAGAATGAAGCCCGGATTCCACTGCACTGTAGCCCTGGTCATAAAAGGTAAATTTCGGCTCATAACGCCCTTCTTTCCTTTCGGTCAGCCCTTTCTCTTCCATATCTTCCAGAAAATTCTCCACCATTCCATTTTTCAGCTTCACACTGAAAGTAGAGCCATGGATCAGAAGTTCTTCTGGTTTTCTTTCTTCAGAAATGGATTTGGCGGGAATATAAATGTTATAAGGCAGTATTTCCAGTGTATTGGGAGCAAGTTCCGCATTCCCAGCGGTAGGATACATGGAATAAATGCCCACGATTTCATATTCCCCTTCTTCTACGAAAGGTGTTTCTTCTGCATCATAAATGGGCTGGTGGCCAAGATTCCAGGCAGCATCATCTGGGATATACTCACTTTCAAACAGTTTCATATCCAGTTTGTCCCCTATCTTCCATTTTTGATTTTTTACCATATCTTCACTGACCAGGCAGACGTTTGCACCTTTTTTGTATTCCTCCTGGGTAATGAGCCTTCCCTCAGTCAGAGCAGCACCTCCAAGATGAAAGGCAGGGACAGAGGTGACGTCATTGGTTGCAACTACGTTGTGGGTGTACGACTGTACACTTGTGTCTTGCCAGATGTTTTCAAAATAAGCTTTCAACTTCGGGTCTTTCTCCACATCTTCCATCCGTTGAATTGGAAAAGGTGAATCACTTTCCTCGTATTCTCGACTCTCCCTGGAACCATCATAGGTCAGCCGGATAGACTGATAATCCTGAACCGGTGTGGCAAACTCAAACTCATCATCAAATAACCCTGTATCATGAGATTTCCAAGTTCCTAATTCCCCTATCCACATCCAGGACGGATGAAATTGGAGAATCCCAATATATTCCACATCCGGGTATAGAATCAGTTTGTCTGTATCATCGGTTTGATTCAGTTCTTTGATCTCGTTCTCATGGGCAGCCCACTCCTCCTCGTTAAAACCAAAATCGTTATATGCCAGATGATCTGGATAGTCTGCAAAACCTGCTGCGTCATCCAGAACATTCAGACAGAAGAATTCCCTTCTAAAATTGTATAGATCATCCGGGATATAGTCCAATATAACCGGTTTCGATGCCTGAATCTTAAATCGGATAACATTGTTGCTTCTCATCGCCCAGTTATCAATATCTTCCCCTCCCCCTTGTATAATCGGACTGTACCACATAGCTGGATGTCCTTCTATATAAGCACCATAATGGCTGCGAAGATCATAACTTTCCACTGCTCCACTGTCAAGAATATCACGAATATCATACCCTTTCACCCCAACCGCCTGATAGCCAATGTGTTCCTCACTGTTGGGTTTCACCAGTTCCCCGTATTTGTCCACCTCTCCGTAAATTTCTGTAACCGCTAAGGTAGAAAAAGTCTCTTCTGAAATTTTCAGGTTTTGGATACTGTTCTGGTACAGATTGACGCTTGTGACAAAAAAGGCAGTTGCAGCAAACAAAAGCAACAGATACAGAATTGTTTTTTTGCTGCGATTCGTTTGCTTAAAAAAATTTTGTGATGCATGGCGTGCCCCCTTTCTTTTTGAAAAATCATTTATAAAAATCTACACATGATTTCCAGTCTCAAAGAACCATTTTGCAATCCTCTTGACGCACTATATATTCATCTATATTCTTGGGTTTCTCACCACAATAATGACTCTGCTCTTTTTTCTTAAATTCTCTTCCGCATTTTGGGCATTTCCACATTGTTGTTTTCTCATCCTCCTGCTGTTTTTTTAATTGTTCTGGTTTTTCTTTTCATTTCTTCTACGCTGCCGCATTGGCATTGATTGTATCTATAACTTTCCTGATTCCCAGCCATATGCTCAAATCAGTAAATACCTCAGCCACACTTCCGCGATCCGTAAATGGTGATTCCTGAAGAACAGAAAAATCTTTCATCATTCCATTATGAACAATATATTCCACAATCTGATTCACAAAGTAAATCTGCCTGCTATCAAGACTTGTATTTGTCAGGTACTCCGAAAATGCTTCTTTGGCAGCATTCATATCCAATCCTACAATTTCACGGACAAATTCACCAAGTGGTTTGGTTCCAACCTCCTGTTCATAATCTTGCTTTGTACCTACTTCATGCCATAGTACCTCTTCTAATGCTGCAACATCTGTAGTTGTCAAAGGTTGATTTGTCTTTAGTTTTGCAATTGCAATATTATCCTGGTGCTGTCTGATATAATACTCTGCCTTTGCCTTGTAATTCTTTAGTTCATCGTTTTCAAGTTCAGATTCATTCCATTCTATTGAGAGTAATTCATCTGTAAAATTTGTTACATATTTAACCTTTCCTCCAGGAATGTACTTCATCAAATCACGAAGTCTTTCTCTGATTTCTTCAAATTCATTAATTCCAGCATTATTCACATAGTCCGTATTCAAAATTTTATGAATCAAGTCTGACTGTGCCTGAATTTCAGGGATGTTAGCCACACTTGCAATTCCAGCTACTTTTTTATACAAATCTGTACGAGCTTTTGAATACTTCTTTCCAATTAAGTAAGCCAGTTCAATTCCATACATAAGTGCATCAAAGCGAACTGCACTTGCTTCATCTCCATCCGGCAAAATTAAAGGTGCAACTTCTTCCCTTACAATTAAGGTATCCTCATAGGTAAGAGCATTATAATTTGATTCCAAAGAATACAACTCCACATACTTTAGATGCTGACGCACAGCAAAATTATCCCTTGGTAATTCCTTTACTTTCTCACTCATTTGTTTTACCAATGCATTACGATATGCAATAAGCCTATCAATCTGATATTCTATATCTTGTAATTTATAGGAAATCTCAAATTTCAAATTAAAGATTGCCCCTTGAAGTGCCATCATATTTGCTGTTGCTTTTCCTTTATTCATTCGAAAAAATTCAAAGTTTCCGCAGAAATCAAAAATATAGAATTTCTGTTTATCTTCCCCATCAAGCAAGTTAGGACAGAGTCTTGTACCACGTCCAATCATCTGCCAGAATTTTGCTTTACTCATGACCTTTTTAAAAAATACTAAGTTCAGAACTTCCGGCACATCAACACCCGTATCTAACATGTCTACTGAAATTGCAATCCGAGGCATCTTTTTGGGGGCAGAGAACTCATCAATGGCACTCTGTGCATAGGTCATATAATTATCGATTACTTTTGCATAATCCGGAAGATGTGGATACTCCCTGTTAAACACTTCTAATATTTTCTCTGCATGATCATGATTCTTTGCGAATATAATCGTTTTCCCAAGCTTCTGTCCGTAATCAATCTTAATTCCATCAGTCATCAATATATTTAGAACCTGTCTGATAGTATCTTCATTGAAAATCCATGTATTCAGAGCTGACGATCCTATTGCTTCCGGCAAATGGCCATGTTCATCCTCAAAAGTTTCCTCATAAGCACTCTTGTCTTCTTCTGATAAATCATCATATACAATTCCCTGCTCTATAAACTTCAGTTTTGATTCAACAGAAACATAATCAACAAGATAGCCATCTTTTACAGCCTGTGCTAAATCATACCCATATGTAGGAACACCGTTCTCTAATTCAAAGACTTCATAAGTATTTTTATCAATTTCATCTTTTGGTGTTGCTGTAAGGCCAATCAACGGAGCATCAAAATAGGAAAAGATATCTCTGTACTTGTTATAAATAGATCTGTGAGCCTCATCGCATATCACAAGGTCAAAATGTCCACATGTAAATAGTTTTCCTTCATGATCGCTTACCGCATCAATACAATTCATCATGGTCTGATAGGTAGAAAAAACACAATGAGCATTGTAATGATCCTTTTCTTCAACAAGATTGGTACATGATAGATTCGGCAGCATATTCACAAAACTTCTTTTCGCCTGTGTAACAAGTGAATTTCTATCAGCAAGAAAAAGAATATTCTTTACCCAGCCGGCTTTTAACAAGCAATCACACAACGCAATTACCGTTCTTGTCTTTCCGGAGCCTGTTGCCATAACAAGTAATGCTTTCCTGCGATTCTTTTCATCCAAACTGTTGCACACCGCTTTAATAGCAGCTTCCTGGTAATACCGCCCAGCAATGTTTTTATCCACCATAACATGTTTCAAACTTGTTCTCGTCGTTAATAAATTGAACCATTTTTCCAAGTCTCTTTTTGAATAAATCACCGAACATTTTCTCTCAGGATATTGCCCATCAATAATATGTGTTTCAAACCCATTTGTAAGAAAAATAACTGGTCTTCTTTTATATTTTTGTTCCAGTAAATCAGCATAAAGTTTCGCCTGCTGCCTTCCCTTGGAAACATCCACACAAGTTCTTTTCGCTTCAATAACCGCCAATGGGCGATGCATGTTATCATAAAGGACATAATCCGCAAATCCTCTCTCTGATTTATTTGGCATTCCAGGAAGTTCTACTTCATTCATCCAGTCCTTTCCTTCCACCCATCCTGCGTCTATCAACATAGAATCAATGTATAATTTTCTGGTTTTATATTCTGTTAAATCAAGTGGTTTCGGAACATAGGTCTGCTGTTGTTCCTGTCTGCGTGCAGATAATTCTTCTTTCAAAAAAGCATTTTCTTCCATTAATTTCTGTAAATCTAGTTCTTGTTTTGCAGACTTTTCCTGCTCTTTTTCCAATTCTGCTTTTGTGGCATTGGCTGCCTCTTTTGATTCTCTTGCTTTCTCAATTCGAGAAGAAATGGCTGTTTTGTCAAAAGAATGCTCTTCATACTGCTCCGAATAACAGTACGAAATAAAATCCAAATATATAAATAAATTTTCAAGACAGAGCATCGCTTCGTCTCTTCCTAATTTCTTATTACTGTGGGCTACATTGTTTCCACATCTCCTTATATAATCCATACGTTTCCACAAATCCGCCCCCACAATCTGCCTGTATTCTTCTGCATTCATAAGACTTTGCAGATTATCTTGATACGGCATTTCCAGCTCTGAATCTACAGAATACATCCATTTTATTGCAAACTCCATTGCACGTCGGCTATTAAGAATACTAGCCTCTGGATCCATAAGAATAATCTTCTCAGCTGATATGGCTACATCTGCAAATCTGGAAAATTTTGGTTCTTTTTTTAAATAGTCAAAATTTGTTCGCATATAGCACCTCCCCATAACATTATCCTTTAGTGATAGTGAGTATAATAATCCATTGATTACCATGAAATCTAGGTATAGTAAGTAGGATTTCAAAGTTTCTTTCAAACAGCCTACTTTTTTCCTGCTCAAATAGGTGAATTTTTAATATTTCTACTTTGCAGCCTATATTTTATTATCTCATTTAGGTAGGTTTCCGCATTTTTTCTATTTGAGCCTACTTTCGTACAGTCAATTATCGGCTGAAATCTAACTTTATCGTTTTTCCACCTACTTGCACAACCAAAACATAGGCTTTGGAGGACTTTTTTCTCTTTCCCACCTATTCACGTTGAATGTTTGTAGGTGATATTCTAAAATTTTTGAAAATCAACCTACTTTACCTACTGCAATTTTCTTATATTCATTATTACAACTTTTGATTTGTTGACTTGGGTGACAAAATCGGCAAACTGCTTCTGTAACTCTATTGGAGGTACGATAACCTTAATTGCATTTAGCTTTGCAATTGTCAATCTTGTAATTGCTGCACCTCCCATATTGTTTCGTATATCCATATACATATCTTCGTTATTAAGAAGTGCAGTTAAAAAATACCCATTCATAATTGTTCTGTTTTGCTTTAATAATGCTACACTTGATAGTAAAGTAAATTCTTCTTCAAGTGTATTAACCATTGCAATACCTGTTGTTGCACCATCTTTTATGTATAGAACATCTCCTAATTCAGGATTACACCTTTCATAGATTGGTCTATGAACTTCTTCTGGTACGTAAGTAATATTTGTAAAATCAAACCCTGTTACCTTTATATTTTTTGCAGTTACATATTTATATTCGCCAGTTTCAAAACTTTCTGGCGAAAAGTGCGTGCCATCATTTAACTTAATACATACTTCTTTAAGTGTTCTTTTTTTCCAAAACATAGGATTAGAGACAGGACTGCCAAACATCTCGACAAATCGGGCTTTGATAAGTTCATCTAATTTTTCAAGTTCTAACTGTCGACTTTTAATAATTGAATTCATCTTATCAAGTTTTTCAATTATCTGTTCTTGCACTTCTTTAGATGGCACTGGCAAATCGATACCAGACACTTCTTTTAAATAAATCCCCTTCTGAGCAACACCTTTGGAATGACTTTCAATATATGAACGTTTCCCCCTTAATGCATACATTAAATACCTTCCACTACAAACATCCTCATCCGGGTGTAAAACTGCAACACTTCGCTGCAAAGTAAACGACGGTAAATTATTTGGAACAACTGCAACTCGTCCTACAGTCCCAACAATGGTTAGTAATACATCACCACATTTTACTTTCGTTCTTTTATTTTCATTTTCAAAATCTTCTTTACTTAAAAATCTTGGTTGATCTAATGTAATTTCATCATCGAAAATATTCTTTGAACTCAGCATCAAATATGAGCTAGTATCAATTCCTTGCGGTGGATTATGACTACCATCAGTTATAGAACTACATATATCCTTAATTAACATCTCTTCATCCCCACAAATCCGAATTGATTTAAGCAATAAACTTTTGATGAGATGTTTTTACATTATTCTGATTTACAATGGCATATTGCATGGTAGTATCTATTTGAGAATGTCCTAATATCTTTTGCACTTGTTCGATTGGCATACCTTTATCAATAGCTCTTGTTGCCATTGTTCTACGGAATTTGTGTGGATGAATCTTTTCCATATTCAATTTCCTGCCAAGTGTACGAATACGAATCTCTACCCCGCTAATTTTTAAACGATCATGGGGTGCATCTAACGATACAAAAAGTGCTGGATTATCGTCATCCCGTTTCTTTAAATAATTTTGCAAATGAAGTTTGGCCTTTGCATCAAAATACACTTTTCGCTCTTTATCTCCTTTTCCAAAAACAACGCATTCTCTAGCCTCAAAATCCACATCTGAAACATTCAAATTTACTAACTCACCAACACGTATTCCTGTAGAATATAGCAAATCAATCATAGCTAAATCTCTGGAACATTGACAGTTATCCCTAAGCAATTCGATTGCTTCATCAGAAATTATTTCTTTTACAGGTTGCTTCGTTTTTATTTTATGAATGCGTCTCATTGGACTTTTCAATATATAATCTTCTTCCTCTAACCAAGAGAAAAAGCTTGAAATATTTCGCCGGATATTATCCACCGTAACTTTGCTACAATTATTGATTTTCTGATAATCAACCAGATATTTTCTAATTTCTTCTGTTGTGATTTTTCGTATCGGTTGTTCTATGTTCTGAAGCATGTGTTCTACCGTAGAACTATAATATTGAATCGTTCTAGACGAACACCCTTCAATCTTTTTCGCATCCAAAAACAACTGTAAATAGTCATTATTTGAAGTTTCTTCCTTTGAAATTTTATTTTCTGAAAATGTTTGAAGAAGAACTTCCTGCAATTTCTTCATCTGTGAAATATTCAAATAATCTGCCATCTTATTAATAATCAATACAATTTTTTCTTCCATGCTGGTATTTCCTCCTAACCATACCAACATCCTACTCCAAAATCATTAAAAACATTTATTTACCACATATTTTTTCAATAGTTACGATAGATTTTCATAACGAAAGTTTTAGAAAGATACATTTGCTTTATATACTAGCTTCCCTTCTTTTTTTATAGCTTCTCTTAATTCATTTTGTATTTCTTCATCTAAATTAAAAATATCAAACTACAAAAGGGTGCTCGTTTCCTCATTTATATCCAGCATAAAACGAATGAAATCACCGCCTTGCACCGCCAAATCTATATCACTTTTTGTTTTAAAATCCCCACTTACTCTTGAACCAAACAAAATCACTTTTTGCACATTATACTTTCTGGCAATATCACATATTTCCTCTATTACTATTGGTTCAATTCCTGTTTCTTTCATATTCTCTGTCCTTTTATCCAAAATATTTTTGCATCAGACTATCAAATAATAACTGCGTTTCGTCTAATGCTTTTTGCACTGCAACTTTTGATTTGTCGATCTGCTCCAAAGATGAAACATATTCTTTTTGCAATTCAATTGGTGGAACTATCAACTTTCTCTGTTTTAACGAATTAAATTCTATATTATCTGCAGTGACAGCTCGAACACCTGACAAAATATCTTTCTCGTGCATTTTAAACTGAACAGCTAAAAATCGTGTAAGAACTCGTTCACCTGGTATGAATACCTTTAAATCTTGATTAACAGTTATTGGAACGGCGTTTATTGCAACCGGTAAAGTATGCTTTAATATACCACTTCTAATAACCATTATTACGGAATTTATAGGTACAATTTTTGCCGTACTATTATCTACTCCTAGCTGATTGATTTTGATTTGACTATCAATTAAAACATCGGTCTTCATATCTTTGGAAGATACCCAAGGAATATCTCCATCTTCATAATATTCAGAATGTGCTTTTGATGGGGTTCCTCCACCATATATTTCTTCACACAGGTTATCTACTGTATCAGTTTTCCAATCTTTATCGTTATAAATTGCATCACCAAAGAGTTCAACAAATCGGGCTTTGATAAAATCGTCTAAAGCAGATAATTCATCGTTTCTCATTGCAATTAAATTCTGAAGTTTATCTAGAACCTTAACTATCTGATCTTGTTCAGAAAGAGAAGGAACTTCTATTTTAATTTGCTTTAAATCTTTAACTGCAAAACTTGCTTGATTAACAGACTTCTTAGTAATATTACCGACTTTACTCCTAAATGAATGTCCATAAAAACAATA
This sequence comes from uncultured Blautia sp., assembly GCF_947654165.1. Taxonomy (GTDB): domain Bacteria; phylum Bacillota; class Clostridia; order Lachnospirales; family Lachnospiraceae; genus Blautia. The sequence continues at coordinate 49,225 of NZ_CANTKB010000011.1, forward strand.
TCTTGCATACGCAGGATTTATAACATCACGTCTAGCTTTAAGTCGCAATAAATTCATACCATGAATTATGGTCTCATCAGCTTCTTTAACATACAATACTGTTCTTCCAAGATACTGAACACTATTGATATGGGACATAAGTAAATCACCCTCTTCAAGAACATAAGATTCATACTTTGAAATATCAGTTATCCCCGCATAACCCATTCTATCTCTATTAAATTTATCATTCGCAGTTGTCTCTATCCTTGTTATAGGAAAACCGCCATCGACATCTCCCTGTTTTATATTTGCCCCGTTCTGTATTTGAAAGAAGCATTCATCTATAGTTTTTATCATCTACATCATCCCCTACAAATCTATTATTTTTTGTATCACTCTTGATTGCAGAATATATGTTTGTTATAATTGTTCTAGGTGTTATCATATACGGCAGGCGGTTAGTCTTCTGCGGAGGACTGTGACCTCCGATTACATAGAACTCTCTTACAGAGAACTCTACGGAAAGGAGAACTTGCTTATGCTTACCATTAGTGACTTGATTGCAGTACTTGCACTTTGTGCAACATTCTATAGTCTTGGTTACTCACATGGAAAGCGTGATTCCAAGACACAAAAATAACCGCCCCGAGCCTGAGAAACTTGAGCGGTTATTTTTACTAATATTATATCAATCAGACTAGCCGTCTATTGGTAACACCTAACTGTATCATTATACTATCATTTTCTACCGCCCATGTCAAATTTTATTCAATTTTCAAACATACAGCCCCCACAAATCCGAATTGATTTCCTTTCTTTTTATTCACTTTAACATCCTTATTGCAAATTTCCACCAAGTCCTTGACCTGTAATTTAATTATGTTATTATAGCAATAGTCAACTTTTGACGGATTAAAGCTGGGTTCCCAAATGGGAGTAGGCACATCAGTTGCTTAGAATCCTTTGCTCCTGGGGTTGACTATTTTTTGCTGGTTTTGTTTCAGAGTATCAAGTATTCGTATTTAATGTTTTTTATTCTGTCATATATCCAATTAATTGTTCTTGTACTGTCATTTTTCCTGTAAATTCAACAGTTTCTCCAACTCATCCATTTCCTTGCCAATTTCCACCTCAATTTCACGAATATTAGCCATAATTTCCGACGTCGGCGGATATTCAACAGGAACATACTCAATTTCTTTGTATTTATTAATGCTTAAATCATAATCATTGTCAATAATCTCTTGTTTCGGCACTATAAAGGATTTATCTGTACGCTTTCTTTCTGCTTCCTTGTCAAGGTTCTTAAATCTTTCAATAATATCCGGAATATCATTTTCTGCAATTGGAGTTCTCTTATCATCTAAGCTAAAACCATCTGCCGTCATATCATAAAACCATACAGAATCGGTTCCCCCATGTTCTGTTTTTGTAAACACAAGAATAGCTGTTGATACTCCTGCATATGGTTTAAACACACCGGAAGGCATGGAAATAACTGCCTCTAATCTCTGATTTTCAACAATTTCTTTTCTGATATCTTTATGTGCCTTTGATGAGCCGAATAATACACCATCAGGTACGATACAAGCACATCTTCCACCAATCTTTAACATGCGAAGAAATAGTGCCAGAAACAGTAATTCTGTCTTCTTTGTTTTACAAACTTTCAGCAAATCCCCAGATACTGACTCAGCATCAAGACTTCCCTTAAATGGTGGATTGGCAAGCACTAAGGAATATTTATCCTTATCTGGATTCTGGTCAGACAAACTGTCTCTATATTCAATAAATGGATTATCAATTCCATGAGTCATCATATTCATTGCTCCAATACGAAGCATAGTCCTGTCCATATCATATCCATGAAACATACGATTCATATAATGATCTTTTTTCTGCTTATCAAAAAAAATTTCTTCCTTCCTCTTTTCTTTCAAGTATTCTCCTGCTGCAACTAAGAACCCTGATGTTCCACAAGCCGGATCACAAATCACTTCCTCACTGGAAGGATTCATCATTTCTACCATCATACGGATAATATGTCTTGGAGTTCTAAACTGACCATTACGGCCAGACTGTGCAATCTTTGACAAAAGATACTCATACACATCCCCCCGTACATCCACGGTCTGAATTTCATTCATCATCTGATATATTTCATCTAAGGAATCTACCACTTTTGATAAAACAAGGGGTGTTGGCAATTTAAAAATCGCATCATCCATATATTTTGAATAAGCACTATTCTTATCACTGTGTAATGTTTTTATAAATGGAAATACCCATTCTTGTATGATAGAATACATTCTATCCGCAGGAAAATCATGAAAAACGGACCATTTAAGCTGTGAACCATCGATAGTTCTTTCTCCAATCTTTATTTCCTCAGAAAAAACACTTTGATATGGAAGTCCCAGCATTGCACTTTCTTTTGCTCTTGTATTATCCGAATCATCCAAATCATGAATAAACATTAGATAAGTAATCTGTTCAATAACTTCAAGTGGATTTACCAAACCACCGGAAGCAAAAATATCCCATAAACTATCAATTTTATTTTTCAATTCACCTGTAATCATTTAATCCTCCATCTTCCACACATACTTCGTGTAGCGTCCTCCACCTATTTTTTCTATTTCTCCACTCTTCAATAGTTCTGCCAAAGTTCTTTGTATTGTTGTATCACTGATATCCGGATTCATTGCCATCAACTCAGACTTTGTAATCGTACCTATATGGTTTTTTATTATTTCCCGGATGCGAGCTGCTTTAGACAGATTGGGTGCCGTCAATAGCTTTACTCTGGATTCAAATTCCTTATAAGCCTTTACAATCACCCCAAGCATATAATTTACAAAAGGCTTGTAATCGTTTTCGTTTTCATGCCAGTTTATGGAACTATCTTGAAGTGCCTCATAGTACGTTTCTTTCGATTCTTCAATGATTTTTTCAATACTGATGTATTTACCCACAATGAACCCTGACTGATATAGCAAAAGCAAGGTAAGCAACCGGCTCATTCTTCCATTTCCATCATTAAATGGATGAATACATAAGAAATCCAGAATAAACATGATATCCAGCAACAATGGCTCAACCTCATTCTTTGCCTCAGAAAATACTTTACACAATTCATCTATGGAAGCTGGTGTTTCCCATGCAGCTACTGGTTTAAAACGGATTCTCTCATTCCCATCCGCATCTGTTTCCTGAATAATGTTATCTGAAGTCTTAAATATCCCTCCATCTACATTTCCAAGAAATTTATATAAATCTCTGTGTAACTGTAAAAGGTAATTCGTGTTTATTGGAATGTAATCATAATTCTCATGTATTGTATTCAATACATCTCTATATCCGGCTATTTCAGATTCATCACGATTTCGCGGAGTTGTTTTCGCTTGTACCAAGTTCTTCAATCTATCCTCTGCTGTGGAAATACCTTCAATTCTATTTGAAGCCTCTGTACTTTGAACTTTGGCAATTTCTACAAGCTCATTAAGTTCATCTTTGTGTGCTTCAATAAAAAGTCTCTGCTCTCCCTTATATTCATGAATAAGCGTAAGTTTCTTAACTATTTCTGGAGTCAGCAATTTCTTCCATTTTTCTCTGTAATCATAATCCCTCATTTAATTACCTCATTATTATTTATTTTAGTCATTTGAGTTGCACATGACGCAATTAACTATATTCATTCTACTATATTTTAACTTATACGTCAACGTTTTTAATTTAGTCAATCAATCGCTTTTTGACTAAATTAACCATAAAACAGCCGCTCTTATAATACCTATTCTTTCCAATACACCAGACAAAAAAAGGAGACCCACAAGCCATTCTGCCTGTGCATCTCCTTTTTTCACTTTTCCATCTTCTATTGTTTCTTCATACTGCTTATTTTGCCAGCATGAGCATGATTTCATTGCTTCTTGAAACGAATTTCGTCATTTCTTCCGGTGTCAGCTGTCTGTGGCTGATAAGAGCCAGGTCATAGAGCTGTTCGCAGAGTACCTTGGTGTTTTCTCCGTCTTTATTTTCCAGCACATACTGAACCAGTTTGTTGTTGGCATTTAATACCAGTGTCTCCTGTCCGCCGAACATGGATGGATCCATACCGTACATGTTATACATTTTCATCATTTCCTGCATACGACGGTTTTCCTCGGAAATGGTCATCATGGAAGAAACCTTTTCGTTTTTCAGGCTTTCCACTTTCACAGTCAGATTGTCCTTGTTGAGAGCTTTCTTAAACACTTCTGAAAGTGTCTTGGTCTCTTCTTCCAGGTTCTTGCCATCTTCTTTGACTGCTTCGTTCACATCTGCATCAATGCGGAGGAATTTTACTGTTTCTTTCATCTGTTCTACATGAGAGATAAAAGCAGAATCAATGTTATGTTTCAGAATCACGGCATCCTGTCCCTGTTCTTTGAACATATTGATATACTGGCTCTGCTGTACTTCATCTGTCACATAATATACAGGTGTTTTTTCCGGTTCTTTCTTTGCTTCCTCTTTTGCCTCTTCCAGAACCTCTTCTTTATTTTCCTCAGTTACCACTTCCTGGTCTTCCGGTGTTTCTTTTGCATTCTCTTTGATGCAGTCTTCTAAGGTCAGATATTTTCCGTCAATATTTTTGTATAAGATGTAATCCATCATTCTCTCAGAGAATTTCGCATCTTTGATGCAGCCGAATTTAATAAACGGATTAATGTCATCCCAGTATTTTTCGTAATTTTCTCTGTCTGTCTTGCACATGCCGGAAAGCTTGTCTGCTACTTTCTTGCTGATGTAATCAGAGATTTTCTTCACAAATCCGTCGTTCTGCAGAGCACTTCTGGATACGTTCAGAGGCAGATCCGGACAGTCAATAACACCTTTTAACAACATTAAGAATTCAGGAATCACTTCTTTAATGTTATCTGCGATAAATACCTGGTTGTTATATAATTTAATGGTTCCCTCAATGGATTCATATTCCATATTAATTTTCGGGAAGTACAAAATACCTTTTAAGTTAAATGGATAGTCCATATTCAGGTGAATCCAGAACAATGGCTCTTTGTAATCCATAAATACTTTGCGGTAGAATGCTTTGTATTCTTCTTCTGTACACTCATTTGGATGTTTCATCCAGAGAGGATTGGTATCACTTAAAGAAACCGGGCGTTTATGGATTTTTACTTTCTCTTTTGCAGGAGAAACTTCTACGATTTCTTTTTCTCCGTTTTCATTTTCCTTTTCTTCTGTCTTAGCTTCTTCGTGAATATGCTCTACTACCACATCGTCTTCTTTTAATTCAGATTCATCAATGGTCTCATATTCCTGAGGTGCATTTGCCTTGGATAAGAAGATTTCTACCGGCATGAAAGAACAGTATTTCTCAATGATCTCTCTTGCACGGTATTCATTGGCAAATTCTACGCTCTCTTCATTTAAGAACAGGGTGATTTCTGTACCTACTTCAGTTCTGTTTCCGTCACCGATTTCATACTCTGTACCGCCATCACTGGACCAGTGAACCGGTGTTGCTCCTTCTTTGTAAGAAAGGGTATCAATCTGAACTTCATCTGCTACCATAAATGCAGAATAGAAGCCAAGACCGAAATGTCCGATGATCTGATCTTCATTTGTCTTATCTTTGTATTTTTCCAGGAACTGGGTTGCACCGGAAAATGCAATCTGTGTAATGTATTCTTCTACTTCGTCTGCCGTCATACCAAGACCGGTATCAATGAATTTCAAAGTTTTTTCTTCCGGGTTCACAATCACCTGGATTTTATTTTTATGGTTTTCCGGGAAGGAATATTCTCCCATAACTTCCAGTTTTTTCAGCTTTGTAATAGCATCGCATCCGTTGGAAATTAATTCACGGAAAAAAATGTCATGATCGGAATACATCCATTTTTTAATAATTGGAAGAATATTGTCGCTGTTAATTGATAAAGTACCACGCTTGCTAGCCATGATAAATACATCTCCTTTTTATTTCTAAGTTTTTCTCGTCTGAAACTAATATTAATACCCCAAACCAGAAAAGTCAAGACAAAATTAGCACTCATACAAGATGAGTGCTAACAAACTTTTATAAACTTTCTAAAGATTTTATAAACTTCTATTTTTTTTCGATTTTCTGGGCAACAATATAAATATTTGGAGGATTTCTATGGAGATTTACAATTTCCAACACCAGAAATCCTTTCTTTTGAATTTTCCGCATAAGCCCCAGCGGTGTCTCAAAGGATACATAAGGCATGAGATGCAGTTTTGATTTCCAGAATTTTCTCACCGCATCTTTGGATAAATTTCTGCCAAGACAGTCTGTTGCGGAAATAAACACGCCTCCCGGTTTCAGAATATCATAAATCTTTTCCAGAACTTTTTCCTGATTCTTCATGTACAGCAGTACATTATATGCAGTAACCACATCATAGCTCTCCGGCTCTGCCTGTAACTCCAGCAAATCTTTCTGCATAAATGTAATATTCTGCTTGCCTTCCTTCTGTGCTTTCTCTGCTGCCTGCAGCATCATTTCCTCTGAAATATCAATGGCTGTTACTTTTCTTACATAATCTGCCAGGGTAATGGTTGCAATCCCGGTGCCACAGCCGATTTCCAGCATGGCATCCCCCTGATTCAGAAATGGAATGGAACGCTTTATGGTTTTCTGATAAGCATTCTCGTAAACAGATAATACCTGCTGATCAAATACTTGTGAACGTTTGTCCCAGAACTGGGAACTTTTGTCTTGTTTTTTATCCATACTGCATTATCCCTCCACTATGAGATACTGTCCTCCAGGCAGGGCAAATACTTCGCTGGCATCCTCCAACTCTTCCATAGACATTCCTTCTACATCCATACCATTTTCATCAAAGTAATCCCTGACCTCTTCCAGTGAGTCCACGACTACGGCCATACAGTCTTCCAGAAACGCCTCTGCTTCCTCTTCAGTCTCTGCCACAGGTTCTGCGAACAACTGACCTTGGTTCCTCAAAAAAGTCAAAATACACTCCTCACTATACTCATACATACGCTCTTCCTCCTTGTTTATTTTTACGGGGTTTCCCCTTCTCTCCTGTTTGTATGCTATGCTGCCTCTGCTCCTGTAATGCCTGTCATCTGGATTCCGATGCCAGTTCCAGGATTTCAGATGGCCGGTCTACAATTTTATCTGCGTGATGCTCTTCTAATTCTGTCCTTGGGCGAAAGCCCCAGGTCACTCCGATGGTGTACATACCCGCTGCCTTTCCGGTATCCATATCTGTGTTGGTATCACCGCAATAGAGACACTCCTGTGGCATTGCTCCGAATTCCTTCGCAACCGCCCATGCCCCGATAGGGGATGGTTTTCTTGGAATTTCGCTGGTCTGTCCCTGAATCTTATGGAACATGTCCGGACCGAAAATTCTATGTACTACTTCCACCGCCGCTTCATGTGGCTTATTAGAAAGCACGGCAATCTTGATTCCCTGTGCTTTTAAACCTTCCAACAGCTCCAGAATCCCATCATACGGCTTCACATGGTAAAACGGATTCTCTCCGAACCACTTTCTGTACTGTGTCCGCACTTCTTCGTAATCCACTTTGTCACCGCCCGGTACTGCTGCCAGCATTCTTTTTACCTGCATATCTGCACCGTCACCGGCATAAAAATTATAATCCTTCACCGGTATTTCCGGAAGCCCAAATGCCCGCAATGTCTGATTTCCAACATAGGCAATGGATTCTACCGTATCTGCAATGGTTCCATCTAAATCAAATATACAAACTTTATACATGTTTACCACTCCTTTTGCTCCAGTCCCATTTCTTTCAGCTCCTGATACAGTCTCGCCACAGGAAGTCCCACGACGTTCTGATAATCCCCCTGGATTTCTTTTACAAAAATCAGGGCTTTTCCCTGAATGCCATAGGCACCGGCTTTATCCATAGGTTCTCCTGTTTCTATATAACTCTGGATTTCTGCTTTTGTCATGGGGTAAAAAGTTACCCGAGTTCTTTCGTGAAAAGTTCTGCTTTGCTCTTTCCCGTCTTTCCTCTCCATAAGTGTAACCCCTGTATAAACCTCATGACTGTTTCCCTGAAGAGACGAAAGCATCTGCTCTGCCTCTTGGCTGTCTTTTGGCTTTCCCAAAATTTTACCGAAAGCTGCCACCACCGTGTCTGCCCCGATCACCAGCACATCACCTTCTGTTCTTTCAAACACTTCCCGGCATTTCTGCTCTGATAATTCCTCCACTGCTCTTCCCGGTTCACTTGTGGTAATGTTCTCCTCTGCCTTACTTGGACATACGGAAAAAGGAATTCCTGCTGTCTCTAAAAGCTCCCGTCTTCTGGGAGATGCACTTGCAAGTATTATTTTTTTCATGTCTGCTGCTCTCCTTTTCTGTATTAAGTATATCCTTACTTCTTTTTCTATGCAACTATAAAATTGACCTTCTTATGGGTTCATGATAGACTGATAAAAGGAAATCACAAAAGATGAGGATAAAAGCTATGAAATTATTATTTGTTGATCTGGACGGAACCTTACTAAATGACCGAAAATCCATCCCATCCCAAAATTTAGAAGCCATGCAGCGTGCTTCCCAAAAAGGGCATCTGACAATCATTAATACCGGACGTTCGTTTTCCTCCGCAGAACCTTACATGAAACAGCTCAGTGAAATTCAGCCTCACTGTTATGCAATCCTTTATAACGGTGGCATGATCTATGATTATACCCGGCAGGAATTTCTCTATAAAAAAACACTGCCTTTGCCTTATGTGAAATATATCTTTTCCCAGGCTGAAAAATTTCAGATTCACTGTCAGACCTACGAGGGCTCCTGTGTTCTGGCTGTAAGAGACTGTCCGGAGGTTCAGGAATATAAAGAGCACTCTCAGATGCCGGTTCGCATTGATCCTCTTCTTCTGGAGCATCTTACCGAAGAACCGGCTAAGGTTCTCACCTCCAATCTTGACAACCCCAGCCTCCACGAGGCTTATCGCCGTTCTATGGAGACCTGGGCAAAAGGAAAAATCTCTATGTTTTTCTCCAATGAGCATTATCTGGAGCATGTACCGGAGGGAATCTCCAAAGGAAATGCAATTTTGAAACTTTGCAGTCTCTTACATGTGCCTGTGAGTCATACCTACGCTGTCGGAGATGCAGAAAATGACCTGACGATGCTTCAGACTGCCGGTACAGGAATCGCCATGGCAAATGGGACTGCCTTTCTAAAGGAACAGGCTGCTTATATTACCACACGAAATCATAATCAGGGCGGAATTGCCGAAATCATTGAAAAATTCATAGAAAATTAATGAAAAACCTCTTCCATTATTCTCATAAAAAGGATTATAATGGAGAAAATAGATAAGGAAAATAAGAAGCAAATACTATTTTCAGAAAGGAATTATGATCATGGGTAGTTTTAGCAAAAAACTTATGGGAATCAGTGCTCTTGGTGCTGCCGCAGGTGCTGCTGTTTATTACTTCAAAAAAAAGAAAGATGAAAATCCTGGTCTTCAGGAAGAATTTGCAGACTTTCAGGACAATCTGAAAGAAACCGCTGCTTCTGCTGTCTCAGTTGCTTCAAAACTAAAAGAAGTCATGGAACAATCCATGGAAGAAGCGGTGAACAAAGTCAAAGAACATACTGATGATTTTGTGGACGATGATATTTTTGAAGATGAAAATTTGACAGAAGCAGTCAGTGATGCAGTGGAAGAATCTGCAGAAGAAGTTCAGGATACGGCAGAAGACATCTTTGAAGAAGCTAAAGATACAGTTAAAGAAGTCGTAGAAGATGCAAAAGATGCTGCTGATGACCTCTTTGAAAAAAACACTGATAAAGAAGATTAATATACAAAACATTACATCCTGCATACCGGACGGTTATCAATGATCCGGTATGCAGACAAAATATGAAAAAGAATGGAGATAACTATGGACAACCAATTATTCGAACAGGCAAAATCCGATGACATTTTATCGAAAGAACTGATTTCTTTCCTTCTGGAAACCATGGAATATAACAGTCTCAGCTTTGTAAATGATGCTATTGAGATTTTAAAGGTATTAAAGATCCGAATCGAGCGCGGAGATAAGATCACGGACGAAGTTTCCAAACAGATTTATGAAAAGAAAAACTTTGAGGCTTTTGTAAAAGAACATTTTTCAGACTATATTTATCGTCAGGTATTTTCCTCTTCCGGAAGAAGAGAAAAATCTTACTTCCGTCTGGAAGCCTGTGAGGGTGGATACGAACTGATTCTTTCTGACAAAGACAATAAGGTTTACCGCTGGATTTCCAGTCTGAATGAAAAATTCTCTCTTGTATATATGATTGCAACCAATATTGTATACATAAAAAATATCAAAACAAAAACCTACTCTCCTCTGATCTCTGCCAATGGAAAATACTGCAGATATGATGAGAGCATCGGAAAAATCTTAGAAGTATAAGATTCCGGCTTATAAAAAAAAGATGGCTGTTTGTCCCCGTTTCAGGTACAAAGACAGCCATCTCTTTTTTTGTCTTATCTTTTATTTGTACTCAAGTCCAAAATTCAATTCATAATAGTTTCCTGCTGCATCCCGGTAAGCATAAGCCTTTCCATTTTCGTCTTTCATGCTTTCCGGCATGTACAAATCTTTATCATAACCCGGTACATCATTAGGGCTGATGCACACTCCGTTTTCATCTACTGCCAAGACAGAATCATCCTTTGGCAATGTGACAGGAAGTTTTCCAACCGGAGCGAATTCTCCAAACAGAACATCGAGTGTTGCACTTGGATACGTATCGAATCCTGCAAGAAGGGCATCTGCCTGGGATTCAATATTTCCAACTTCCCAGGCCAGGGTAAAGTTAATATTTGCAATGACTTTTCCGCCTCTTGCATGCACTGTACGGGCAATCTCACGGATTCTGTGAAGTCCGGATAAGGTGGTCTCTGTGTGGGTTTCTTTTTCCGGTTTTCCTTCTGCATCTACGTTGCACACTTCTTTGTTTTCGCAGATATCCAGTTCCAGATAACCAGGCGTAGCATTAAAATATTCACCACTTGACGGTGATACCATCAAGATTGCAAAATCTGCTTCCTCAGGATTCTCTGTAAGGGTAACATTCTGCAGCATCTCCCTCAATGCTTCTGTTGCTTTCTCTGCCTGTTTTGGATCTTTCTTAAAAGCTTCCGCATACACTTTTTTTCCTGTGTATTTTTCTTTCGTCAATGGCAGTGTCCCATCATTTTTCAAAAGTACGACACTCTGGCGATGTACTCTTGCTGCTTCTTCCCAGTCAGCCTGTTCTGCTGAAACTGCTTTTGCTTCCCCAGCATCACGATATGGATTCTCAAACATACCAAGGGCAAACAGCTCTGTCAGTGTTCTGGTAACAGCCCTGTCTAATGCCTCGTCTGTAAGTACCAACTGTTCTTTTGTGAATCCTTCCGGAACCGGATGAACATCATAATAATCATTCTTTCCTCTGTTGTATGCTTCCATTCCTGCTTCCTGATCAAACAGACCACTGATCACATCAACCCCTGCATGATTCACCGCAAAGCCAATTCGCTCTGCTGTATCCAGCATTTCCACACCCCAGCACATGTTATGGACGATTCCGGTATCTGAGTTAATATAGCCTTCAAATCCCATCTGATCCCGGAGCATTTCCTGGATAAACGGACGGTTGTAAGCAAAGCCAAATGGCTCAAATTTCATTGAATTTCCAAGGCAGTCCTGCTGTGCTGCACTCTTTTGGGCGGCCGGCTTGGAATAGTATGGCATAATAGAAGAAGTGTGATTCTTCACTGCAACTTTAAACGCAGGAATATGATATTTCTGCAGGGAACCTTCCGTAGCATATACATTCCACTGTCCTGCTGCATAATGGGGATCGAATCCGTTTTCTCTGGCTCCTCCGCCAGGAAAATGCTTTGTGGTCACCGCTACACCATCTGTGGTAACACCATCTTTACTTCCCTGAATTCCAGGGATCAGATGCTCCATGATCTCACAGACCAGCTCCGGATCTTCTCCAAAAGTACCATAGGAACGCTGCCATCTGGGATCTGTCATAATGTCTGCCATGTACATATAACCTTTTCTCAGACCGCAGGCATTCCATTCTTTTTTGACGCAGGATGCGAAGCGATCTACTAAATCTGTTCCGGTTCCCTTGGCAGCCGCTGCGATTCCCAGGGTCCCTGGCCATGCAGCAAACACCCCAGCCGCATCATTCATTCCGAAGACAACTTCACCATTTTCATTGCGTGAATTTGATGCCACACTCACAGGTATGAAATGCTCACATTCCTCTGCCACTGCATGGAGCTGGTTCATCCAGTCTGTAATATCTTCTGCCGTTGCATTCGCTCTGAGAATCAGATGCCTGGAAAACCATTCTTTCAGCAGTACAGATGTTCCCGGAAGGTGCTGCTCTCCAAAGATGGTCTTTCCTGTAAATTCGCCTTCATCCAGCGTTCCGCTTTCGTCCAATACCACGCCTTCTGTTTCCATGCTGGAACCGGGAACCGGATATTTTCCCATTCTCCAGTCAGAAATAAAAAGCTGTGCGATTTTTTCTTTTGTGGTCAATGCCTTTGCATAAGCCTGTGCTCGTTCTTTTGCAGGAAGTCTCCAGTCGTCAAAGGCTTTAAATTCTCCGCTCCCATCTATATCCTTGAAGTAAAGCCCGTCTTTTTCGATGATCTTTCTGCTTACGGTACCGAGCACCGGTCCGTTTGGATTTTCGTAATACTTGACATGTTCAGATGCTTTTTTTGCCATAAAAAATACCTCCTATACTTGCAGTTTTCGCATTTTCGATAGCTTTATTATACCGAAAAGCAGCACAAAAAAATAGGAAGTATTTTTATAAATTTTTGTAGTATTTTCAGTTTACGACACTTCTCCGATCTTCTCTAAAATCTGTCGTTTATACTCCAGAAACTCTTCGGTAAGATTAAAATCTTCCCGCCTTGGCTTTGGCTCTTTGATGCGGATTTCTTCTGTGATTCGTCCCGGACGACCTGTGAGCAGATAAATCCGGTCAGACAAAAGGATTGCCTCATCAATATCATGGGTAATAAAAATGGTGGAAAGATGAATCTGTTCCATAACTTTTAGATACCACTTATGCATCGCTGTTTTTGTCAGCGTATCCAGTGCAGAAAAAGGTTCATCCAGCAGTGCGATCTTATCGGAAAACATATAAGTTCGAAGAAGTGCGGCTCTTTGCCGCATCCCCCCGGAAAGCTGGCTCGGATACTTTTTCTGTGTCCCTTCCAGTCCAAATTCCGGGAAATAAGCCTGTACTTTTTTTCTGGCTTCTTTTTTCTTTTCTCCTTTAATGATCAAAGGCAGTGCTACATTGTCTTCTATAGTCCGGTAAGGAAGAAGCAGGTCTTTCTGCAGCATGTAGCTTACATTTCCAGGTTGACCGGTGATATCTTTTCCGTCCAGAAGTACCTGTCCGGATTCCGGAACCAACAGCCCTGAAATCACATTAAACAAAGTCGTTTTTCCGCCTCCGCTGATTCCCAGAAGTCCTACCAGTTCCTGATCATGGAGCTCGATAGAAACATCTTCCAGAATTTTATTTCCTTCAAAAGACTTGGTAACATGTGAAACTTTTAATTGTGACATGATAACTCCGGCCTTTCTTACTCTGGCAGATATTCATTGGAAAATCCTGCATTTTCAGGAATCTCTGTCTCTGATAACCCGGTTTCATTCAGCCATTGATAGAAAGCATTCCATCTTTTGGGATCAATATAGCCCCACTGTTCTGCCTCTGCCTGATACTGATCTTTCAGATATTCCTGGCTTGCTTTTACTAATTCCGGATCCAATTCCGGAGAAGCTTCGCAAAGAATCTCCGCTGCTTTTTCCGGATCCTCGATGGCAAATTCATATCCTTTTCCCAATGCTTTTAAGAAGGCTTTTGCTGTATCCGGCTCTTCTTCCAAGAAGGTATTATTTGCAATGACTACCGGAGTATAATAATCAAAGGTTGGATTGATATCTTTGAATGCAAAATAATCTGTGTCAAGACCTGCTACTTCTGTAGCGATACCTGCCCAGGCATAAAATACCCAGATTGCATCCACGGATTTCGATTCCAGAGCGGAAACCTCATCTGTTACTGTACTTGGAATCATCTCCACCTTGGAAAAATCTCCGCCGTCCTGCTCTACCACATTTTCAATCATGGCCTTTTCGATGGGGCCGTCCCAGGTAGCATATTTTTTTCCTTCCATTCCTTTTGGTGTATCCAATCCTTCTCCTTTTCGGGAAATGATACCGGATGTATTATGCTGAACCAGTGCAGCCACCGCTGTCGTAGGAAGTGCATTTTCTCCTGTTACACCAGGTGCCATAGAATCCTGAAAAGAGACACCAAACTGAGCTTTTCCGGATGCCACTAAAGCGTCTGCCCCGTCCTCCGGCGGCTGTACAATTTCCACTTCAAGACCGGCTTTCTCAAAATATCCCTGTGCCTGTGCCACATATAAACCTGTATGATTGGTATTTGGGGTCCAATCCAAAACAAAGGTGATTTTTTCCTGTTTATCATCTTCTGTTTTCTTGTCTTCTGCCTGGTTTCCACAGGCTGTCATAGAAAGCATCATCCCCGCACACAAAAACAATGCTGTAATCTTCTTTTTCATAACTTTTATCCTTTCTACTTCACATGCTCCCATGGCATCAGTTTTTTCTGCAGGATTTCCACCAGCTTCATTAACAGTAAGCTAATAACAGAGATAAGGAAAATCACTGCAAACATCTTGTCATAGGAAAATGCCTTTTTCACTCTGGTCATATAAACCCCAAGTCCATGAAAACCGCCAAGCCATTCTGAGATCACCGCACCTACAACAGAATAGGAAACAGAAATCCGCAGACTGGCAAAAAAATGGCTCATTGCTCCCGGGAGCTTGATACAGCGGAAGATCTGAAATCTTCCGGCTCCCATAGCACGCATCAGATTGATCATATCCTGATCAGCAGACCGAAATCCATCCAACAGTCCCACTGTAATGGGAAAAAAGGTTACAATGACAATCAAAATCACTTTTGGAAGCATCTCATACCCAAACCAGAGAACCAGCAAGGGGGCAATGGCAACGGTGGGAACGGTCTGTGTCAGAACGATCAATGGATAAAAAGCCTGGTATACCTTCTCAAACCGTTCCATCAGAACAGCCATGAGAAATCCTACCAACACACCGAAAAACAGCCCTAATCCTGCTTCCAAAAGCGTCACTTTTGCATTTTCCATCAAAAGCCAGAAATCCCGGATCAATGCTTTGCACACATCGATGGGTGACGGAAGCATGAAATTGGGCACAAGCCCTGCCCAGGATACCATCTGCCATACGATCAGAATCACTGCCAATGCAGAAACGGTCCACAGCTTATTGATGATGCTTTGTGACTTTTCTCTCAATGGTAAGCACATCTCCTTCCGGTTTATAGCTGACTTTGATATAAGCTGCAACCGAAGGTGCACCTGCCTTAATGGCAATATGCTGACATTCTTTTACGATATCCATCAATTCATCATAGTCGCCCTCTATGGTCGTCTCAAAAGGTCCTACATAGTAATTATTTCCTGTACTTTTAATATAAGCGATCACTTCATCTACAATATGGATCAGTTCCTCGTCATCTGCTGCAGCCGGTAAAGACTGGATTGCTACACTTGCGTTCATTCTTTTTTCCTCCTATAATTAAAAAAACTCCTGTTAGGGGTCACCTGACAGGAGTCAATCATCATTTATTTTCTCTGTGATTCCTACGCCGGCATTACCCGGATCAGGTATATGGGTCTAAGACGAAACGGTCTTATTCTCAGCCGGACTTCACCAGCTCCCCTAACGGTTTTCAGTGTACTTGATTTGACTCAAAAAGTCAAGATGTTCTTTTTTCCCATACACGTTTTAAGACGTCCATAGCGTCTGAAATCTCCCTTTCTTCCATACAGGCATACCCTAAAAGAACAGAACGGGAAGTTTTAGGATCCCCCAGGATCGAATATTCCGACAGCCCATAGACCTTGATTCCTTCCTTTGCAGCCAGACTCACTGCCTCCTGTTCTGTCAGTCCGTTTTGAAAAACAAGAAGCATATGTACCCCTGCATATTCCCCGAATGGTATACAGATATCCGGCATTTCCTTTAATTTTTTCAGCAGAATATCGTGTTTGCTTTTATAAATTCCACGCATTTTATTCAGATGCCGCTCATAATAACCTTCTTTTAAGAACAACTCCAGAATCCTTTGATCCACCTTGGAAACCGTTACAGAAAACAGATTTTTCCGTTCCCGGTAACGCTCCATCAGACGATTTGGCAATACCATGTAACTTACCCGGATAGAAGGTGCTATGGATTTGGAAAACGTTCCGATATAGATGACACAATCATGGCTGTCAAAGCCTTTCAATGCCGGAATGGGTTTCCCTTTGTATCGGAACTCACTGTCATAATCATCTTCAATAATGTATCTCTCCGCTCTCTTTCCTGCCCAGGACAAAAGTGCCATACGTCTGTTCAAAGGCATCACCGTTCCCATGGGAAATTGGTGAGAGGGCATTACATATACGATATCACCGCTGCTTTTTTCCAATTCCCCGCAATCAATTCCTCCTTTATCCTGATTGATGGTTTCCACCTGAAAACCCATATGCAGGAAATCATAATATGCCGTTAAATACGTTGGATTTTCCATGATCACTTTTTTATCTCTGCTTAAAATTGTTCCAAGGAGCATCAAAAGATAATCGTTTCCGGCCCCTATGATAATCTGTTCTGCACTGCAGTGAACCCCTCTGGCCTGATACAGATATTCTGCAACCGCCTTGCGAAACCCGAACTCTCCACAAGGATCTCCCAGTTGAAAATCCTCTGCGTCCGCCTCTCCTAAAACTCTTCTGGAAAGCTTTTGCCAGGCACTATATGGAAATCCCTGGGCATCGATACCGTTTAAAGCAAAATCATAGAGAACCTTCTCTTCCACAACGGATTTTTGTTTTTTTTCTGTTGAAAAGCTTTCTTTTGACGGCTTTTCCGGATAGTATAATCCCTGGATATCACACACATAATATCCTTTGCAGGAAACAGCCTCAATATAGCCTTCGGAAACCAATTGATCGTAAGACAATTCCACCGTACTCCTGCTGACAGTCAGGTACTTGGACAGGGCTCTGGAAGAGGGCAGTTTTTCTCCTGCTCTTAAATGTCCGCATTGTATTTCTGTTTTAATGTATTCACAAATCTGCTGATACAGAGGAATCTCTGATTTTGTGTGCAGCGGAATCATCAATTCCTGCATGTTCTTTCACCTGCTTTCTCAAAACAACAAAGAGGAAACAGCCTTTTATCCGGATGTTTCCTCTTGATTCTTATTTTAATTTAAAAGAGCTCTTCAGGGATACGATTCTGTTAAATACAGGTGCTCCCGGTTTGCTGTCATGGCAGTCTGCACAGAAAAATCCATTTCTTACAAACTGGAATCTGTCATAAGCCTCTGCTTTTCCAAGTTCCGGCTCTACCATACAGTTTTTCACAACCGTCAGAGAATTCGGATTCAGATTCAGGCTTCCGTCTTCTTTGTTATATACACCTTTTTCTTCGTCTACGATATTCTCATACAGACGGCATTCTGCCTGAACAGCTGTGTCTGCACATACCCAGTGAATGGTTCCTTTGACCTTTCTTCCATCCGGGGAATTTCCACCCTTGGAGGCCGGGTCATAGGTACAATGAATCACGGTAACATTGCCGTCTTCGTCTTTTTCCAATCCTGTACAAGTAACAAAATATGCATTCATAAGACGCACTTCATTATCCGGATACAGACGTTTATATTTCTTCACCGGAACTTCCATGAAGTCTTCTCTTTCAATATAAAGTTCTCTTCCAAACGGAACCTGTCTGCTTCCCAGTTCTGGATTTTCCATGTTGTTCGGTACTTCCAGATATTCGATTTCTCCTTCCGGATAGTTGTCGATCACTACTTTTACAGGATCTAAAATTGCCATCATACGAGGAGCTTTCATCTTCAGGTCTTCACGGATACAGTACTCCAGCATCGCATAATCCACAGAACTGTTTGCTTTTGAGACACCGCAAAGCTCTACGAACTTCTGAATGGATTCCGGTGTAAATCCACGTCTTCTCAGTGCTGCGATAGAAACAAGACGAGGGTCATCCCAACCATCTACAATGCCGTCTTCAACCAGCTTTTTGATGTATCTTTTTCCTGTTACCACATTGGTAAGATACAGTTTTGCAAACTCAATCTGTTTTGGAGGATGTACATATTCCAGTTCTCTTACAACCCAGTCGTACAATGGTCTGTGATCCTCGAATTCCAAAGTACAAATGGAATGTGTAACGCCTTCAATCGCATCTTCAATCGGATGTGCAAAGTCATACATCGGGTAAATACACCACTGATCCCCTGTATTGTGGTGTGTCATATGTGCCACACGGTAGATGACCGGGTCTCTCATATTGATATTCGGAGAGGCCATGTCGATTTTAGCACGAAGAACCTTGCTTCCGTCTTCAAACTCTCCATTTTTCATTTTTTCAAATAATTCCAGGTTTTCTTCCACACTTCTGTTTCTGTATGGACTTTCTTTTCCAGGCTCTGTAAGAGTTCCTCTGTACTCTCTGATCTCTTCTGCACTGAGATCACATACAAAAGCTTTGCTCTTTTTGATCAATTTGACTGCTGCTTCATACATCTGCTCAAAATAATTAGAAGCAAAAAAAAGGCGGTCTTCCCAATCCGCACCAAGCCACTGAATGTCTGCTTTAATGGATTCTACAAACTCAACTTTTTCCTTGGTAGGGTTGGTATCATCGAAACGCATATTAAATTTACCATGATATTTCTGAGCAAGTCCATAGTTTAATAAAATGGATTTTGCATGACCGATGTGCAGATATCCGTTTGGTTCCGGTGGAAAACGGGTACAAATCTCCTCATATTTTCCCTCTGCCAAGTCTTTTTCAATAATCTGCTCAATAAAATTTTTTGACGTTACATTCTCTTTTCCTGTTTCTTTTTCCACGCCTGTTCCTCCATCTATGTTTATTTCCTCCGGCTCACACCGGAATGAACGCTTTAAAAAGCCTGATAGCCTAAGCATTATACTATCATAAAAAGCTCTTTTTTCAAAGGACTTTTTTCGCCTACTCGCTGACAATCATAAAATTTGCTGTTGCAGTAGCAATTAATTTCCCTGTTTTCTGAGAACGGCATTCCGCATGAACATTGCAGATCCTCTGACCTGCCCGGTCTGCCTGAGCCGTTACCAGCAATGCATCCTGAGCCATTCCCGGAGATAAATAGTTAATGTTCAGGTTAATGGTGGGAATCATCTGGCTTCTGCTCACATTACGCACGATCACACCGCAGGTAGTGTCAATGGCTGCGGCAATCAGTCCTCCGTGCATGGTCGCCATGTGATTCAGTTCCCATCTCTGAATGGGGAAACGGAGGGTTGCACTCTTTTTTTCATAATTACAGGAATAAAATTCCACCTGCATTTTTCTGTACAAATGATCCGGATCTTTTGGATATAACCGCTCCATACTATCCCGGATTTCCTGCTCCATTCTCTGCTGTCTGGTTTCTTCCATGATCATTTCCTCTTTTCTATGCTTAATTTCAGTATCTTACTTCCAGTAAGGTAAGCCCTCTTGCCGGAGCAGTAAAACCGGCGAGACTCCGGTCACAGCCCTCAAGAATTCCCGGCATTTCCTCCGGTTTTCGCTCTCCTCTTCCCACTTCTATCAGTGTTCCTGCAAGAATCCGAACCATATTATACAGGAAACCATTGCCTGTAAAAGTTAGTTTTACTTCCTGTCCCAAATCCTCGATTTCAATACAAAAAATCGTTCTCACCGAAGATTTTTTCATTTTTTTATTGGAACAAAAGCTTTTAAAATCATGGGTTCCCTCCAGATACCCGGCTGCCTGTTTCATTGCTTTCACATCCAGATCTTCATGGAGCGGACACTGATATTTCCGCTCAAATACGTTCTTATGAACCCCTGTGACCACCCGGTACTGATATACCTTTTCCTTTGCATTTAAACGGCTGTGAAACCGCTCTTCCGCCTTGGTGACCCTGGTGATCTCAATATCTTCCGGCAGATATTGATTCAGATATCGACAGATTTCTTCACAGGTTTTGTCTGTGTCAAGGAACACATTTGCCACCTGTCCTCTGGCATGCACTCCTGCATCCGTACGTCCTGCCCCCTGGATAGAAACAGGTGTTCCACACATTCTTCCCAGCACTTCTTCTATTTTTCCCTGTATGGTATTATCCGTGTCTTTCTGCTTCTGCCATCCCCCGTACCGGGTGCCGTCGTATTGAATATCCATTCGATAATTCATGTTTTTTCTGTTTCCTTTCTTCGAAATTTATAAGAGCGTCTGATACAATGCTACCATGACCGGCATGGTAAAAATACTCAAAATAACGGACATCACATTCACTGCACCTGCCTCTTCTTCCTGATTATGAAATAAACATGCCATCTGCGTTACCGTAGCCGCAACCGGGGCTGCAATCGCCAGAAACAAAATCAAAAGCACATCTTTTGCATAAGGAATGGTAACCGTTACCCTGGTAATCCATAAGACTACAATCATCAGAAAAGGGAATATCAACAGTCTTCCTGCACATACCATCCAGTTTCTTTTCGACAAAAATACACGTTTTAAATCCGTCTCTGCCATGATCATCCCGATCATCAGCATGGAAACAGGTCCTATGGTACTGCCCATCGCAGATACGGTAGTACCTAAAACACCTGGCAGTCTTGTATTCGTAAAGAAAAGAATCAGACCTGCTGCAACAGCAAACATATTGGGATTTTTCAGGATCTTTTTCCAGTTCATCTGCTCTTTTCCACCCACCAGAGAAACGGTGTGTGTCCATAGAAAAACAAGCTGAACCGTAATAAAAGCACAACAATAAAATACCTGTGTCTGTCCCAACAATGCAGAAACCAAAGGGATGATCAGATTTCCCCCGTTAGAATAGATCATAGATGCTTTTTCAATCGAAGAGAGCTTCCATCTTTTTCCCAATGCAGAAACAGCCAGAATAAATAACACATGCATCAGGACCGCAAAGCCCGCTGCAAGAAGTAACCCGTTCATCTTTTCTCTGGAAAATTCAATCTGAAAACTGTTGATCACTACACAGGGAACGATGATATATAAGGTCAGGGCAGAAAGCACCTGACTCTGGCTGCTGGTGACAAGTTTCGCTTTTACTGCCGCAAAACCCATAAGAATCATCAGCATCATGGATACCATCTGCCCAAATAATAAAATGCTTAATTCCATCTTTTAAACTCCTTTGTTGTTCACGATTTTTTCTGTGCTTTCTTATTCTATCACTACTCTCGTCTTCTGTCACTGAAAAAAACGACACCGCAGATTCCTGCGATGCCGTTTTTCATTCCCTTTTATCCTTGTCTGCATAATTCTTTCAGTCTTTGCAGTCTCTTCTCGTAATTTTTATCCTCCCTTAAAAAGGCACTTTCCTCCTGGTGTTCCACAGAATCCAGCACCCGTTCCATTAACACACCATACATTTTCTGGCGTTCTCCTTTCTCCTGACGTTCTTTTGTCTCCATGGTCTGGAAAAGAAGGCTGTTTTCGCACTTTGAATGTTCCGGTTCCATATAATATTCTATAAAATTTTCCAGAAGCTCCCAGATCTGCTCCAGGTATTCCTCTGACACTTTTTCCGGCAGTTCATTTCCATTTAATGCTACCGTAAGCTGTCCGGTGTAAGGATTTACCCCCGGGATCTTTAAAAGTTCCGCCAGATCATACTGTAACTCTGCAATCTTTCCGGCTCTCTCCCTGTCTTCTAAGTTCATACAGGTTTCAATATATAAGTCCATGGAACTTACCAAAGAAGCCGCTTTGCTGAGCATCAGATTTTCCAGAACCTTCTTGCTCTCCTGATACTTTTTCTGACGCATATAGAGACCAGGATAAATATCATCTTTCTTGATATATGTGTCCGGTATCTGGTTTAATAGCTCCTCTGCCTTCTGAAAATCCTCCTGATTCATGGCATTGATCACATTGTAGTAAATGGCAGGATCTGAGATGGAACGATCCTGGCTTTTTGATGCATAATCCAATAGTTTCTGTCCTTTTTCTGCAAATTTCTGCTTCCATTCTCCGTTGTCTGTCTCTCCTGCCATCACGGCTGCACCATTGTAAATACTGCCAAGCTGTAAGGAAAGATATCCCGATCCCGGGTCGTTTTTTAAGAGTTCTTCCCCCTGTTCGTAGGCTTCCTTATAGTTTTTCTGAATCAATTTCATCGAAATTTCTGCACAAAGTCTGCTCACTTCTTCCTTACTCAATTCTGCCCGAAAATCAAGAATCGTGTTGATATCCGTATCCAGAAGCCGGGCTAAAGGCCCAAGAAGTGCTACATCCGGCATCGAAACTCCATTCTCCCATTTATTCACCGCCGGTGCAGACACCCCCAGCATATCTGCCATCTGCTCCTGGGTTAGATTCTTTTCCTTACGCAAATTGCGGATCACTTCACCTGTTTTCATATCTTCCATACCTCTCTTTTCTTGTTTAAAGAGAAAAGCTTTTCTTCTTACCTACAGGATACAGGAAAAATCACGCTTTCACAAGTGAAGGAAATTTAACTTTCCCGCAAATAAAATAACCGTAAGTTAGGATCTTCCTAAAACAAAATCCGCTGTTTTTTCACTTTTTTGCCTTAAACTCCACCTGATTTCCAAGAAACCATAATGCCAGCAAATTGGGGATCGCCATCATTCCATTCAGCGTATCCGACAGTTCCCATATCAGACGGGGAGCCATGATGCAGCCTGGAAATGTAAGTAAAAGATAAAGCAGACGATAGACCAAAGCCCAAGCTTTTCCTCCCAGATAAGAAGCTGTCTGTTCCCCAAAATAATACCATCCAACCATGGTCGCAAAGGCAAAAAGGGCGGTAGACACTGCCAGTAATTGTTCTCCAAATGGAATCACACGGCCAAAAGCCAGTCCCGTAAGCGTAGTCCCGTCTATGGTTTCCAGCCCTTGTGCTATATGTCTCAGAAAGACCTGCGGCTCATAGACTCCGCTTACCAAAATCACCAGTGCGGTTATGGTACACACCACGATGGTATCAATAAAGATCTCAAGGATTCCCCACATGCCCTGAAGTTCCGGTTCTTCTACATCGGACTGGGCGTGAGCCATCACAGAAGACCCAAGACCCGCTTCATTCGAAAAAATCCCCCTTGCAATTCCCATTCGAACCGCCTGCCCCATGCTATATCCGGCAATCCCTCCTACCGCAGGCTTTAACTGAAATGCCTCAGAAAAAATAAGGGCAAAAGCTCCCGGAATCTGTTCCCGGAACACAAAAAGTACCGCCAAAGCTCCTGATAAATACAGGGCAGCCATCACCGGAACCAGCTTCTCTGTAAGAGCTGCAATCCTCTTTGTTCCTCCCAGGATCACCACTGCGGCACCTATCGTACACAGGAAACCAGAAACAAAAACAGGAACATGAAAAGCCTCCTCAAGACCTTTGGCCAGAGAATTTCCCTGCACCATATTTCCCATGCCAAAGGAAGCCCCGAGACAGCAAAATGCAAACATCACTGCCAAAGGCCTGCACCCAAGCCCACGCTCCATGTACACCATGGCTCCTCCTACCCATTTCCCCTGTTTGTCCCGGTAGCGATAGCGAATCCCAAGATAATTTTCCGCATAGTTTGTCATCATTCCCAAAAAAGCAGACACCCACATCCAGAAAACTGCACCTGGACCGCCAAATACCAGTGCCGTGGCAACACCGGTGATATTTCCGGTGCCAAGCGTGGCAGCCAGGGCTGTACAAAAAGATTGGAATTGTGAGATTGCACCCTTGTCTTTTGTTTCCCGGATTTCTTTTTTTCCAACCAAAGCCCCTACGGTATTTTTAAGCCAGACACGAGCTTTTGTAATCTGAAAAAATCCAGATTTCAGGGTAAAACGAACCCCGGTTGCCAGAAAAAACACCAGCATACCGGGGCCCCATACGAGATTTTGCAGAGTATGTATCAACTGAGCCATAATAACCTACCATTCTCCAGGTTCATACTATATCTATGCACACATCTGCTCAAAAATCACTGAAAAATCAAACTTATAAAATTGTTTCCATTCCTATTTTCCGAGGCTTCAAACCACAGGACTCATAGAATTTCATTGCATTTTCGTTGCAGCACCACACATTCAGGGTCACATTATAACACCCGTTTTCTTTTGCAAATTTTAAGACTTCCTCATAGATTCCTTTTCCGATATGCTGTCCTCTCAACGCTTCATCCACGCATAAATCATCAATATACAAGGTCTTAATGTCTGTCATGATGTTGTGATTTTTGTACTGCTGAAAAATACAAAAAGCATATCCAAGAACCTCATCTTTTTCATCCACTGCTACCAGAATCGGTCTGCTGTCATCGTGAATAATGTCCTTTAACTGTTCATCTGTATACTTTTTCTTTCCGTATTGGAACAGATCCGGCCGCCCATTATAATGAACCAGGCACACCTGCATCAAAAGCTGGTCAATCCGTTCCATGTCTTTTTCTTTTGCTCTTCGTATCTGCACTTTTTATCTCCCTGAACCGTTCATCAAATATACATCTGCGTAATTTACACCTAATGCATTCGCTTTGTTATGATCATTTACATAAATATCAATACGGTTTCCTTTTATGGCTCCTCCACAGTCCTCTGCTGTAAACACATGTCCATTAATAATAACCTGTGTTCCATAAGGAATCACGTTAGGATCTACCGCAATGGTTTGTCCTTCTATTACCGGTGTGCCGGTCGCTGTAATACCTGTCTCCACATCACAGCAAAGTTCACATGCACAGTAGTAGGTAAGCTTGAAGTTTCCTAATAAATCACCATACATCCCTTCTGTGGCATTGACCTCAGTAATATCACTGCTTCCGTATACTACCTGCGTATCCTCCAGAATTCTTGTTGCCCAGACAGCACAGTTAGTGTTCACATCGTCTACCACAATTCCATAATCACTGCCTTTTGCCTCAATGGTCTTACCATCTCCTGCATACATGACCACATGGAAGATATATCCGTCTTTTGCATAAAAGATCAAATCTCCAGGCTGAGCATCTTCCACTGCTATTTTCATGCCATACTGTGCCTGGTCTTCTGCTACTCGCGGCAGATCATATCCGTATTGTTTATAAATACTCTGAACAAATCCAGAACAGTCTGCACCGTCAGTAAGGCTTGTTCCACCCCACACATAGGGATTTCCAAGGAACTGAGAGGCAAATTCCACAATAGAACTGCGTACCTCTCCTCCCGGCACACCAGATTTGACCGAGGTCAGTGTATAATAACGTGCCTGATTCTCTTCCTGATCAATCTGTGATTCTGCCTTTGCGTAGCTGTCTTCTCCCTGCTGCTCTACCTGTACTTTTACAGTTTCTGCCATATCAAGATATGTACGGCTGACAAAACCTCTGACATCTCCTGATTCTATGTACACCCAGTCTTGATCTTTATCTGCAATAATATAGACCAGGCTTCCTCTTACCAGTGTTCCGATGATTCGGCTGTCTGTTCCTTTTCCTTCTCTTACGTTGAGTACACTTGCTGTAGTCAGTGCATAATCCTTCTGCACTACCGTCTGGTTTACAGTTGCTCTCAGATACAGAAATGCCTTATTTTCTAAATATGGGATTATTTCCTGTGCTGTAGGTGCTGTTCCTTCAATTCCAGTATATTCTTTTCCCTCTTTTTCAGCAGCTTCTTTTGCCTGTGTCTGATAAGCTTCCAGCAATTTCTGTGCTTCATCTCCGATACAAACAGCTTCTGCTTTTAAAAATCCTCTGACTCTTCCGGATTCCACATAGTACCAGCCATTTTCTTCCTCTTTCAGGATATAGCAAACCCCGTCCTTTGCCAGGGTTCCCACGCTGCGGGATGTATCGGCCATTTCTTCTTTGATTTCCAGATTGTCTTTTGCAAAGGCGTATTTTCTTGCTACTGTCCAAA
The DNA here is from genome assembly GCF_947654165.1 of uncultured Blautia sp. Lineage (GTDB taxonomy): Bacteria > Bacillota > Clostridia > Lachnospirales > Lachnospiraceae > Blautia. Next base: position 75,317 of record NZ_CANTKB010000011.1, read on the forward strand.
AACGAAAATCCTCGATCACAGTCGGAACACTGTAAATCTGTTGCCTTGCAATGAGTTCTTCATTGGTCGCAGGTGCCGATGGGTCATCTGCTGCAATCTCCGGTGAACCATCTTCCAGCAAAATCACAAAGCCATTTTCGTCCAATACATAATGATGTCTTTCCGGCAACTGATATCCTGTTCTCGCCTCATATTGTTCCGGAGTCTCTCCCTGTGGGGTTTCCGGCTGTTCCGGCACTTCTGGCTGCTCTGGAGTTTCCGGTTGTTCTGGCACCTCTGGCTGCTCTGGGGTTTCCGGCTGTTCCGGCACCTCCGGCTGTTCTGGAGTTTCCGGTTGTTCTGGCACCTCCGGCTGCTCTGGGGTTTCCGGCTGTTCCGGCACCTCCGGCTGCTCTGGAGTTTCCGGCACCTCCGGCTGCTCTGGGGTTTCCGGCTGTTCCGGCACCTCTGGCTGCTCTGGGGGTTCCGGCTGTTCCGGCATCTCCGGCTGCTCTGGGGTTTCCGGCTGCTCCGGCACCTCCGGCTGTTCTGGGATTTCCGGCTGTTCCGGCACCTCTGGCTGCTCTGGGGTTTCCGGCTCTTCTGGTATTTCCGGCTGCTCTGCGGTATTCTCCTCTGTATTTTCCAATACCGGTGTTTCTATTTCCACGTTGCTTTCTTCTGTCTGTACCTGCATATCTGCTGCATACACATTCGACGGGACTGCCAGCGTATATGCCAGCGATAACGCAAGTACTCTCTTGAGTTCTTTAAATTTCAATCCTTTTCCTCCAAATACTGCTGCTATGATATTTTCTTCTCTATAGTTTAACGCAATAAATATGTAAAAACAACCTTTCTACAGAAATTTTTTCTCCTATTTCCTGAAAATTCTTATTGATAACGCAAAAAAACAAAACGGTACAGCCCATTTCTGAGCCATACCGTCTCTCCGCTTTTACATATTCGACTTCTTATTCGAATGCTTTTCCAACAGAACCAAACAGTTCCATTTTTTCTTTGATTGTAGCACAGATTGCTTCAAATCCTGGTTTTAATAATTTACGTGGGTCGTAACCTTTTCCTTCGTTGTCTTTTCCAGCTTCGATGTATTCACGGGTAGCTGCTGCGAAGGATAACTGGCATTCTGTATTTACATTGATTTTGGATACGCCTAAATCAATTGCTTTTTTGATCATATCTGCAGGGATACCAGTACCGCCATGAAGAACTAATGGCATTTCTCCTGTTAATTTCTGGATATTGTCCAGAACGTCAAAACGAAGTCCTGCCCAGTTTTCTGGATATTTACCGTGAATGTTTCCGATACCTGCTGCAAGCATATCTACGCCTAAATCAGCGATCATCTTGCATTCATTTGGATCTGCACATTCGCCCATACCTACAACACCGTCTTCTTCTCCGCCGATAGAACCAACTTCAGCTTCCAGAGAAAGTCCAAGACCTTTGCAGACACCTGCTAATTCTCTTGTTTTTGCAACGTTCTCTTCGATTGGGTAGTGAGAACCATCAAACATGATGGAAGAAAATCCTGCTTTGATGCATTTGTAGCATCCGTCATATGTACCATGATCTAAGTGAAGAGCAACCGGAACAGTGATGTTTAACTCTTCGATCATAGCTTTTACCATATCTGCAACGGTTTTGAATCCGCACATATATTTTCCTGCACCTTCGGATACACCTAAGATGATTGGGGATTTGCATTCTTCTGCTGTTAACAGAGCTGCTTTTGTCCACTCCAGGTTATTGATATTGAACTGACCTACTGCATAATGTCCTGCTTTTGCTTTTTTTAACATTTCTGCTGCTGATACTAACATAATAAATGACCTCCATTTAAAAATTCGTTTTCCCATTTTAACGATTCCAGAACAGGAATCCGAAAAACCTACAATCATTATAACACATTTTCTGTTACAGGCAAGTATTTCTTAATGCAATTCTGACAATTTCATGATACAATGAATTGTAAAAATACCACTAAGAAAGGAATATCGTAATTTTTATGAATAAGAAAAATGTAATTGTAGGACAGTCCGGCGGTCCTACGGCGGTGATCAACAGCAGCCTTTATGGTGTTGTGTCAGAAAGTCTGCGTCAGGATGCTGTGGGAACTGTTTATGGCATGATAAACGGAATTGAAGGATTTCTGGCTGGACGAATCCTTGATTTTCAGGAGGTACTGCCCGGTCCTGAACTGGAAAAACTGAAAACAACTCCAGGTGCTTATCTTGGTTCCTGCCGCTATAAACTTCCGGAAAGTCTGGAAGATCCCGTTTATCCTGCTCTTTTCCGGAAATTTGAAGAGCTAAATATCGGCTATTTCTTCTATATCGGCGGAAATGACTCTATGGATACCGTAAGCAAGCTGTCCCGTTATGCAGAAAAAACAGGAAGTGACATCCGTGTGATCGGAGAACCAAAAACCATTGACAATGATTTGATCATGACCGATCACACCCCTGGCTTCGGCAGTGCTGCCCGCTATGTGGCTTCCACAGTACGGGAAATCGTCATTGACGCAAATGTATATGAAACAAAATCTGTTACCATTGTAGAGATTATGGGTCGCCATGCAGGATGGCTTACTGCTGCCGGTGCATTGGCAAGAAAGCAGGTGGGAGACAATCCTCTGCTCATCTATCTGCCTGAAACAGATTTTGACCAGGAGGCATTTCTTGCCAAAGTAGAATCCTGCTTCGAAAAAAATCCAAATGTGATCGTCTGTGTATCCGAAGGAATTCATGACAAAAACGGTACTTTTATCTGTGAATATGACAACAGCGTTGGAACCGATTCCTTTGGTCATAAGATGCTTGCAGGATGCGGCAAATATCTGGAAAACCTGGTTCGCAGCCGTCTTGGAGTAAAAGCCCGCTCTGTGGAATTGAATGTCAGCCAGCGCTGCTCTGCTTCTATGATGTCTGCCACGGACCAGAAAGAAGCTGTTATGGCCGGAGAATACGGTGTGAGAGCTGCCTTAAAAGGAGAGACCGGAAAAATGGTTTCTTATGTTAGGACTTCTAACCTTCCTTACCGCATGACTTTAGGTCTGGAAGATGTAAATAAAATCTGCAATCAGGAAAAAACGGTTCCTCTTGCATGGATTTCCGAGGATGGTTCTGATGTTACAGAAGGTTTCTTTACCTATGCCCTGCCTCTGATCCAGGGGACTGTGGAGATTCCTCTTGATACAGACGGACTTCCATTATTTGCTTCCCGGAAGTAAATCATGTATAAAAAAACGGAAGAGAATGGCTGCTCTGCCAAATTCTCTCCCGTTTTTTTCTTACAAACAAACCTGATTCAGCATCTAAATTCCATTTTTCAATGCCGCCAGCATCTGTCTGCTTAAAAACAGCTTCATCTCTTCCTGTGTCACATCTTTGGATTCCCGCTTTTGTGTCAAAAACATAAAGTAGCTGACAAGCCCGGATACAAGCACGGTGTAGCGGAATGTTTCCTTCATCTCCGGTGCTATTTTCTCTTCCCGAACACCGGAACAGATGATTTCTTCTACTACTTTTTCCATGCTTTTTTGCATGGGTGCACATTTCTCAAATTCCTGTTGAAGTTTTTCCTGCATTTCACAAGAATGACTCATAACCTTCAGCAACTGAATATTACATTTTTTACTGCACATTTCTGTTTCTATGAAATCCATGATTCCCAGTATCTGTTCTTCCATAGAATTTTTTTCTGACAGCATCTCCATAGCTTTTTCTGTCTGTTTCTCCACAGCCCACACAATGGCTTTTGCTACCATTTCTTCTTTGCTGGAAAAATATTCATAAGCAGTTCCCTTCCCAATCCCTGCTTTTCCGGTTATATCGGAAACCTTCATAGAAGAAAAATCAGCATTTTCTTCTACGAGTTCCAGCACTGCCTGAAACAATGCCAGTTTTTTTTCACTGTTCTCCTTTTTCTTCTGGTTCATCGGATAACCGCTCCTCATCTTTTCTGTATTTTTTGCGATTCAGCAAATCGTAAATACAAGGTACCACAAACAGGGTCAGCAAGGTACCATACAACAATCCTCCGATTGTGACAATGGCCATTGGCTGTACCATATCCCCGCCCATGCCGAGACCCATAGCCATGGTGACCAGACCGAGCACGGTGGTAAGTGCCGTCATGATAATCGGACGAAGACGGTCTTTTCCCGCTTTGACAATAGCCGCATGTTTTTCCATGCCTTCTTTCCTCATTTGATTAATATAATCCACCAGAACGATACCATTATTTACAATAATACCGGAAAGCATAATAAAACCGATCATGGCAATAATGCTCACGGTCTTCCCTGTGAGAAGCAATCCCAGGAATCCTCCTGTGAAAGCCAATGGAATGGTAAACATAATTATAAATGGCGACATCAGTGATTGGAACTGGGCAACCATGATCAAGTACATAAACACCAGTGCCAATGCCAGCATCAACATCAACTGCTCCATGGCCTCATGGATCATCTCATCTTCACCGGCCATTTGAGCTGAATAACCTTCCGGCATATCATACTCATCCAGAAGCTTTTGTACGTCCTTGCTCACTAACCCAATATTATATCCGGAAGCAATCTCTGCGGAAACTGACATATAACGGCTCTGATCTTTTCTGGAAATAGACTGGGGTGAAAGAGAATCTTTAAATTCTGCGATTTCTCCCACCCGGACTTTCTTTTTGTTTCCTTCGCTGTCTGTATAGTCGACTTCAAGGTCACGGATGGATTCCCTGGTCATAGCGTCTTTTCTGTCACTTTCCACATAAACCTGATAATCCTTTGCCGCTGTAGATATGGTCGTAGCCGAAGATGCTTCTGCTAATTCCTTATTGATCGCCTGGAATACCTGGGCTACGGTCAGATTATATTCCATTGCTTTTGCCTTATCCACGATTACTTCGTACTGTGCATCCGCTTCTTCCAATCCATCGCTGACGTTCTGGGTTCCTTTCACAGTCTCTACTTTTTTTGCCAGATCCCCGGCTATGGTCTGCAGTTCATCCAGTTCTTTTCCTTTTATCTGAATACTGATTCCGCTTCCTCCCAGAGCACTCATATCCATAGAAGAAGTAGAAATCTGTATTTCGCAGTCTTTCACATCTTTGGTACGTTTTCTGATTTCTTTTTCTAACTGGACATTGCTCAGTTCTTTTTCTTCCTTCAGTACCAGGTACATGGTGACACTGTTAGAAGAACTGCCGCCTCCTGAGAGCATGGAAGAGTTAGATGCCATGGCTCCCACGGCTTCAATATCCGGAATATCCGAAATTTTCTCAATAATCTCATCCGATTTGGCTGCGGTCTCTTCCAGGGGAGTTCCCTTCTCTGTGGTAATGGTCATTGTTGCCTGTGTACTTTCCATGGCAGGGAAAAATTCTGTTCCTTTGCTCACCGACAATACCATACTTGCCACAAACAGTACCAGAGCACCTGCAAGTACCCAGCCTTTATGCTGCAGAACTTTTAAGATCAGCCTGCTGTAGTTTTCCTGCAGCTTTTCCAGCCATCTGGATGGCTTTTCCTCTGTTTTCTGCAATAATCCGGCTGACATCATAGGTACGACTGTCAGTGCCACCACCAGACTGGCTGCCAGGGAGTACGCTATGGTCAGTCCCATTTCTACAAAAAGCTGTCTGGTAATACCCTCTGTAAACACAATCGGTGCGAAAACGCAGACCGTGGTCAGCGTAGATGAAGTAATGGCTCCTGCAACCTGTTTCGAACCTTCAATGGCAGCTTTTCTGGCCGGTACCCCTTCATTTCTCATACGGTAAATATTTTCAATCACAACAATCGAGTTATCCACCAGCATACCAACTCCCAGTGCAAGACCAGAAAGAGAGATGATATTTAAGGTCACTCCGGAAAAATACATAAGTACTACTGCCGTCACGACACTGATCGGAATAGAGCATGCGATCACGAAGGTCGGCCGGATGCTCCGCAAAAATACGAATAAGATGAGAATTGCCAGTATTCCGCCATAAATCATATTCTGCAATACTGATTGGATTACCATATCAATGTAGATTCCCTGATCCATCAAAGTAGTAAAGTGCAGTCCTTCATTTTCTTTTTCCAGGTCTGCCATACGTTCCAGAATAATATCTGTCACATCTCCGGTAGAATACCCCGTCTGTTTCTCGATGGTAAGAATCACACCTGGATTTCCATTGATCACAGCGTATACTTCAGAGGAGTCATCAGTAACCTCTACCTCTGCCACATCGGAAAGTTTAATCGGTTCCAGACCATCTATTCCGAGGTCCAGTATTACAAGCTCCTTCAAAGAATCCGCATCTTGTACTTTATCTCCCACTCGAATCAGATAATCTTTTTTATTTTCCTGGATATATCCTGCCGGCATAGCAAAATTTTCTGCTGTTAAGATACCTTTGATCATATCCTGAGTCAGAATCGTATGTAAATCTGTTTTCTCCTGAACCTGATCTTTTGCAGCGTCCAGTTGTTCTTTTCCTGCATTGATCTGAGCCTGGGCTGCCTGCATCTGGGAGGTACTTACCTCTATTTTTGCTGCTGCGGAACTCATCTGTACTGCTGCCAGAATCTTTTGTGTCTCAAGCTGTACTTCTGCTGCTGACATCTGGCTTTTTCCTGCTTCTAACTGCTCTTTTGCTTCAAGAAGCTGATTTTCTCCAGCCTGAATTTGGGCAAGTCCTGCCTCTAACTGTGCCTGTGCCTCTGCAATTTTAGCAAGACCCGCATTCGCCTCCTGAATCCCCTTATCGATCACTTGAATATCAATCAATGCGAGTGCCGCCTCTGCTGCCTCCAACTGAACTGTCAATTCTGCTTTTGCCTGATTCAGACTCTCCAACTGCGTGTTCATATCCGTAAGTGCTGCCTGGATTTGATCTTTTTCTTCCTGAGTAACCGCACTTTCCAACTGGGATTCCAACTGCCGGATGCTCTCTTCTGCAGTTTCAATCTGGGTATCCAACTGGGCAATCTTATTTTCTAATTCCTGTTTTCCTGCTTCTGCCTGCTGATATTCTTCTTTGGCTGTTGTCAGCTCTTTCAGCATTGCTTCTACCGGAGTTCTGGAAGCTGTCAGAAGTTTTCCCTGCTGCTCTAATTCTGCCTTTTTCTCCTCCAGTGTCTGAAGCTGATTATCAATTTCCTGCAGTCCTGCCTGCATCTCTTCTTTTGCCTGGCTTAATTTGGCACTTCCCTGTCCAATCTGACCTGCGGCTTCCTGCTGCCCGGCTTCTAACTGCTGTTTTCCGGCCTCTAACTGTGCCTGACCCTCTTCCAGCTTATCTTCTGCATCCTGAAGCTCTTTTTCCTGATCTGCAAATTTCCCGTTGATTGCATCCTGAACCTTCTGGTTCACAGCATCAATTTTCTCCTGCTTCAGTTCCACAGTAATCTGCTCTGTAACACCTCCGGAGGCTGTAACCCTGGCTACCCCAGCAATACTCTCTATTTCCTGGAGGATATTGTTTTCTACATAATCTGTGGTCTCCGGAGCTGATAATCCATCCATATCCACGGCTGCCACAAAAACAGGGAGCATATCGGGATTCAACTTCATGATCATGGGATTTCCCACACTGTCATCCCAATATCCTTTGATCTGATCCAGATTTTCTCTCATTTCCAGAGTAACCGAATCCATATTTGCCTCTTCTGCAAACTCCAGAATCACCACGGATACACTTTCACTGGAAACAGAGCTTACGTCTGTAATATTACTTACGGTAGCCATACTCTGCTCGATGGGTCTGGTCACCGCCTGTTCCACAGTCTCCGGACTTGCTCCCGGGTAAGTAGTCATGACTACTGCATACGGCATATCCATGCTGGGAAGTAAATCTGTATTCATTTTCGTAAACGATACGACTCCCAGAATCAATACCAGCACCACAGCCACTACTACGGTATAAGGTTTCTTCACACTATAGCGCGATAACATATGATGTCCTCCTGCTTTTCTATTCCGACCGACTGGTCAGTTCTGAAAAAAATTATAATGATTCCCGGAATTCAAGTCAATGAAATTTCTGTAAAATTTTTATCCATCCATTGTAATCTACTCTTGATTTTTATATAATCGAAACATATTACACACTTATTTTTTTCTTTTTGAAAGGGGGATTTTCTATGTTTCAGATTTCAAACTTTACCGACAATGATGATATCCGGGTTCTTTCTTCTTTAGGTCCTTTCACAGTGATTGAATATTTACGTGATCTGAGTGTTATGCCCGGAAATGCCGAAACCGCTTATTTCTGCAACGCTATGAATGTGCGGAAACGCCAGGTTATCTGTGATATCAGCAAGGCTAATGTAACGGTACAGGCAGGAGCTATGCAGTGGATGGTAGGAAATGTCCATGCCACTACAGGTCTGAAAGGTGTAGGAGATTTATTTGGGAAAGCCGTCCGGGGAAAAGTCACCGGAGAATCTGCCATCAAACCAGAATATACCGGTGACGGAATTTATGTTGTCTGTTACTGCTGTTCTTCCTCATATATTTTCTGTATTTCATGAGACAATTCCCGATTTAGGTCATCCAGGTCAATCCCTATTCCTGTTCCCGGGTAAAAGTCTGATTTCTGCTGGGTCCTTGTTTCATACTGCTTCTGCCCCACCATATATTCCTGCGTCTTTTGCAGTTCCTCTCGCATCGGCTTCTGAACAGTTTCTTCTTCGTATTCTTCCTCGTCTTCCCAGTCTCTGGTATATCTTTTTTTTGTTCTCGGTTTTTTACTCTCTTCCTTTCTATGTACATGGGTTACTTCCGTTTTTTTCATAACTTTTTTTGTTCTTTTTCCCGGAATTCCCTTTTTCTTTTTTCTGGAAGGCAGATGAAATAAAGATGCTTCCCAGTCTTTTCCCTTTGTAAACGGGGCTGCCTGTACAGCAATACCGATCACAGCCATGATCAGACCCAAGAGAAGTTCTCCCGCTCCTGCATCTTTTTCCAGCATTCTCATTAAAAGATGAATGCCGCCGATTCCTCCGCAGACAGCAGTGATTCCAATAACCATCTGTTTTTCATATCCCAATGCCAGTGTTCCCGCAAACACACCGATTACAATGGCAATCATATGCTGTGTCAAGGTCGGATCTGAAAACATGGATGTGACCAGGAAATAAACAAGACCCGTACACATAAAAAACACACCGAATTTATATAAGAGCCATGCCAGCAGACCCAGGATCAAGGCTCCCCCTAACCCACATAGCAGTGCCATAATCTTATCCTGCAGAATATAATATCCCGCACCGGCACCTGCTCCCGCTCCTACGAGAATACCAAGAATACATCCCCATACTTTTCTCAGACGGTATCCCATAAAGCAATTGAGAAAAGCAAAAACCGTTCCCCCCAGATACATGACGATCAAATACTGCCTCGGAATCAGACTCCATTGCGTTTTCAGCCATTGAAGCAGCTCAGCAATCTGTATATTACTCATAACTCCCTTACTTTCCTTTCAAATATACATGTTTGATATACTTTAATGTTTCTTTTTCCCCTCTTTTCGCCAGCATCCGAAGCAAAAACTCCAAATCCCGGTTAGTATCTTCATGAACAAACCATAACCGTTCCTTACTTTTCAGAAAATACTGAAGCGGTGCCGCATCGGTGTAAGTATCCGGATGATAGTTCCTTGAAGCACTGATTCTGTCCATCACCATTTCTGCAATATATTTTCTCGGCATAGGTACGCCATGTATCACTGTTTTGCAATCAATTCCATAGTCTACCCAATGTTCAAAATGATGCTTATTTCTCCCGTAATGGTGAATCCATGCAGTGGAAAGCCCGGTGGATTCCCGCTCTGCATTATTGGGACTTCTGTTTCCCTGATAATATTTACAGCCCACGGAAAACTCTGTCCAGGAATATTTCGATAAATCATGAAGCAAGCCCTGTTTATAAAGTCCGATTTTAAAACAATATTTCATAACTAAAAGCTTGTGCTTTGTAATCGTCTTAAAATGCTTCCAGATCCCCATAATTTCTCATCCTGCTTTCCTGTTAATATCATCAATGTTCTCGGCGGCACCTGAATGCTTTTTTCTTTTACCGGTATTGCATCTTCCAGAAATCCACCCTGTTCTTCTTTATCCGTGCTCATGACGATTTCCCATGAAATGTCCTCCGGTGCACCGGGAAGAGCGATTTCATGAGGCATCCAGTGAAAATTCCACGCAAAGAATAAAAACACACCTTTTTCTTCACAGTAATCTTTGCAGTACATCATTCCCAAATGTCTCTGCCCCGGTTCCCCTGACACATACCATGCCTGACTGGTATGATAAGAAATATCAGGATATCCAAGTGCTTTATAATCCGTCCCTTTCAGTTCCTGCTCCATGTGAAGGATTTTCTGATTCTTACGGAATTCTATAGCCTTTTTTACAAAATCAGTCAGATTCTTGCGGCTCTTTCTCTGCCCCCAGTTCAGCCAGGTAATTTCATTATCCTGACACCATGCATTATTATTTCCTTTCTGGCTGTGCCCCCATTCATCTCCCTGGAAAATCAGCGGGGTACCCTGACTAAACAACAGCAAGCCAAAGGCATTTTTCAACTGACGCAAACGAAGTTCTCTGATTTCCTTTTTTCTGCTGGCTCCTTCTGCTCCACAGTTCCAGGTACAGTTATACTCTGTTCCATCCTGATTATTCTCTCCGTTTTCCTCATTATGACGTTCTTCATAGGAAACCATATCCATCATGGTAAATCCATCCTGATCCGCCATATAGTTGACTACACCATACGGCTGCGGATTTCTTTTATTGCGGAACATGAATTCTTCCATCATATTTTCATCACCTTTCAGCAGATGACGCATGCAATAGAAGAATCCCTCATTATATTCCGCACCGTTTCTGTAGGCGGGATTTTCTCCCTGGTAGACTCTCTCTCCGTCAATATAGCTGAAAAATAATTTCGTATCTGCCAAAAGTGGATCTCTCAAAAATAATTCCTGACACACATTTCCAATCATCCGGAACCCATCGATATGATATTGTATTTTCCAGTACCTTACAATGTCCAGCATGGTAGATGGTTCCATACTGCTGTCAAAATACAATTCCATCAGACATTCCAGACCGGCATCATGAAGTGCATTCACCATATGAGAAAATTCTTCTGTCGGATTCTTCGTAGCACAAAATCCTGCTTTCGGTACAAAATAAAAGGCATCTTTGGTATATCCCCAGCAGTTCACTCTTGCTTCCTGCTGAACTTCTGTTACCTCTTCCGGATACTTTCCTGCTCTTGTTTTTGATTTTACTATTTCCTGATACTCATATGCCGGCATCAGCAGGACTCCGGTAACTCCCAGTTCCTGCAGATATGGGATTTTCTGTTCCAATCCCTGAAAAGTTCCTTTTTTTCGTACACCGGAACTCCTGTGCATGGTAAAACTCCGCACCTGCAGTTTATAAAACAGGGATTCTGACAGTGGTTTTGGTACAAATTTCTCATCCGTCCAACGGAACTCCTGTTTCTTCCACACACAGCAGACAGGTTCATCCTCTCCCGGATTTTCTTTTTTGCCAAATGGAGGAACATGTTTCAGTCCCTTGGTATAGGCATCCTGAACAATTTCTCCATCTATGGAATAATTATAACAGACTTCTCCTTCCGGAAGTCCTGACACCAAAAGGGAAACCAGATTTCCCCTTCTGCTCTCTTCCGAAAACGGAAACTTCAGAGTCTGTTTTTCTTTCTTGTGTTTCACGTACAGCAACAGAGAAGCTTCTTTTCCTCTTGGCAATTCCATAGTAAATTCATAGCCTTCTTTTCTTTTCTTCACACCAGGATACGTCGGCTTTCCTGAAACTGCCTGTATTCCCTGTACTGTCTCTTTTCTCTTCGTCTCCACACGGGCACCTCATTTCTTCTCTTTTTTCTTTTTCATGCTACGATTCTGCACATCTTCTTTCCATGTAATCATAAACCTCAGGTACATCTGTTTCGTTGGAAAGTACCACCAGAACATCCCCGGCCATTAATTTCGTCCTGCCTTTTGGAATCAATTCTGTTTCGTTTCTTCTCACCGCCACTAACAGACAGCTTGCGGGCCATTCTTCCTGGTCTACCATCTGCTCTTCCAGCGGACTTCCATGACAGATAATAAACTCCTGGAGTATTTTTTCTCCCTTTTCTTCCTGTGTTTGGATTCCTCTGCGTTTCAACAGGCTGCTCAGCAAGCTTTCATAAATCGGCTCTGATTTCACTGCTGTCGCAGTCAGATAAGCTACAATTGCAACCAAAGACATTGACAGCATCTGGCTCACCTGTCCTGTCATTTCAAAAATCAAGATAATTCCTGTAATCGGTGCCCGTACAATAGCAGTGAAATATCCTGCCATGGCCAAAAGCACAAAATTACTGACATAAGAAGCATCCAGCCCCATGTACTGCACTGCAAAGGTGCTGTAAGCACCCCCGATCAAAGCTCCCAGAACAAGAAGGGGAAAAAAGATTCCTCCCGGTGCCCCGGAACCAAAACAGATCAGAGAAAACAAAAATTTTGCTGCCAGAAGAAACAACAGCATTGGAAGCACCATAGTTCCGCCGGCTGCCTGGTCGATCAGATGATGACCGCTTCCCAGAATCTGCGGCATCACAAGTCCCAGAACTCCGGCCAGAAGAAATGGTATGAAAAGTCTCGTTGTCTCGTTCAGCTTCTTATTATTCATATATAAGCCTTGTACCCACATGGTCATCTTATTATAAAAGGCTCCAAGCAGTCCCAGAAGAATTCCAAGGATCACAATGTGCCAGTAATACTCCGGCTGTACTTCCTGACCGATATCAAACTGAAATACCGACTGAAATCCCATAAACTGGCTGGATATATAATCAGCAGTAATTGATGCTGTCATAACTGAAATCAAAACCGAAACAGAAAAATTCTTATGGATTTCTTCTAAGGAAAACATCACTCCTGCCAAAGGTGCATGAAAAGCTGCTGCCAGCCCTGCACTGGCTCCGCAGGTCAGTAAATATTTTTCTTCTGTTTTTCCTCTTTTCAGTGTTTTTGAAACAGCTTTTCCCGCCATAGCCCCAATTTGGATGGACGGGCCTTCTCTTCCCAGGGAGAGACCTGAAAACAAAGAAAGAAATCCTCCTAAAAATTTAGCGGGAAGAACCTTCCACCATACCTGGTCTAGTTTTCCCATCATTTCCCCTTCTACCTGGGGAATCCCGCTTCCTGATATCATAGACTCGTATTTGACCAGCTTTCCTACGATACAGGCAATGATAAACAGCACAAAAAACCAGATTACGGCAATGAAGGGGGAGGTTCTGGCATAACCTAATACCCATTCCATGCCTTTTCCGGCATATTCCAAAACAACTCTATACAACAGCACCACAATACCGGCAACCACTCCCACCAGAAATCCTTCCCCGGTGAGAATTGCCTTGAAATTCCGTGCTCTTTTTAATAAATGTGATGTATTTTTACTCAACACTGCTCCTCCTAACAATCTGAGTCTGTACTTTCATTATACGTGTCCCTGTATGAAATTGCAAACGCTTTCTGTGAGGCAGAGGTTGCAATCCCCTTTCGTATCTGATAAAATACAAAAAGAATAACAACTCTATGACGTATAGAAGAAAGAGGTTCAACCATGAGTGAAAAAACCTATTCAGCAAATTTAGAAAGCTGTGACCCAAGCGATTGTGCATCCTGTACAGCGAATTGCTCCAGTGCCGGAGGCAATCACGGGACAATTCCAAATGTTCCAAATCCTACGATCAAATTAACCTTAGACGATGATTCTGTTCTGGAATGTGCTGTTCTTACCACTTTCCCAGTGGAAGAATTCGGCGAATATATTGCCCTTGTTCCGTTAAATGAAAACGGAAAGAACACTACCGGAGAGACTTATCTCTTCCGTTATGCCGAAGATGGCGATAATCCTGTCATCACAAACATCGAGCGAGAAGACGAATACATGGCTGCTGCTGAAGCATTCCATGACTTCATCGCTAATCTGAAAACAGAAGCTGAGCTTGCTGAAGAAGAATGATCCTTTCATAAAAGAACAGGGGTACTGCGAAATCGAAAACAGATTCCGCAATATCCCTGTTTTTGTATCTATGCATTCTTTTCTGTTGTACTTCCTAATCCGCCATTTCTGATACCGGTAGCATCATCATCTACCGTGATACCATATTCCAGGAAAATTCCCTGAGCAAATCCGGTACCTGCTGCTACTTTCACTGTTTTTCCCTCATTGGAGTCATTGGTGATTTTAATAAAAATGTGACCTTCATTGTCAGAATAAAAGTAATCACTGTCAATAATTCCAACTGTATTATTTAACTGAAGACGGTATTTGAAGCCAAGACCGCTTCTTGGATAAATCTTTAATACCCAGTCACATTCCATTTCTGCACGGATTCCTGTGGGCATCTTTATGGTTTCTCCGGGCTTTAATTCAAAATCCACCGGACTGAAGAAGTCATACCCTGCACTTCCCGCTGTGGCTCTTTTCGGAAGTTTCACGAATTCATAGATTTCTTTGATTTTCTGCTCCTGGGTTTCCGGAAAGCTATCTTTCCATCCTTCTAAAAATTGTGCTTCACTTACTTTGTGAAATTTCGCAATTCTTCTCATAAACTCCTCCTATGCATGCAGCACTACACTGCCTGTTTCTAACGATTTTTTTACATTGATGACCCGCTGGTTTGCACTGCCTTTCCATTTCAGGGAAATATCTCTCTGCTCCAGAATAAATTTCCCGTCTACTATCACATCCAGATAAGGAAGAATCTCCAGGTCCTGAATTTCCTCCCACAGATATCCTGTATAGAGCCATATGGTTTTTTTCGGATATTTTTCTTTGATTTCTTTTGCAAAAGCCGTGATTTCAGAAACATTCCCTTTATATAAGGGATCTCCTCCTGAAAAGGTAATGCCTGCCACATAAGATTTTTCCAATTGTTCGTAAATTTCTTCTTTTGCAGCATTGTCAAACTCTAATCCGCCTTTGGGATCCCAGGTAATGGGATTTTGGCAGCCTTTACATCCGTGGCTGCAGCCAGCCACCCAAAGTACAACCCGAAGACCATCTCCGTTTAACATATCTTCTTTTGTAATATTATGATATCTCATCTCTCTCACCTCTGTATCCCTTGCTGTCTCTCCCCGAAAAAGTCAAAAAGGGAGCACCCTGACACAGTGTCTCCCCCCTTTTAACTGTCTTTTCGATTATTTATGCTTCTTCTGGAACATCTTTGATGCTGAAGCTGATACGTCCCATCTTATCTTTTCCGAGGCATACCACTTTTACTACATCTCCCAGAGAAAGTACATCTTCTACTTTATTAATTCTTTCTTTTGCAATCTTAGAAATATGAACCATACCTTCTTTTCCAGGAGCAAATTCCAGGAATGCACCGAATTCTTTGATACTGATTACTTTTCCTGTGAAAATCTGTCCTTCTTCAAAATCTGTAGTAATGGTTTTGATATATTCAATTGCCTTATCCATCATATGCTGATCTGTACCGCATACAGAAACTGCACCGCTGTCATCAATATCGATCTTTACACCTGTTTCATCGATGATCGCATTGATGGTCTTTCCTCTCTGACCTACTACATCACCGATCTTTTCAGGATCAATCTGAATCTGAACAATCTTTGGAGCATATTTGCTTACTGTCTCACGAGGTTCGGCAATACATTTTTCCATAACTTCTGTGAGGATGTATTCTCTTGCTTCTTTTGTTCTGGCAATTGCTTCTTCGATAATCTGTCTTGTAAGACCATGAATCTTAATATCCATCTGGATTGCAGTAATACCGTCGTGTGTACCTGCAACCTTGAAGTCCATATCACCAAAGAAATCTTCCAGACCCTGGATATCTGTAAGTACCAGATAATCATCATCGGTCTCACCTGTTACCAGACCACAGGAAATACCGGCTACCGGTTTTTTAATCGGAACACCTGCTGCCATGAGGGACATGGTAGATGCACAGATACTTGCCTGAGAAGTAGAACCATTGGATTCAAAGGTCTCAGATACTGTACGGATTGCATATGGGAATTCTTCTACTCCCGGAATCACCGGGACTAAAGCTCTCTCTGCCAATGCACCATGTCCGATTTCACGGCGTCCCGGTCCTCTGGAAGGTTTTGTCTCTCCTACAGAGTAAGATGGGAAGTTATAATGATGCATATAACGTTTGCTGACCTCGAACTCATCCAGTCCGTCCAGTCTCTGTGCTTCTGATAATGGAGCCAGTGTTGTGATGGTACAGATCTGTGTCTGTCCTCTTGTGAACATAGCAGAACCATGTACTCTTGGTACAATGTCTGTTTCCGCAGCCAGCGGACGAATCTGTGTGATCGCTCTTCCATCCGGACGTTTATGATCTTTTAAAATCATTTTACGAACGGTTTTCTTCTGATACTGATAAACAGCTTCTCCGAGAACTGCAAGCCATTCTTCATTTTCTGCAAATGCCTCTTCCAGTTTTTCTGTAATCTGGCGGATATTTTCTTCACGAACCTGTTTTTCATCTGTGAAAACAGCTTCTTCCATTTCTTCTGGAGTTACGATTTCTTTCATTGCTGCAAATAATTCTTCCGGAACTGCACAGCTTTCATAAGCATGTTTTTCTTTTCCGCATTCTGCAACAATAGTATCAATAAATGCAATGATTTCCTGGTTTACTTCATGAGCCTTGAAGATTGCTTCAATCATCTTATCTTCCGGAATCTCATTGGCACCAGCTTCGATCATGATTACTTTTTCTCTTGTAGATGCAACCGTAAGCTGCAGGTCAGAAATTTCTTTCTGTGCCAGAGATGGATTTACGACGAATTCTCCGTTTACCATACCAATCTGTGTTGCTGCACATGGTCCGTCAAAAGGAATATCAGAAACACAGGTAGCAATAGAAGAACCGATCATGGCAACTACTTCCGGATTGCATTCCGGATCTACTGCCATAACCATATTATTTAAAGTTACATCATTTCTGTAATCTTTTGGGAACAGCGGACGCATAGGACGGTCAATTACACGGGATGTCAGAATCGCATGTTCGCTTGCTTTTCCTTCTCTCTTATTGAATCCTCCCGGGATTTTTCCTACTGCATACATTTTTTCTTCATATTCTACACTTAATGGGAAGAAGTCAATTCCTTCTCTTGGTTTATCGGATGCTGTTGCGGTACACAGAAGTGTAGTGTCTCCGTAATGCATAAATGCTGCACCGTTTGCCTGTTTTGCCACACGTCCGATATCTACGGTCAGGGTTCTGCCTGCCAGGTTCATTGAAAAACTCTTGTACATATTTTTTCTCCTTTTCGTTTTGGATACTATTTTGAAAACAGCAGCTTTTTTCTGTCCGAAACAACTGAAAAACATACCTTTCTTTCTTTTATGGAAACATATACTTTTCAGTGGTCTCGGTGTCAGAATTCCTATGCTGTCTCTGAATGCTGTTTTTTCAGCCTGAAAAAACACCTTTTGCGTGAAAACAGGGCGGAAATGTTCCCGCCCCGTCACCTGGTTCTGATTATTTTCTAAGACCTAAACGCTCAATTAAAGCACGGTATCTTTCAATATCAGTTTTCTTCAGATATGCAAGTAAGCCACGTCTCTGACCTACCATTTTCAAAAGACCTCTTCTTGAGTGATGGTCTTTGTGATTTACTTTCAAGTGCTCTGTCAGTTCCTGGATTCTAGCTGTTAAAACAGCAACCTGAACTTCCGGTGAACCTGTATCACCTGGTGTTCTTGCATATTCTGCCATAATCGCCTGTTTCTTTTCTTTAGAAATCATGTTTGTTTCCTCCATATAATATAAATAATAATAAAAACTGGAAATCGCCGATGATTAAGAAATGGTTGGAGATTCCTATTTCTGAACCATGGCTGTTCTCAACGTTTTGAGTATAACACAAGGAGAATGGCTTGTAAAGAGAAAAAATCAACGAGTGCTCTGCTATTTTCTCTATTTATCCTCCGGTTCCTCATCCAGAATCGAAAATGCAATGTTTGTTGCATGGTCGGCAACTCTCTCCAGCCCGGAAATCAAATCTGAAAAGATCATTCCGGCTTCCGGTGTACACTGATTCTTTGTCAGACGCTGTACATGGGATTCCTGGATATCACGCTCCATCTGGTCAATGGTGTCTTCAAGCTCAAGGATTTCCTGTAAATGTTCTCTGTTATTGTTTGAGAACATACTAATAGAATAAGTCATGATCTTAATGACATTGTCCAGCATTTTAGCAAGCTCTCTCTGGGCTTCCTGGCTGAACTGAATATTTTTTTCTTTTCTGGTCACTGCTGAATCAGCTACATTCTCTGCATGGTCACCGATTCTTTCAATATCATTTACTACATGGAAGAGTCCGCCAATATTTTTAATATCATCAATGGGCAGTGTGCTCTGATTGATACTTACCAGGTAATTGGTAATGGCATGATTCATAAAATTAATGTTTTTCTCTGTGTCATATACTTCCTGAATCTCTTTTTCATCCAGGGTAATAAGGGCATTCATAGCTCTGGTAAGGTTGGTAACCGCCATATGTGCCATACGTTCCAGTTCTTTGGTAACCTCTACCACTGCCGTACTTGGTGAAAATACGCTGGTAGGTCCAATATATTCCATCTGGAATCCTTCCTTTTTCTCTTGCTGCTCTCTCTCCGGAACAAAGAGATAAGTAAGTTTTACCAGTCCCTTTGCAAATGGGAATAAGATGCACAACTGGAATACTTTGAAGAATGTATGGGCATTTGCCACAGATCTTCCGATATTATTTCCTGAAATTCTAAGGATTCCTGCTTCAATCACAGGTTCGCCAAGCAGCAGGATCACAGCGATCACAACGGTTCCTATCACATTAAACAGGAAATGAATCATAGCTGCACGCTTTGCATCCTTATTTCCGCTGACACTTGCCAGAAGTGCTGTTGTACAGGAGCCGATGTTACATCCCAGGATAATATAAAAGCAGATCCAAAGAGGAAGCAATCCCTGCTGAGCCATCAGAAGAACAATACTGACGGTAACGGAAGAACTCTGGATAATCGCTGTGACAATAAATCCAATCAAAATTCCAAGAAACGGATTCGTCAGTCCTGCAAGCAGATTCACTACAAAGGGAGATTCTTTCATCCCCTCCATGCTTCCTGACATAAGAGACAGACCCATGAAAAGCACACCAAATCCTAATACAACTTCTCCAATCTGCTTAATCTTATTATTTTTGCAGAACATGGTAACAATCACACCGCAAATAAGAAATACAGGGGCTGCCTGAGACAGATTGAAAGCAACCAACTGGGAGGTGATCGTAGTACCTACATTGGCACCCATAATAATTCCGGCTGCCTGTACAAGGTTCATAAGCCCTGCATTTACAAAACTGACAACCATAACCGTCGTAGCACTGGAAGACTGTACAATCGCACAGAACAACATTCCAAACAACATTCCAATGAATCTGTTTTTGGTAAAGAAAGCAAGAAATCCTCTCATTTTCGCTCCTGCTGCCTTCTCAATGCTGTCACTCATTACGGTCATTCCGTATAAAAATAATCCAAGTCCGCCAATCAGCGACAATACGTTTTCTATACTCATTTTCTTCTCCTTCGTGATAAAATGGCCAAACTATTTTCTACATCCTTGTTAAGCTGCTGCTTCAATTCTTCCAAAGCTGCAAATTTTGTTTCCGGTCGTAAATAATGATAAAATCGAACTTCTGCCTCTTGTCCATACAGATCCTCATTACAGGAGAACAGATAAGTTTCTACTCCCAGAAAGTTTTCCTTGACCGTAGGTTTATATCCTACGTTGGTCACTCCCTGGTAAAGCCTGTCTCCTATCAAAGATTCTGTGATATAGACCCCATTGGGCGGAAGTTTCTTTATATCCGGAGGGATGAGGTTTGCCGTGGGGATCCCGATTGTCCTTCCAAGCTGCCTTCCATGAACAATCTCACCTCTGGTAAAATACGTGTATCCCAGCAGATGATTTACTTTTTCGATATTTCCCTGTTCCAGTTCTTCCCGCACATAGGTACTGCTGATATCCCTCTCTCCATCTTTTTCTTTTTCCAGAATTGTCACCTGGAAATCGTAAACTTTTCCAAGCTCAGACAACATTTGCGGAGTCCCCCTTCGCCCATAGCCAAACCTGAAATCAGGTCCTACTGCTATAAACTCCGCATGAAGTCTGTCTACAAGATACTCCTTTACAAACTGTTCCGGCTCCATATGCATCAGTTCATCAGTAAAAGGACACTCTGCAAGAATGTCTGTTCCAAAACTTTCCGCCAGTTCTCTCCGTTCCTCATAGGTCAGTAAAAATTTTGGCGGAGTGTGCAGCATATGGTTTCTTGGCGGAACATCAAACGTAAAGATTACGGTCTTACAATTTTCTTTTTTATGCTCCAGAATACACTGAATCAATTTCTGATGTCCCCGATGCAGACCATCAAATTTTCCCAGGGTGACTGCACTTCGAAAGGGGGCTTTTAAATGAGGAATCTCTGTCGTATAAATCATAACTTCTCCTCTTTCTGCCGGAAATCTTCCGGGGTGCAGAAAATCGTCTCCGGCTTGTACTGCTGTTTTTCCTCTCTATATCGGTAGAGTCCTATAAAAACACCGGTACTTGTATACATCCGTACACGCTCCGCTGGTTTTTTCTCCTTACATGGAACAGGGTTTCCGTTCTGGAGCAGCTTGTCAAAATCTGCCTCTGCCCTATATACAGGGATTTCTCCAAACATATCTTCCACAGAAAGGACGTGCTCCATGATACGGTCTTCCTGTACCAGACTTTCTATCTGGGAAAGTTTTAAACTGTCCTGAATGTCAAACCGCTCCACTCTGGTTCTCAAAAGCTTTTCCATACAGCCACCGCAGCCAAGTTTCCGGCCAATATCGTGACAAAGGGTACGTATGTAAGTTCCCTTGGAGCATGTCACAGAAAAGACAACATAGGGAAGGGATACGGACCGGATCTGTATTTCATAAAAAGTCACCGGCCTTGCCTTTCTTTCGACTTCTATTCCTTCTCTTGCCAGCTCATATAATTTCTTTCCCTGGACTTTTAAAGCAGAATACATGGGAGGTACCTGCATCTGATCGCCCAAAAAGCTTTTGATACAGGCTCTTACCTCTTCTTCTGAACACAGAACCGGATGTTCGTTCAGAATCTGTCCCGTGATATCCTGTGTATCTGTCTCGATTCCAAGATGCAGCACTGCCTCATATGTTTTCCGCTTGTCTGTCAGCAGGGAACACAGCTTCGTTCCCTTGCCAAGACAGACCGGAAGCACACCTTCTGCGTCCGGATCCAGCGTTCCTGTATGACCGATTTTTTTCTGTTTCAGAATTCCTCTGAGTTTTGCTACTACATCATGGGATGTATAACCTTTTTCTTTATATACATTGATAATTCCGTTTATCATTTAGGCTTCACACTCTTCCGGTAATTGTTTTTCTATCACTTCCAGCAGATTATTGATGACATCATAAACCGAACCATGGAAGGTGCAGCCCGCTGCCAGCACATGACCGCCGCCGCCAAAATAAGATGCCACTTCGTTTACGTTTACTTTTCCTGTAGAACGAAGGCTCACTTTAAACTCCTGCGGCTTCACTTCATAAATGAAAATGGCTACTTCCACGCCTTTTGTCACACGGAGCTGCTGAACAATCCCATCTAAATCTTTTGGCTCTACATGGTAAAAATCCATCATCTTCTTTTTTACAACACCGATGATGCATCTTCCATCCATGATCAAAATACTTTCCATCAGGCATCTGCCCAGAATCTGATTCTGTACATAAGTTTTTTCATAGAAAGAATGATCAATAATCTGTGAAAAAGGAATTCCTTTCTCCATCAGCTTTGCTGCGATCCGCATCGTCTCCGGAGAAGTACAGGAATACTGAAATACCCCGGTATCATGGACAATTCCCGTGTAAATTGCTTCTGCCACAGCTTCTGAGATATGTTCTTCTTCCAGAAGTGTGTACAACACTTCACAGGTAGAGCTTGCGTCCGGACGTATTTCATTGACATCCCCAAGTCTGCGGTTGCTGATATGATGATCAATACAAATCCGCTTCTTTGCATTTTCGTATCCTTCCATTGCTACCCCGATGCGGTTTTTGTCACTGACATCCAGAGTAATAAACAGATCATATACTTTTCCCTGAGGATATACGGTCTTGATTTCCTCAAAACTGCGGATATAAGAAAAATGATCTCCCGGCTGCTCCAGATATACCTCTACGGATAATTCCGGGTGATTTTCTTTTAAATAAAGATACAGTCCCATACAGGATCCGACGCAGTCACCATCCGGACGCACATGTCCGGCAATGGCAACGCTGCTGATTCCTGTTAACTCATTGGTTATCTTCTCCATCTTCCTGCACCTCCTCTTTTCTGGTGACCTGGTCAATCAACTTTGACATGGTAACGCCATACTCAATGGATTCGTCTAAGATGAAACGAATTTCAGGAGTATTTCTCAGGTTAATGCTTTTTGCAAGCTGTCTGCGAATATACCCTTCCGCATTTTTTAATCCGGCAATGGTATTTTTCTTCGCCTCATCATCCCCTAAAACACTGATATACGCTCTGCATGTCTTTAAATCCGGCGCAACCTCCACACCTGTTACAGAGGTCATGGGATGTATGCGGGGATCTTTAATGCCTTCCCGGATCAGATTTGCCAGTTCATGCTGAACTTCTGCGTTGACCCGGGTATTTTTAATACTGTTTTTTCTCATGCTATCCCTCTCTGTCTGTTCCTATCTCGGAACTTCTACCATTGTATATGCTTCTACACGGTCTTCTTCTTTGATATCATTGAAATCTTCAAATACAAGACCACACTCATATCCTGCTTTTACTTCTTTTACATCGTCTTTAAAACGTTTCAGGGAAGCCAGAGCACCTTCGAAGATCTGCTCTCCCTCTCTGGTAATACGAACCTTGCAGTTTCTCTGGAATACACCGTCTAAAACATAAGAACCTGCAATGTTTCCTACACCGGAAGCCTTAAAGATCTGACGCACTTCTGCATGACCGATTACTTTTTCTTCGTAGATCGGGTCAAGCATACCCTTCATTGCTGCTTCCACATCTTCGATAGCCTGATAGATGACTCTGTACAGGCGAAGGTCTACGCCTTCCTGCTCTGCAATAGATTTTGCAGTTGCATCAGGACGTACGTTAAATCCGATGATGATGGCATTGGATGCACTTGCCAAGGTAACATCCGACTCATTGATCGCACCAACACCGCCGTGGATCACCTTAACAACTACTTCTTCATTGGACAGCTTCACAAGACTCTGTTTTACGGCTTCTACAGAACCCTGAACATCTGCTTTAACGATCAGAGGCAGTTCTTTCAGGTTACCTGCCTGAATCTGGCTGAACAAGTCATCCAGAGACATCTTCGCTTTTGTCTCTTCCAGAAGTCTGTTCTTATTCTCTGAAATAAAGGTAGCAGCAAAGTTTTTCGCCTCTTTATCGTTGTCTGTTACTACCAGGATCTCTCCTGCATTTGGAACATCGCTCAGACCAAGAATCTCTACCGGAGTAGACGGGCCTGCTTCTTTTACTTTTCTTCCCTTATCGTCGATCATGGCACGGACTTTACCGGAACATGCACCTGCTGCAATGAAATCTCCTACATGAAGTGTACCTTTTTGTACTAAGATTGTAGCAACCGGTCCTTTTCCTTTGTCCAGCTCAGCCTCGATCACAAGACCTCTTGCTTTTCTGTTTGGATTTGCCTTTAATTCGCAAACTTCTGCTGTCAGAAGAATCATTTCCAGAAGATTATCAATTCCTTCTCCTGTATGTGCAGAAACAGGTGCAAACACGGTGCTTCCGCCCCAGTCTTCCGGAATCAGTTCATACTCTGACAATTCCTGTTTTACTCTTTCGATATTTGCACTTGGCTTATCAATCTTATTGATAGCAACAATGATCTCTACTCCTGCTGCCTTTGCGTGGTTGATCGCTTCTACTGTCTGCGGCATGACACCATCATCTGCTGCTACTACCAGGATTGCGATATCTGTAGCATTTGCTCCACGCATACGCATAGCGGTAAATGCTTCATGTCCCGGTGTATCCAGGAATGTGATCTTCTGTCCGTCTACATTTACCATGTAAGCACCGATATGCTGTGTGATTCCGCCGGCTTCTCTGTCTGTCACATGGCTCTTTCTGATATAGTCAAGAAGTGATGTCTTACCATGGTCAACATGCCCCATAACACAGACAACCGGTGGTCTGGTCATTAAGCTGTCTTCCGGTTCTTCTTCTTCTCTTAAAAGTTCTTCGATAACATCTACTTTTTCTTCCTGCTCTGCAATGATATCGTAATCCATAGCGATTTCCTGTGCTTTTTCGAAATCAATCTCATGGTTTACGGTAACCATCACACCTTCCATAAACAGTTTTTTAATGATCACAGAAGGCTGCATTTTCATTTTATCTGCCAGCTCTTTGATGGTCATTTTTTCCGGAAGTGTAATTTCTTTTACTTCTTCTTTTTTCTCTTCCTTTGGATGAGAAACAGGTTTTTGAAGCTGCATCGCTTTCGGAATTTTCTGAGTCTGACGACGTCCGCCCTGATTTGGACGCTTTCCCTGATTCTGGTACTCATCTCTTCTGTTGTCTTTTTTCTTATTTTCTCTGTTTGCCTTACGGCTGTCTTTTTCTACGAATTCCAGGTTCGGAGTATCAAATTTTGCTCCCTGATCTCTTCTGGAATCTCCGCCTCTGCCTTCGTTTCTGTTGCCAAAACGATTATTTGGACGATCCCCCTGACGATTGTCGCCATTATTGAAACGGCCTCCCTGGCGATTGTCTCTGTTCTCGTTATTGAAGCGGCCTCCCTGACGATTATCTCTGTTCTCGTTGTTGAAGCGGCCTCCCTGACGATTATCTCTGTTCTCGTTGTTGAAGCGGCCTCCCTGACGATTATCTCTGTTCTCGTTATTGAAGCGGCCCCCCTGACGATTGTCTCTGTTCTCGTTGTTGAAGCGGCCTCCCTGACGATTATCTCTGTTCTCGTTGTTGAAGCGGCCTCCCTGACGATTATCTCTGTTCTCGTTATTGAAGCGGCCCCCCTGACGATTGTCTCTGTTCTCGTTGTTGAAGCGGCCTCCCTGACGATTATCTCTGTTCTCGTTGT